>NZ_JBKBLV010000005.1:0-120963 GCF_046295235.1 Tabrizicola flagellatus
GATGAAAGGGTCAGAGGCTGGCTGCGACCATCCGCGCGATGTCGGCCAGCCGGCAGGCATAGCCCCATTCGTTGTCGTACCAGGCATAGATTTTCACCTGGGTGCCGCCCGTGACCATGGTCGAAGGGCCATCGACGATCGAGGACCGCGGGTCGTTGGTGAAATCGCAGGACACGAGGGAGCGCGTCTCGTAGCCGAGGATCCCCTTCAGCGGGCCTTCGGCAGCGGCGGCGAAGAGGGCGTTGACCTCTTCCGCCGTGGTGGGCCGTTCGACCTCGAACACGCAATCGGTCAGCGAGGCGTTCAAGAGCGGCACCCGCACGGCATGGCCGTTCAGGCGCCCCTTGAGTTCCGGGTAGATCAGCGTGATCGCGGTGGCGCTGCCCGTGGTGGTAGGGATCAGGTTCATCAGCGCCGAACGCGCCCGGCGCATGTCCTTGGCGGGGCGGTCCACGATGGTCTGGGTGTTGGTCACGTCATGGATCGTGGTGATCGAGCCGTGCCGGATGCCAAGGCTTTCATGGATCACCTTGACCACCGGCGCGAGGCAGTTCGTCGTGCAGGAGGCCGCCGTCACCAGCGCCTGCGACCCGTCGTAGAGGTGGTGGTTCACCCCATAGACCAGGTTCAAGGCGCCGCCGTCCTTGACCGGGGCAGAGACGACGACCTTCTTCACCCCGGCGGCGTAATAGGGCGCGACCTTTGCGCCCGTCTTGAAGACCCCGGTGCAGTCGATCACCAGATCGACGCCAAGCTCGGCCAGCGGCAGGGCCTCGATGGTCTTCTCATGCGTCAGGCGGATGGATCGGCCATTGAGCAACAGCGCGCCTTCCCCGGCCGAAACCGGGGTGCGCCAGCGTCCGTGGACAGAGTCGAACTCCATCAGCAGCGCGTGCTGTTCGGCATCGCCGACCGGATCGTTCAGCAGCACGATCTCTCCGCCCGCGCCGGTATCGATCAGGTCGCGGAGGGCAAGTTTTCCGATCCGGCCAAGGCCGTTGAGCGCAATTCGGGGCATCTTTCAGGCCTTCGCTTCGGTATCGGCACCGATGGCATCCACGCGGGCCTGCAAGGACAGGCGGCTGAGGCTTTCGAACGGCAGTTCGACGAAGGCCGCGATCCGGCGGCGCAGGGCGGCATAGGTCTGGGCGAAGACCAGTGCCTTTTCCGCATCGGTCCCGGTCGCCTTCACCGGGTCGGGCAGGCCCCAGTGGCCGGTGATCGGCTGGCCCGGCCAGGGCGGACATTCCTCGGCCGCCGCCGTGTCGCAGACGGTGAAGACGAAATCCATCACGATGGAACCGGGTTTCTGGAACTCCGAGATATGCTTGGACCGCAGGCCCGAGATGTCATGGCCGTTGCGCTTGAGGATCTCGATGGCGAAGGGGTTCAGCTCGGTGCCGGGCCTGTAGCCGGCCGAGAAGGCCTGGAACCTGCCCTTGCCCAGGTCGCGCAAGAGCGCCTCGGCGAAGATCGACCGGGCCGAGTTGCCCGAGCAGATGAATAGCACGTCGAAATCGGTGTCACGCATGGCAGGATCCTTCTGCGCGGGGAAAAGGGGGGCGATGAGTTCGGGGCGGGCGCGGCCGACATCCAGCGCGAGGTAGCCGATCAGCGCCTCGGTCGCGTCAAGGTCGGCGGCGTAGAACAGCGACCGGCCGTCGCGGGTGACATGGACAAGCCCCGCCGAGGTCAGATCAGCCAGATGGTGCGACAGGGTGTTCTGTTTCAGGCCCAGCGCCTCGGCGATCTCGGTAGGACGCACGCCGCGCGGGGCAAAGCGCATCAGCAGCCGGAACACGACCAGTCGGCCGGGATGGCCAAGCGTCGCAAAGGCATGGACGGCGCGATTCTGTTCCATGTTTCCAGAAATCCGGAAACATCGCGCGCTGTCGAGTGAAGTTTTCATGACAGGCCGGGGCTGCCCGGCCATGGGTCAGGGTTCGACGCCGCCCAGCCGGCAGATGATCTGCCATTCCTCGGGGCGCACGGGCTGTACCGACAGGCGGGTGTTGTTGACCAGCACCATCTGTTCCAGCCCCGGCGTGACCTTGCATTCTTCAAGGCTGATCGGGCGCTGCAAGGGCTTGACCGCCTTGATCCAGACGCAGTCCCAGCGCGGGTCGTCGGTGGTGCTGTCCGGGGCGCTTTCGCGGCAGACCTCGACGATCCCGACGATCTCCTTCCCGATGTTGGAGTGGTAGAAGAAGCCCCGGTCGCCCAGCTTCATCGCCCGCATGTTGTTGCGCGCCTGATAGTTGCGCACGCCATGCCATTCCTCGCCGGCCTCGCCCTTGGCGACCTGATGCTCCCAGCCCCAGACATCGGGTTCGGACTTGAACAGCCAGTAGTTCATCCGATCACCCGCTTCCATTCCTGCACCATCACCGACTGGAACAGGCCCGCCTTGGCATAGGGATCGCCCGCCGCCCAGGCATCGGCCTCGGCCTTGGACCCGACCGACAGGATGATGAGGCTGCCGCACATCTGGCCGGCGGCGTCGATGAAGGGGCCGGCCTGCTCGACCGCGCCGGTGGCCTGTATATACTCCAGATGCGCCTGACGGTTCTCGGTCCGGGTCTGCAGGGCGTTCGGCTTGTCGATACAGATCAGGGCATAGCGCATGGTCATTCCTGTTTCAGCGGCCGGCTCATCAGCCGGGCGACGGCATCATCCAGCGCGATCCGGCCCGAGGCAAGGGCATCGACCATCGCCGTCACCGGCATGTCGATGCCCCGGCCCTCGGCCAGCCGCAGCACGGCGCGGGCGGTGGCAATGCCCTCGACCGTGACCCAGGGATCGAAGCCTTCGCCCCGGCCAAGCGCCTGGCCATAGCGGAAGTTGCGCGATTGCGTGGAGGTGCAGGTCAGGACCAGATCGCCCAGACCCGACAGGCCGGCCAGCGTCTCGGGCCGCGCCCCCAAAGCAGCCGACAACCGCAGCATCTCGGCATAGCCCCGCGTCATCAGCGCGGCCCGGGCGCTGTCGCCCAGACCCGCACCGATCACCACCCCGGCGGCGATGGCGATCACGTTCTTCAGTGCCCCGCCCAGTTCGGCCCCGACGATGTCGTCCGTCCGGTAGAGCCGCAGCGTCGGGGTGGACAGCAGATCCTGCAACGCCGCGCCCCGGTCGGTCGCGGCCAGCGTCAGGGCGGTCGGCAGGCCCCGGGCGATGTCGGCGGCAAAGCTCGGTCCGGTCAGGATCGCTGCGACGGCCCCCGGCCGCCGGTCCCGGATCAGCGCCACCGGGCCGCGCAGGCTGGTCAGATCCACGCCCTTGCAGCAGGCGACCAGCGGTTGCGCCTCGCCGATCTCAGGATGGCTGGACAAGAGCGACCCCAGAGCCTGCATCGGCACGGCCAGAAGCAGCGCCTCGCCGCCTGTCGTCTCGCCGATCTCCGCATGAACCGAGACGGCGTCCGGCAGATCGACACCCGGCAGCGCCCGGTCGTTGCGCCGTGTCCGGCGCATGTCGTCCACCTGCGCGGCATCCCGCGCCCAGAGCCGCACCTCCCGACCGGCCCGGCCCAGCGCCACCGCCAGCGCCGTCCCGAAGGCCCCCGCGCCAAGCACGCCGATCATGCCTTGGCCCCCTTCTTGCCAGAGCCGAGCAAGGCCGGCGCCGTCTGGTCCAGCGGCCAGCGCGGCCGCGCGACGAAATCGGGCGGGTTCTCCAGACCGGCGCGCATCCGTTCGATCCCCGCCCAGGCGATCATCGCCGCGTTGTCCGTGCACAGCCGCAGGGGCGGCGCGAGGAAGGGCAGCCCGGCCTGCTCCGACACGGTCTCTAGCATGGCCCGAATCGTCTTGTTTGCGGCCACCCCCCCGGCAACGGCAAGCGTGGTCGGATGCTCCCCCGCCACCATGGCCAGCGCGCGCGCAGTTTTCTCGGCCAGAACCTCGGCCACCGCCAGCTGGAACCCGGCGCAAAGGTCGCGGCGGTCCTGCACCGTGATCCCGCCCTTCTCCGCCACCAGCGCATCGCGCGCCCGCAAGAGCGCCGTCTTCAGCCCCGAAAAGGACATGTCGCAGCCCTCGCGGTCCAGGAGCGGCCTCGGGAAGCGGAACCGCGCGGGATCGCCCAGCGCCGCCTCGGCCTCGACCGAGGGGCCGCCCGGCTGCGGCAGGCCCAGAAGCTTGGCCGTCTTGTCGAAGGCCTCGCCCGGGGCGTCGTCGATCGTGCCGCCCAGCCGCCGGAAACTGTCGGCACCCATGACCAGCAGGAACTGGCAATGCCCGCCCGAGACCAGCAGCATCAGGTAGGGAAAGCCGATCCCGTCGGTCAGCCGCGGGGTCAGGGCATGTCCTGCCAGATGGTTCACCGCCACCAGCGGCAGCCCGCGCGCCGCTGCAAGGCCGCGGGCCAGCATCACCCCCGACAGGACGCCCCCGATCAACCCCGGCCCTGCCGTCACCGCGATCGCGTCGATTGCGCCCAGCCCGACCCCGGCGCGGGCGAGGGCCGTCTCGACCACCACATCCAGCCGCTCGGCATGCGCGCGCGCGGCGATCTCGGGCACCACGCCGCCATAGGCTTCGTGCAGCGCCGTCTGCCCCAGGACTTCGCTCGACAGGATCTCGGGTCCACCTTGTGCAGGTGCACGGACGACCGCGGCCGCGGTGTCGTCGCAGCTCGTCTCTATCCCCAGAAGTGTCAGCGTCCGGTCCATGGCCTGCCGTTGCGCGAAAGGTCATCGGCAGGTAACACCATGGGCATGGCGAGACAATCCGATGCGTCCCCCGATCTTTCCGGCGACCCGGTCTCGGCTGTCCCCGTGCTGGTCACCCGGCCCCGGGACCAGGCCGACTCCTTCGCGGCCCGTCTGATCGCCCGGTTCGACAGCCGGGTGCAGCCGGTCATCGCTCCGCTCATGGCGCCGGAATACCTTTCGCCCACGGTGCCTGAAGGCCGCTTTGCCGCCGTGGTCTTCACGTCCGCGCAGGGTGTCGCCGGCGCGGTCAGGCTGGGGGCAAGCTTGCCACGGCTGGCCTGGTGCGTCGGCCGTTCCACCGCAGCCGCCGCGGCCGCAGCCGGGTTCGAGACCCGGTCCGCCGATGGCGATGCAAAGGCCCTGATTGCCGCCATCCTGAAAGATCCGCCGGATGGCAGAATTCTATATCTACACGGCGTAGATACATCAGGAGATGTAGATAACCAATTGCAAAACAACGAGATTTCTACAGTATCTTTACAGGTGTATCTACAGAAGGCCATTCCTCTTGAGGGCGAGGCGACCCAGCTTCTGCGTCGACATGGCCCGGTGATCCTGCCCTTGTTCTCGCCCCGCAGCGCGCGATTGTTCCGCGCCGCAATGCCCGCCGACACGCGCGCCGACCTGCGGATCGCGGCGATGAGCGCCGCCGTCGCCGAAGCCTGCCTTGATATCCCCAGGTCCCGGCTGGTGATCGCCGCGCGACCGGATGCCGAGGCGATGCTGGATGCGGTCGAAAGCTTGCTTGCCGCACCCCCTCCGCCTTGAACCGACCGGCCGCCAGTGCTTAGGTTGGGACCAGCGAGGATGAAGGGCTGCAAGGGGCTGACGCATGACCAGACGCAAGGATCCCCCGCCCGAGGCAACGGCCGAACCGACCGCGCCCGAGACCGTCGAACCAGAGGCAGCGACGGTCGAGGCCGTCGAGTCCACCGTGACCGAACCGCCGCCCGCAGCGGTGGCGGACGCTCCTCCGCCCCGGACGCACCCGGCGCAGGCGCCGCGCCGTCCGGGTATCCTCGGCCCGCTCCTCGGCGGGGCCCTGGCAGCCGTCGGAGGCTTTGCGCTGTCGCATTTCAACCTGCTCGGCCTGAATGCGCCCGCCGTTCCGCAAGACCTTGCTGCGATCGAGAGCAGGATCGACGCTCTTGCGGTCGAACAGGCCCGATCGGCCGATGCCGTGACCGCCGAGGTCGCCACCCTCGCCGCGCGGATTTCGGCCCTGGAGTCTGCGCCCGGCCCCGCCGCTCCCGACCTCTCCCGGCTTGACGGTCTCGAGCAGAGACTGGCCGCAATCGAAGCCGTGCCGGCAGGTGGCACCGGCAGCACCGCCGCCCTCACCGCCAAGCTGGCCGAGATCGAACGCAAACTCGCCGCGCTTCCCGCAGGCGGAGCCTCGGCGGAGGTCCAGCAGCAACTGGACGAGGCTCTGGCCCGGCTGAATGCCGCGGAGTCCGAGGCCAAGGCGCGCGCCGCCGAAGCCGAGACCGCAGCGGCAGCCGCCCGTCGGGCTGCGGCGCTGGACGCCCTCACTGCCGCTGTCAGCGGGGGGCGCCCCTTCGCCGCCGAGCTTCAGGCGCTGGACGACCCCGACCTGTCGGCCGCGCTTGGCACCGTCGCGGAAACCGGAGTTCCCACGCTGGCCGCGCTACAGGAAGGCTTCCCCGATGCCGCCCGCGAAGCCCTGCAGATCGCCCGCGCCACCAGTGCCGAGGATGGCTGGACCGACCGGGTCCTCGACTTCCTCGCCGCGCAGACCGAGGCGCGCCCCCTGACACCGCAGGCCGGCACCACGCCGGACGCGATCCTGTCCCGGGCCGAATTCGCCTTGTCCGAGGGCCGCGTCGCCGACGCCCTGACCGAGCTTGCCGCGCTTGACCCCGCGGTAAAGGCACCACTGGAGGCCTGGATCGGCGCGGCCACCGCACATGTCGATGCCGCCGCCGCCCTGCGCTCGGCACGGGGGGAATGATGCTCTGGTCGCTGACAAAGGTCGTCCTCTTCGTGGTGCTCGTCGCCGGCCTTGCGCTTGGGGCGGGCCTTCTGGCGGAAAGCGGCGATTCGCTGCGCATCATCGTGGCCGGGTGGGAGTTCACCATCGGTCCGGTGCAGGCGCTGGTCCTGGGCCTGCTTCTGATCCTCGCGGTCTGGCTGCTGCTTAAGGCCCTGGGGCTGCTCGGCGCCACCTTCCGCTTCCTCAACGGCGACGAAACCGCGCTGTCGCGCTATTTCGACCGCAATCGCGAACGCAAGGGCTATCGTGCCCTGTCCGAGGCGATGATGGCGCTGGCCTCGGGCGAGCCGCGCCTTGCGCTCAGCCGCGCGCAGAACGCCGAGCGGCTGCTGGGCAAGCCGGAACTGACCACGCTTCTGGTGGCCCAGGCCGCCGAGGCCGCCGGCGACCGCAAGCGCGCGACCGAGGCCTACAAGACCCTGCTGTCCGACGATGCCACGCGCTTTGTCGGCGTCCGGGGCCTCTTGCAGCAGAAACTGGCCGAGGGCGACCGCGAGGTGGCACTGAAGCTGGCCGAGAAGGCATTCCAGCTGCGGCCGAAGCACGCGGAGACGCAGGATATCCTCCTGAAGCTGCAATCGGATGCCGGCGACTGGTCCGGCGCGCGCGAGACGCTGGGTGCCAAGCTGAAATCCGGCGGCCTGCCGAAGGATGTCTATCGCCGCCGCGATGCGGTTCTGGCGCTGCAACAGGCCAGGACGGTGTTCGACGATACCGCCAGCATCGAGGCCCGCGAGGCCGCCATCGAGGCGAACCGCCTGTCCCCCGACCTGATTCCCGCCGCCGCGATGGCCGCGCGCGGCTATATCGCCAAGGGCGATCGCAAGAATGCGACCCGGGTGTTGAAGAAGGCCTGGGAGGTCATGCCGCATCCCGACCTCGCAGCCGCCTTCGCAGAGATCGAGCCGGACGAGAGTCCGCAGGACCGCCTCAAACGGTTCCGCAACCTGACGAACCTGCGCCCGGACAACGACGAGACCCGGATGCTTCTGGCCGAGCTTCTGATTGCCGCCGAGGATTTTCCGGCGGCCCGCCGTGCGCTCGAAGATGTCGCAACCCGGGCGCCGACCCAACGGTCGCTGGCGATCCTGGCCGCCATCGCGCGCGGTGAAGGCGCAGACGATCTGATCGTGCGCGATCTTGTCGCCAAGGCAATTTCTGCCCCTCGCGGTCCGCAATGGGTTTGCGACAAGTGCCATGCGATCCATGACGGCTGGCAACCGGTCTGCGACAACTGCGGCAGCTTCGACACGCTGTCCTGGAAGACACCGCCGGCCAGTGCCACCACCTCGCCGGCTCTGGCTGAGCTCCTGCCGCTGATGGACGCCCGCCCCGAACCCGAACCCGGACCTGCTCTGCCCGAGCCAGAGCCCCTCGCACCGGACGAGATCGCACGCCGCGCAAATTAGGGCTACACAGTCCGGATGGGCGATGCTAATAGCCCGCCCAGGAAGAATGCCGGTGTAGCTCAGCTGGTAGAGCACGTCATTCGTAATGATGGGGTCGGGGGTTCGAGTCCCTTCACCGGCACCATTCTTCCAAGGCAAAGGCCGCCGGTCCATCGGACCTGGCGGCCTTGTCCTTTCTGACGTCTGTTCAAGAGCAAGACACCTCACCCCGCGCTTCCCTCCCCCTTGTGGGGAGGGAGAGGGTGGGGGGTTCCCGGCCCGATATCAGCGCTTCGGCCCTTTCGGCGGCACGAACCGCTTGGACGTATCCCGCGCATCCGCCCTGGGCTTGGCCGGACGATCCGACCCACCGGCCCGCTCGAACGGCTTCTTCGTCACGAAACTCTTGCCCGCCGGCTTGCCCGCGCCCTCGCGCTTCACATAGGGCCGCGCGTCGTCGCCCTTGGGCGCGTAGGTCTTCTTCGGCCGGTCGCCATCTTCCCGCGGCCGGAAGCCCTCGCCCTTCGGAGCATAAGGCTTCTTGGGCCGCTCGCCGTCTTCCCGGGGCTTGTACTCCCCGCGCGGCTTGTATCCTTCCGACTTGCCCGCATAAGGCTTCCGTGCCGGACGCTCGCCATCCTCGGTCCGCTCGCGCGGTTTCCAGCCCTCGGGCTTCGGCGCATAGGGCTTCTTCGGCCGATCCCCGTCCTCGCGCGGCTTCCAGCCCTCGGACTTGCCCTTGTAACCGCCCTCGCTGGCATGGCTCTTGTAGCCCGCCGCCCGACCGGGGCGGTCCGCCGACCCACCATGGCTCTTGTAGCCGGCCGACTTGGGCGCGGCCTTCTGGTCCGGCGACCAGCGCGGCTTGCGCGGACGCTCCTCTTCCCCCTCGGGACGGGGCGCCCGCTCCTGATAGGTCCGCGCCGGACGCTCGACCCGCTCGGGACGTGCTTCGGACGGCGTCACCCGGGGGCGTGGCTCGTACTTCGGCTTCGGCGCATCCTCCGCCGCATCCTCCTCCACTACCCGGGGCGGCTTCGGCGTATAGGCCGGTTTCTCGGCCCGCGCCGGACGCTCTGCCCGCTCCAGGCGCGCGGGGCGCTCGAACTTCGGCTTGTCAAGGCGCGGACGGTCAAAGTCCGGCTCACCCTCGATCCGCTCCATCAGCAGGCCCTTGTCGAGGTCGATCTGGCTGCGGAACTTTTCCGCCACGCCCTCGGCGATCTGGACGAAGGTCTCCTCCTCGCGCACCCGGATTGCGCCGATGGAATCCTTCCCGATCGACCCCGCATCGCAGATCTTCGGCAACAGCCACCGCGCCTCGGCCCGACCGGCCCGGCCCACATTGATGCGGAACCAGACCGAAGGCCCGAACTCCCCGCGTTCGCGCGGCGCGGCAGGCGCCGGCATCGGGTTGTCGGTGGACAAGACCTCGGGCGCCGACCGCCCCTCGCGCCACAGCCGCACGAAGGCCGCCGCCAGCGCCTCGGGGCCGAACTGCTCCAGAAGCTCTCCGGCAATCCCGGCCTCCTCGCCCAGGGGCGCCGTCAGCGCCGGATGTTCCAGGATCCGCAGGTCGTCCTTGGCCTGCACGTCATCCGCGCCGGGGGCCGCGCCCCATTCCGCCACGACCTTGGCGCCGGACAAGAGCCGCTGCGCCTTCTTGAACTCGGCCGGAGTCACGATCAGCGCCGAAACGCCCTTCTTCCCCGCGCGCCCCGTCCGGCCCGACCGGTGCAGCAGCGTTTCCGAGTTGGACGGAAGGTCGGCGTGAACTACCAGCTCCAGCCCCGGAAGGTCGATCCCCCGCGCGGCCACGTCCGTAGCGATACAGACCCGCGCCCGCCCGTCCCGCAGCGCCTGAAGCGCATGGGTCCGCTCCTGCTGGCTCAACTCGCCCGACAGCGCAACGACCTGGAACCCACGGTTGCCCATCCGCGCCAGAAGGTGGTTCACGTTCACCCGCGTCTTGCAGAAGACGATGGCCGTCCGCGCCTCGTAGAACCGCAGCACGTTGAAGATCGCATGCTCCCGGTCGCGCACCGCCACCGAGAATGCCTTGTACTCGATGTCCACATGCTGCTTCGCCTCGCCCTGCGCCACGATCCGCAGCGCGTCCTTCTGGAACTCACCGGCCAGCTTCTCGATCTCCTTCGGCACGGTGGCCGAAAACATCAGCGTCCGCCGATCCTCGGGCGCGGCGGCCAGGATGAACTCCAGATCCTCCGCGAACCCGAGGTCCAGCATCTCGTCCGCCTCGTCCAGCACCACGGCCCGGAGGCCCGACAGGTCCAGCGACCCCCGCTCGATATGGTCGCGCAGACGCCCCGGAGTGCCGACGACGATATGCGCCCCGCGCTCCAGCGCCCGCCGCTCCGTCCGGTAGTCCATCCCGCCGACGCAGGTCGCAAGCTTGGCCTGAGCGCCCGCATACAGCCACTCCAACTCGCGCGCGACCTGCAAGGCCAGCTCCCGCGTGGGGGCAATCGCCAGCGCGATGGGCTTGTCGGCGTAAAGCAGCACGTCCTGCCCGCCCAGGATCTCGGGTGCGATGGCAAGGCCAAAGGCCACCGTCTTGCCCGACCCCGTCTGCGCAGAAACCAGCGCATCACGCCCCGCCACGCCTTCGGCCAGCACGGCCTCCTGCACCGAAGTCAGCGCTTCATAGCCCTTCAGGGCCAAAGCCTGCGCCAGCGGCGCGGCCACGTTTTCAATCGTCATGATGTCTTTCCAAAGGGGGCGAAGCCATGCGCCCATCAAAGCCAAACGGCCTCTGTCCCCTCGGGTCGCGGGCCTCCTCGCCCGCAGTCGCAGGAATCTCGACCGTGGGGCGCACCTATCCCAGATCGGGCGGCCTGTATAGACCTAACCCCTGAGGCGCGCCAAAGCCTCGGCATGCAGGCCCGCAGGCAGCGCCAGCACCCCCTTCGCCTGCGCGCCCGGGCTGTTGAACGTCAGCGCGGCCCCGGTCTGGTCGGTCACCACCGCCCCCGCCCGCTCCGCGATCAGGGCGCCGGCCGCGATGTCCCACTCCCAGGCATCGCGCAGCGTCAGCATCCCGTCGAACCGCCCCTCCGCCGCCAGACACATCCGGTATGCCAGCGAGGCGCGAAAGCCGCGGATGATCTCCGGCACCCCGCCGGGCCACTTCTCCGGCGCCATGTTTGCCTTTGTCGTCAGGATGTTGGCCCCTTCCAGCCGGTCCCGACCGCTGCACCGGATCACCTGACCGTCCCGCATCGGCTCCGAGCTCAGCGAGGCCGTGTATATACGGTCCAGCGCCGGCAGATGCACCACCCCCGCCGTCACCTTGCCCTTGTGCGCCACGGCCAGCGAATGCGCCCAGGTTTCCTCGCCCGCGATGAAGGCGCGCGTGCCGTCGATGGGGTCCAGGATGAACACCGTATCTACGGCCAGCCGGTCGGTGGAATCCGGCGTCTCCTCCGACAGCCAGCCATAGTCCGGCCGCGCGTCCATCAGCCGCGCCTTCAGCATGTCGTTGACCGCGAGGTCCGCCTCGCTGACCGGCCCATGCTCGCCGCCCTTGTCCCAGACCTTCGGGTCCTTGCGCCAATAGCGCAGCGCGATCCGCCCCGCCTCGCGCGCCGCCTCGGTCAGAAGGGCCAGGTCACGCGCCGGCAAGGGTCATCCCGTCCACAAGGATCGACGGCACCCGCGTCGAAAGATGCGGCCGCGCGTCATTGGCCGGGATGATCCGCAGCAGCATGTCGCGCAGGTTCCCCGCGATGGTGCATTCATGCACCGGATAGGCGAGTTCCCCATTCTCCACCCAGAAGCCACTCGCCCCGCGCGAATAATCCCCGGTCGTCGGGTTAATGGTGGACCCGATCATCGAGGTCACCAGGAGCCCCGTCCCCATCTGCTTCAAGAGGTCCGCGCGGCCAATAACCCCTTGCGTCAGGTCGATATTCGTCGTGGATGGCGAAGGCGGCGCCGAAGTCCCCCGCGAGGCATTTGCCGTGGACGGCATCCCCAGCTTTCGCCCTGTCGCCAGGTCCAGCACCCAGCCGGTGAGCACCCCGTCAGCCACGATCTCGCGCCGCCGCGTCGCCAACCCCTCGCCGTCGAACGGCCGGGACGACCCGATCCGCACCCGATGCGGGTCCTCGACCAGCGACAGACCCTTGGGCAGCACCTGCTTGCCCAGAAGATCCCGCGCCCAGCTTGACCCCCGCGCGATCGAGGTCCCGTTGATCGCCGACAACAGATGCCCGACCAGCGAGGCCGCCACCCGTTCGTCATAGACCACCGGATAGGTCCCCGTCCGCGGCTTCACCGACCCGACCCGCGCCAGGGTCCGCTCTGCCGCCAGCCGCCCGATTTCCTCGGCACTGGGCATGTCGGAGGCGTATATACGCCCCTCCCCGGCATAGTCCCGCTGCATCTCGGTGCCTTGTCCGGTGAAGGCCACCGCCGACAGGCTGGTCGAGGTCCGCCCATACCCGCCCGAAAAACCGTTCGTCGCCGCCAGGTGCAGCGCCCGCTGGCTGTAGCTCGCCGCCGCCTCGACCTGGGTGATGCCTTTGGCCTCCAGCGCCGCCGCCTCGACCGCCCGGGCCTGCGCCTCCAGCGCCGCCGCCCCCGGCTCACCGGCCGGATCGGCCAGGTCCAGCGCGGCCGCGTCCCAGCCCTGCGCCAGTTGACCGGGGTCGGCCAGCCCGACCGTCGCATCCTCCGGCGCTTCCCGCGCCATCGCGACCGCCCGTTCGGCCAGCGCCCGGATCGTCGCCTCCGAAGTGTCGGAGGCCGACACGCAGGCCTGCCGCCGCCCGATCAGCACGCGCAGCCCGATCTCCACGTTCTCCGACCGCTCCGCCGTCTCCAGCGCGCCCTTGCGGATTTCGATCGACACCGCCGTGCCCGCCACGGCCAGCGCGTCGGCTGCGTCGGCGCCAGCCTTGCGGGCGGCGTCCAGAAGGGCATGGCTCAGGTCGGCAAGGTTGGGCGTCATTGCGGGGTTCCCTGTGATCTGCCGATCAGGTAGCCCCACCCGCGACCCTACGCAAGGTCGCGGGAGATTTCGGCGTCGCTACTGCAGCCGCTGGCCATTGGCGAACAGGCCGCCCTCCTTGAACTCGATCTCCGAGGTCAGCTCGTCCGGCCCGGCCCCCGGCCGCGCGAACATCGCCAGCCCCATGCGGAAACCCATCGCGTCGTCCTCGCTCAGGATGCCCAGCGCGATCAGATTCTCGACCAGCTTGTTCGCCCCCTTGATCCCGATGCTGATCTTGCCATCCGGCCGCGGCATGCCAGCGAAGGTCGTCATGTCGCTGTTGTCGAAGGTCAGCCCGCCGGTCGCCGAAACCTCGGCGCCGGCCGCCTTGGCCAGCACCTGCGTCACGTCCAGGCTGTTCAGCTCGCCCGGAGGCTCGGCCCCGTCCATCTGCACCGCGGGATCCATGATGTCCTGCTTCCACTTGCCGGTGCCCTTCAGGTCCACGATCACCGTCGCCGGTTCGCGCGACAGCGTGGCACCGGGATCGACCATGGCCCAGATATCCTCGGACACGGTGAAATCGACGAACTTGGTCAGGAAGGCGAAATCCTGCGGGCTGTCCGATTTCGATACCGGCATCAGCAGGTTGAAGCCGCTTTCGGCAAAGGCCATCTCGACCTGCGGGAAGGGGATCTCCGGTCCCGAGACGGTGAACCTCCCGCCGTTCAGCGAGGTCCCGTAGTTCATCCGGGTCTTGTCCATCGCCAGCACGAAGCCGCCACCCGTGGCAGTCGCCCCCACCTTGGTCGGGCCCGCCGCCTCCTCGACATCGACGTTCATTGTCATGGCGCCGAAGTTGAACGACGAGTCCATCGTGAAGCCGGAATTCAGCGCGACCGCCATGTTGGCCATCACGTCGGCGCCCAGGAAGGTGCCCTTGGTCGCACCGCTCAGGTCCGACAGCTTCAGCGCAAGTGTGCCGCGGCCGCCGCCCTCGTCCTCCATGTCCGCGCCCGAAAGGTTGAACTGCATCGAGTCCGCCTGGAAGCTCGAATCCAGATTGGTCTTGTCGCCGTCCAGCGCCACCAGATAGCGGGCCGTCATCCCGGCCACCGTCAGATCGCCCTTGGTGTCCAGCACCTTGCCGTCCTCGTCGGTGATCTCGTCCAGCGTCACGGTGACACTGGGCGCGGCGAAGTCATAGCTGGTCTCGGTCGCGCTGCCCCCCGCCACGATCTTCATGCCGGGCTGCGCGACGGTCAGCTTCAGCGAGCCCGGTCCGTCGCCCTCGGCCGGGAAGGCCATCTGCAGCGGGTAACTCTCCGGCATCGTCACCGTCACCGTGCCGTCGCCATTGGCCGCGAAGCTCAGCTTGTCGAACGAGACCGAGGCGCTGCCGCCCATCTGGTCCTTGAAGGCCACCACCACGCCGGTCACGTCCACCGTGTTCCCGCTGTCGGCGGTGTTGCCGACCGTCAGCTCCTGCCCGGCAGAGGTCAGCATGGCCTGCCAGCTTGCCCAGACCTCCTGCGGGGTCACATCGGCGCCGGCCGAGGTTGCAAGGAAAACAAGACCGATCGCGGAGGAACAGGTGAGCGCGCGGGACATGGCTTGTGCCTTTCGGGTTGAATTCGCGGGCGCAACCTTTCTATCTCGTCCGGCGTGCGTCAAGGGATTCTCGAAGGCCAGGGCGCGCGGGTCGGGAATGTCGGACGGGGGACGGATGATACGGGTCGAAGACCGGGGCGATTGCCGCACAATCACGCTCGCCCGTCCCGAAAAGGCGAACGCGCTGACCGAGCCGATGCTGCACGACATCGCCGCCGCCGTCTCGCAGAGCACCGCCAGGGTCCTGATCCTGACCGGCGAGGGCCGCGTCTTCTCTGCCGGGGCCGACCTCGACGGGATGAAGGCGGGCCTTGGCCTCTCGCCTGCTTGGGAGGCCGCCTCGGGCGCCATCGCCGCCTTCCCCGGCCTCTCCATCGCCGCGCTGAACGGCACGCTCGCCGGGGGTGCCATGGGGGCGGCGCTGGCCTGCGACATCCGCATCGCCGTGCCTGGGGCGACCTTCTTCTACCCCGTCATGCGGCTGGGCTACCGCCCGCAACCCTCGGACCCCGGACGCCTCGCCGCCCTGATCGGCCCGTCGCGCGCGAAGATGATCCTCCTCGCCGGCCAAAGGATCGACGCCGAGACCGCGCTTGGCTGGGGCCTGATCGACCGGATCTGCGAGGCCCAGGCTCTGATCGACTCCGCCATGTCGCTCGCCGAACATGCGCTTTCCGCCGATCCGAGGCATGTTGCCGCCCTGAAACGCATGACCAACGGGGATACGCCATGACCAACGCCTACGACAAAGGCCGCCTGAACCTGCCCTTCGTCGGTATCCCGACCTTCGGCAAGAACCCCTACCAGCCCGACTGGTCAGCCATCGACGCCGACTTCGCCATTCTCGGCGCTCCCTTCGACTTCGGCACCCAGTTCCGCGCCGGAGCCCGCTTCGGCCCCCGCGCCATACGCGAGGCCTCGACCCTCTTCTCCTTCGGCCACGCCGGGGCCTACGACCACGAGGACGACGTGACCTACCTCGAAGGTGTCCGCATCCTCGACATCGGCGATGCCGACATCGTCCACACCGACACCGAAACCTCGCACGCCAACATCGAAACCGGCGTCCGCGCCATCCTCGCCGCCGGGGCCGTCCCCGTGGTCCTTGGCGGCGACCACTCCATCAACATCCCCTGCATCCGCGCCTTCGCGGGCCGGCCCCTGCACATCGTCCAGATCGACGCCCACCTCGATTTCGTCGATGTCCGCCACGGCGTCCGCCACGGCCACGGCAACCCGATGCGCCGCGCCGCCGAACAGGACCACGTCAAGGGCATCACCGCGCTGGGCATCCGCAACGTCTCCTCCACCGCCAAGGACGGGTATGAGGCCGCCCGCGCCATGGGCGACGACATCCTCTCGGTCCGCCAGGTCCGCAAGCTGGGGGTCGAAGCCACCCTCGCCCGCATCCCCAAGGGCGTGGACTACTACCTCACCCTCGACATCGACGGCTTCGACCCCTCGATCGCGCCGGGCACCGGAACCCCCTCGCACGGCGGGTTCCTCTATTACGAGGTCCTCGAACTGATCGACGGCCTGACCAAGCAGGGCAACATCATCGGCATCGACCTGGTCGAGGTCGCCCCCGACTACGACCACACCGGCACAACCGCGATCCTTGCCGCGCAAGTCCTGCTCAACACCATCGGGCGCATCGCCCATAACCGGAGGTAAGCCTTGGACCGGCTGCAACTCTGGCTGCAAGAGGCGGTGGACATCGCGCTCGGCTGGCTCTCCTCGCCGCCCGCGCTGATGCAGTTCGGCCTTCTGATCGCCGCCTACATCCTTGCCACCCTCCTGTCCCGCCGCCTGACGCCCGCCCTCGAGCGCACCCTCACCCCGAAGCCCGAGGCGACGCACCCCATCGCCCGCCTCCGCCGCTTTGCGCTGCAATTCCTGCCGCTGCTCCTGCCCCTCCTCGCCTATGCCCTGACCGCCGTGGGTGAGGGGCTGACCCGCGCCACCTTCGGCACGGGCGAGGTCATCGCCTTCGGCAAGCGCGTCTTCCTCTTCCTCGCCGCCCTCGAACTCGTCCGCCGCATCCTGCCCCCCGGCCTCCTGAAATTCATGGGCCGCTACATCCTTTTGCCCGTCATGGCGCTGAACGCGCTGGGCGTGCTGGACGAGGTCACAGCCTGGCTCGACGCCGCGCAGGTAAACCTCGGAGACATCCGTTTCACCGCGCTGGGCCTGATCCGCGGCGCCATCGCCGGTGCGCTTCTCTTCTGGCTCGGCTCCTGGTCGAACCGGCAAAGCTCGGGCTACATCAAGGCCCAGGCCGACCTGCGCCCCGCCACCCGCGAACTGGCGATCAAGGCCTCCGAAGTCGCCATCTTCGGCGCGGCCTTCCTTCTGCTCATGTCGATCATGGGCATCGACCTGACTGCCGTCGCCGTCCTAGGCGGTGCCCTCGGCGTCGGGATCGGCCTTGGCCTGCAACAGATCGCCGCAAACTTCGTCTCCGGCATCATCCTCCTCCTCGAAGGCCAGACCACCGTGGGCGACTACGTCGAACTCGACGGGGGCGAGAAGGGCACCATCGTCAAGATGACCGCCCGCGCCTGCGTGCTGGAAACCTTCGACGGCAAATGGATCGTCGTCCCGAACGAACATTTCATCACCAGCCGCGTCGTCAACTACTCCGACCAGGGCAGCGCCAACCGCTACGAGGCCGAGTTTTCAGTGAGTTACGACATCGACATCAACATCGTGCCCGATATAATCGAGCGCGCGGTATCGCAGCTTCCCTTCGTCCTGCAACAGCCCGACGGCCCCGACTGCGAGCTGCGCGGCTTTGGCGAATCCTCGGTGGACTTCGCGGTGGAATACTGGGTCTCGGGCATAGACGACGGCAAGAACAAGTATGGCTCGGCCGTCCTCTTCGCGATCTGGAACGCGCTGAAGGAGGCCGGGATCCAGATGCCCTATCCCCACCGCGTCGTCGAACTGCGCAATGCCGCCACCTAACGTCGCCCCGGATGCCCTCGTCATCGGCGCAGGTCCCGCCGGCCTGATGGCCGCCGAGGAACTTGTGAAGTCCGGCGCACAAGTCGTTGTCATTGAGGCCAAACCCACCGTCGCCCGCAAGTTCCTGATGGCCGGGAAGTCCGGCCTGAACGTCACCAAGGACGAGGATTGGGAGACCTTCGTCTCCCGCTACGACTGCCCCCACCTCCGCCCGATCCTGCAAGACTTCGGCCCAAAGGAGGTGCAGGCCTGGTGCCGCGCCCTCGGACAGGAGGTATATACAGGCTCCTCCGGCCGCGTCTTCCCCGTCGCGATGAAGGCCTCGCCCCTTCTCCGCGCCTGGCTGCAACGCCTGACCTCCCGGGGTGTCGAGATCAGCACCCGCTGGCGCTGGACCGGGTTCGACGGCAGCGCCCTCACTTTCGACACCCCCGCCGGCCCGCATACCCTTGCCCCCAAGGTCACGATCCTCGCCCTCGGCGGCGCCAGCTGGTCCCGCCTCGGTTCCGACGGCGCCTGGGTCCCCTGGCTGCGCGAGAAGGGCGTCGAGGTCACCGACTGGCAGCCCGCCAACATGGGTTTCCGCGTGGACTGGTCGTCGCACATGACCCCGTACTTCGGCCAGCCCGTCAAGGGCGTCGCCCTCAAGGTCTGCTCGTCGAGGATTTCATCCACTCCTCGCACCACCCCTCCGCGAGGAGTGCACGAAGTGCTCGACGAGCAGCGCGGAGAATTCGTCATCTCCGCCAAGGGGTTGGAGGGCGGCGGCATTTACAGTATATACAAGTATCTACGCGACGCATATACACTCTCCATCGACCTCCTCCCCGACCTCGGCCAGGACGAGATCACCCGCCGCCTGTCGAAAATAAAACCCGGCGACAGCGTCACCAACCGCTTGCGCAAGCTCGGCCTCGACCCCACCCGGATCGCCCTGGTGATGGAGTTCTCTCGCGCCGAGCCCTTCGCCCACCTGAAAAACCTGCCCATCCCCCTGCAAGGCCCGCGCCCGCTGGACGAGGCGATCAGCGTCGCCGGCGGCATCGCCTGGGACGCCCTCACCCCCGACCTGGAACTGAAGGCCCTCCCGGGCATCTTCGCCGCCGGGGAAATGCTGGACTGGGAGGCCCCGACCGGCGGCTACCTTCTCACCGCCGCCTGGGCCACCGGCCGCTGGGCCGGCCAGGCAGCGGCACGGCGCTTGCAGGAAACCCCGCCCCGGACTTGATCCGGGGCCTCGTGGTTGCGGGAGGCCCCGGATCAAGTCCGGGGCGGGTGGTCCTGATGCAAGGCCTCGAACCAGGGCAGCACCTGCTCGCGCAGGATGTCCACCGCCTGATCCAGGCAATCTGGCCGCTCCAGCACATCGACAAAGGCCAGCGTCCCGGGATCGCTGGCCGCCTGCTCGAAGAACGCGGCCAGCGCCACATCCTCGCCGCCCGGCCAGTCGGGATGATCCGGCACCTCGCCATCGGGCGTCACGAACCGCAGCACGATCCGCACGTCCCAACCATAGCGGTCCCGCTGCAGATGCACCGCCGACTTCCCCGCCGCCGTCACCCTGTTCCAGGTCGTCCGCGCCAGCACATAGCCCGCTGGCCCCAGCACCCCGTCCAGCGCCGCGACGATCCGGCCCCAGGCTTCCTCGCGCTGCGCCGGAAAGGCCGGATCATTCGCGGCCCGATACTTGCGCGCTGAAAGGTCCGGGTCCTCCATTCAGGCAGAAAGTCCGCCCGCCAGGTCCGGCACGTCCAGCGCGCTGAACCCGTAGTGCCTGAGCCAGCGCAGATCGGCCTCGAAGAAGGCCCGCAGGTCCGGGATGCCATATTTCAGCATCGCGATCCGGTCGATCCCCATGCCGAAGGCAAAGCCCTGCCATTGGGTCGGATCGACCCCCGCCGCCGTCAGCACCTTGGGATGCACCATCCCGGACCCCAGGATCTCCATCCACTTGTCGCCCTCGCCGATCTTCAGCTGGCCACCGACGTTGGAATAGCGGATGTCCACCTCGGCCGAGGGCTCCGTGAACGGGAAATGGCTGGCGCGGAACCGCAGCTCGACCTTGTCCACCTCGAAGAAGGCGCGGCAGAACTCCTCCAGCGTCCATTTCAGGTTCGCCATGGAAATCGACCGATCGATCGCCAGCCCCTCGACCTGGTGGAACATCGGCGTATGCGTCTGGTCCATGTCCATCCGGTAGACCCGGCCCGGCGCGATCACCCGGATCGGCGCGCCCTGCGCCATCATCGCCCGGATCTGCACCGGAGACGTGTGCGTCCGCAGCACATGCGGCGGGCGGCTGTCGCCCTCGGCGCGGGCCATGAAGAACGTGTCATGTTCCTGCCGCGCGGGGTGTTCCGGCGGGATGTTCAGGGCGTCGAAGTTGTACCAGTCGCTTTCGACCTGCGGCCCCTCGGCCACCGAAAAGCCCATGTCGGCGAAGATCGCGGTCAGCTCTTCCATGACCTGCGATACCGGGTGGATCGTCCCCCGCGGCCGGGGCCGCCCCGGCAGCGTCACGTCCAGCCACTCCGACTTCAGCCGCTCGTCCAAAGCCGCATCGGCCAGCGCCACCTTGCGCGCGCGCAGGGCCGCGTCGATCTCGTCCTTCAGCGCGTTCAGGCTCGCCCCCGCCGCCTTCCGCGCCTCGGGGTCCATCTTCCCCAGCCCCGCCATCAGCGCCGAGATCTCGCCTTTCTTGCCCAAGGCACCCACGCGGACCTCTTCCAGCCCGGCCTCGTCCGCCGCACCGGCCACCGCCGCCAGATACTTGGCCTTCAGCGTGTCGATCCCGTCCATCGCGCCTCTCCTGCGAAACCGCCCCTCTGCTAAAGGCGAAGCCCCCGCAATGCAAGGTTCAGAAGATCGACCGCCGCCCCCGGATCTCCAGCATCCTGCGCGACCGCGTGACCTTCCCACACTGCGCCGTGATCGAGACCGGCGGCTCCTTCAATCGTTTCTCGATCACCACCAGGCTGTCGTGGAACCGGATCGACCCGATCTCGCGCGCCAGGGGATGCAGCGGAAAGCCCGCGTCGTCTTCGGTGTACCAGGAATGCATCCGGTCGATCAGGTCCTTGGCGAATTCGATGAAACTCGCGGGCTCGCGGAACCCGCCGCCGAAGCCCGGCCAATAGCTCGTGTGCACATCCTCGACGATGTACAGCCCCCGGTCGCGCAGCCGGGGCCAGAGATGGCGGAAACTGGCGATCTGCTGGTGCATCTTGTGCCCGCCGTCATCCACGATCAGGTCGAAGGGCCCGTGGTGGCGGCCGACCCGCTCCAGGAACTCCGGATCCGCCTGATCGCCGATCTCGACCGAGGTGCCCGGCAGCGCCAGCTCGCGGCAGGCCGGGTCGATGTCCAGGAACACCAGCCGCGACGCCGGCCCGAGGAACCCCTGCCACAGCGGCAGCGACCCGCCCTTGAAGATCCCGATCTCCAGGAAGGACACATCGCGCCCCTGCCAATCGGCCAGAAGCTCGTCATAGACCTCCAGGTAATGCTCCATCTTCAAGAGCATCCGGGCGCCGCTGCGGGCGGGAAAGTCTCGGAAATAGCGCGTGGTCGCCATGGATGCCCCCTCCGGACCGGACCTGCCATCCTGCTAGCCGGTCCAGCGCGCCCGAGGCAAGGCTACATGATCGGCGCGTCCGAGGTCTCGAAGACCAGAGCCGCGCCCGCCGCCGACCCCTCGCCCGGGGCCGGGCGGGTCACGATCAGCCGCTGGCTCCAGATCGTCTTCCGGTCCGACTGGGCGACCAGCCGCAGCTTCAGATGGGCGCGGTCCTCGCTCCAGGCGCCCTCGATCTGCAGGTCCAGCCCCTCGGGCCGCTCGCCCCGCGATGCCCCGAAGGCCGCGGCCCTGTCGCGCAACAGGTACTCGGCCGCAAGTCGCGCGACGGCTTCGCCAAGATCGCGGGCCAGCTCGGCCCCGGTGCCTTCCGGCATGGCTCCGATCCGCAGACGGAACGGCTGGCTGGCCGCGCGGCCCGGGCCACCCGCCTCGGCTGCGCCGAACTGCCGGGCCAGGCGCTGGCGTTCCTCGGCCAGCCAGGCGCAGAACGCCGGGTCGATCACGTCGATCCCCTCCAGGAACTCGCGTCCGGCGGCAAGCGCCAGCTGCACGGCCCGGGGATCGCCTTCGATATCGGTGGTGAACCCGGACAGGGCCACGCAGTCGCGGTCGCTGTGCAGGTGCGATGCCAGCGGCCCAAGGCTCTTGCGCAACTCGGTCAGCGCCTGGCGCAAGCTGCCCGAGGCCTGCTCCTGTCCGCGATCCGACCAGAGCCGGCTTTCCAGCCAGCGCCGAGGGCGACTGTGGCCGGGCGTCTGGCACAGAAGCGCCAGCATGGCCCGCGCCTTCGCGCCGCGGGGCGTAAGGTCGCGCCCCTCTGCATCCTGCACCTGGAACAGCCCTATCAGCCGGATGAACATCGTCTTGGCCCCGCTTTTTCTTGCCTGTCGTGGTTCGGGACGACTTTCCGGGGGCCAGCGTGAAATCTTCGTCAATCGCCGCGGCCGGCTCTTGGCGCTCGCCAGAAAATCGTGAAATCGCGTGAAAACCCGGCCTTCCCGGGGCCCGGTCGGCCGTCGATTCGCGGGTCTCGGGCGGCCTCGGGCGGGCCAGATCTCGGAAACGGGGCGTTTCACGGGGAATTAACGCGCGTTTCTCCCCCTTGATCCCAGGCTTGCTGCACGCCGTGCGGTCCAGCCGCCGCCAGTAACCGATTCGCGAACCCGCAGGAGGCGACGACATGCCAGGACCAGTGCCTTCCCCCCGGTTCCTCTCGGGCCGCGCCGAAGCCGACAGCCTGTTCCATCTGCCGGGGGACGGGCCCGCCCATGACCGCACCGCGGCAAACCTGTCGCCTCAGGGGCCGCGGTTCGATTTCGTCACCCGCGATCCGCTTGGGCTGCGCGATCTCTCCCTGTCCGACATCGTCCGGCCCGGAGCCGAAACCGATCCGGTCGATGCGCTCCGGTCCGTCCTGACGGCGGAACTCGGGGCTGCCGGCGCCCTGGTCTTTCCGTCTGCCGCCGATGCCATCCGCGGCACGCTGCCGGCGTTCCTCGGACCCGGCGACGACGTGCTGGTCGATTCCTGCGCGGATCCCGTCCTGTTCGAGACCGTTGCCCTGACCGGCGCCCGGCTGCACCGCTATCCCTCCGCTTCGCTGGACGGGGTCGAGCGTCGCCTGCGCCGGCTGGCCCGAAACCTTGGCGCGGGCCGGTTGGTGATCGTCGCGCCGGCCGTCTCGGCGCGCTGCGCGCGGGTCACGGACGTGGCGGGGCTCGTCGAGCTCGCCCGTCAGCACGGGGCCGCGCTGGTGGTGGACGTGGCGGAGGATTTCGGGGTCATGGGCCAGGACGGGCGCGGCGTGATGGAGATCCAGTCCTGCCTCGGTCGTGTCGATCTTGTGCTCGGCTGCCTCGCAGGAGCGTTCGGCACGACCGGAGGTTTCGTGGCCTGGGGCGATGCGGGCCGCGATGCCGGACTGCGCCGGAGCCGGCCGGCATCCGCGTCCCTGCCCGCCGACCGCGCCCGCACCGCGCTGGCCGCCGCGACGCTGGTGTTCGGCGCAGAGGGCCGCCGGCGGCGGCGGCGGCTGCACGGCCTGTCGCTGCGGCTCCGCAATCAGCTGAAGGCCGCCGGGTTGCGGGTGCCCGGCGGGGCCGTGCCCTTCGTTCCGGTGCTGCTGCCGTTGCAGACGGCCCTGCCGCGGACCGCGCTTCTGGAAAGTGCCGGCCCGAGGGTCGGCCTGCTCATGGCGCCGAAGGTTCCCCTGCACGCCCCGCGCTGGCGGATCGAACTGTCCGCCCTGCACGGCCTTGCCGATATCGACGACCTGGCCGAGCTGATCCGCGATGTCTCGCGCGCGTTCGACCGGATCCCCGGCGAGAGCCGCGTTCCTGCCTAGGGCTTCACCGAGGCGGTGACGTAGTTGCAGCTCAGATCGCGGTCCGACAGGCCCCAGCGCCAGGTCACCGGGTTGAACACCATGCCCTTGCGGTCCACCGGGCGCAGCCCCGCCTTCTCGATCAGCGCGTAAAGCTCGTCCGGCGTGATGAACTTCGCCCAGTCGTGCGTGCCCTTCGGCAGCCAGCGCATCACCCATTCCGCGCCGATGATCGCCATCAGGAAGGACTTCGGGTTCCGGTTCAGCGTGGAACAGATCATCAGCCCGCCCGGCTTCAGCAGCTCCTGGCAGGCGGTCAGATAGGCCTGCGGGTCGGCGACATGCTCGACCACTTCCATGTTCAGCACCACGTCGAACCGCTCGCCCGCCGCGGCCAGCGCCTCGGCCGTGGTGTGGCGATAGTCGATCGCCAGCCCCGACTGCTCGGCATGAACCCGCGCCACCGGAATGTTCCGCTCCGCCGCATCCGCGCCCACCACGTCGGCGCCAAGCCGCGCCATGGGCTCGGACAAGAGACCCCCGCCGCAGCCGATGTCGAGGATCCGCAACCCCTTGAACGGCGCCGGCCCCGCCAGGTCGCGCCCGAACTCGGCGGCGATCTGGCGAGTGATGTAGTCCAGCCGGCAGGGGTTCAGCATGTGCAGCGGCTTGAACTTGCCCTCCGGATCCCACCATTCGGCGGCCATCGCCTCGAACTTGGCCACCTCTGCCGGGTCAACCGTGTCCACCGTCATCGCCGTCTCCCGTCCGTCCACCGATTGCCCTTCGACTCCGGGCCTTCCCATGGCTATATAGGTCGAACATGGATCAGAGATCAGGTCAAAAGCGCGCAGTCGAATACCTTTACCCGCCGATCGATCCCTTCGATCAGCGCGTGATCGACGTGGGCGACGGCCACCGCGTCTATGTCGAGCAATGCGGCAACCCCGAAGGCATCCCCGTCTTCGTCTTCCACGGCGGCCCCGGCGGCGGCTGCTCTCCCGCGATGCGGCGCTATTTCGACCCCCGCGCCTTCCGCGTCGTCCTCTTCGACCAGCGCGGCTGCGGCCGGTCGCGTCCCCATGCCAGCGTCACCGCCAACACCACCTGGCACCTCGTCCAGGATGTCGAGACCATCCGCTCCACCCTCGGCATCGACCGCTTCGTCGGCTTCGGCGGCAGCTGGGGCGCAACGCTGGCGCTGATCTACGCGATCACCCATCCCGACCGCGTTTCCCACCTCGTCCTGCGCGGTGTCTTCCTCGCCACCCGTGCCGAGCTCACCTGGTTCTACGGCGGCGGCGCCGGGGCCTTCTTCCCCGACCTCTGGTCGCGCTTTGTCGAAGCCATCCCCGAGGCGGAACGCGGCGACCTGATCGCCGCCTATCACCGCCGGCTCTTTTCCGGCAACCTGGTCGAGGAAACCCGCTTCGGCCGGATCTGGGCCAACTGGGAAAACGCCCTTGCCTCGATCCAGAACGAAGGCGCGCTGGGCGAGAGCCCGTCCGATTACGCCCGCGCCTTCGCACGGCTGGAGAACCACTATTTCCAGAACGCGGGCTTTCTGGAATGCGACGGCTGGATCCTGCGCGAACGCCGCCGGATCGAACACATCCCGACGACCATCGTCCAGGGCCGCTACGACATGATCTGCCCGCCGCAATCGGCCTGGTCGCTGTCGCGGGGCTGGGCGAAATGCGAGCTGAAGATGATCCCCATGGCCGGCCATGCGCTGTCCGAACCGGGGATCAGCGAGGCGCTGGTGCGGGTGATGGACACGCTCCGCCAGGCATAGTCCCCGCGCGCGGGTCAGGCCCGACCCCCGCCCTCCGGCGTCGTCCGGCGCCGGCGCAGCCGTCGCAGCGCCGTCATCAGCTCAAGGGCGACCGCCCCGCTGACGAAGGGCAGTTCCAGGACCCGGTGCCGCGCGCCTTTCGCCGCGACCTTGTGGCCCAGGACGACCAGCATCGCCCCGATCTCGTCCAGCCGCTCGACCAGTCCGGACCGTGCCAGGTCCAGCGGCGACAGGTTTACGAAGGCGATGTCGATCCGCTGACGGCGCAGGATCTCAAGCGCCGCCTCTGCCGTCGTCGCCACCGATACCGGCGTTCCCGGCAGCGTGTCCTCGATGATCGCCACAAGGTCGTCCGCGACCAGCGCGACGGGTTCCAGCACCAGGCATGTCAGTCGGTTTGCGTTTTCCACACCGCATATGGAACGGAACGCCGGCGATCCGCATTAACCTGCGTTAAGTCCGACGAGGTTCCCGATGCAGATGACTGACTGCGCCGCCTGCCCGCTGCACAGCAAGCGGATGTTCCTGCCCCTGACCCCGGAAGAGATCGCCTTCATGCGCGCCTTCAAGACCGGCGAGGTGCTGGTGCAACCCGGCGAGACGCTTCTGGCGCAGGGCGAACGCTCCGACCGGCTCTACACCGTGCTCGAAGGCTTCGCGACCCGCTCGATCCAGCTCGAGGACGGGCGCCGCCAGGTGGTGAACTTCGTCTTTCCCGGCGATTTCCTCGGGCTTCAGGCGGGGATCATGGGCGAGATGCGCCACTCCGTGCAGGCCTCCACGCCGATGCGGGTCTGCATCTTTCAACGCAGCCGGCTGTGGGACCTGTTCCGCGACCGGCCGGACCGCGCCTATGACCTGACCTGGATCGCCGCCGTCGAGGAGCACTTCCTGGGCGAGACCATCGCCACCCTCGGCCAGCGCGACGCCACCGAACGGGTCGCCTGGGCGCTGGCGCGGATCTGGCAGCGGCTGTCCGCGCTGGGCCATGTGACGCCCGACGGCGTGCCGCTGCCCTTCCGCCAGCACGAGCTTGCCGACGCGCTGGGCCTCTCGACCGTCCATACCAGCCGCACCGTCTCGCATCTGCGCGGGCTCGGCCTTCTGGTCTGGCGGCGCGGGCGGCTGAACATGCCGGAGCCCGCCCGGCTCTTCGCGCTCGCCGGACTGCCGATGGAGCGCGAGGAACAGCGCCCGCTGATCTAGGCGGCAGGCGGTGGCCGCACGCCGGCGGGCTCACCCTTCCGGATCGGCGAAATAGTCCTCGTCCACGCTGCGGATGACATAGGACACCCGGTCGCGCACACCCACGCCATGCCGGATCATCAGCCGCGCCAGCTCCCGCCCGCCGATCAGCTTGACCCGGTGCTGCACCTTGGAGAGGTATCCATGCGCCGCGGCCGAGAAATCCGAGGTGGTGACGAACACCCCCCTTCGTCGCCCCCTCTTCGGTCAGGCTGCCGATGAACTGCTGGATCGCCGGGCGCCCGACCTTGGTCTCGGCCTGATAGCGTTTCGCCTGGATATAGACCGCATCCAGCCCCAGCGCGTCCTCGTGGATGATCCCGTCGATCCCCCCGTCGCCGCTGGCCTTGGTCATCTCGTGCTTGCCGAACGAGCCGGCACCGTAGCCCATGACTTTCAGAAGATCGAGGATCAGGCGCTCGAAGCGGATGGGATTCATCCGGTAAAGTCGCTGCAACAGGTCTTCGATAAGCCCGGCCTCGGCGTCCTTCGAGGCCCGCTCGATCAGGTCTTCCGGGGTCTCGTCGGGCAGGTCCGCAACGTCGCGCGACAGACTCGGGGCAGCCTCCCTAGATGCATTCCTTTCGGCGGCCTCGGCCATCGCCGCCTGATGGGTCGGGATCGACTTGATGATCCGCCAGTCCAGCGGCTTTGCCGCCGCCAGCCACGCCCGTCCCTCAGCCGAGGCACGATAGACCCAGCGTTCTGGCCTTTCGACCAGCCCCGCCTTCAGCAGATGAAACACCGCCCAGTCCGCCCGGTCAAACACGCGGGTGCGGGTGCCGCTGTTCAGCATCTCAGCCATGTCGTCGTCCGTCAGCCCGAACTCGACCTTCAGCGCGGGCAGTCAGTCCCGCGTGTTCCGCGCATCGGCCGCCAAAGGCCGCAGGCAGGGCGACAGGAATTCACCCATCGTCGGAATTGGCATCTCACCCCCGGTTCAGCAGCCTCGCAGATCATCGCGAAAAGGGGTTAACACCACCTTAACAGCTGCAAGCCTTTTCAAGATAAATCAACAGTTTGGCGGATTTGTCCACCGTGGACACTCACGCCCTCTTCCCCACCACCGCGACGCCCAGCGCCTCCAGCACCCTGGCCTCGATATGCCCCGCATCCAGCCCCGCGACCCGGTACATCGCTTCCGGAGAGGCCTGATCGATGAAGATGTCCGGCAGGATCAGGCTGCGGAACTTCAGCCCCCGGTCGAACACCCCTTCCTCGGCCAGAAGCTGCGCGACATGGGACCCAAAGCCCCCCACCGCGCCTTCCTCGACCGTCACCAGCGCCTCGTGCCCCGCCGCCAGTTGCAGGACCAGGTCCCGGTCCAGCGGTTTGGCAAACCGGGCATCCGCCACCGTCACCGACACGCCACGAGAGGCCAGGGCCTCCGCCGCCTTCAAACTCTCCGACAGCCGCGTCCCGAAGGACAGGATCGCCACCCGCGACCCCTCGCGGATCACCCGGCCCTTGCCGATCTCCAGCGGCTGGCCCCGCACAGGCATCTCCACCCCCACGCCCTCGCCCCTCGGATAGCGGAACGCGATCGGCCCCTCATCCCAGGCCGCCGCGGTGGCGACCATATGAACCAGTTCCGCCTCGTCGGCGGCCGCCATCACCACCATCCCCGGCAGGTTCGCGAGGAAGGCCACGTCGAAGGCCCCCGCATGGGTCGCCCCGTCCGCCCCCACCAGCCCCGCCCGGTCGATGGCAAAGCGCACCGGCAGGCGCTGGATCGCCACGTCATGCACGACCTGATCGTAGCCACGCTGGAGGAAGGTCGAGTAGATCGCGCAGAACGGCTTCATCCCCCCCGCCGCGAGGCCGGCCGAGAACGTCACCGCATGCTGCTCGGCGATCCCCACGTCGAAACACCGCTTCGGGAACCGCGCGGCGAAGAGGTCCAGCCCCGTCCCGTCCGGCATCGCCGCCGTCACCGCGACGATCTTCTCGTCCCGCTCGGCCTCGGCCACCAGGCTTTGCGCGAAGACCTTGGTGTAGGACGGAGCATTCGACGCCGCCTTCACCTGCACCCCGGTCAGCACATCGAACTTTCCCGTCGCGTGCCCCTTGTCCCGCGCCGCCTCGGCCGGAGCGTATCCCTTGCCCTTCTTCGTCAGCACATGCAGCAGCACCGGCCCCGTCGCCCGCGCCTTCAACGTGCGCAGCACTGGCAGAAGCTGGTCCAGGTCATGCCCGTCGATAGGCCCGACATACTCGAACCCCAGCGATTCAAACAGTGTGCCCCCGACCGCCATGCCCTTCAGCATGTCCTTGGCCCGCTTCGCCCCCTCCTGGAACGGCGAGGGCAAAAGCCCCACGATCCCCTTCGCCACCTGCTTCAGATCCTGCATCGGCGCGGCGGCATAAAGCCCGCTCAGATAGGCCGACAGAGCCCCCACCGGCGGGGCAATCGACATCTCGTTGTCGTTCAGGATCACGAACAGCCGCTTGCCCAGATGGCCCGCGTTGTTCATCGCCTCGAACGCCATGCCCGCGCTCATCGCCCCGTCGCCGATCACGGCAATCGCGTCGCCCGGGTCGCCGCCCAGATCGGCCGCCATCGCAAAGCCCAGCGCCGCCGAGATCGAGGTCGAGGAATGCGCCGCCCCGAACGGGTCGTAGGGGGACTCGCTGCGCTTGGTGAAGCCCGACAGACCGCCCTCCATCCGCAGGGTCCTGATCCGGTCCCGCCGCCCGGTCAGGATCTTGTGCGGATAGCATTGGTGGCCCACGTCCCAGATCAGCTTGTCGCGTGGGGTATCGAACACCGCATGGAGCGCCACCGTCAGTTCGACGACCCCCAAACCGGCACCCAGATGACCGCCGGTCACGCTGACCGCCGAGATCGTCTCAGCCCGCAGTTCGTCGGCCAGTTGCCGCAGCTCGCGGTCGGACAGCGCCTTCAGGTCCGAGGGCAGCGTCACCCGGTCAAGCAGGGGGGTATTGGGTCGGTCTGGCACGGACGGGCCTCGGCTTGTTTCTGCTGATCTAGACCGAATTACCGCAGGGGGCAATCTTGTCCAGGGCGCAGACGGAAGTGATGCAGTTCTACCTCAGCGCCAATCGACCCGTTGCCGACACAACTTTAGCGAATATTGGTCACAATCTGATGGTTTTAAATCGGCAACCGGATGTGTCCGCCAGAGGAAGCAACGACCTCTGAGTTTTGTCCGGCTGAACCAGTTTCCAGGTCCGGCTCCCATCATTACAAGAGGAATATATGTGGCGCAGAACCCCTGAAGCAATTTTCGCCCGTCATCACTGCAACATCCGTCCTGTCCTTCGGTCCCTTGTCAGTGCTGTGGCGCTGGTAGTGACTTGTCAGGCCCAGGCCGGGACGCCCGATATCCTGCATCGTCCCGCAGCGCCCGTTGCCGTAACGACGCCGTATCGGGCCGTGAACGATGATACGGTCAGCTTGTTGACCGCCCTGATCGCGATCGAGCGTGACCTGCTCTTGGGTCAGTTGTTCCTGCACGACGGCATGGTCAACGCCGAAGGCTCGCATTTCACTCATCCCCGCAAGGAAACCATCCCGCAGATCAGGGATGCTCTTGCCGCACGCGGCGCGCCGGATCTGGAACCGTTGCTCATCGCGTTGGAAGAGGCAAAGGACGTGAAGGCGGCAGATGCTGCCTATCTCGCCGCCCTGGCCGGAGTGAAGCGGACCAAGGAGGCGCTGGCGCCCACAGGACAGGACGTGCTCAGGGCGGTGATCCACAGTGCCGAAGAGGCACATGCGATGCTGGACCCGTCGGGCACGACCGGCGTCACGGCCTATCAGGAAGCCTGGGGCATGCTGATGTCGGCGCGCGGAGAGCTCGATGCCCTCGCCTTCAGCAGCGATCCGGTCGTGAAGCAGAGCGCGGCAAAGATGGTAGTGGCCTTCGACGGTGTCGTTCTGCTGGCACCCGACCCGGCGGCCCGTGCTGCGGTGCAGTTCGATCCGGCGGTGGTCGCCGAACTGATTGCAACCATCAAAGGGCTGGTGGACTCTGTCTGAGCGTCAGCTTTCGCGTTCGATGACGAAACGGGCGGCGGCGCGCAGGTTCGCCGCCCTGACACCGTAAGGGCTCAGCGCCGCCTCGGCCTCTGCCACCAGAGCCCGCGCCCTGGACCACGCCGCGTCCAGCCCAAGGAGTGACACGAAGGTCGCCTTGCCGGCGGCTGCGTCCTTCTGCGCCCGCTTGCCCAGAGTGGCGCTGTCGCCCGTCACGTCCAGGATGTCGTCGGCGATCTGGAACGCGAGGCCCAGCGCGGCGGCATAGCGCCGCAATGGGCCCGGGTCGGCACCGGTGATGACCGCCCCGGCCTGGGCGGCAAAGCCGATGAGTGCGCCGGTCTTGCCAGCCTGCAAGGCCGTGATCTCCTCCAGCGTCAGCGGTCGATCCGCCGTTTCCGCCGCGATGTCCAGCGCCTGGCCCAGCACCATCCCGTCGATGCCAGAGGCGCGCGCCAGACCGGCAACCAGTTCCATCCGCACGTCCGCCGTCCCGAGAACCGGGTCGCACAGAAGTTCGAAAGCCAGCGTCTGCAAGGCATCCCCCGCCAGCACGGCAGTCGCCTCGTCCCATTTGCGGTGAACCGTGGGCTGCCCGCGCCGCAGGTCGTCGTCATCCATGCAGGGCAGGTCGTCATGCACCAGCGAATAGGCATGCAAGGCCTCGATCGCCGCCGCCGCGCTAAGCGCCCGCTCCTCGGCAACGCCCAGCATCCGCGCGCCTTCCAGCACAAGGAAGCCGCGCAACCGCTTCCCTCCGCGCAGGGCATAGCGCATGGCGTGGGTCACGGGCTGGTCGGCGCGGCCATCCAGCGCATGCATGAGACGCGCTTCGCACAGCGCCGCATCGGCCGCCAGCCGTTCGGGGAAGTTCACATTCCCTCCGCCGGTGTCGTGCCGACCGCTCGGCCTTCCTGGGCCCGGATCAGGTCCACCTTCTCCTCGGCCTCGGCCAGCTTCTTCGCGCAATGCGCCTTCAGCTGCGCGCCGCGCTCATACAGCGCGATCGACTGCTCCAGGGGCACCTCGCCGCGCTCCAAAGCCCCCACGACCTGCTCCAGGGCGGCCATCGCCTCCTCGAAGCTCATCGTCTCAACCGCCTTGTCGCTCATCGGCTCCGCTCCTCCAGCACGCCCACATGCGCGGCAACGCAAGCCGCCAGCGCGTCGAGATGATAGCCACCCTCCAGCGAGGATACCACCCGCCCCCCGGCGAAATCGCACAGGCGCTCGGTCAGCCAGCGATAGTCCTCCGCCTGCCATTCCAGCCCCGCCAGCGGATCGTCGACATGGGCATCGAACCCCGCCGATATGAGCAGCAACTCAGGTTCCCATGCCGCCAGCGCCGGAAACACGACACCCTCGTACACCGCCCGCATCTCGCGCCCGCCCGAGCCCGCCCGCAACGGCACATTCAGGATCTGCCCCTGCGCGCCCCGCTCCTCGGGCCGCCCGGTCCCGGGATAAAGCGGCATCTGGTGGCTGGAGACGAACAGACACCGACCCTCGTCCCATAACAGATCCTGGGTCCCGTTCCCGTGATGCACGTCGAAATCGACGATCGCGACACGGCCCAGCCCGTGATGATCCAGCGCCCGCTTCGCCCCGATGGCCACCGTCCCGAACAGGCAAAAGCCCATCGCCGTCTCGCGCTCGGCATGGTGCCCCGGGGGTCGTCCCACCACAAACGCCGTCTTCGCTTCCCCCGCGACGACAGCATCGACCGCCGCGCAGATCCCCCCGACCGCACGCAGTGCCGCCTGCATCGACCCCGGAGACAGGAAAGTATCTCCATCCAGTTGCGCCCACCCCTCGGTTGGCACCGCGGACTTCACGTGCGCGAAATAGCCCGGCGGATGACAACGAAGCACCTCGTCGTCGGCACCCATCGGACACGCCCGGCGCTGGACCGCCAGCCCGGCCAGCCCGCGCTCGACCGCCACCAGCCTATCCACCCGCTCGGGATGGCCCGGCGGCGTGACATGCCGTTCGCAGTCAGCATGGGTGTAGACGAAACAGGTCATCGCAATCCTCCTGCCGGACATCCTGCGCTTTCGCGGCGCACGTTCCAAGACGGCCATTTCTTCATGAGTTGATGCAGATCAACGACAACATATGCTTACATGCGATATCTTATATGTGTTAAATGGGGTGGTCGGCGGCGATCCCGAGTCAACGAGGAGAGAAAAGAGATAGCTAGTAAGAAGAATGGTAGTGTCGGTTACTTTGCTCTGAGTGCTGCTGCGGCCCTGTCGTTGGGCACCGCTGCCTTTGTCGCTCCGCAGTGGGCCGACGGATTTGCACCTGCCGCCTGGGCGCAGGAGGGCGAAGGTGGCAAGGGCGGTCAGGGTCAGGGCGGACCGGGAGACGATTCGGAAGGCAAGGTGCCGAAGGCGGGTGCTGCGGGCAATGCAGGTGGCAAGCCGGTCTGGGCCCAGGAAGGCATCCCCGAGGTCGAGCTCGGTCGGCTGAACGTCGCTCGATCGCCCGACAAGGTGCTGGATCAGGCGCTGGAAGAAGCCGTTGCGTCCCTTACACCCGAAATGATCGCATACTACGAACTCTCCCTCGCCTAAGCACAGGACGAGCTTTCGCTGAACTTCGACAACGTGGCCTTCATCGATTCTCCGCTGCAGAATCTGGCCCTGCTGAAAGACCTGCTGGCAGGGGGCACGGCACTGACCGGCGCGGGCGTGGACAACGACGAAACCCTGCTGGCGGCGATGTTGCTGGGTGCGGCCTCGGACAAGACGATCACGATCTCGACGGATACCGTCATTGCGGTGACCACGATCCTTGGCACCCCGGTGACCGGCGATGCCACCGCCGATCTCGCGGATCAGGCCGAGGATATCCGGGTTGCGATCTTGGCCGGGCACGGCTGAGCGGCAGAAGAGCAACACTGAACAAGGCAGGTCTCCGGCAACCATTGGTGGCCGGAGATTTTTCTGTAGGGATTGATATTCAGATTTCGATATCTGAAATGGCAGGGGTCGACATGAAGAATAGGGACTAGGCCGAGGGGATCTCCACGCGCATTCTTCTTGCGTCGGGGGTGTTCGGGTTGGCGCTCGGAGGGCTCGCGCCACTCTCGACGTTCCATGGCGCGGCCTGGGCGCAAGATGATGGGGGCCATGATGACGGCGGTGGCCACGGTGGCGGTGGTGGTCACGGAGGCGGCCACGGTGGCGCGCCGGTACCACCGGTCGCTCCGCCGGTGCTTCCGGGCGGCGACGGCAGCACTGCCGCGATGTCCGGGGGTGCGGGCGCGACGTCAGGCAACTATCTGCGTCTCGAGCTTGGCGCGGCCTTCGGCAGCGCCGGGGATGCCAACTGGCTTCCGCCCGTCTACCCATCTGACCCGCAGGTGTTCTTCGACCTTGATCTGGACACTGCGCCTATGGCCGCAATCGGCATCGGCCACGACTATGGCAGCGGCTGGCGCGGCGAGGTCTCGCTGAACCTGTTCGGCAAGAGCGATTTCTCCGGACCATGGAGCTACACGATTCCCGCCGATCCCGGCCCGCACGCCGATATGGAAGGCTCGGTCCGCTCGGCCGCCCTGATGGCGAACGGCTACCGCGATTTCGAGTCCGGCAGCGCCCTGACTCCCTTCGTGACCTTCGGCCTGGGCATCGCCCATAACACGATGGGTGAGTGGACCCGGATCAATCCGGACGCCGGCCGCGAGCGCCGCAGCTTCGAAGGCGGCAGCGACACCGGGCTGGCCTGGTCGATCGGCGCGGGTGTCTCGTGGGATGTGGGTCCGGTGATGGGCTCGGCCCCGGCGATGCTGGACCTGACCTGGCGCTACTTCGACCTGGGGTCTGTCAGCGGTGGCACCGAAGCGCTTCCGGGCAGCGGCGCGGGTGGAAGTCCGGTCGAGGGGCTGAACTTCGACGTGACCGACCACGTTCTTGCCTTGGGCCTGCGGATTCCGATGTAAAGCAAGGGGGGGAACACCCCCCCTCAGTCCGGCTGCAGCATGTATCCCTCGCCCCGCACCGTCTGAAGATAGCGCGGAGCCTTCGGGTCTTCCTCGATCTTGCGCCGCAGGCGCGTGATCTGCACGTCCACCGCCCGCTCCTGCGCCGCATCCTCGCCGCCCGTCTCACTCACCAGACGCTCGCGGCTCAGCGGAACGCCGGGCTGCGCTGCAAAGACCCGCATCAGCTGCGCCTCGGTCGCGGTCAGTCGCACCGGGATCTCGCCCCGCCACATCTCGCCCCGGTCGAGATCGTAGCGCACGGCGCCCAGATGCAGTATCTGCCGCACCGGCTCCGCCGGCTTGGCCACCGGCACACGCCGCAGGATGGCATTGATGCGTAGAAGCAGCTCCTTCGGCTCGAAGGGCTTGACCAGGTAGTCGTCCGCCCCGGCCTCGAGCCCCTCGATCCGGTTCGCCGCCTCTCCCCGCGCCGTCAGAAGCAGGATCGGCGTCGTCATTCGCTGGCGCAAATCGCGCGTCAGCGTGACGCCATCCTCGCCCGGCATCATCACATCCATGACGATCAGGTCGAACTCCAGGCCCGACAGGATCCGGCGCGCCTGTGAAGCATCGCGCGCGACAGATACCAGGAAACCGTTTCGTATCAGGAACTTCTGCAACAGACTCCGGATACGTTCGTCATCGTCGACGATCAGCAGATGCGCGTCCGGGACCATCACCCACCCTCCTTCAGGCGGTTGTACTGGCGCCGCATCTCGGGATCCATCATCGCTTCCAGCACCTGCCGGAAGCCAGCCACCGCCTGCGGCCCCGCCGCCCGATAGGCCGCCCGCATCCGCGCCCGCTGCGCGTCCGACAGTTCCCGTTCCAGCATCTGTCCCTTGTCCGTCAAATGCAGATGCCGTTCCCGTGCATCCACCTTGCCCTTTTCACTGCGAACAAGGCCATCCTCGATCAGGGTGCGCAACACACGATTCAACGACTGCTTTGTAACACCCAGGATCGACAGCAGGTTGGAAACCGTCGTTCCGGGAGAGCGGTGGATGAAATGGATCGCCCGGTGATGCGCCCGGCCGTAGTTCATTCCCTCCAGGATCCGGTCCGGGTCCGCCGTAAATCCGCGATAGGCGAAGAACATCGCCTCGATCCCCTTGCGCAGTTGCTCATCCGTCAGGAACAGCAGGTTCTCGCCGCCGGGTGCCTCTGCCATCACCACCTCCATTTCGGCGGAATTTACGTCAGCCTTGTTGACTTTCCAAGTATGAACCCGTAACTCTCGGCCGATTTCGCGCAAGAATCTGTCCGGAACGGACCTTTCGGGCGCAACATTCGCAAAACCGGAGGCGGAAATGGCAGGCTACGACGATCGCGACGGGTTCATCTGGATGGATGGCAAGCTGGTGGAATGGCGCTCCGCCAAGGTCCACATCCTGACCCATGCGCTGCATTACGCCTCTTCGGTGTTCGAGGGTGAACGGTGCTACAACGGCAGGATCTTCAAGAGCCACGAGCATTCCCTGCGCCTCCTGCGCTCGGGTGAGCTCTTGGACATGCCGATCCCGTGGACGGCGGAACAGATCGACGCCGCCAAGGACGAGGTGCTGAAGGCCAACGGCCTGACCGACGCCTATGTCCGCGCCATCGCCTTCCGCGGCGCGGGGGACGAGATGGGCGTCGCATCCCTCGGCAACCCGGTCCGTCTTGCCATCGCCTGCTGGTCCTGGGGCGCCTATTACGGCGACGCCAAGATGAAGGGCGCCAAGCTCGACATCGCCAAGTGGAAGCGCCCCTCGCCCGAAACCATCCCGTCCGAGGCCAAGGCCGCCGGTCTCTACATGATCTGCACCATGTCCAAGCATGCCGCCATGGCCAAGGGCTGCTCGGACGCGATGATGCTGGACTATCGCGGCTATGTGGCCGAGGCGACGGGTGCGAACATCTTCTTCGTCAAGGACGGAGAGGTGCATACACCCAAGCCGGACTGCTTCCTGAACGGCATCACCCGCCAGACCGTGATCGGGATGCTGCGCGACATGCAGATCAAGGTGCACGAACGCCACATCCTGCCGGAAGAGCTGGAGGGCTTCGAGCAGTGCTGGCTGACCGGCACGGCGGCCGAGGTCACCCCGGTCGGCCAGATCGGCGATTACACGTTCGAAGTGGGCGAAATGACCCGCCGCGTGGCCACCGAATACGAGCGCCTCGTCCGCGCCTGATTTACATGAGGCAAGGAAGGTCGGGCCGCGGGGCCCGGCCTTCTGCATTTGTTCGGGGGGTCAGAGGATTTCCGTCACCACCTCGATGTTGCCCTTGGTCGCGTGGGAATAGGGGCAGATGAAATGCCCGCGCTCGGCGATCCGTTCCGCCACGGCCCGGTCCACGCCCGGCATCGACACCACCAGCCGCACCTTCAGACCAAAGCCGCCCTCGCTGCGACCGCCGATCCCGACATGGGCGGTGACGGTGGCCGCCTCCGGCACCGTGCCCAGCTTCTCGCTCGCTGCTGCAAACCGCATCGCCCCCAGATAGCAGGCGCTGTAACCCAGCGCGAACAGCTCCTCCGGGTTGTGACCAAGACCGGATCCGCCCAGTTCCTTCGGGCTGGCGTGGGTGATGGTCAGTTGTCCGTTCGCGAGGGTGGCAACCCCGTTGCGCCCGCCGCCAGTTGCCTTTGCTTCAGTCCAGTATTTCGCGTCCACAGTCATTTCAAGTATCCTTCAGTTACGATTAAATCGTCCACGATTCAGAAATCACGCCAGGTCTCCCGGGTCAAGCCTGTCTGCAAACGGTTGCGTTTAGATCGCTTGCGACCTATCATTTTGCCATGACCCTGCCGCCATCCGACATGCTCTGCTTTGCGCTGCACTCCACTGCCCACGCAGTGCATGCCGCCTACGCCCCGCTGTTGCATCCGCTGGGCCTGACCTACCCGCAATATCTGGCCATCTCGGCGCTCAGCGCCCGGGACGGAATGACCGTCAGCCAACTCGGCGCCGAATTGCGGCTGGAGTCCAACACGCTGACTCCATTGCTCAAGCGGATGGAAGCTGCCGGCTGGCTGACCCGAAGCCGCGACACCCGCGACGAGCGGCAGGTGCGCCTGTCCCTGACCGACGCTGGCCGCGACCTTGCCGAACGCGCGGCCGAGGTGCCCCGCGCCTTTGCGCAAAAGACAGGGCTCCAGATGTCCGAGATCGCTGACCTGCGGGACATTCTCGCCGCCCTGCGGGACAAGCTGAAGCCTGCAAAACCCTGACGAAGTGTTAACGCGGACAGGGAAGCCCTTGAAAGGACTTGCCCCGGGATCCTGTCCACGCTGGACAGCTCAGACGGTTCGGCCCCGCTCGATCCGCAGGAACTGGACCAGCCGGGCGGCACCCGAAGCCCCCCTGGCGCGCAGCCAGGTGTCACGGGGCGTGCGGGACAGGCGCAGGAAATGCTTGACGCGGGCTCCGGTGGACCGGGCGCGATGGTCGGCAAGATGACGGCTCATGCTCTCCTCCCAGAAGTCTGCAGGACTGACAGCATGCACCCGAATCGCCCAGTCGCCAACCTTTTCGAGAGCTCGTTCCGCGTGATCTTGCCAGTCCACCGTCCGGGCGGCTAGCCTGCGCTCGGCACCCAGTTTTCGACCCGGACAAAGGACACGCAATGAAATTGCTGAGATACGGGCCCAAGGGCAAGGAGAAGCCTGGCCTCCTCGACGCGGCCGGCCGCATTCGCGACCTCTCGGCCCATGTCGCGGATATCGGCGGCGAGGCCCTGTCCCCCGCCAGTCTGCAACGGCTGGCCGCGCTGGATCCGGGCAGTCTCCCCCTCGTCCCCGGCATCCCGCAGCAGGACATCCGCCTTGGCCCCTGTGTCGGCGGCACTCGGAAATTCGTCTGCATCGGACTGAATTACGCCGACCACGCCGCCGAGACCGGCGCGGCGATCCCCACCGAGCCTGTCGTCTTCAACAAGTGGATCACCGCCATGTGCGGCCCTGACGACGATGTCGAGATCCCGCGCGGCTCGGTCAAGACCGACTGGGAGGTCGAACTGGGCGTCGTGATCGGCACAGGCGGCAAGTATATCGCCGAGGCCAACGCCCTGGACCATGTCGCCGGCTATTGCGTGGTCAACGATGTGTCCGAACGCGAATACCAGACCGAACGCGGCGGCACCTGGGACAAGGGCAAGGGCTGCGACACCTTCGGTCCGACCGGCCCCTGGCTGGTCACGAAGGACGAGGCCGGCGACATCGGAAATCTCAAGATGTGGCTCGAGGTGGACGGCCATCGCTACCAGAACGGCTCGACCGCGACGATGATCTTCGGCGTGGCCCACATCGTCTCCTATCTCTCGCAGTTCATGTCGCTGGAACCCGGAGACGTGATCTCGACCGGCACCCCGCCCGGCGTCGGCCTGGGGCAGAAACCCCCGGTCTACCTGAAGGGTGGCGAGGTCATGCGGCTGGGGATCGACGGGCTGGGCGTGCAGACCCAGCGCGTGGTGCGGACCTAAGTTCCGGCGGCCCCGGTCAGCCGCCGCACGGCCCAGGCCGCCGCATCCGCCACCGCGGGATCGGGGTCGTCCAGCCGCTCCGCGGCCACGACGGCCAACCCCGGCAAACGCGAGTTCCCGATCGCATACAGCACGTTCCGCACCAGCCGATCGCGCCCGATCCGCTTGATCGGACTGCCCGCGAACATCTCCCGGAATCCGGCATCGTCCAGCCGCGCGAGGCTGGACAGTTCCGGCAATCCGACCCGGGGCTGATACCCCATGTCCCGCGCGGCGACGGCGAACTTGTTCCAGGGACAGACGGCGAGACAGTCGTCGCAGCCATAGATCCGGTTGCCCATCAACCCGCGCAACTCCTCGTCCACCGGCCCGAGGAGCTCGATGGTCAGGTAGGAAATGCAACGCCGCGCATCCAGCTGATAAGGCGCGGGGAAGGCTGCCGTCGGGCAGATGTCCAGACAGGCGGTGCAACTGCCGCAATGGGTGACTTCCGCCGCGTCGGGCTCCAGCTCCAGCGTGGTGAAGATCGCGCCCAGAAACACCCAGTTCCCCAGATCGCGGCCCAGGAGGTTGGTATGCTTGCCCTGCCAGCCCAGCCCCGCCGCCTGGGCCAGCGGCTTTTCCATCACCGGCGCCGTGTCGACAAAGACCTTTATCTCGCAGTCCGTCTCCTGCCGGGCCGCCTCCTCGATCAGCCAGCGCCCCAGCCGCTTCAACCGGCGCTTCACCAGGTCATGATAATCCTTCCCCTGGGCATAGACCGACACCACCCCCCGGTCGCTCTGCGTCAATCCCGCCATAGGATCGGTTTCGGGCGAATAGGCCTCGGCCAGCATGATGACCGACCGCGCCTCCGGCCACAAGGCGGGGGGAGACCCGCGCCAGGCCTCCCGATCCGCCATCCAGCCCATCTGCCCATGGCGACCTTCGGCGAGGAACCGCCGCAGCCGCCCGGCCGCCTCGGGCACAGCGTCGGGCCGGCAGACCCCGGCCTTCACGAACCCTTCCTCCAGCGCGCGCGCGATCAGGCGGGCCTTCAAACCCTGCATGGGCTTGCCCTTTTCCGAAATACTCCGGGGGTCCGGGGGCTGGCCCCCGGCCGACGCCAGCCCCTAGAAATCCAGGTCGGCATAATGCGGCGCCGGCGGAAAGCCCGAGATCTGGTCCGCGAGCAAGGGCCGGAACGAGGGCCGCGACTTGATCTTCGCATACCAGTCCTTCAGCACGGCATGCCGGTTCCAGTCGACATCGCTGATGTAGTCCAGACAGCTGAGATGCGCCGCCGCGGTGAAATCCGCCAGCGTCATCACATCCCCCGCCAGCCAGCGCCGCTGGTCCAGCAGCCAGGCCATGTAGTCGAGGTGATACTTGATCCGGGTCGAGCCCATCTTGACGTTGCGGGAGTCAGGATAGCCCTGCCCGGTGACCTTCTTGTTCACCCGTTCATACAGCAGTTTCGACGTGACCTCGTGGTGAAACTTGTCGTCGAACCAGGCGCAAAGCCGCCGCACCTCATAACGCCCGTCGGCATCCTTCGGCATCAGCGGGACCTGCGGCGCGATCTCTTCCAGGTATTCGCAGATCGCCTGGCTTTCGCTCATCACCCGGTTGCCCATCTTCAGGATCGGCACCTTGCCCGCGGGGTTCCGGCGCAGGAAATCCGGCGAGGGCTCCCAGTACCGCTCTTCCACCAGCTCGGCCTCGATCTTCTTCTCCGCCAGCGTCAGGCGCACCTTGCGGCAGAACGGCGACAGCGGAACATGATAGAGGCGGTTCGAGGCACGGTTCATCGGGCGGACATCTCCGGTCTTTCCCCTCATTGCCGCGCCGGGGGGCGGAATTCAATCCCCGCGCGGGCTCAGCCCTCGAAACAGGCGGATCTGCCGTCTGCAGCGATGGTTTCGGCGCCCAACATGATCGCCCGTGTCCGGCTGCGTACAAAGGTCGACGGCTTGGAGGCGCTGCGTCCTTTCGGGTCCGGCAGAACGGCAGCGAGCCGCGCGGCCTGCAGGGCGGTCAGGTCGCGGGCATCGACGCCAAAATAGTGCTGCGCCGCGGCCTGCACGCCGAACACGCCTTCGTCGAACTCGGCAACGTTCAGATAGACCTCCAGAATACGCTGCTTGGACCATGCCAGCTCGACGACGGGCGTCAGGATCGCCTCCAGAGATTTGCGGAGCCAGCTGCGCTCATGCCAGAGGAACACGTTCTTCGTCACCTGCTGGCTGATGGTCGAGGCCCCGCGGTTGCTGCCGGACTCGATGGCTTGACGGATGGCCGCCATGTCGAAGCCCCAGTGATTGCAGAAGTTCGCGTCTTCGGCCGCGACCGCCGACCTGCCCATCACCGGGGCGATCTCGTCCCAGCTGACCCAGTCCTTCTCGATCCCGCCCAACCGCCAGGACTCGCCCAGTTGATACAGATTGATCGGCGGCGGCAGAAAGGCGAACAGCAGGATCAGAACCGCGTAGAAGCCAGCGACAGCGACACCGGCGCGGGCAAGCCACCGCAGACCAAGACGCAACATCGACGGCCGCGCGGGCGGCGCCTCCTTTGCGGCAGCCTTCCGCTTCCGCGCGCTTGTGGGCGGCTTGGCCGCGGTCCTGTCTGCTGATTTGTCGTTCATTCCGCCACAAGGCCGCAGGCACGACGCGCCCGTCAAGCCGTAAGTCTGTCAGTCTGCGGGCAGTTCACGGGGCCGGCCCAGCGCAGCCTGCGGAATCTGACCTATCATGTCGGTCAAGGCCTCCTCGGTTCGCGCATCGAGACGGGTCCAGTGAATCCGGGGTGAACCTTGCAGGCTGTCCAGTTTCGCCATGACCCTTTCCTTGCCCAGCAGCCGAACCCGCATCCCGACAGCGGCACCTCCCTTCATCAGCGACTCCACCACATCGGCAAGGAAGGTCCGGTCCAGGCCGGCGGCCACCAGTTGTGCCGCAAGACCCTGGCTCTCGGACCTCGGATCGCGCCCATCCAGGAACATCAGGCCGATCAGAACGCCCCAGCCCCCGCCGCCCAGTGGAGCGCCGGTGGAAAGGTCGATCGACTGGTTGATGGCGATGCGCCCCGCCGAGTTGCGCGAAACGACGACGATATCCTCCGGCTCGGTTCCGGCCGCCTGCTGCAAGGCCGCAAGCTGTTCGCCAGCCGCAAAGGCAGCAGCCTGGTTGCGAAAGACGGAAATGATCAGATCGGACACCTGGCGTTCTCTGGTTGGGGCCGCTCGGCACCTATCTAGTCGGCGCGGTGCACGCGCGACAAGCGGATTTCAGGTCGGTCTTGCGTCGCTCGCGGCATATCGGCAAGAACTCGAACCGACCGGGAGTGAGGAGGGCTTGACCCCGCAACCGGGCGGGGTTTGCCTCGGGCCGCTCCCTGCCGGAGAGGCGGGACCGATACGACAGGCCCGTCGCCCGAAGTCTGGCATCCACAGGAAGAGACATGGGATTGATTTCGCGCACTCATTCGGAAAACGGCACCGCGTCCGAGGCGGTCTATTCCGAGTGCGGGCAGTATCGCTATCTCCTGACCCGGACCTGGGGATCGGGGCCACGGGCCCTGTTCGTCATGCTGAACCCCTCGACCGCGACCGAGATCCAGAACGATCCGACGGTCGAGCGATGCCAGCGGCGCGCCATGGCGCTGGGGTTCGGGTCCTTCCGGGTGACCAACATCTTCGCCTTCCGCGCCACCGATCCAAGAGAGATGCGCGCCCAGCCCGACCCGGTCGGGCCGGACAATGACTCTGCTATTGTGGACAGCGTTCCCTGGGCCGACCTGGTGCTCTGCGCCTGGGGGAACCACGGCATCCACCTGGACCGTGGCGCAACTGTGAGAGCAATGTTGCGGCAGGCCGGGGCACAGCTCTTTCATCTTGGGCTGACCGGTCAGAACCAGCCCCGCCACCCCCTGTATGTCGGGTATGACCAGAGGCCGCTGCCGTGGTAAGCGTCAGGAAGCCATCAGCCTGATGTCCGACACCCCGAACGGCGCTCCACTGACAACGGCAATCTTCGCACCGTCAAGATAGACTGCCTGGCCCTGACCGCCCTCGTTCGGGCCAACCGTCACGACCGGATCGGCATGTACCTCGGGATCATAGACGATGACCAGGGTGTCCTCGGCCGGGTCATAATCCATGATCCGGGTGACCGAGGTCTCCGGAAGCCAATTGTCCAGAACGAATTCGTCTGCACCGCTGCCACCTGTGGCGATGTCTCCGGCGCCGAGGATCAGCCGGTCGCTGCCGGCACCGCCGTTGATGTAGTCCAGCTCCTGCCCGCCCGGCCCCGTCTCGACCCCCGAAATCCGGTCGTCTCCGCTGCCGCCGTCAAGAATGTCGCTGCCCTGGCCCCCGTCCAGCGCATCGTTGCCAGCACTGCCGACCAGCCAGTCTTCGTCCTCGCCGCCATCAAGCCAGTCGTCGCCCTCTCCGCCGATCAGGGTGTCACGACCGGCGCCGCCCTCCACGCTGTCATTGCCCTCGCAACCGGCAAGACTGTCGTGACCCGACCCGCCAAGCAGCGCATCGTCCCCCGCTTGCCCCTGAACACTGTCGGTCCCGTCGCCACCGAGGATCGTGTCGGCGCCGTCGCCGGCCCAGACCGCGTCATTTCCGCCGCCGGCGTCGATCCGGTCATCTCCGGCTCGACCGTCGATCACGTCGTCTCCGCCGTCGGCATGAATGGCATCGTCACCAGACCCGCCAGACAGGGCATCGGCATTGTCGGTGCCATCGACCGTCAACGGATCGTCCCCCGCGTCGGGAAGGTCGTCCGACGTAGGGACGCCGGGCTCGAGGATCACGAGGTCCAGAATGTCGCTGTCGCCTTCGGGCACATCATCTTGCGGGGCCCCGTCCTCCGCCGACCCGTCCTCGGCGCCGGCAGCTTCACCACGGCCGAACAGCATGGCATCGGCCGCAAGGCCGGCCGCGAGGGCCCCGAACAGTCCGATCAGTGCCAGCAACTTGTCAACTCCCTGTCTGAGGCGGCAGGACCACTGCACACGAACTCAAATCATTAGTCTATTGTTAAAGAACGGAAAATCCTGAAAAGGATACCACGATGCGCGCCGCTGCCCAAGCCTTTCCCGCACCTTCGTGCCTAGAGATTGATGTCTTGGTTAAACAGTCATGAGCGATATCGCCGCAAAGCCCCTTCCCATCGCAGGCGAATCCGCCTATACGCCCGCATCCGCCACCGTGGCGGAGACTCCAAGGGCCCTGCTGGACGACATCCCGGCTTGTGCCATAACCCCATTCACAGGAGACCACGATGTCGATCACCGTTGAAGAGAAGGCCCGCGTCATCAAGGAATACGCGACCAAGGAAGGCGACACCGGCTCGCCCGAAGTCCAGGTCGCCATCCTGTCCTCGCGGATCGCCACCCTGACCGAGCATTTCAAGAGCCACAAGAACGACAACCATTCGCGTCGTGGCCTTCTCATGCTCGTCGCCCAGCGCCGCAAGCTGCTGGACTACCTGAAAAAGACGGACGAAGCGCGGTACTCCTCGCTGATCACCCGCCTCGGCCTGCGCCGCTGATCCGATCCAGGATCGCCAGGAACGCCCGCGCCCCCGAGGCGCGGGTTTTTTCGTTTGACTTGAGCCTCACGACTACCGCCGCCATATAGGGACAAATGGAGGGCAAGATGGCCGACGAAAGGTTTCCGGGCTGGCACGGCACCACGATCCTTGCGGTCCGCCGCGGCGGCGAGGTCGTTGTCGCCGGCGACGGCCAGGTTTCGCTGGGCCAGACCGTCATCAAGGGCACTGCCCGGAAGGTGCGCCGCCTGTCCCCCGGGGGGCACGACGTGGTGGTCGGCTTCGCCGGATCGACCGCCGACGCCTTCACGCTTCTGGAACGGCTGGAAAAGAAGCTTGAGACGGCCCCCGGCCAACTGGCCCGCGCCTGCGTCGATCTTGCGAAGGACTGGCGCATGGACAAGTACCTGCGCAATCTCGAAGCCATGCTGATCGTCACCGATGGCAGCGCGCTTTACGTCATCACCGGTGCAGGCGACGTGCTGGAGCCGGAACACGACGTGGCCGCCATCGGCTCGGGCGGCAACTTCGCCCTCGCCGCGGCCCGCGGCCTGATGCTGACCGACCTATCCGCCGAGGAGATCGCACGTCGCGCCATGGCCATCGCGGCCGACATCTGCGTCTATACCAACGGCAACCTGACCGTCGAACGGATCGGCCAGCCGGTCAGCCCTGGCCCATCTCCTTCTTGACCTGCATGTAGGCTTGGAGGACGGCGTTCATCCGGGTCTGGTAGCCGGGACCTTGCGCCTTGAAGAACTCCAGGACCGCCGGATCGACCCGCAGAGAGATCAGTTTCTTCCGCGCCTGTTCGGGAAGGACAGCATCGGTCCAGTGGCCCTCGGCCAGAATCTCGTCCGGCCGGTCCTCGACCTGACTGCGGGCACCGAGTACCAGTGTGCCGTTCATCGCTCGCTTCTCGGCGATGCTCAACCGCTTCGGGCCTTCTTCCAACATTCACTCACTCCCACGAAAAGCGACTGACATTCTGTTATTCTTCTTTTTCAGGCTCTTGCAAGCCAATCTGCAAATATATACATCGTGTAATTACACTTTTCTGATGTATATACCATAGTAGATACCAGAATACCCGACTTGGTTTGCCGCCACAAACCCCTTATCTGAGGTTGAACGGTTTCCTGCCGAAGAAGGTTCCGAATGACCCCTGAAGATCTGCGCGCCGCCGTTGCCGCCGGAATTGTCAGCGAAGCGCAGGCCGCCTCGCTTGCCACCTTGGCCAACCAGCGTGCAGGCAAACGCGCCACACTGCCCCAGGAAGACGAACCGTTCGAGTTCTTCCGCGGCTTCTCGGAAATCTTCATCTCGGTCGGCCTGGTGATCCTGCTGTCCGGCGTCACTGCCCTGCTCGCAGCCTTCGGAGGCTTTGCCCTCCTGACCCTGGTGCCGCTCGCGACGGCGGCGATCGCGTGGTGGTGGGCAGGCTACTTCACGCTGAAACGCCGGATGACCCTGCCTTCCATGGTCCTTGCCAGCGCGTTCGGCGCCGGAGTCATGCTCTTCGTCTTTTCTGTCCTGCGTCAGGTCGGGCTTGACGCCCGCGCCCTCGGTATCCTGGGTTTCCTCGCCTCGGCCGTCGCGCTGATGCTGTGGTACCGGCGCTTCCGCCTGCCCTTCGCGGCCTTCCTGACCGGGGCCGCGCTGCTGGGGGCGATCTACTCCCTTACCGCATCGGCCTCCAACCTCATCGGTCTTGCCGGCCCCGAAGGCTATCGCGCCATGTTCGACCTGAGCGAAAGCCCGGCCTTCGCCACCGCCACCCTCGCCTTCGGCATCGGCGCCTTCCTCGTCGGAATGTGGTTCGACACGCGCGATCCGCACCGCCTGGGCCGCCATTCCGCCACCGCCTTCTGGTGCCACCTGCTCGCCGCGCCGGCGCTGGTGAACACTGTCGCCGTGACGCTCTTGAACGGCGGCGGAACCGGGGCACTCGCCGTCGCCCTGGTCCTGATCGCGATCCTGGCCCTCGTCATCGACCGCCGCAGCTTCCTGACCGCCGCCATCGTCTACATCGCCATCGTAATCGCCTGGCTGATGGGCGAAGGCGGCGGCACCAGCTGGATCTTCGTCCTCCTCCTGCTTGGCGCCTTCATCACGGCAATCGGCACCTGGTGGGTCCAGCTGCGCGCCAGGGTCATGCAGATGCTGCCCGATTTCCCCGGCAAATCCCGCCTGCCGCCATACGGATCCACCGAATGACCGACCTCACCCCCCGCGAAATCGTCTCGGAGCTTGACCGCTTCATCATCGGCCAGAGGGAAGCCAAGCGCGCCGTCGCCGTCGCACTGCGCAACCGCTGGCGCCGCAAGCGCCTTGGCGACGACCTGCGCGACGAGGTCTATCCGAAGAACATCCTGATGATCGGCCCGACCGGCGTCGGCAAGACCGAGATCAGCCGCCGTCTTGCCAAGCTGGCCAAGGCGCCCTTCCTCAAGGTCGAGGCGACCAAGTTCACCGAGGTTGGCTATGTCGGCCGCGACGTGGATTCCATCGTGCGCGATCTTGTCGATGTCGCAATCAACGACACCCGCGCCCGGATGCGTGACGACGTGAAGGCCAGGGCCCAGAAGTCGGCCGAGGATCGGGTGATCGACGCCATCGCCGGCAAGGACGCCCGCGAACAGACGCGCGAGACCTTCCGCGGCAAGCTGAAGCGCGGCGAACTCGACGACACGATGATCGAGATCGAGGTCGCCGACGCCGCCCCCGCCATGCCGCTCGGCTTCGGGATGCCCGGCATGGAAACCCAGATGCAGGGCTTGCAGGACCTGTTCAAGGCCTTTGGCGGCCGTTCCTCCCGCAAGCGGATGACTGTCGCGCAAAGCTACGAGGTGCTGATCGGACAGGAAGCCGACAAGCTGCTCGACGACGAGGCCGTGCGGGCCGCGGCGCTGGAGGCGGTGCAGGAAAACGGCATCGTCTTCCTCGACGAGATCGACAAGATCTGCGCCCGGTCCGACGCCCGCGGCGCCGATGTCAGCCGCGAGGGCGTCCAGCGCGACCTCCTGCCACTGATCGAGGGCACGACCGTTTCCACCAAGCACGGCCCGGTCAAGACCGACCATATCCTGTTCATCGCCTCGGGCGCCTTCCACATCGCCAAACCCTCGGACCTGCTGCCCGAACTCCAGGGCCGCCTGCCGATCCGCGTGGAGCTGGCGCCGCTGACCGAAGAAGATTTCGTCCGCATCCTGACCGAGACCGACAATGCCCTGACCCGGCAATACGCCGCGCTGATGGCGACCGAGGACGTGAAGGTTGATTTCACCCCCGATGGCATCGCAGCCCTGGCCCGCATCGCCGCCGAGGTGAACCGCAGCGTGGAAAACATCGGCGCCCGGCGGCTTTACACGGTGATGGAACGTGTGTTCGAGGAGCTGTCCTTCGACGCCCCCGACCGATCCGGCGCCTCGGTCGTGGTAGATGCCGCCTTCGTCGAGACCAACATCGGCGCCCTCGCCCGCTCTGCCGACATCTCGCGCTACGTCCTCTAGCCGCTTGCCCTTTGCCCAAATACTCCCGCCGGAGGCTCCACCCGCAGCCAGATGCTGCGCCCTTTCCCACTTGCAGCGCAAAGGGTAGTCTCTGCGGACCAAGCGGAGAGCAGACGTGACCGACGACGCCGTGACGCCGATGATGGCGCAGTATCTGGAGATCAAGGCCCAGAACCCCGGCGCGTTGCTGTTCTACCGGATGGGCGATTTCTACGAGATGTTCTTCGACGACGCGGTGGCCGCCGCCGCCGCGCTCGACATCGCGCTGACCAAGCGCGGCCTGCATCTGGGCGAACCGATCCCGATGTGCGGCGTTCCGGTCCATTCGGCCGAGGGCTATCTCCTCACCCTGATCCGCAAGGGCTTTCGCGTCGCCATCGCCGAACAGCTGGAAGACCCGGCCGAAGCGAAGAAACGCGGCTCAAAGGCCGTGGTCCGGCGTGATGTCGTCCGCCTCGTCACCCCCGGCACCCTGACCGAGGATTCGCTTCTCGAAGCCCGCCGCCACAACTTCCTTGCCGCCTTCTCCGAGGTCCGCGACCAGGGGGCATTGGCCTGGGCCGACATCTCGACCGGCGAGTTCCGGGTCATGCAATCCTCGCTGACCCGCCTTGGCCCGGACCTCGCGCGCATTGCCCCTCGCGAATTGTTGCTGAACGAGGCGCGGGAACGCGACATCGTGCCGGCCCTCGGAGATGCCGGTCTTTCGATCACGCCGCTGTCGCGCGGCAGCTTCGATTCCACCAACGCGGAACGGCGGCTCTGCGATCTCTTCGGCGTCGCCTCGCTGGATGCCTTCGGCACGTTCGACCGGGCCGAGGTTTCGGCCATGGGCGCGCTGGTCGATTACCTGCACCTCACCCAGCGGGGGAAGATGCCGCGCCTTTCGCCCCCGGTGCGCGAGACGACGGGCGGGGTCATGCAGATCGACGCCGCAACCCGGCGGAACCTGGAACTTACACAGGCCCTCTCCGGTGGCCGGGAAGGCTCGCTGCTCGCAGCAATCGACCGGACCGTCACTGCCGGCGGCGCGCGCCTTCTCGAACGCCGCCTCTCCTCGCCTTCGCTCGACCTGCAGGTCATCCACGCCCGCCAGGAAGCGCTGGATTTCCTGCTGGAAAGGGCCGCTCTGCGCGACCGGCTGCGCGAGGCGTTGCGCCGCGTCCCCGACATCGACCGCGCGCTTTCACGCCTTGCGCTCGACCGCGACGGCCCCCGTGACCTGGCCGCGATCCGTGCTGGCCTTGAACAGGCCGGCCAGATTGCCGCCCTGCTGGCCGAGGCCCCGCCCCTCCTGTCCGAGGCCGCCGGCGCGCTGGTCGGGCATGACTCCCTCGTCGCGCTCCTGACGCGCGCGCTGGTGGCCGAGCCGCCGCTTCTGACCCGCGACGGCGGCTATATTGCACCCGGCTACGACCCCGAACTCGACGAGACGCGCAGCCTGCGCGACGAAGGCCGCGGCGTCATCGCCCGGATGCAGGCCGAGTATGTCGAGGCAACCGGCATCGCCAGCCTGAAGATCAAGCACAACAACGTGCTGGGCTATTTCATCGAGACGACGACCACCCACGAAGAGCGCATGCGCGCCATGCCCGAGCTCTTCATCCACCGGCAGACCACCGCCGGCCAGGTCCGCTTCACCACGCTTGCGCTGTCGGACCTCGAAACCCGGATCCTGAACTCGGCCAACCATGCGCTGGAGCTCGAGAAGCGGCACTATTCCGCCCTCAAGGCCGAAATCCTCGACGCCTCCGCCCCCATTGCGCTGGCCGCCCGGGCACTGGCCGAGATCGACCTCGCCGCCGCCTTCGCCGATCTCTCCGCCGAGGAAAACTGGTGCGCCCCCGTGGTGGACGACAGCCGCGCCTTCCAGATAACCGGCGGCCGGCATCCGGTGGTCGAGCGTGCCCTCAGGCGCGAGGGTCAGCCCTTCGTCGCCAATGACTGGGCGCTGACCGACCGGGATACGCCCGCCATCTGGCTGCTGACCGGCCCGAACATGGCCGGGAAATCCACCTTCCTGCGCCAGAACGCTCTGATCGCCCTTCTGGCGCAAGCGGGCTCCCATGTCCCCGCCACGTCAGCCCGGATAGGCCTCGTCTCGCAACTGTTCAGCCGGGTCGGCGCGTCGGACGATCTCGCCCGGGGCCGCTCCACCTTCATGGTCGAGATGGTCGAAACCGCCGCGATCCTGAACCAGGCCGACGACCGCGCGCTGGTGATCCTGGACGAGATCGGCCGCGGCACAGCGACCTACGACGGCCTCTCCATCGCCTGGGCCACGCTGGAACACCTGCACGAGGTCAACCGCTGCCGCGCTCTGTTCGCCACGCATTATCACGAGATGACGGCGCTTGCGGGCAAGCTGCCGGGGGTCAGGAACGCGACCGTTGCGGTGAAGGAATGGGAAGGCGAAGTGATCTTCCTGCACGAAGTGCGCGAAGGCGCCGCCGACCGCAGCTATGGCGTCCAGGTCGCGCGGCTGGCGGGCCTGCCGCCGTCCGTCATCGAACGCGCGAAAGTCGTGCTCGAGGCGCTGGAGAAGGGCGACCGCGAGGGCGGCAACGAGGCCACGCTGATCGACGACCTGCCCCTTTTTCGTGCGGCACCGCCTGCACCCTCGCCGCAAAAGCAGAAGGTCTCAGCGGTCGAGGAAAGGCTGAAGGGCGTCCATCCGGATGAACTCACCCCGATGGACGCCTTGAAACTGGTCTATGAACTCAAAGGCTTGTCGTAGGGTGTGCTACAGCGCACCCAACACGTCATTCCGCCGTGTTCGACGACACGCCGACCTGCGCCGGGCGCAAGAGCCGGTCATGCAGCAGGAACCCTTCCGTCGCCACCTGGATGATCTGCCCGGCCTTCGTCCCCGGCAACGGGGCCTCGAACATCGCCTGATGCAGCTGCGGGTCGAACTGGTCGCCCACGGCGGGCGAGATCATCGTGATCCCGTGCTTCGTCATCACATTGGTCAGCTCGCGCAGGGTCAGCTCGACCCCCTCGATCAGCGCCGCCGAGGCCGCACGGCTTTCCTCAGGGATCGCCTGGAGCGCGCGGTTCAGGTTGTCATAGACCGGCAGCAGATCGCGCGCGAGCTTCGTCCCGCCGTACATTTCAGCCTCTTTCCGGTCGCGCTCGGCCCGCTTGCGGCTGTTCTCGGCATCGGCCAGTACCCGCATGAACTTGTCGCGCAGCTCGTCGCGCTCGGCCCGGAGGGCCTCCAGCTCATCGACTTCCGGGGTTTCAAACTGTTCAAGCTCCACCTGCGAAGCGGTGGTTTCTTCCTGCGACATCGTCACGTCCTTCTGTCACGCCTTGCCGCGGTCACTGACCAGGCGGCCCACCAGCTGGGCGGTGTAATCGACGATCGGGACGATGCGGCCATAGTTCAGCCGAGTCGGACCGATGACGCCCACCGCGCCGATGATCTTCCGATCCGCGTTCATATAGGGAGAAACCACCAGACTTGAACCGGAAAGTGAGAAAAGCTTGTTCTCCGACCCGATAAAAATGCGCACACCCTCGCCGGCCTCGGTCAGGTTCAAGAATTCGGCAATGTCCCGCTTGCGCTCCAGGTCGTCGAACAGGACGCGGATCCGTTCGATCTCGGCCTGATCCGCCACGTTGTCGATGAGGTTCGCCCGACCCCGCACGATCAGCCGCTCCGAAGGCTCCCCCGCGTTCTCCCACAGCGCCAGCCCGCTTTCGACCAGGTCCTGCGCGAGCGAATCGATCTCCTGCCGGCGCCGGGCGATTTCGGTCGCCATGCTGGCCCGCAGTTCCGACAGCGTCCGCCCCTCGGCAAGGGCGTTCAGGAAATTGGCCGCCTCCCGCATCGAGGATGGAGTTTGTCCCGGCGGCGGAACGAAAACGCGGTTTTCCACCTGTCCATCGGCAAAGACGAGCACCACCAGCGCGCGATCGGGGCCAAGACTCACGAACTCGATATGCCGGATTGCCGCTTCGCGCTTTGGCGCCAGCACCACGCTCGCCCCGCGGGTAATCACCGACAGCGCCGCCCCAACCTCATCCAGCAGCGTAGTCACATCCTGATCGTTGATCCCCAGCGTCGCGTCGATCTTCTCCTGATCCTCCGGCGCGACCTGGCCCACTTCCAGCAGGCTGTCCACGAACATCCTGAGGCCCAGCTGCGTCGGCACCCGACCTGCCGACACATGCGGACTGTCCAACAGGCCCAGATATTCCAGATCCTGCATAACATTCCGCACCGTAGCGGCCGAGACCTTCTCGGACAGGGTCCGGGTCAACGTGCGCGACCCGACCGGCTCGCCCGAGGACAAATACCCTTCGACCACCCGCCGAAACACCTCGCGCGTCCGGTCGTTCATGTCGCTGAGCATGGACTGGCTGGTCATGGTAATCGGGGTTGCATCCCTGGGCACTGGTTGCATATGTGGCCGCATCCCAGTGAAAGGTCCGGCAATGCGTCCGTCAGGCAGAAAATTAAGCGATCTTCGGGCGGTTTCAATCGAAACCAACGTGATGAAACATGCCGAGGGCTCTTGCCTCATCAAGATGGGCGAGACGCATGTGCTGTGTTCCGCCACGATCGAGGACAAAGCGCCGCCCTTCCTGAAGAACACCGGCCAGGGCTGGGTCACCGCCGAATACGGCATGCTGCCGCGCGCGACAAACTCGCGCACGAGGCGTGAGGCCGCAGCGGGCAAACAATCGGGCCGCACGCAAGAGATTCAACGGCTTATCGGTCGCTCGCTCCGCGCCGGCGTGGACCGGCAGGCGCTTGGCGAACGCCAGATCGTCGTGGACTGCGACGTGATCCAGGCCGATGGAGGCACCCGCTGCGCCTCGATCACCGGCGGCTGGGTTGCGCTGCGCCTTGCGGTCAACAAGCTGCTGACCTCGGGCGTCATCACCTCTGACCCGATCCTCGACCACGTCTCCGCCGTCTCTTGCGGCATCTACGCTGGCCAGCCTGTCCTCGACCTCGATTATGCCGAGGATTCGGCCGCCGGGACCGACGGCAATTTCGTCATGACCGGCGCGGGCAAGCTGATCGAGGTGCAGATGTCCGCCGAGGGCTCCGCCTTCAGCCAGGACGAGCTCCTCCATCTCCTCGACCTCGCCCGCCAGGGCAACGCCGCCCTGGTCGCGGCGCAGCGCGCGGCCTTGGGGCTGTAATGCTGCACCGCGGGGATCGCCTTCTCGTCGCCACGCACAACCGTGGCAAGCTGGAAGAGATCGCCGATCTTCTGGCCCCCTACGGCGTGACCGTCATAGGCGCCGGCGACCTCGGCCTGCCCGAACCCGAGGAGACCGAGACCACCTTCGTCGGCAACGCCCGCCTCAAGGCCCATGCCGCCGCCAAAGCCTCGGGCCTTATCGCGCTGGCCGACGACTCCGGCCTTGCCGTCGATGCCCTGGGCGGCGCGCCCGGGGTCTTCACCGCCGACTGGGCCACCACCGCCAAAGGCCGCGACTTCAAGGTCGGCATGGAGCGGGTCTGGCGCGAGTTGGAGGCGATCCACGCCCCCGAACCGCGCATCGCTCAGTTCTGCTGTACCCTGGTCCTTGCGTCCCAAAACGGCCAGGACCTTGTCTTTGAAGGAAAATCTCCCGGCCGCCTCGTCTGGCCGGGTCGCGGCGAACAGGGTCATGGCTTCGACCCCATCTTCCTGCCCGATGGATACACCCAGACCTTCGGCGAGATGGACCGCTGGGAGAAGAACCGCCTCTCCCACCGCGCCGACGCCTTCCGCAAGCTCGTTGCCGCCCTGTTTGCTTAGATGGACGACTGGCGCCACGCCGGCTTCGGCCTGTATATACACTGGCCCTTCTGCCAGTCGAAATGCCCCTACTGCGACTTCAACAGCCACGTCGCCGCCCGCATCGACCAGACCCGTTGGCTCCGCGCCTTCCAGCTTGAAATCGACCGCATCGGCGCGCTGACCCAGGGCCGCATCCTTAACACCGTCTTCTTCGGCGGCGGCACCCCGTCGCTGATGGAAGCAGCCACGGTCCAGGGCATCCTCGACCGCATCCGAGCCACCTGGACCCTTGCGAACGACGTGGAGATCACGCTGGAAGCCAACCCCGGCAGTGTCGAGGCCGCCCGCTTCGACGGCTACGCCAAGGCCGGCGTCAACCGCGTTTCCCTTGGAATCCAGTCGCTTGACCCGGACGACCTCCGCCGTCTCGGCCGGATGCACACGGTGGGCGAGGCCGCAAAGGCCATCGCCATCGCCCAATCCACCTTTGACCGCGTCTCCATCGACCTGATCTATGCGCGCCAGAACCAGACCCTGCCCGCCTGGCGCGACGAGCTTCACCGCGCGCTGGACTTCGGTACGTCGCACCTCTCGCTCTACCAGTTGACCATCGAGGACGGCACCGTCTTCGGCCAGATGCACGCGAAGAACCTCCTCAAGGGCCTGCCTGAAGAGGACCTGTCGGCCGACATGTTCGAGCTGACACAGGAGATTACCCGCAGCGCAGGCCTCCCCGCCTACGAGGTCTCGAATCACGCCCGACCCGGCGACGAATCACGCCATAACCTGATCTACTGGCGGATGGGTGACTATGCCGGGATCGGCCCCGGCGCGCATGGGCGACTCACCCTCGATTCGACCCGATTCGCGACCGAAGCCGAACGCCAGCCGACCCCGTGGCTGACCCGAACCCTCGCCACCCCAGGTTCCGCCGAAACCACTGACCGCCTGACCGCCGACGATCGCGCTAGCGAATACCTCATGTTCGCGCTCCGCCTCCGAGAAGGCGCGTCGCTCTCGCGCTTCGCCGCACTTGCCGGTCAACCGCTCTCTCCATCGGCCCTCGCCGAAGTCGAGGCCCTCGGCCTTGTTGCCCGGGACGGCGACCGCATCCGCACCACCGACCGTGGCGTGATGATGCTGAACGGGATCCTCCGCGCGCTGCTGGCTGATCGTCAGTCTGCGGACTGATCAGTCTTCATCTGGTATTTGCGAAAGGATCCGACACAATCTGTCGAGGTCATCCAGCGATCCGTATCGGATCACCAGCTCCCCGCTCTCTCCGCCCGGGGAATGTTCGATGCGCACCGGCATCTTCAGGTTCGCCGAAAGATCATCCTCCAGAGCCCGAGTGTCGGCGTCCTTCTCTCTTCCCTTGATGGCCTTGGGTGCAGCCGCCTTGGCGCCGTCCTGTGCCTTCATCAGGCGCTCGACGTCCCGGACCGAAAGCCCCTTGGCCACGATCTGCGCCGCCAGCTCACTGGCTTTCGGGCTTCCGATCAGGGCCCGTGCATGGCCAGCCGAAAGCTTTCCATCGCGCACCAGATCCTGCACATCCTCGGGCAGCGTCAGCAGACGCAGCAGATTCGCCACATGACTGCGGCTCTTCGACAGCGCCTCGGCCAGTTTCTCCTGCGTATGGCCGAATCGGGTCATCAGCTGCCGGAAACCGAGGGCCTCCTCGATGGCATTCAGGTCGGCACGCTGGATGTTCTCAATGATCGCAACCTCGAGGACTTCGGTATCGCTAAGGTCCCGCACTACAACGGGAACCTCGTGCAACTGCGCCAGTTGCGCCGCCCGCCAGCGCCGTTCTCCGGCAACGATCTCATAGCTGTCGCGGCCGAGCTTCCGCCGCACGATCAGCGGCTGGATCACGCCTTTCTTGCGAATCGAATCGGCCAGGCTCTCCAACTCGTCCTGCCGGAAATCCAGCCGCGGTTGCTGCGGATTCGGTTCCAGCTTCTCCACTGGCACCAGCAACTCTGCTTTCCGCGCCGTTGCCATCTGTTCCGGACCTGCGAGGTGGACATCCGCCATCAGGGCGGACAACCCGCGGCCAAGGCCGCGCCTTTCGTTCTTGGACATGCTCAGGCCTCTGAAACTTCGGGGGTTTTCCGGCGATCTGCAATTTCTCTCGCCAGCGCGCGATAGGCTTCCGCGCCCTTCGAGCCCGGATCGTAGGTCAGAACCGGCAGCGCATAGGACGGCGCCTCGCTGATTCGGACGTTGCGGGGAATCGTCGTTTTCATCACCAGGTCGCCCATATTGGCGCGGGCATCGGCCTCCACCTGTGCTGTCAATCTATTGCGTCGATCATGCATGGTCAACACAACGCCTTCGATCCGCAGATCCGGGTTCGCTGACCGCCGGACATCCCGAATCGTCAGCATCAGCTGCGACAGACCCTCCAGCGCAAAGAACTCGCACTGCAGCGGCACCAGTACCGAGTGAGCGGCGACAAGCGCATTGACCGTCAGAAGGCTCAGGGCGGGCGGGCAATCGATCAGCAGATAATCGAAGCCGTAGGTGTCCATTTCCGGTCGGCGCAAGGCGTCGTGCAGCAGGAAGCTGCGTTTCTCGATCGCCACGATATCCAGGTCGGCCGAGGACAGGTCCGCGTTGGCGGGGATGATCATGATGTCGGGAATTCCCGTTTCAAGCACAACATCCTGTAGGTCAGCACCATCTACGATCAAATCGTAGCTTGTCTTCTTCCGCGCATCAGGGCGCACGCCCATACCGGTGGACGAATTGCCCTGAGGGTCGATGTCCACGAGGAGAACCCTCTTCCCAAGCTCGGCAAGGCCGGCGGCGAGATTGATCGCGGTGGTGGTCTTGCCGACGCCGCCCTTCTGATTGGCCAGCGCGAGGATGTAGGGTTTGTCAATCATGGCTGGCACGTTCGATGTTCCTGATCACAAGAATTGCAGCTTCGCCATCAGACAGGCTCGGCCGGGTGTCAACGTCAAAGTCCCAGGCGCTCCGAGCTGCCGCCAGTTCTTCTGCAAAGCGGGCACCTTTGGGGAAGATTGCAGTTCCACCGGGCCGCAACAGCCTGGCAGCGTAGCCGACGAGGTCGGCAAGAGGCGCAAGCGCCCGGGCCGACACCACATCAGCATGCAGGTTCGGGAGAGATTCGATTCTCTGGCTGCGAACGTCGACGACAAGCCCGAGTGACTGGGCGGCCTGGCGCAGGAAGGTCGCCTTGCGCAAATCGGACTCGACCAGTGTCACACTCATCTCTGGCGACAACTCGCGCGCCAGAACGGCGACGACAAGGCCAGGGAACCCCCCGCCCGAGCCAAGATCAACCCAGGTCCGGGCGCCCTTCGGACGGAACGCGAAGATCTGTGCTGAATCGACGACATGGCGGGACCATAGGTCCGGCAGCGTGGTCTTGCTGACAAGGTTTATTGCAGGATTCCAGCGCCTGACCAGCGCCTCGAGCGCCTGAAGCGCGGCGAATGTTTCACGTGAAACAACGAGTCCGCCGACCGAATCTTCAGCCACAGTCATCATCCGGCCCGTCGCTCGCCGGGTTTTCGCAGGTGTGCCAGCACAAGCAGCAGCGCGACCGGGGTGACGCCCTCTATGCGTGACGCCTCCAGAATCGATTCGGGCTCAGCCCGCGAGAGCTTCTGTCTGAGCTCGTTCGACAGCCCCGAGATCATCCCATAATCAAAGCCCCGCGGTATGCGCTGGGCTTCCTGTCGTCGCAGGTCTGCAACCTCCTTGGCCTGGCGTTCCGCATACTGCTCGTATGTCGAATCGATCTGGAGTTGCGCGAGCACATCCCGGTCCAACATCTGGTAGGCGGGGAAAGCCTGGGAGACAACACCCAGATCCATGCCAGCCAGAGACAGGACTTCATAGGCCGATCGTTTCACGCCGTCCTTGCTAACGGCAACGCCGGCCTCGTTAAGTGCCTTCGGCCCGATCATGATTTCGCAAAGCGTTCTTCGCCCAGCTTCAAGCTTGCACACCTTGCTTTCGAATGCGATTCGGCGCCCTTCACCCACGCACCCGGCGTCAATCCCGACGGGCGTCAGCCGCCGATCCGCATTGTCTGCCCGCACAGTCAGCCGGAACTCTGCCCGCGAGGTGAACATGCGATATGGCTCGGTCACCCCGCGCGAGACCAGATCGTCGATCATCACACCGATATAGCTGTCGGCCCGGCTGAACTCGATCGGCTCCCGATCCCTGGATGAGGCGGCCGCATTGATGCCTGCTACTATACCTTGTGCGCCCGCCTCCTCATAGCCGGTCGTCCCATTGATCTGTCCGGCAAAGTACAACCCCTTCACAGCGCGTGTTTCCAGACTTCGGTGCAGGCCGCGCGGATCGAAGTAATCGTATTCGATCGCGTAGCCCGGTTGGAGAATCACCGTCTGCTCCAGACCCGGAATCGTGCGGATATAGGCATGCTGGACCTCCTCGGGCAGCGAGGTCGACAGGCCGTTCGGATAGACTGTGTGATCGTCCAGCCCCTCCGGCTCCAGGAACACCTGGTGCGAGGTCTTGTCGGCAAAACGCACCACCTTGTCCTCGATCGACGGGCAATACCGCGGGCCGACACCTTCAATGTGACCACCATACATGGCGGAACGACCAAGGTTCTCCCGCACGATCTGGTGTGTCGCCTCGGAGGTATGGGTGATCCCGCAGGATACCTGCCTTGCCTCTGGCGCCCGGCTCAGGAAGGAGAACATCGCGGGATCATCGTCTCCCGGCTGGCTCTCCAGCCGGGCCCAGTCGATGGTGCGCCCGTCCAGGCGGGGCGGCGTCCCGGTCTTCAGGCGTCCCGCCGGAAGCGCCAGTTCGGCCAGTTGGGCCGCCAGCAGCCTGGAGGGCGAATCGCCCATCCGTCCGCCCGACATCCGCCGGTCGCCGATATGGATCACGCCGTTCAGGAAGGTCCCTGCCGTCAGCACGACGCGGCCCGAGGCAAGCTCCACGCCCGAGGCCAGCACAACGCCTGCCACGGCATCCCCAGCCATGCGCAGCCCCGCGACCTCGCCCTCGATCACGTCGAGGCCCGGAGTCGCCAGCAGCTCCGCCCGCATCGCCTCGCGGTACAAGCGCCGGTCGATCTGTGCCCTTGGGCCCTGCACGGCGGGCCCCTTCCGGCGGTTCAGCAGGCGAAACTGGATCCCCGCCCGATCCGCCATCCGACCCATCAGCCCGTCCAGCGCGTCAATCTCGCGCACAAGGTGGCCCTTGCCCAATCCGCCGATCGCCGGATTGCAGGACATCGCACCCAGCGTTTCCACGCGCAACGTGACCAGAGCCGTGGCCACCCCCATCCGGGCCGCCGCCGCCGCCGCTTCGGCGCCCGCATGGCCGCCGCCAATCACGATGACATCGTAGTGTTTCACGTGGAACACCCCTTACTTGCCGATACAGAAGCTGGCGAAGATCTCGCCCAGCAGATCGTCGACATCCACTCGTCCGACCAAGGCATCCAGTGCCCGGACCGCCTGCCGCAGATGCTCCGCCGCCAGCTCGACGCGCGAGTCGGGTCTTACCACTTCCGCCCGTGACTCGGCCAGAGCGGCAATCGCCGTCGTCACGGCCACGCGATGCCGTTCGCGCACCAGGGCGCCAGCCGAGCCCACCCGCTGCGCCAGGATTTCGCCGATCCGCGCCATCAGTTCCGGGACGCCTTGCCCGGTCTTGCCCGAGACAGCCAAGCCAGAAATCCCAGATCTGGTGTCGGCCTTACCTATTACCACAATATCATCGCCTACCGGCTCCAGCGGCAAATCCGATCCGTCCGACAGGAACAGCCGCAGGTCGGCCGCCTCGGCTCGGGCAAGCGCCCGCTCGATCCCGGCGCGTTCCAGCCGATCCTCGGTATCGCGCAGGCCGGCCGTGTCCAGAAAGGTCACGGGTAGCCCGGCAATCTCCATCCGCACCTCGATCACGTCGCGCGTCGTCCCGGCAATTTCGCTGGTGATCGCCGCCTCCCGCCCCGCCAGCTGGTTCAGAAGCGTCGATTTGCCGGCGTTCGGGGCGCCGACAATCGCCACTTCGAACCCGTCGCGGATGCGTTCGGCCGCCATGACCCCGGCGGCCTCGCGGCCAAGATCGTCCATCAGCCCGTCGATCAGCGCCAGAACCTCGGGCGAGACGTCCACCGGCACGTCCTCGTCCGCAAAGTCGATGGTCGCTTCCAGAAGCGCCCCTGCCCGGATCAGGTCACGTCGCCAGCCCTCGACCTTCTGGCCCACCGCCCCCGACAGCACCCGAACCGCCTGACGCCGCTGCGCCTCGGTCTCGGCGTCGATCAGGTCGGCCAGACCCTCGACCTGCGCCAGGTCCAGGACGCCGTTCTCCAGCGCGCGGCGGGTGAACTCTCCGGGCTCGGCCAGCCGAAGTCCCGGCTGCTCGGACAAGGCCCGAAGGACAGCCCCCACCACCGCCGGGCCGCCATGACAGTGCAGTTCCACCAGCGCCTCGCCGGTAAAGCTGGCGCCCTCGGCGAACGAAAGTACCAGGGCCTCGTCCAGAAGCTCTCCGCCCCAGGTCAACCGCCGCAGCCCCGCCACGCGGGCGGCAGGGAGGGACCCGCAAAGCGCAAGACCGGCCGCAGGCGCCGCCGGTCCCGAGATCCGTACCACGGCGAGGCCCGACCGACCCCGCGCCGTGGCGAGGGCATAGATCGTGTCCATCGCCAACCGCCTGTCAGGTGTTCATCGACTCGAAGAATTCCGCGTTCGTCTTCGTCTGCTTCAGCTTCGAGATCAGGAACTCGATGGCATCCGTCGTCCCCATCGGGTTCAGGATGCGGCGCAGGACATAGGTCTTCTGCAGGTCGGTCTTGTCCACCAGCAGGTCCTCTTTCCGGGTGCCGGATTTCAGGATGTCCATCGCCGGGAACACGCGCTTATCGGCGACCTTGCGGTCCAGCACGATCTCGCAGTTGCCAGTGCCCTTGAACTCCTCGAAGATCACCTCGTCCATCCGGCTGCCGGTGTCGATCAGCGCGGTGGCGATGATGGTCAGCGACCCGCCTTCCTCGATGTTCCGGGCAGCACCGAAGAACCGCTTCGGACGTTGCAGGGCATTGGCATCGACACCACCGGTCAGGACCTTGCCCGAGGACGGCACCACGGTGTTGAAGGCCCGGCCCAGGCGGGTGATGGAATCGAGCAGGATCACCACGTCGCGCTTGTGTTCGACCAGGCGCTTGGCCTTCTCGATCACCATTTCCGCCACGGCGACGTGCCGCGTCGCTGGTTCGTCGAAGGTCGAGGACACGACCTCTCCCTTCACGGACCGCTGCATGTCGGTCACTTCCTCGGGGCGCTCGTCGATCAGCAGGACGATCAGATAGCACTCGGGATGGTTGGTAGCAATCGAATGGGCGATGTTCTGCAACAGCACCGTCTTGCCGGTCCGCGGCGGCGCCACGATCAGCGCGCGCTGGCCTTTCCCGATCGGCGACACCAGGTCGATGATCCGGGCGGAGCGGTCCTTGATCGTCGGATCGTCGATTTCCATCTTCAGCCGCTCGTCCGGGTAAAGCGGCGTAAGGTTGTCGAAATGGACCTTGTGCTTGGCCTTTTCGGGATCGTCGAAGTTGATCTTCGTGGCCTTGACCAGGCTGAAATAGCGTTCGTTCTCCTGCGGGGCCTTGATGACGCCCTCGATCGTGTCGCCTGTGCGCAGGCTGAACTGGCGGATCATCTCCGGTGAGACGTAGATGTCATCCGGACCCGGCAGGTAGTTGGCTTCTGGAGAGCGCAGGAACCCGAACCCGTCCTGCAAGACTTCCAGCACCCCGTCGCCGCCGATCTCCCAGCCTTCCTCGGCATGCTCCTTCAGGATCGAGAACATCATCTCGCCCTTGCGCATGCTGGGGGCGTTCTCGATCTCCCACTCTTCGGCCATGGCCAGAAGATCGGCCGGGGTCTTGGCTTTCAACTGGGCGAGATTCAAGCGTTCGACGGTCATGTCATACCTTTGTGCGGGTCCCGCGCAATGCGGGAAACCTCGGCGGATCTGGAACGGGAGACGCGATGGACCGGACGGCCCCGCATGGCGGCACCTAATCGCGCCCCGGCCAAAAGTCAATCAGAAGCGGGTGATGACGGCAAAGACGATGACCAGCATCAGGATCGTCGGAACCTCGTTCATCATGCGATAGGTGCGCCCGCTGCGGGTGTTGGTGCCCATGACGAATTCTTTCCGTCGCAGTCCCAGCCAATGATGGAACCAGGTCATGGTCAGGATGCAGACGGCCTTTACCCAGGGCCAGACGAAGGACCAGTCCACCACGCCCGGCGTAAAGACCAGCGCCAGGCCGAAGACCCAGGTCGCGATCAACGACGGGTTCATGATCCCGCGCAGAAGCCGCCGCTCCATCGTCTGGAACATCTTGTCGGTGGGCGACCCCATCTCGACCTGTTCGACGTGATAGACGAAGAGGCGCGGCAGGTAGAAAATCCCGGCCATCCAGGTGATCACCGACACGACATGCAGCGACTTCGTGACCAGGTACCAGTCGGCCAGGAAATCCGTGATCGTTGCAAGCATCGTCCCACTCCGTTCGTTCAAGTCAACTTCTTCTATTAAGAATAAAGAAAAGAAGGAATGCTGATGCTGTTGGGGCTGTGGACGACGGGATTTCCCGACTCTCCCCCAGATCGCTCCACAGGGAAGAGGCTGTGGACAAATCCGGGAAAATCCCTGAAAGGCCATGGCGGGATGAAAAAAATCATTATAAAGCAAATACTTGTTTCTTGATCACTTGATGCGCAATCCACAGGCGAGTGCTGCCCTCTCCCCGGGCATAACCACTTCTCCCGAGTCGCGTGACAAGGCCATGCACAACGGGATATCTCTGGCACAGCCGCCGCGGAACTGGCTGCCTGATCACAGGGCCACCCGCAGAGCCTCAATGGCCCCCATTCCGGACCCAGGAACAAACCGAGGTTATTCACAGCCTTGCCCCCGACCCTGATCCTCGCCTCCACCTCCGCCACCCGCCTGTCGATGCTCCGCGCCGCGGGCCTTGAGCCGATCCCCGTCGCTCCGCGCGTGGATGAGGCCAGCGTCCGGGATTCCCTGGTGGCCGAGGGAGCGACCCCCCGCGACATCGCCGACGCCCTGGCCGAGATGAAGGCGCGCAAGGTCGCCGAGAAGCATCCCGACGCGCTTGTCCTCGGCTGCGATCAGGTCCTCGCGCTTGACCGCGATACCTTTGCCAAACCCGAAACCCCCGACGATGCCCGCCAACAGCTGCGGCAGCTTCGGGGCAAGACCCACAAGCTCCTCTCCGCCGCCGTCGTCTATGAAAACGCCGAACCCGTATGGCGCCACGTCGCCGAGGCCCGCCTGACCATGCACCGCTTCTCCGACGCCTATCTGGATGACTATGTCGAGCGGAACTGGGACTCGATCCGCCATTCCGTCGGCTGCTACAAGGTGGAAGAGGAAGGCGTCCGCCTGTTCTCCGCCATCGTTGGCGACCATTTCACTATTCTCGGCCTGCCGCTTCTGCCGCTGTTGGCTTGGCTCGGCAACCGGGGCATGATCGCCACATGACTGATCACCCCCGCATCCCCCTTGCCGCCGTCATTGGCCACCCCGTCGCGCACAGCCGCAGCCCGGCGCTGCACGGCTACTGGCTGAAACGCTACAACATCAAGGGCCATTACATCCCGATCGACATTGCGCCCCTCGATCTGCCCCGCCTGCTGCGCACCTTGCCGGACCTCGGCTTCGTCGGCTGCAACGTCACGATCCCGCTCAAGGAGGCCATCCTCCAGATCGCCGATGTCGTGACCGACCGCGCCGCGTTGATCGGGGCCGCGAACACGCTGATCTTCCGCAAGGACGGCAAGATCCACGCCGACAACACCGACGGTTCCGGCTTCATCGCCAACCTGCGCCAGAACGCACCCGACTGGAAACCGGCCTCCGGCCCGGCTGTCGTGCTTGGGGCAGGCGGCGCCGCCCGCGCCGTGGTCGCCGCGCTGATCGAGGTCGGAGTCCCCGAAATCCGCCTCGCCAACCGCACCCGCGCTCGCGCGGACGCCATCCGCCAGGACTTCGGCGCCAAGATCCACGTTCACGAATGGGTCCAGGCCCCGAACCTTCTCGACGACGCGGTCACGGTCATCAACACGACATCTCTCGGCATGACCGGCAAGGCCGACTTCAACGTCCCGATGCACCGCCTGAACCCCGGGGCAGTCTGCAACGACCTGGTCTATACGCCGCTCAAGACCCAGTTCCTGATCGAGGCCGAGGAGCGTGGCGGCATCGTCGTTGACGGGCTCGGCATGCTGCTCCACCAGGCGGCCCCCGGCTTCGAACGCTGGTTCGGCGTCCGGCCCGAGGTGGACGAGGCGACCCGCAAGGCCGTTCTTTCGGCATGAAAAGGGCTTTCGTCCTTGGCCTGACCGGCTCCATCGGGATGGGCAAGTCCACCACCGCCCGGATGTTCGCCGAAGAGGGTCTTCCCGTCTGGGACGCCGATGCCACTGTGCACCGCCTCTATCAGCCCGGCCAACCCGCCGCCCTGATCGTCTCGCGTCTTTTCCCCGATGCGATGGACCCGGACGGCCGCGTCAACAGGCCCCGCCTGCGCGCCCTCATCAACGAAGATGCCACAGTGCTTGACCGTCTCAACGCCGCCGTCCACCCGCTTGTCGCCCAGGATCGCGCCCGCTTCCTTGCCCATGCGGATGCGCCCATCGTCCTTCTCGACGTGCCCCTTCTCTATGAAATCGGCCTCGAAAAGGCCTGCGACGCTGTTGCCGTGGTCTCGGCGCCCCCGGAGGTTCAGCGCGAACGCGTCTTGATGCGCGGCATGACCGAGGCCGAATTCCAGACCATCCTCGACCGCCAGATGCCCGATGAGGAAAAGCGCCGGCGCGCCGATTACATCATCCCCACGACCAGCCTTGAAGGCGCCCGGCAGGCCGTGAAAGATGTGCTGAAAGACATCCGGCGGACCAAAGATGCGTGAAATCGTCCTCGACACCGAAACCACCGGACTGGAACCCGCAGAAGGCCACCGCATCGTCGAAATCGGCGCGGTCGAGCTGTTCAACCATCTGCCGACCGGCAGGACCTGGCACCAGTATATCAACCCCGAACGCAGCATGCCGCTGGGGGCGTTCGAGGTGCACGGCATCGGCCATGACATCCTGGAAAGCCCCGCAAAGCCCGTCCCCGGCGGCATCACCCTGCGGGACAAGCCGGTTTTTGCCCGGATCGCGCGGGCGTTCCTCGATTTCGTCGGCGATGCCCAGCTGGTGATCCACAACGCCGCCTTCGACATGAAGTTCCTGAACTTCGAACTGGAACGCGCCGGCCTGCCGGTGTTGCCCCTCGCCCGGGCGACGGACACGGTGATGCTTGCCCGGACGAAGTTTCCCGGCTCTCCTGCCTCGCTCGATGCGCTGTGCCGGCGGTTCGGCATCGACAACTCGATGCGCGAAAAGCACGGCGCGCTGCTCGACAGCGAAATCCTGGCCGAGGTCTATCTGGAGCTGATCGGCGGCCGGCAGCCCGATCTGGTCCTCGGCTCGGCCAGCCCGCTGCCCGGCCGCACCGTAACGGGCGAGGCTGTCGCCTGGCGCCCGCACCCGCGCCCGCACCCGCTGCCGCCCCGGATCACCGAGGCGGAAGCCGCTGCCCATGCCGAGATGATTGCCCGGATGGGCGCCTCGGCCATCTGGACAAAGGACGCCTAGCCAGAACCCAGGACTGCGGGCTCAGTTGATCTGCTCGCCCGGCGCCGCCTGTTGCGCCTGGGCTTGCGCCCGCCGCGCCAGTTCCTGACGGTAGAGCGACATGAAGTCTACGGTATCGACGTTCAGCGGCGGGAAGCCACCGTCCCGCGTCACGTCCGAGATGATGCGGCGCACGAAGGGGAACATCAGGCGCGGGCACTCGATCAGCAGGAAGGGGTGCAGCTGTTCCTCCGCGACGCCCTCGATGTGGAAGGTCGCGCCGTATTCCACTTCCAGCAGGAACAGCACGTCGCCGTTGACCTTGTTCTTCGAAGTCACCTTGTATTTGGTGATGACCTCGAACTGGTTCGGGACAGGGCGCTTGCGGGCGTCGAGGCTGACCGCGACCTGGATGTCGGGCTGCACTTCGCCGGCGCTCAGACCTTTCTGCACGACCACGTTCTCGAAAGACAAGTCGCGCACATACTGGGCCAACACTTGCATCTTTATCTGCTGCGGCGCAGCCGTCGCGCCATTCCCTGCCGGGGTTTCGTCTGCCATGTCCGGGTCTCCTCAAGAGTTGGCGCCTTCTATCAGGTCGGGCGCCCGCTCTCAATGCTGCGGTTCATCGAGATGGAAAAGGCCGACCAAGGGGGGTCGGCCAAAGGTTAATCTTTCGTATACGCCCACGATCAACATTTTGATTCCATGTCGAAATCGGAAAATGTCCACCGTGGACAGACTGGACCTCAGGTCAGAGAATCTCGCTCATCTTCACGACGCGCCCCTCGGCGACCGACTTCAGCGCGGCCTCGGCCAGGGCCAGGGCCAGAAGCCCGTCCTCGCCCGAAGGCGACGCCTTGGCCTTGCCCGCCATCGCGTCGATGAAGGCCGCGATCTCGGCCGCATAGGCCTCGGTATAGCGGGTCATGAAGAAGTCGTGCAGTGGCGGCCGGGTATAGCCCGCCCCCGTCGCCACCTCGATCGAAACGGGACGCTGGTTCTCCGCCGCGACCGATCCGCCCGACCCGTGCACCTCGATCCGCTGGTCGTAGCCATAGGTCGCCCGGCGGCTGTTCGAGATCACGGCCATCTTCCCCGAGGCCGTCCGCAGCATCACCTGCACGGAATCGCTGTCCCCGGCCTTGCCGATCTCGGGATCGACCAGGACCGAGGCCATGGCCGAGACCTCGGCGACTTCCTCGCCCAGCAGGAACCGGGCCATGTCGAAGTCGTGGATCGTCATGTCCCGGAAGATCCCGCCCGACCGCTTGATGTAATCCACAGGCGGCGCGCCCGGATCGCGGCTGGTGATGACCACCATCTCGACCTTGCCGATGGTGCCCTTGTCGATCTCGGCCCTGACCGCGCGGAAATGCGGGTCGAAGCGGCGGTTGAAGCCGACCATCAGCGTGCCCTTGTGGTCGCGGACGACCTCCAGGCACTGCTTCACGCGTGCGAGGCTCAGGTCGATGGGCTTTTCGCAGAACACGGCCTTCCCGGCCTTCACGAACTGCTCGATCAGGTCGGCATGGGTATCGGTCGGGGTGCAGATCACCACCGCGTCGATATCCTTGGCCGCCGCGATGGCGTCGATGGTCCGCACCTCGCAGCCATACTGATCGGCAATCGCCTGCGCCGCGGCGGGCATCGCGTCCGACACCGCCACCAGCTTCGCGGCCGGATTGCCCGTCACCGCCTTCGCATGCACCTTCCCGATGCGCCCCGCACCCAGAAGCCCGAATCTGATCGTCATTTCTCTCCTTACTCCGGGTAGGCCCCGGCGACGTTCTGATCGAAATCCACCAATGCGCCGGTCATCACGCCGGACGCGTCGGAAAGCAAGTAGCTGGCCAGCCCAGCGACATGGACGGGCTTGACCAGCATCCCCATCGGCTGCCGCGCCTCGGCCTCGGCAAGCCAGCCATCCCGCGCGCCATGGAAGCGGCGCTGCGTCTCGTCCTCTCCGGGCGTGTCCATCCAGCCGCAGTTGATCCCGTTGACCCGGATCCGATGCTTCCGCAGCGCCTGGGCCGCGTTCTTCGTGACATTCGCCAGCGCCGCCTTCGAGGCCGAATAGGGCGCAAGGTAGGACTGGCCGCAATGCACCACCATCGACAGGATGTTCACCGCGCTTGCCGGATGCCCGCCGGCCACCGCCAGCTGTGCGAACCGCTGCAAGGCGAAGAACGGCCCCCGCGTGTTCACCGCGATATGCCTGTCGAAATCGGCGGGCGAGCAGTCGAGGATCGACCCCCTCTCGGTCGTCGCTGCCGCGTTGACCAGCGCCGTCACCCGCCCGAACCGGGCCGCCGCCGCATCGACCAGCGCCACTGCATCCTCGACCACGCCCATGTCGGCGCGCCGGAAATGCGCGTCGGCGCCCAGGCCCCGCAGACGACGCACCGCCGCCTCGCCCCCGGCCAGCCGACGGCCCGCGACGACCAGCCGAGTGCAGCCATCGGCGACCAGTGCCTCGGCGATCGCCAGACCGAGGCCTTGAGTGCCGCCCGCGATGACGGCGACGGTGTCCTTGTGGTCAGGCATAGGCTGCGTCCGATCCGCCCTTCACGCCGGTGATGTAGGACACGATGTCGTTCCCGTCCGTCTCGTCCCGGCGCAGCGAGGCGACGATCCGGCCGCGACGGAAGACGACGATCCGGTCCACCAGATCGAACACCTGCCGCAGGTTGTGGCTGATCAGGATCATCGGGATGCCCCGGTCCTTCAGCCCCCGGATGATGTTTTCCACCTGCGCCGTCTCTTGCACCCCCAGCGCCGCCGTCGGTTCGTCCATGATGACGAGCTTGGACGCGAATGCCGCCGTCCGCGCGATGGCAACGCACTGGCGCTGGCCGCCCGACATGTTTCGGATCGGGTTGTCGACATTGGGGATCTTGACGGCCGTGGTCTTCAGCGCCTCGAGCGTCCGATCACGCATCGTCTTGCGGTCCAGCCAGGAAAACGGCCCGAGCCGCCATTTGAAGATCTCGCGCCCGAGAAACAGGTTCGACGGTACGTCCAGATCGTCCGCCAGCGCCAGCGTCTGGAACACCGTCTCGATTCCCGCTTCGCGCGCTTCGAGCGGTCCCGAGAAATGCACCGGCCGGCCGTCGAAGATGATCTCGCCCGCCGTGCGCTGCTCCACCGCCGTCACCTGGCGGACGAAGGTGGACTTGCCCGCGCCGTTGTCGCCGACGACGGCGACGTGTTCGCCCTCGTGCAGGATGAAGTTCGCATCCTCCAGCGCATGAACGCCGCCGTAATGCTTGGTCAGACCCCGGGTTTCCAGAATGATCCTGGACATGCGCCTTACCCCCTTGCCCGCTTGCGCTGCCGCCACTGGTCCAGCACCACGGCGCCGACGATGATCGCGCCCTTGACCATCTCCTGATAGTAGGCGTCCAGCTTGACCGAGGTGAAGCCGGAGATGATGACGGAAAAGATCGCCGCGCCGAGCACGGTGCCGATGATCGAGCCACGACCCCCGGCAAGGCTGACCCCGCCGATCACTGCCATGGCGATGGCGTCGAGTTCATACATCACCCCCATACCCGCCTGGGCCGTGAGATTCTTCGAGGTCAGAAGGACGGCCGCAACCGCCGCCAGCAGCCCGGCAATCGCATAGACCAGCACCTTGTGCCGATCGACGTTGATCCCCGACATCCGGGCCGCGGCCTCGTTCGACCCGATGGCATAGCAGCGCTTGCCGTAGAGCGTGTAGGTCATGATGACGTGGAACAGCACCGCCAGCATCACGAACACCACGGCGGGGTTCTGGCCCGGCCAGTGGATCAGGCCGAAGGTCAGACTGCCCAGGAGGTCGCCGTTCGCAAGTTGGCCGTATTCGGCGGTGGGAAAGCTGACCGGCTGCCCGTTCGACCACCAGCGCGCCACGCCCCTTGCGCTGACCATCATCCCCAGCGTGGCGATGAAGGGCGGGATCTTCGTGTAGGCGACCAGCAGGCCATTCACCAGACCGGCGACCAGGCCGCAAGCGAGACCCACCGCGATCGGCACGATCACCGGCAGGTCCATCGCCCAGTCGCCGAAGATCGCCTTCGGGTTCGGGTTGCCGTTGACCACGGCGGTCTGCGCGAAGCTCATCACGATCATCGCCGTCGCGCCCACGACGCTGCCCGACGACAGGTCGATCCCGCCGATGATGATGACCTGGGTCACCCCCAGCGCGATGATCCCGACGATCGCGACCTGCAGGATCATGATGTCCAGCCGCTGCTGGTTGAAGATCGCATCGACGTTGTCGCGCATGTTGAAGAGGAACGACCCCCCCTGCATGCGGTTCAGGATCTCGAAGATCAGGACGATCAGGACGAGCGCGCCGAAGACGTTCCATTCGGGCGCGCGCGTGCGCTTTGCCGGATCGTATTTCAGGCCGCCCAGGCCATGGGTTGCTTCTGCCACGTCGCCCCTCCCCAAGTAAGCGATGACGGAATTCGGTCGATGATACCCGATCCGCCAGAAAACGGGGCGACCGTCGCCGGCCGCCCCGCAGGTGCCCGGAAGGGGCTCAGTTCTTCGCCATGTAGTCGGCCATGTTCGCCGGGGTCACCAGCTCGAACGGGATGTAGACCTTCTGGTCCACCGCCTCGCCCTTCGCCAGCTTGACCGCCGCGTCCAGCGCGCCACCCCCTTGGGCCGCTGCGTTCTGGAACACGGTGATGTCCAGTTCCCCGGCCTGCATCGAGGCCAGCGCGTCCTGGGTTGCATCGACGCCCGAAACGATGACCGACGCCATGTCGATCCCCGCCGCCTTCATCGCCTGGATCGCGCCCAGAGCCATCTCGTCGTTGTTGGCCAGCACGCCGTCAAAGGCCGTGCCGGTCGAGAGCCAGTTGGTCATCAGGTTCTGGGCCTCGTCGCGGCTCCAGTTCGCGGTCTGCTGGTCGATCACGTTGACCTTCACCGGGCAGAGGCCTTCGTTGATCACGTCGTAATAGTTCTGCGTGCGCTGCACGGCGGCCTGGTTTGAAAGCTGGCCCTGCAGGACGTAGACGCTGACCTCCTCCTTGCCCGCGGCCTTCCACTGGTTGCACTGTTCGATGAAGCCCTGCCGCGAGGACTCGGCTTCGTTCGAGGCGACGAAGGCCTGGTTGTCGGGCAAGCTGTCCACGTTGATCGGCTGGCGGTTCACATAGACCAGCGGCACGCCCGCGGCAGCGGCGGCGTCGGATATCGCCTGGGTCGCCGAGGTATCGACCGGGTTCACGATGATCGCGTCCACGCCGCTCGCGATGAAGTTGTTGATCTGGTCCAGTTGCTTGGCGACGTCGTCCTGAGCGTCCTCGATCTGCACCGAAAGCCCGGCGGCATCGGCCTGGGCCTGGATGCCGTTGCGCAGAACGGTCAGGAAGTTGTCGTCGAACTTCGCCATCGACACACCGATACCTTCCGCCATCGCGGTTGTGCCCATCAGCGCGGCGAAGCCTGCGGCAAGAAGCGTCTTTTTCATCTCTCTCTCCCTAGTTGGATGTCCGGCGGCATCCTGGATCGTGCCGGAAGGACCCGTTTCTTCCGGGGTCCGGAACTCAGGCAGCGCGGGCGGCAATGCCCTGGCGGATGACTTCGAAGGACTTCGCCAGCGCGGCGCCAGGATCGGCGAAGGCGTGCACCTCTGGCGAGAACGCCTCGAAGCTGATCGGCCCGTTCCATCCCGCAGCCAGCAGCGCCGCGATCTGCTCCACGTTGCCCAGCCGGTCCTGCGGCGTGACCAGCACCCGGTGCGGGTCGCGCATGTCGGCGATGCCAACCTCCTGGTCCACCACGCCCGAGACATGCACGATCCCGGTATGTTCGGGGAACAGTGGACCGCCATGGGCCAGCGTGTGGTGGAAGGTGTCGTGCACCAGCTTGAAGCGGCCCCTGCCGCCGACCGCCTCGATCCCCTCGACCGCCTCGGACTTGAAGCGCAAGGCGCAGATCTCGAAGCCCAGGGGCTCGACCATGCCGACCAGCCCGTGATCCTCGAGCATCGGTTTCAGCGCCTTAAGCGCGACGCGCAAGGATGCCTGCCGCTCGCCGTTGCCCATGCCCAAGTTGTCGTTGCGCGGGATCAGGCTGACAGCCTCGGCCCCGGCGGCCCGGGCAATGCGCATCAGGGCAAGCGCCTCGGCTTCCTTGTCGGACGACCAGTCGTTGAACCGCTTTACCTCCGCCACAGCCAGGAGCCGCAGTCCGCTCTGCCGCACATGAGCGCCCGCTTCTGCCGGATCCATGCCGTCGAATAGCGGCTGTGGCAGGTCGTTCCTGACTTCGACGCCAATACAGCCCAGCCGCTTCGCCAGCGCGACAAGATCGCGAAAGGACAGCCGCGCCACTGTCATGTGGTTCAACGCAAACTGCACCATCCCCGGCCTCCCCAACCGCGACGACTTCCTTGGCCGGACCTTCCCCGAGACTCTCCGGCCGCGTCAATCGGCATAGGAACGATCCCATCATTCCTGACGAAGGTGGCCATGTTAGTCTGACAGTTTTTCGTCAGACGCTTTCAGGAAGGTAAAGGTCGGGAGGCAGGAAATGCTGACCCTGAACAGGCACCATGCCGTCCGTCACGGCCGCGGTTGCCAGCCGGATCAGATCGTCGCAAAGCCTTTGAAGCGGCGTTGCGATCACCATTGTAACATGGCGCCCGATCAGCGCCGCGCGGCTTTCTGGCGTAAGCTCGTTGACGACCAGCGCCACCTCGCCCGGGGCCCGAGCCTCGCGGACCGCAGCGATGGCACCCTCCATCCCGCCACCCGCACAGTAGATGCCGCGGAGATCGGGGTGGCGGGAAAGCAGGTCCAGCGTCGCTTCGTAGGTCAGTTGCCGGGTTTCAAGGTTGATCAGGGTATCGAGGACCTGGAACTGAGGCGCGTGTTCCCGGAAGTAGCTGCGGACGCCGGTTTCGCGCAGCTCGTGACCGTGCCAGCGATAGCCGCCGACGAAGACCGCGATCTTGCCCGCGTGGCGCGAGGCGGTCGCGATCATGTGCGCCGCAATCCGCCCGACCTTCAAGTTGTTGAGGCCAAGATAGTTTTGCCGGACTCCCTGGCCGAAGTCGTTCAGGAGCGCAAAGCAGGGTATGCCCCTGGAATTGAGGCGCATGACGGCTTCGGTCACTTCGGGATGTGTTACCGCTGTCGCGGCGACTGCATCGACGCGACCGACCATGCCTTCCATCAGTTCGGTGAAGTCCTTTGGCGACTGCGAGGCCGCAAAGGCGACCTGGATCGAAGCCCGGACGCCCGTCGCCCTGGTCACCGCCCTTTCGGCCTCGGCCTTGAAGGCCTGGTAGAAGGCCTGCCTTTCCTTGTGCAGCACCAGACCCAACCGCAGGCGCGGCAGGTCCACCTGCACCCTTTGTCCGATAAGGGGTGCGGCATGATATCCGATCAGGCGGGCGGCCTCGTAGACCTTGCGCGCGGTTTCCTCGCGAACCCTTTCGCGCCCGTTCAGGACGCGGTCCACCGTGGCGCTGGACACGCCCGCCTCGCGGGCGACGTCATGAATGGTGGGGCGATTTGCCATAACGCTTGACGAAAATCTATCAGGGCTTTGCCGGATCATGATGGATCATGACGAAACCTGCAAGCCAGGCACTTGGCGATCGGACCCGGCCCAACCTATGCACGATGGCAGGAGGCGTTTCTGGCAGGAAGCGCAGGGAGACGGGGGTCACACATGGGCAAGCGCAACTACAGCCTGTTCGGTCCTGACGCCGCGCGCGCCGTGGAAAGCGGGCTGACGGCGGCCGAGTGGTATCACACCGAGGTGCCACGCAAGGTGATGAAGGATCTGATGGCACGCAGCGACGCGCCGGCGATCCGCGACACGATCATCCTTTACGGCAGCATGATCCTGCTGGCGGGCATCGGCATCGCGCTCTGGCCTTCGTGGTGGTCGGCGCCGTTCTGGCTGGCCTACGGCGTGCTTTACGGTTCGGCCTCGGATTCGCGCTGGCACGAATGCGGGCACGGCACCGCCTTCCGCACGCCTTGGATGAACAACGTCGTCTACGAGATCGCCAGCTTCATGATCATGCGCAACTCGGCCACCTGGCGCTGGAGCCACGCCCGCCACCATTCCGAGACCTATTTCGTCGGCCGCGATCCCGAGATCGCCGTGATGCGTCCACCGGAAGTGGCCAAGCTGATCCTGAACTTCTTCGGTATCCTCGACGTGATCGCCTTCATCCCGCGCATCCTGAGGAACGCCGTTTCCGGCCCGACGCCGGAAGAGCGCACTTATGTGCCGCAAAGCGAATGGGGCAAGGTGCAGCGAGTCGCCATCGTCTACGTCGCGATCTATGCCGCGACGATCGGGCTTGCGGTCTGGATGGGCTCGATCCTGCCGCTTATGGTGATCGGCCTGCCCCGGATGTATGGCGCCTGGCACCACGTCATGACCGGGCTTCTCCAGCACGGCGGCCTGGCCGACAACGTGGTGGATCACCGGCTGAACAGCCGAACGGTCTACATGAACCCGATCAGCCGGTTCATCTACTGGAACATGAATTACCATGTCGAACACCACATGTTCCCGATGGTGCCCTACCACGCGCTGCCCCGTCTGCACGAGGTCATCAAGGACGACTTGCCGCCGCCCAACCGCTCGATTGCCGAGGCCTTCCGGGAAATGTGGCCAGCGATCCTGCGCCAGGTGCGGAACGAGGACTACTTCCTGAAGCGTGCACTGCCCCCCATGGCCAAGCCCTACCGCGAGGATTTCCACCAGTATGTGCCGGGCATGATGCGTCCGGCCGCCGCAGAATGAGGACGGATCATGCCCTGGATTGACGCCTGTTCGACCGCCGACATCGACGCCGAGGACCTGATCCGCTGGGATCACGCTGGCCAGACCTTTGCCATCTACCATTCGCCGGAGGGCGAATTCTTCGCGACGGCCGGTCTTTGCACGCATGAGCAGGTCCATCTCTGCGACGGCCTGGTGATGGGCCATCTGATCGAGTGCCCAAAGCACAACGGCCAGTTCGACTACCGCACCGGAGAGGCCAGGCGCGCACCGGTTTGCGTGAACCTCAGGACCTTCCCGGTGAAGGTCGAGGGTGATCGCGTGTTTGTCGAGGTGGCGTGATGGCCCCGCCCACTGTCAGGGACCTGATGGATGCGCGTGGCACGCATCAGTTCGCCATGCTGCGGGTCGAGACGCTGGAGGAAGCCGAGGCCGCGGCCCGGGCCGGCGTCGAGCTCTTGTCCGTGCCGCCCGCCATGGTGATGGACCGCCGTTTCCGCGAGGCTGCCCCGGACGCCTTCGCCTTTCCCGGTGACAACTTCTACGAAATTGGCGGGACGGATGATTTCCTGCGCTGGGCCTTCCCGCTCTACAAGCACGGCGCGGACGGGTTCTACTGCTCTGGTTCACTGGCGACCGTGCGCGCCATGGCCGATCACGGGTTGCCGGTTTGCGGTCATGTCGGCCTGATCCCCTCGAAACGCACCTGGACCGGCGGGTTCAAGGCAGTGGGAAAGACGCTGGAGACGGCGCAACTGGTCTGGGCCCAGTGCAGGGCGCTGGAAGAGGCCGGCGCCTTCGCGGCGGAAATCGAGGTCGTGCCGCATTCCATCACGCGCCTCATTGCCGAGAAGAGCAAGCTCTTCCTCATTTCGATGGGCGCGGGGGCGGGCGGGCACGCGCAGTACCTTTTTGCCGACGACGTGCTGGGCCAGAACCGGGGCAAGGTCCCGCGCCACGCCAAGGTATATGCGGATTTCGCCGCCGAATACGACCAGCTGCAAGCCATGCGGATCGAGGCCATGGGCCGCTTCGTCAACGATGTGCACGAAGGCGACTACCCTGCTCCGCAGCATCTGGTGGACTGCGACGCGGAGGTGGTGTCCGCCTTCGCCGACTGGCTGGATCGGAATGCCTAGGACGCGGCCAGCACCGCATCCGCCAGCCGCTGGGCCGAGGGGGTCATCTGGGCGCCGATCCGGGTCACCAGGCTGAACGGGGCCACGGCCAGGCCAAGGTCGATGGGCAGGGACACGAAGGGCACCGATGGATTGCCCGCGAAACTGTCAATGACCGGTGTTGCCAGCGGCGCAATGGCGTCGGTCTGGTTCAGAAGGGCGAGGGTGAACAGGAAGGAAGAGGTCGAGATCCGACGCTTCGGCAACGGAAGGTCCAGTTCGGTCAACCGGCTGACCACGGTTTGCGTGAGCAGGGTTTCGTCGTCGCCCATGACCCAGTCGAACCCGAGCAGGTCATGCAGTGACAGGATCGGCCTGACCAGCAGCGGATGGCCGCGCCGGACCACCAGCGACAAGGGCTCTCCCGCCAGCACGCGCGCCTCAAGCTGTGTCTCGCCGGGTGACAGCCGCGCGAGCGCGAAATCCAGCCGCCCCTCGCGTAGCAGATCGCACAGCGTGACCGAGGTCGCCACCGTCACCTCGGCCCGGAAGTCGGGAAGATCCGACTGCAAGGCGATCAGGGTCGGCATGACCAGACTGAGCGCTGGGCCGGTCACCGCGCCCACCCGGACCACGCCCGCCCTTCCGGTGGCAGCCTCGGCCATGTCGCGCGCGGCGTCGGCCAGTTCGATCTCGATCCGGGCCGCGCGCCGGGCGAGGGCTCTACCGACGGCGGTCAACTGCAACCCGCGCCCCTGACGTTCGTGCAGGGACAGGCCGAGCAGGGCCTCCATGTCGGCCAGCAACCGCGAGGCGGCCGGCTGGGCAATCCCGATCCGTGCGGCCGCCACGCCCAATGCGCCGGCCTGGTCCAGTTCTGCTAGCAGCCGCAATTGCACGGGTTTCAGCCGGCGCAGCTGGATCGAAAGACCGGCCTCGGTTTGATTCATAACGAAATCATCATGTATCTCTTCATAAACCCTATTTGACAGATATGGGTTGTCCACGCAATCTGCGGCGCGTCCGTGAGCAAGGGCTGCAAAGGCACGCCCAAAGCGGATGCAAATGAAGAATCATCGGGAGGAAACAAGATGATCTTGACCCGCCGCGGCCTTATGGCCCTTGCCGGTACCACCGCTGCGCTGTCCGCGCTGCCTGCCTTCGCCCAGGACAAGGGCACCATCGGCATTGCGATGCCCACGAAATCCTCGTCGCGCTGGATCTCGGACGGCGAGTCGATGGTGAAGGCCTTCCAGGAGGCCGGCTACGCCACCGACCTGCAATATGCCGAGGATGACATCCCGACGCAGCTGAACCAGATCGAGAACATGATCACCTCGGGCGTCAAGGCACTGGTGATCGCGGCCATCGACGGCACGACGCTGTCGAACGCGCTGGATAATGCCGCCGCGCAGGGGATCAAGGTCATCGCCTATGACCGACTGATCCGCGACAGCGGCTCGGTCGACTACTACGCCACCTTCGACAACTTCAAGGTCGGCGTGCAGCAGGCGGAAAGCCTGGTGAAGGGCCTAAAGGAACGTTTCCCGGATGTGAAGCCGTGGAACGTCGAACTGTTCGGCGGCAGCCCGGACGACAACAACGCCTTCTTCTTCTACAATGGCGCGATGTCGATCCTGCAGCCGATGATCGATTCGGGCGACATCGTCATCCCGTCGGGTCAGATGGGCATGGATGTGGTCGGCACCCTGCGCTGGGATGGCGCCGTTGCCCAGGCGCGGATGGACAACCTTCTGACCTCGAACTACGGCGACAAGCAGCTGCACGGCGTGCTGTCGCCCTACGACGGCCTGTCGATCGGCATCCTGTCGTCGGTCAAGGGCGTGGGCTACGGCTCGGGCGACCTGAAGATGCCGATCGTCACCGGCCAGGACGCCGAGATCCCGTCCGTCAAGTCGATGATCGCGGGCGAGCAGTATTCGACCATCTTCAAGGACACCCGCGAACTCGCCAAGGTCACCGTCAAGATGGTGGACGCGGTTCTTGCCGGCGGCGAGCCCGAGATCAACGATACCTCGACCTACGACAACGGCGTGAAGGTCGTGCCGTCCTACCTGCTGGAGCCGGTCTCGGTGGACATCTCGAACTACGAGGAAGTCCTGGTCGGTTCGGGCTACTACACCGCGGACCAGCTGAAGTAGGCTGAGCCGAAGGGCCCGCCTGCGCCGCTCCCGCGCAGGCGGGATCCCCTGGGGGAGGGATCATGACCACACTTCTTGAAATGCGGGAGATCACCAGGGTCTTCCCGGGCGTCAAGGCGCTTGATCGGGTCAGCCTGACGGTCGAGGCCGGGGAAATCCATGCCATTTGCGGCGAGAACGGCGCCGGAAAATCCACGCTGATGAAGGTGCTGTCGGGTGTCTATCCGCACGGCACCTACGAAGGCGAGATCATCTATGAGGGTCAGCCGCTGCACAACCGCGGGATCCGCGACAGCGAGCACAAGGGCATCATCATCATTCACCAGGAACTTGCGCTGATCCCCCTCCTGTCGATTGCCGAGAATCTGTTCCTGGGCAACGAGGTGGCGTCGAACGGCGTCATCTCCTGGCCGATGGCGTTCAAGAAGACCGAAGACCTGTTGCGCCAGGTTGGCCTCAACGAGCCTCCGGGCGCTGTCGTCGGCAAGCTGGGCGTCGGCAAGCAGCAGCTGATCGAGATCGCCAAGGCCCTGTCGAAGAACGTGCGCCTCCTGATCCTGGACGAACCAACCGCTGCCCTTCAGGAGGCTGACGCCGACCGGCTTCTCGACCTGATGCTGGACCTGAAGGCACGCGGCGTGACCCAGATCATCATCAGCCACAAGCTGAACGAGATTTCCCGCGTCGCGGACCGGATCACGGTGATCCGCGACGGCACCTCGGTTTCCACCCTGACCAAGGACGAGATTTCCGAGGACCGCATCATCAAGGACATGGTCGGCCGCGACATGGCGCACCGCTACCCCGAGCGCGAAAGCCACCCCGGCGAGATTCTGTTCGAGGTCGAGAACTGGTCCTGCTGGCACCCCGAACAGGCGGGACGGCAGATGATCAAGGCCGTCTCGCTGAACGTCCGCAAGGGCGAGATCGTGGGCATTGCGGGGCTCATGGGCACCGGCCGCACCGAACTGGCCATGTCGATCTTCGGACGTAGCTACGGCAAGGGGCACCAGGGGTCCGTGAAGATGCACGGCAAACCTGTCGATGTCTCGACCGTGACCAAGGCGATCGAGGCGGGCATCTCTTACGTCACCGAGGACCGCAAGGCGCTGGGCCTGATCCTGGAAGAGCCGATCCTGAGGAACATCAGCCTGGCCAACCTGGTCGGCATCGCGAAGAACTCCATCCTCGACAAGCGGCGCGAGGCGCAGGTGGCCGAGACCTACCGCAAGCAGCTGGCGATCCGCACCCCTGGCGTGCAGCAGAAGGTGGTGAACCTGTCCGGCGGGAACCAGCAGAAGGTGGTGCTGTCGAAATGGCTGTTCACCGACCCCGAGCTCTTGATCCTCGACGAACCCACCCGCGGCATCGACGTGGGCGCGAAATTCGAGATCTACACGATCATGAAGGATCTCGCCGACCAGGGCCGCGGCGTGCTGATGATCTCGTCCGAGATGCCCGAGCTTCTGGGCATGTGCGACCGGATCTATGTGATGAACGAGGGCCGCATCGTCGGCGAGCTGACGCGCGACGAAGCAAGCCAGGAAAAGATCATGGCGCTGATCGTGAAGGACAACGGCAAGACCACGGGGAAGGTGGCGTGAATGGCTGAAAAGCAAAGCTCCTTGGGCGGACATCTCCGCGAAAACGGCATGCTCCTGGCGCTGGTCGCCATCGTGGCGCTGTTTTCACTGCTGGTATCCATGCAGGGCAAGCCGATGTTCCTGCAGGCTCCGAACATCACCAACATCTTCCTGCAGAACGGCCACGTCATCATCCTGGCGCTGGGCATGCTTCTCATCATTGTCTCGGGCCACATCGACTTGTCGGTGGGCTCGGTCGCGGCCTTTACCGGGGCGGTGGCAGCCTGGCTGACGGTCAAGCAGGGCCTGCCGGTCTGGGCGGTGATCCCGCTGACATTGCTGGTGGGCGGGCTGATCGGGGCGGCGCAGGGCTACTGGGTGGCCTACTGGCGCATCCCCAGCTTCATCGTCACGCTGGCAGGGATGCTGGTGTTCCGCGGCGCGACGCTGTGGCTTCTGGGCGGGCAGAACATCGGTCCGTTCCCGAAAGAGTTCCAGGCCATGTCCTCGGGCTTCATTCCCGACCTGACCGGGGTGATGAAGCCGCACGGGCTGACCCTGATCATCGCGGCGCTGGCCATCGCGATCGTGATCTGGATCGGACTGCGCGCCCGCAAGCGCGATGCGGAATTCGGCATCACGCCCGAGCCCGGCGGCCTGTTCTGGGGCCGGACCCTGGTGATCGCAGCCGCCATGGCCTTCGTGGGCTGGCAGCTCGCCAGTTTCCGGGGCCTGCCGAACGTTCTGGTCGTGCTGACCGTCCTGATCGTGCTTTATGCCTTCTTCACCGAGAACACGGTTCAGGGCCGCCGCATCTATGCCGTGGGCGGCAACGAAAAGGCGGCCAAGCTGTCCGGAATAAACACCGAACGCCTGGTCTTTGCCTGTTTCGTCAACATGGGCGTGCTGGCGGCCCTGGCCGGCATGATGGTCACCGCGCGCCTGAACTCGGCCACCCCGAAAGCCGGAACAGGGTTCGAATTGGACGCCATCGCCGCCGTGTTCATCGGCGGGGCCTCGATGACCGGCGGATCTGGGAAGATCATCGGCGTGGTGATCGGGGCGCTGATCATGGGCGTGATGAACATGGGCATGTCGATCCTTGGCGTCGGCATCGACTACCAGCAGATGATCAAGGGGCTGGTGCTGCTCGCTGCCGTGATCTTCGACGTCTACAACAAGAACAAGTGAGATCCGTCATGCATCTGTCCACGGTCAAGGGGATCGGCGTGGTCGTCCGTCAGGGCGACGAGGCGCGCGTCCTGCGCAATACCGCCTCGGTCTACGAACTGGCGCAGGCGGCCATCAGGTCCGGGCAGGGGATCGCCGCCGAAATCGGCCGCCGTGGGCTGGGCGAGACAGTGGACCTGACCCGCGCCACCTTCGAGCTGCCGGTCAGTCACCCGGACCCAGCGCATCTGCATCTGACCGGGACGGGGCTGACCCACCTTGGCTCGGCCTCCGCCCGGGACGCGATGCATGCCAAGCTGGAAGGCGCCGAGACCCTGACCGACAGCATGAAGATGTTCCGCATGGGACTGGAAGGCGGCCGCCCCGCCCCGGGCGAGGTCGGTGCGCAGCCCGAATGGTTCTACAAGGGCAACGGCTATGCCGCGGTCGCCCCTGGTGCGGCCCTCGAAGCCCCGGGCTTCGCCGAGGACGGTGGCGAGGAACCGGAAATCGCCGGGATCTACCTGATCGGCCCCGACGGCACTCCGCACCGGATCGGCTGGGCGCTGGGCAATGAATTCTCGGACCATGTCACAGAGCGGGTGAACTACCTCTGGCTTGCTCATTCCAAGCTGCGGGTGGCCTCCTTCGGCCCCGAAATCCTGGTGGGCGACCTGCCCCCCGATGTCCGCGGCCATTCCCGCATCCTGCGCGACGGCAAGACCCTCTGGGAGAAGCCTTTTCTGAGCGGCGAGGCCAACATGTCGCACACGCTGGCGAACCTTGAACACCACCACTTCAAGTATGCCATCTTCCGCCAGCCTGGGGACCTCCACGTCCACTATTTCGGCACCGCCACCCTGTCCTTTGCCGACGGCATCAAGACACAGGCCGGCGACATCTTCGAGATCGAGGTTGCCGACTTCGGTCAGCCGCTTCGCAACACCCTGACCTTCGCGCCGAAGTCTTCCGGCGCAACCCGTGTCCAAGCCCTGTAAGGAACCCGAGATGTCCAGCTTCAAACCCGCCCCCTGGCCACGCAAGTTGCGGTCGCAGGAATGGTTCTCCGGCACCTCGAAGGATGCGATCTACCACCGCTCGTGGATGAAGAACCAGGGTCTCCCCGCCGACCTGTTCGACGGACGTCCGGTCATCGGCATCCTGAACACCTTCAGCGAGGCGAATCCCTGCAATGCGCACCTGAACGACCTGGCCGAGCGGGTGAAGCATGGGGTTTACGAGGCCGGCGGCTTCCCGATCATCGTGCCGGTTTTCTCGGTCTCTGAAAGCGCATTTCGTCCGACCGCGATGATGTTCCGCAACCTCGCCGCGATGGCGGTCGAGGAGACGATCCGTGGCCAGATGATGGACGGCGTCGTCTGTCTGGTCGGCTGCGACAAGACCACGCCGTCGTTGCTGATGGGTGCGGCATCGGTCGATCTGCCCACCATCATGGTCTCCGGCGGACCGATGCTGAACGGTTACTTCCGGGGTGAGCGCGTCGGCTCGGGCACGCATCTGTGGAAGTTCTCCGAGGCGGTGAAGGCGGGCGAGATGACCGCCGCCGAGTTCGTCGAGGCCGAGGCTTCGATGTCCCGCTCGCCCGGGTCCTGCAACACGATGGGCACCGCCTCCACCATGGCCTCCATGGCCGAGGCACTGGGGATGACGCTGTCCGGCAACGCGGCGATCCCTGCGGTGGACAGCCGCCGTCGGGTCATGGCGCAGCTGACCGGGCGGCGCATCGTGCAGATGGTGAAGGACGACCTCCGGCCATCCCATATCCTGACACGCGAGGCCTTCCAGAACGCGATCCGTACCAACGCGGCCATCGGCGGATCGACCAACGCCGTCATCCACCTTCTGGCCATCGCCGGCCGCTGCGGCATCGACCTAACGCTCAACGACTGGGACAACTGGGGCAAGGGCGTGCCGACCATCGTCAACCTGATGCCCTCGGGCAAATACCTGATGGAGGAGTTCTTCTATGCCGGCGGTCTGCCGGCCGTCATCAAGCGTCTGGGCGAAGCCGGGATGCTGAACAAGGACGCACTGACGGTCAGCGGCGGGCCGATCTGGGACGAGGTCAAGGACGCCCGCATCCACAACGACGATGTGATCCTTCCGGCCGAAAAGGCGCTGACCCAGTCGGGCGGGATCGTGGTGGTCAAGGGCAACCTCGCCCCCGATGGCGCGGTCCTGAAGCCCTCGGCCGCCACCCCTGCCCTGATGAAGCACCGCGGCCGCGCGGTCGTCTTCGAGGATATCGACGACTATAAGGCAAAGATCGAGGATGAGAGCCTGGACATTGACGAGACCTGCGTGATGGTGCTGAAGAACTGCGGGCCCCGCGGCTATCCCGGCATGGCCGAGGTGGGCAACATGGGCCTGCCGCCCAAGGTCCTGCGCAAGGGCATCACCGACATGGTGCGCATCTCGGATGCGCGCATGTCCGGCACCGCCTATGGCACGGTCGTCCTGCACACCTCGCCCGAGGCCGCGCGCGGCGGCCCGCTGGCCGTTGTCCGCAACGGCGACATGATCGAACTGGACGTTGAGGCGCGGCGCATTCATCTCGACATTCCCGACGAGGAACTGAAGGCCCGCCTCGCCGCCTGGAAGCCGCCGGTGGAACCCCCGGCCTCGGGCTATGCCAAACTTTACCACGATCACGTGCAGGGCGCGGACAAGGGCGCCGACATGGATTTCCTGGTCGGCTGCCGCGGCAACGCCGTCGCGCGGGAGAGCCACTGATGCCGAAGATGAAGGTCGCCCTGGTCGGCATCGGCAAGATCGCGCTGGATCAGCACGTCCCGGCGATCGCGGCCAGCCCCGACTGGGAGCTTGCAGCAACCGTCAGCCGCAAGGGCAGCGTTCCCGGGGTGCCGGCCTTCTCCGACTTCGCGACCTTTCTTGCGGAACGACCGGACGTGCCCGTGGTGTCGTTGTGTCTGCCCCCCGTCCCGCGCTTCGACTATGCCGAGGCCGCGCTTCTGGCCGGGAGGCATGTGATGCTGGAGAAGCCCCCCGGCGCCACTCTGGCCGAGGTGCATGAGCTTCAGGCTCTGGCACGCGACCGGGGCCTGACACTCTATGCCACCTGGCACAGCCGCATGGCCCATGCGGTTGCCCCGGCGAAGGCCTGGCTTGCCGACAAGGCGGTGCACGAGGCCCACATCACCTGGCGCGAGGACGTGCGCAAATGGCACCCCGGCCAGGATTGGGTGTTCGAACCCGGCGGGATGGGGGTCTTCGATCCCGGCATCAACGCCCTGTCGATCCTGACCGAGATCCTGCCGCAGCCCGTCCACCTGACAAAGGCGCGGCTGGAGTTTCCGGCCAACCGGCAGACACCCATCGCGGCACAACTGACCTTCACCGGCAATGTCACGGCCGATTTCGACTGGCGTCAGGAAGGCCCGCAGACCTGGGACATCAGCGTCCGGACCGACCGGGGGGAACTTGCCTTGCGAATGGGCGGCAATGTCCTTGAAATCGACGGAAGACCGATGGCAGGGGAAAACTCGATCATGGGCGAATACCCGGCACTCTATGCCCGCATGGCGCATCTGGTCCGCCGGGGCGAAAGCGAGGTGGACCTTGCCCCGATGGTCCATGTTGCCGATGCGCTGACCCTTGGCGAGCGGGTAACGACCGCCGCCTTCGACTTCTGAGGGAGGTTCCCTTGCTGACAGGAAAGCACCTGATCGCGGGAGAATGGGTGGGCTCCGCCCAGGAATTCCAGTCGTCGCCGGCCCACGGCCCGGCGCACAACTTCGCAACCGGAACCCCCGCTCATGTCGAGGCGGCCTGCGAAGCTGCCGAGGCGGCATTTGCCGACTACTCAGCCGTTTCGCGCGCGGGTCGCGCGGCCTTCCTGAACCGGATCGCCGACGAGATCGAGGCCCGGGGTGCCGCGATCACCGAGATCGGCACTCAGGAGACCGGCTTGCCCGCCGCACGGCTGGAGGGCGAGCGGGGCCGGACCACGATGCAGTTGCGGCTGTTTGCCAGCCATATCCTGAAGGACGACTGGCTGGACCGGCGCCATGATCCGGCGCTGCCCGATCGGCAGCCGCTGCCGCGCCCCGACCTGAAGCTGATCCAGCGGCCCATCGGCCCGGTCGCGGTATTCGGGGCCTCGAACTTTCCGCTGGCCTTTTCGGTGGCGGGCGGAGACACGGCCTCGGCGCTGGCGGCGGGCTGTCCCGTCGTGGTCAAGGGTCACTCCGCCCATCCGGGAACCGGAGAGATCGTCGCCCAGGCGATCCTGGCCGCCATTCAGGCCTGCGACATGCCGCGCGGCACCTGCAGTCTGGTGCAGGGCGGCAAGCGCGATGTCGGCGAGGCACTGGTGCAGCATCCCTTCATCAAGGCGGTCGGCTTCACCGGATCGCTTGCGGGTGGCCGGGCGCTTTTCAATCTGTGCGCCGCGCGGCCGGAGCCGATCCCCTTCTTCGGCGAGCTGGGGTCGGTCAACCCGATGTTCCTGTTGCCTGCCGCCCTTGCCGCGCGCGGTGAGGCGATCGCGAAGGGCTGGGCCGGCTCGCTCACGCTTGGCGCCGGGCAGTTCTGCACCAATCCCGGCATCGCCGTGGTGATCGATGGCGCCGAGGCCGATGCCTTCGTGGCAGCAGCGAAGGAGGCCGTGGGCGCCGTCGGCCCGCAGACCATGCTGACCGATGGCATTGCCGAGGCCTTCCGGGCAGGCCGCGACCGCGTGGCCGCCGGCACCGGGGTGCGCGCCGTGCTGACCACGATGTGCGACCTGCGAAATGCCACACCCTATCTATTCGAGGTTTCCGGCGCGGACTGGCTAGCCGACCACATGCTGGCCGAAGAGGTCTTCGGACCGCTCGGCCTGATCGTCCGGGTCCGTCATGCGGCCGAGATGCAGGCCGTCGCACGCAGTCTGCAGGGGCAACTGACCTGCACGCTGCACCTCGACGATGCGGACATGGACCTTGCGCGCAGCCTGATGCCGGTGCTCGAGCGGAAGGCCGGACGGATCCTCGCCAATGGCTTCCCGACCGGGGTCGAGGTCGTGGATGCGCAGGTCCACGGCGGCCCCTACCCGGCCAGCACGAATTTCGGTGCAACCTCGGTCGGCACCCTGTCGATCCGGCGCTGGCTGCGGCCCGTCGCCTACCAGAACATGCCGGATGCGCTTTTGCCGCAGGATTGGGCGCACTAGCAATGTCCAGCATCACCAGCGCCGGGCAGATTGACGGCCAGGACGTCCGGCGCATCGTCCTGACCGGCTCCCAAGGGTTGAAGGCCGACATCCTGACCTATGGCGCACGCCTCGTGGCGCTTTGGGTGCCGGATGGCAGGGGCGTGCTGGCGGATGTGGTCCTCGGGTTCGATGTCCTGTCGGACTGGCGGGACCGTGGCGGTTATCTGGGGGCGACCTGCGGTCGATATTCGAACCGGATCGCGGGCGGTCGGCTCATCCTGGATGGGCGTCTGGTCCAGTTGGACCGCAACGAGGGCGACCAGCACCTGCACGGTGGTCGTTCGGGACTGGACACGAAGCACTGGCGGATCGAGGACGTTTCCGACAGCCATGCCGTTCTGACCGTGACCTCACCTGCGGGTGAAATGGGCTATCCCGGCGCTCTGGACGCGAAGGTGACCTATCGGGTCGAGGGATTGCAGCTGGTCATCACCATGGAGGCCGCGACCGACGCCCCGACCGTGGTGAACCTGGTCAACCACGCCTATTTCAACCTGACCGGTCATGCTTCGGGTGATGTGCTGGGGCAGGAATTGCAGATCGAGGCCGCGCACTACCTGCCGGTGGATGATCATCTGATCCCTACCGGAGAAGTCCGCGCGGTCGCGGATACTCCGTTCGATTTCCGCCGCCTGCGCAAGGTGGGGGACCGGATGCCCGGACCCGGTGGCTTTGACCACAGTTTCTGCCTTTCCGCCGCCACCGATGCGACGGGCCTGCGTCCCTGCCTGAGAGCCCTTGATCCGGTCTCGGGCCGCCAGATGCGGCTGGACACGACCGAACCGGGCCTCCAGCTTTACACGGGAGCGCATTTCGATGGCACGCCCGGCAAGGCTGGCGCGCGCTATCCGCGCTTTGCCGGCTTTGCGGCGGAAACCCAGCGGTTCCCGAATTCGCCCAACATGCCGCAGTTTCCGTCGGCACGGCTGGATCCGGGCCAGACCTATCGTCATATCATGCGGTTCGACTTCACGCCCGCCGCATGAGGCCGGCTCGCCGCCCTGTTAGACCGACCTTGTCAGGCCGCCATCGACGCGCAGCGTCTGACCCGTGACATAGCTGCTGTCATCGGTCAGCAGGAACGCCGCCGCCTTGGCCTGCTCCTGCACGGTCCCGATGCGTTTCAGCGCCGCAAGCTCGCCATACCTTGCCACGTCGAGACTGTCGGTGAAGCCGGGCGCCAGGCAGTTCATTCGGATGTTGGACGGCCCATAGCGGTCGGAGTAGAGCTTGGTGAAGGTCGAGACGGCGGCCCGGTAGGTGCAGGAGGCCGGAAACCACAGCGAAGGTTCGTGACTGGCATAGGTGGTGATGTTGACGATGGATCCGCCCTTCTGCTGCTCCATGACCGGAGTGACCAGACGGGCCATTCGGATGACCGAGGCCAGGATCATGTCATGCGCGAGCATCCAGCCTTCGTCGGGGATGGACAGAAGGTCGCCCTTCGGCGGATGGCCGGTATGATTGAGGACAGAGTCGATCCGTCCATATGTGGACATCGCCAGATCGACCAGCGCCTTCAGATCCTCGGCGCTTTGCGCGACCCCACGCCGGGCCACTCCGCCCAGTTCGGCGGCCAGGGTCTCGCAGGAGTCGGACGGCGACATCAGCACCAGTGCGTATCCGCGCGCATGCATCTCGCGGGCGACAGCGGCGCCAATACCTCGCCCTCCTCCGGTGACGATGCAAACCTTGCGGGTCATTGTGCGATCCTCAGTAACGGTTGATCCGGTAGGGATGGAGATCGATCGGAGGCCGCTTCCCCGTGATCAGGTCCCCCATCAGCCGAGCCGTGGTGGCGGCCAGGGTCAGTCCAAGATGCCCGTGTCCGGTGGCGTAGAAAAGGCCCTTCGTGCGGGCACTGGCCGACAGGATCGGAATCGTGTCCGGCAGGGCGGGACGGTGGCCCATCCATTCACTGAAGTCCTCGCAGCGCAGATTCGGCAATGCCTCCTGCGCGCGCCTGACCGTGACCTTTGACCGGCGGTAGTCGGGCGCGGCATCGAGACCGGCCATCTCTACCGTGCCGCCGACACGGATGCCGCCCGATGTGGGTGTCACCATGAAGGCCTTTGCGGGCCAGATGATCGAATGTCGCAGCCCGATTCTGGGTGCCATGATCTGCGTGTGATAGCCACGCTCGGTTTCCATCGGGATCGGCTCGCCCAGAGACTTTGCCAGCCTGCCGGAATGGGCCCCGGCGCAGATGACGACCTCGTCCGCGGGCAGGTGGCGCCCGTCCGCCAGCACTACCTCGCGCATCCGGTCCGACCGGTTGAAACCCGCGACGTCGCCGCGCTCGATCCGTCCGCCAAGGCCGACGAACCGACTGGCCAGGGCCAGCACCAAACCGTAGGGATCCTTCATCGACCGGTTCTGCGGAAAGAGGACCGCCATGCCGACCTTGTCCGAAAGCTCCGGCTCCAGCGCGCGGATCGCCTGGCGTCCGATGACCTCGTGCGGGAAACCGAACCGTTCAAGCAGTTCGATGTGATCGTGGTCGGCCCTGAACTCAGCCTCATCAGCGTAAAGCGACAGGCACCCCTCGTCGCTGATCTGGTCGGACAGGCCGGTGTCGCGCAGCCGGTCGAGCGTGTCGTCCAGAGCGCGACCACACAGCACGGCGCCCTGTGCTTCCAGCTCGCGCAGCCTGGAGGGACGCGACGCGGCGAGAAAGCGCAGGAACCAGGGCGCAAGCTTTGGCATGCAGGATGGTCGAACCCGGACCGGGCCCTCGGGGTCCAGCATCCAGCCCGGGATCTTTTTCCAGACAGAGGGGCGGGAGGCCGGCATGAACTCGGTCACCGCAATCGAGGCCATGTTGCCGAAAGAGGCGCCTCTACCCGGTGCGTCGCGGCCGACCAGCACAGCCGGCCGACCGCGCCGCTGAAGGTCATGCGCGATGGCGGTGCCGATGATTCCGGCGCCGACAACGACAGTCGCCATGACCTAGGTCCAGGCCAGGATCGGCTGCATGGCGGCGGCGAATTCGGCCTTTTCGGCGTCGGTCAGCGGACCGAATGGCATGCGGCAGTCGCCGACCGGGTTGCCCTGAAGCTCGCAGCCGTATTTCAGCTTCTGCACGAACTTGCCGGATTCCAGCACGTTCATCGCCGGCCAGACCACCTGCATGATCTCCTTTGCGCGCGCATGGTCGCCCCTGCGGAACGCCGCGTCCATTTCGCAGACGGGTCTTGCCATGCAGTTGGCCGGCCCGCAGATCCAGGCATCGGCACCCCACTGCATGAAATCCCACGCGATGTCGTCCGATCCCGACACCAGCTGGATGCGGCCCGCATAGTGCGTCGAGATGCCGATGGCCCGCTGCAAGACGCCCGAGCTTTCCTTGATCGCGATGATCCGGGGATTGTCGGCCAGCGCATCCAGCGCCTCGTAGCCGATCTCGACTCCGTCCTTGCCGGGGTAGGAATACAGAACGATGTCCATGTCGGTGGCCGCGGTCACGGTCTCGAAGTGGCGGATGATCTCGGCCTGGGTCGGCCTGGTGTAGAAGGGCACGGCCAGAAGGACGGCATGATAACCGAGTTCCCTGGCGCGGCGCGTATTGGCGATCACTCCGGCGGTCGAGGGCGCATTGGTGCCGGCGATCAGCAACGCGCCGGGGCGGGCGTGGTCCCGGACGAAGGTCAGCACGCTGTCGCGCTCGGCATCGCTGAGCAGGTTGTACTCGCCCGACGAGCCGCACGGCACCCAACCCGATACGCCGGCCGCACGCAGGCTGTCGAGGTGCCGCGCGAAGGCAGCGAAGTCGATGGCGCCGGTGCGGTCGAATGGCGTCACAAGCGCAGGCAGAACCCCCGAAAGCTTCAGCATGACTTTGTCCTTTCCGACCCCTGGTCGCCCAACGCGGCACTTCCAGCGCCTCTTATGACGACACCATGACGACACGTCAAATCGAAAATGGACTGTGTCGACTTGTTGGCCTGCGATGGTCTAAGCTGCCCGGCGCGTGGGTGCCGGGAGCCAAGACATGCGGAATGAGACGGAACCGAAGCGGGTCAAGGGCAGCGGAGTGCGCTTCGCCTACGAGACGTTGCGGGACGAAATCCTGTCGTTGCACCTGCAGCCGGGCGCGGTGCTGGACGAGACCTCGCTGGCCGAGCGATTCTCGATGTCGCGCTCGCCTGTCCGCGAGGCGCTGATCCGCCTGGCGGGGGACGAGCTGGTCGTCACCCTGTCGAACCGCTCGACCGTGGTCGCGCCGATCGACGTGCAGAGCTTTCCGAAATATGTCGAGGCGCTGGACGTTGCCCAGCGGATGAACACCCGTCTGGCGGCCGAGCTGCGCACGGATATTGACCTCAAGACCATCGCCCGCCGCCAGAAGGAGTTCGTCGCGACGGTGCAGCGGGGTGATCACCTGGCCATGTCCGAAGCGAACAAGGCTTTCCACATGGCCATCGCCCACGCCGGCCGGAACCCATATCTCGCGGCCTTCTATGAAAGGCTGCTGAACCACGGGCGGCGCATGCTGCACCTGCACTTTGCCTATCTGGAGCAGGGCAACGAGGGTGTGCTGCTGACCGACGAGCATGACGAGATGCTGGCCGCGATCCGCGACCGGGATGTCGCCCGCGCCGATGCGCTTGCCCATGCCCATACGCGGCAGTTCCGCGACAACTTCATGAGCTACCTGTCGAAGAACTACTTGCAGAACGCGCCACTGGCATCGCTTGGGCCTGCGGCCTGACCCGAACCGGGGACAGTCGGCAGCGCAAGCCTCTGTCCGTCAGGGTGTGATCCGGTCAGCCGGCAGAAGTTCGGCAATCTCGCGCCGGAAAGGCAGGGCATCGCCGCGATCCGGCTGGTCGAGGGATTCGGCCCAAGCCCGGCCGGCATAGGTGGCCCAGGCGATCGGACCCGGCGCGGCGGCATCGCCGATGACCTTCAGGCTGCGGATGCCTGCGCCTTGCCAGTCCAGCGCCCGGGTCGCGTGGAAAAGCCCGTCCTCCGGACTGCGCGAGGTCACCAGCACCACGGCTTCGACCGGCAGCGCAGTCTGGCGGCCGGTCCAGGTGCAGCCGAGGATCACCTCGTCCTTGCCGATCGACTCCGGTGCCTTGCTCAAGTGCACCTCGACGCCGATCTCCAGCAGGCGGCGCATGATGGTTCCCTGTTCCAGCGTGTTGTCCGTCCACTCGGCAACCTTCGCCGCGGGCGTGACGAACTGCACGCGGTTTCCCTTGGTCACCAGAAGCTCGGCGAGGACGGAGCCCATGTAGAAGTGATCGTCGTCATAGACCGCGACGGTCAGGCCCTCGGGGCAGCGGCCCGCCATCAGGTCATCGGGGGTGAAGATCGGCATCGCTGGATCGGTCGGGATCGGGTGCAGGTGGAACCGCGCAACCGCGTCGCGCCGCCAGCGCGACCCGGTGGCGATGGCGACGTGATCCACCCCCATGGCAAGGATGTCCTCGGGCGTCAGGGGGCTGTCGCGATAGATCTCGACATTGGGCATCACGGCCATCTGGCCGATGCGATAGTCGGCGACGCGGCCCCAGGCGGACAGGCCGGGAAGCTGCCGCTCCTTCGCCACACGGCCGCCGAGCGTGGTGCTGGCCTCGGCCAGGGTCACTCGGTAGCCCCGCCTGCCGGCCTGCAATGCGGCCTCAAGCCCCGCCGGCCCTGCCCCGACGATCAGAACGCTTTCAGAAGCGCCCTTGGGGCGGGCGCGGTCCGGGTGCCAGCCCTTGCGCCATTCCTCCATGAAGGCGGTGTTCTGCGTGCACCGGCTGATGCCGCCCGTCATGTCGCCCGAGACGCAGATGTTGCAGCCGATACATTCGCGGATGTCCTCGTAACGGCCCTCCTCCACCTTCACGGGCAGGAACGGGTCGGCGATCGAGGGCCTGGCAGCGCCGATGAAATCCAGGATCCCCGAACGGATCTGGCGCACCATCGCGTCGGGAGAGGTGAAGCGCCCGACGCCGACGATGGGTTTCGGCGTCAGGTCCTTGATCCCCTTGACCAGATCCTCTTGCGCCCCCTCCGGCTTGAAGCGCGAGGTGCCCGAGCAGGCCTCCCAGGTGCCCTGGGCAAGGTCCCAGAGGTCGGGCAGTTCGGCGTGCATTGCGATGAAATCGCGCAGTTCCGCATTGGAAAAGCCGTAGGCCCCGGCTTCGTGCAGCGACATGCGCAGGGTGACGGCCAACTCGCCCTTGGTGACCTCGCGCAGATCGTCGACGATCTCGCGCAGGAACCGGCCGCGGTTTTCCAGGCTGCCACCGTATTCGTCGGTGCGCTGGTTGGTGGCCCGGGACAGGAAATGTTGCAGGATCCCGAAACCGTGCGCGCCATAAAGGCAGATCAGGTCAAAGCCCGCCTCATGGCTGCGGCGGAAGGCATTGCGGAACCAGCGGCGCAGGTCGCGGATGTCCTCCTTGTCCATGGTGCGGGCCTGGACCGGATCGGAGGTAAAGGTCAGGATCGGGCCGCCGGTCACGGCCAGCGGCACCTCGCGCGAATACAGGTTCGGGCCGTTGATCCCGGAATAGGCCAGCTGGATCCCGGCCAGCGCCCCGTGCGACTTCATCGCCTCGGCCATACGGGCGAGGGCCGGGATGTCGCGGTCGTCCCAGAGGTGCTGTTCGATGAAGGGCGTGATTTCCGAGGTCGGGTGGATTTCCGTCTGTTCGGTGAAGATCACGCCCCAGCCGCCCTCGGCCTTGGTGCGGCGCATTTCCACGACGGCCGATGGGTCGCGATAGCCGCCGCCATTGCAGTGCGGGACCTGGTAGAATCGGTTCTTCGCCACCTTGGGGCCGATCTGCATCGGCGTGAACAGGATGTCGTGGGCGGGCAGGCGGGTCATGGCAGGGTCCTGAGGTCGGCCGACTGTGTGGACAGCCGGGCCGGATCGCGCGGCGGGATGTCAGCTATCAGCAGCGCGGGATGCCCGCCGGCCTGGGCCAGCACCTCGCCATGCGGCCCGGCGATGAGGCTGCCACCGACATAGGTAAGGTCGCCTTCCTGGCCGCAGTAATTGGCATAGGCGATGGAGACGCCGTGGTTCGCGGCCATCGCGGGCACGGTGTGGCGTACGACATGGGTGAAGGGCATCATATTGGCCGTGGGCGCGAGGATTACGGTCACGCCCCGGTCGGCCAGCGCCTTCACATGGGGGGCGAACTCCACGTCGTAGCAGATCAGGATCGCGGTAAACGTTTCACCGAGGCGGAAGGTGACGTAAGCGTCACCCGCCAGAAAGAACGCGCGTTCGCGCGGGCCGTAGAGCTGGATCTTGCGGTAGTTGGCCAGAAGCGACCCGTCCGGACCGAAGCAGGCGGCGGAGTTGAAGACCCGGTCTCCGTCACGCTCGGCATAGCCGACCACCAGCGCCGTTGCGCTGTTCCTCGCCGCGGTGGCGAGGCGCCGCAGGGGCTGGCTGTCGAGGGTCAGGGCCCTGGCCGGGACATCCGGCTGATTGTAGCCCGGCAGCCAGACCTCCGGCAGGACAAGGGCGGCCGCGCCCAGGGCTGCGGCCGAGGCGAGGGCGGCCTCTGCCTGTGCGCAGGCGAGATCCGGGTCACCCGAGGGAGAGGGGGCTTGCAGCAGGGCGAGGCGCATGGGCGGCGATCCTGTGGGCCGCTCATCGCTGTCCTGCGGACGCTCTTCGCAGGTTTTGCGCGAAGAGCGTCCGCAGGGGCCGATGAGCGGGGGCGTTTCACTTCTTGAGGTTCGTCCAGATCGCGTCGTAGAGGCGCTGGGTCGCTTCGTCGCAGGCCTCGATGAAAAAGCCCTTCTGGCCCTCGGGCGGGTTGTTCTCCGGGCTGCCCGAGATCTCGGGCGCAAGGAACGGCTCCACGCCCTTCACCCCGGCGCTGTAGGCGGCGTAGTTGGTGACGGCGGCCGCATTCTCGGGATCGAGGAGGAAGTTCATGAACTTCAGCGCGTTCTCGCGGTTCGGCGCATCTTTCAGCAGGACCACGTTGTCCATCCAGACGACGTAACCCTCTTTCGGAAAGGCGTATTCCACATTCGCGCCCTCGGCCCGGGCCTTGGCAGAAAAGCCGTTGTAGATCATCCCCGCCGCCGCATCGCCCGAGACGAGCACATCCTTGGCGATGTCCGAGCCGAAGCTGGCCCAGTGCGGCTTGGCGGCCAGCAGCATGTCGTTCAGCGCCTTCAGCTGGTCGCGGTCCTGGGTGCATTGCGGGATGCCAAGATAGATCGAGCCCAGCGTCAGGACCTCGCCCTGGCTGTCCAGCACGTTGATCCTGCCGCGCAGCTCTTCCGGCGGATCGAAGATGATCGACAGGCTGGAAATGTCACCCTTGTAGACATCCCGGTTCACCGAAAAGGCCGTGGATCCCCACTGGTAGGGGATCGAATGCTTGCGGCCCGGATCGAAGGGCACGTCCAGCCACTGCGGCTCGATGTTGCCGAAGTTCGGCAGCTCCTCGGGAGTGAAGCTGTCAAGGATTCCCTCGCTGGCCATGATCTTGACCATGTAGTCGCCGGGCACCGCCACGTCATACTGGCCCAGCTTCCCGGCCTTCAGCGCGGCGAGCATTGCCTCGTTCGAATCGTAGGTGTCGATCGTGACCTTGATCCCGGTCTCGGCCTCGAACTTCTGCACGAGGTCGTCGGGGATGTATTCGAACCAGTGATAGACCTTCAGCTCGCCTTCGGCGAAGGCGGGCGTGGCGAGGAAGGCGGTCAATGCGAGCAGGCGTTTCATCGGTCTCTCCTGTTGAGTTCAGGGCGTCTGGCGGCCCTTGCGGTTGATCAGATAGGCGGCGGTGACAAAAAGCACGCTGACCAGCAGCATCAGCGTGGACAGGGCCATGATGTTCGGCTTGATCCCCTGTTTCACCGACCCGAAGATCGCGGTGGGCAGCGTCTCCATCCCGGCGCCCTTGACGAAATTGGTGATGATGAAGTCGTCGAGGCTGATGATGAAGGCCAGCAGCCAGCCCGAGACTATGCCGGGCATCATCAGCGGCAGAAGGATCAGGCGGAAGGCCTGCGCGCGGGTGGCATAGAGGTCGCGGGCGGCCTGTTCGTAGGTGGCCTCGATCCCCTCCAGCCGTGCGACGATGGGCAGATAGGCGAAGGGGATGCAGAAGGTGATGTGGGCCAGAAGGATCGTCAGGTAGCCCGTGGTCAGCCCGATGGCTGAAAAGAAGATCAGCGTGGCCACGGCGATCACGATTTCCGGCACCATCAGCGGCAGGTTGATCAGCGCGAAACTCGCCTGACGCCCGCGGAAAGCCCCGCCCCGGACCATGGCCAGCGCGGCCGCGGTCGCGATCACCGTTGCGACCGTCGAGGCGATCAGCGCGATCGTGATCGAGTTCCAGGCCGCCTGTCCGAAGCGCGCGGCCTCGCGTCCGGTGAACACCTCGCCATACCAGCGCAGGGAAAAGCCGCCCCAGCTGGTGATCGAGGTCGAGGCGTTGAAGCTGTAGATCGCCACCACGATCAGCGGTGCGTAGAGCACGACCAGACAAAGGATCGTCAGGGCAAGAAAACCGGGATAGTGCCGCACGCCCTTCATCGCGGGGCCCTCCCCTGCGCGCGGGCGTAGATCAGGAGCACGAAAAGGACGAGCGTCATCAGGATAATCGCCGCCGCGGCGCCGAAGGGCCAGTTGCCTTGGCTGCCCCGGAACTGCTCGTCGATCAGGCTGCCGATCATGAAGGTCTTGGCACCGCCCAACAGGTCTGGCGCCAGGAAAGCGCCGAGCGAGGGGATGAAGACCAGGATGCAGCCGGCGACGATGCCGGGCTTGACCACCGGCAGCACGATCTCGCGCAGGGTGGCCCAGCGGCTGGCGTAGAGATCGGCGGCGGCCTCGGACAGCGCGAAGTTATAGCGTTCGACCGCGGCATAGATCGGCAGGACCATGAAGGGCAGATAGCTGTAGAACAGCCCGATCTGCACCGCGAGGTTGGTATTGATGATCGGCAAAGGCGCGTCGATCAGGCCCAGCGATTGCAGCGCGCCGTTCATCGGCCCGGTGTCGCGCAACAGGAACCGCAGCGAAACGGTGCGGATCAGCAGGTTCACCCAGTAGGGGATCGTGATCAGGAAAAGCCACAGCCCGCGCGTCCGCGCCGGCCGCGTTGCGATGATCCAGGCGGTCGGGAAGCCGATGACCAGGCACATGAGCGTTGCCAGCCCTGCCTGCCAGATCGAGCGCCAGAAGATCGTGATGTAGGTCCATTCGATCCGCGGCGGCTCGTCGCCGAACAGGCCGCGGTCGAAGAAGAACTGGTCGTAGGCGGCCAGCGTGAATTCCCAGATCACGCCGCCGCGGAACTCTCGCGTCAGGAAGGAATATACCGCCGTCAGGCCGACTGGCAGCACCATCAGGATGCCGATGACCAGCCAGCTGGGCAACAAGAGCGGGCGCGCAAGAGCGCGGTAGGTCGCCTCGCCAGAGGGCGCGTCGGTGCCGGGCCTGGCCATCAGTCGGCCAGAAGGCGGGCGCCGCCTTCCTCCAGATGCAGGCAGATGCGTTGGCCGGGTTCGGGCAGTCTGGTGCGGGCGGCATTCTGGAGCCGCAATGTGATCGGCTGGCCGCCGTCCAGATGCGCGATAACCTGAAGGTCGGTCCCCAGATAGACCACCCGCTCCACGGTTGCCGTCAGTTCGGCCGTGTCCGAGATCGTCAGGCGCTCGGGGCGGATCGACAGGTGATGCGTGCCCGCCGTCTGACTGGACGATGGACAGCTGATCCGGGCACCGCCGGGCAGGACCACCGTTGCCCGCCCATCGGACACTGTCTCGACCTCGACTTCCAGGAGGTTGGTCTCACCGATGAAATCGGCGACGAAGCGGTTTACCGGCGCCTCGTAGATCTCGCGCGCCGTGCCGATCTGCTGCAGCCGACCCGCGCTCATCACCGCGATCCGGTCGGACATGGTTAGCGCCTCCTCCTGGTCGTGCGTGACGAAGATGAAGGTGATCCCGGTCTCTTCCTGCAACTGCTTCAGCTCGACCCGCATCGCCTGGCGCAGCTTGAGGTCCAGTGCCGACAGCGGCTCGTCCAGCAGCAGGACCTTCGGCTCCGGGGCCAGTGCCCGGGCCAGCGCCACGCGCTGCTGCTGGCCGCCGGAAAGCTGGGCCGGAAGCCGGTCGGCGAAGGCGGAAAGGTGCACCATTTCCAGCATCCGGCCCGCCCGTGCCCGGCGGGCGGCAGGGTCCACCCCCTTCATCTTCAGCCCGAAGGCCACGTTGTCCAGCACCGACATGTGCGGAAACAGGGCGTAATTCTGGAAGACGGTGTTCACCGGACGCAGGTTCGGCTCCAGCCGGGCGATGTCCTGGCCGAAGAGACGGATTTCGCCTTCCGAAATGTCTTCGAAGCCCGCTATCAGGCGCAGAAGCGTGGTCTTGCCGCAGCCTGACGGTCCGAGAAGCGTGAAGAATTCGTTGTCCGCGATGCTCAGCGTCACCCCGTGCAGCGCGGTGACTGTCCCGTACCGCTTGACCACCCCTCGCAGATCCACCGCATCCGTCATTGACGCATCCATACCCCCACAGCTATCTGAAAAGCATAGCCGGCCCGGTTTCCGGTGGTATATACCCCCAGAGAGGTATGATGCGGGCGCAACCCAATTGTGCAGAGGAGGCTCTTGCCGAGGCCGTGCGGCGCCTGGGCCGTCCGGGGTTCGACAGCGCACTCTGGGCCTGGTTCCACCGGGCAGTTGCACCCGACAACCTGATCGTCCTGGCCTATCGCGACGGGGTCGCTCCGCAGGTCATGTTTCGTCACTCGGCGCCCGGAAGCCCAGTCTTCGGGCAACTTGACAGCACATACCTGGGCGGCGCCTATCTGCTAGATCCCTATCATGCGCTGCACCTCGCGCGGGTGCCGCCCGGGCTTTACCGGCTTTCGGATGTCGCCCCCGATGCCTTTCAGCGCAGCCGCTATTTCAATGACTACTACCGCCAGACCACGCTGGTCGATGAACTGACTTTCGTCGCCTATCCGGCGCACGGTGTCACGTTGAACCTGTGCCTCGGCCGGGACGGTCAGTCGCGCCGCCCGTTCGAGGCCCGCGCCCTCGAAACCTGCCAGAGAATCTCGCCTGTCGTCGTGGCACTTGCCGAGGGGCACTGGTCCGGGCTAGCGGCTGCCGGGTCTCCCCCGGAGGCAGTGACCCGGCAGATCCGGGCTCGCCTGGCAGAGGCAGACATCCGGCTGACCCCCCGGCAGGTCGAGGTCGCGCTCCTGATCCTGCAAGGCCACTCTACCGCCTCGATCGCCCTGCAGCTCCAGATAAGCCCGCAGACCGTCAAGGTGTTCCGTCGCCAACTTTATGCTCGCTGCGGGCTTTCGAGCCAGGCCGAGCTTTTCGGCCTCCTGATGCCGCTGTTGGGGGAGCGAAAGGAATCCCAGGCGGCCGAAGCCAGATTTCGTGAGTGACCGCCTGCTCGATCATCGATGCTGCGGGACCCGCCAAGGCTTCGAGAATTGTGTTCCGCACGTGTTCCTGCCACGCGCAGGTCAGCTTCGTGCCGGCGGTCTGGAAGCGGCCCGCACCGGTGGATCCGATGATCGGGCCACCCCCTGATGGGGCCGGCTCAACCCATCGGGTTTCGCAGAGCGGTCACATTGGTTGCTGCAACTTCGATTCCGCCGCGCAGGACGAGGATCGTGCCTGCGCTGCCTCCCTTGGCTTCCGTCACCAGGGCGTAGTGTTCGATCGGGCGGGAATCGATCCGTGTCTCTCCCCTCATGCTTTCGAGAGTGATCGAGTAGATGCCGGTCGGCAGGGGTGCGCCATCCATTCCGGCACCAAGCCACTGATAGGGCTCGGTGCCGACCGGGATCTCCTCGCGCGAGACGAGGTTTCCGGCATTGTCCCGCACCACGAGCACCGCACGGTCGGACCCGACCGCCGGGTTCGGCGACAGTGTTACCGGAGACCCTTCGTAAAGAACCGGTGCGTCCGACCGCGCCTCCTTGCCCACCCAGCTGGCCATTTCCGCCATGCCCAGCTGCTGGAACCGGCCTTGCAGGTCGGCCAGCAGCTGATTGGTGCGCACCTGCTGCTCGACCCCGGAAAAGGTCGCCAGCTGAACTGCGTAGTCAGCTGAGTCGATCGGTTTCAGCGGATCCTGATTCTGCATCTGCACCGTCAGCATCCGCAAGAACGTATTGAAATCCGAAGTGATCTTCGATGCCGCTGCGGGTGCCTGCGTTGGGGTCGTCGCGGAACTGACGGATGAGATGTCCATGGTAGCCTCACAATCTGAGATCTAGGGTTTCCCCGGTGACATTGCGGAAAGGAAGCTGCCCGCGTTCCATGTCGCGGGACTCCGGCGCGGCGAGGCTGGGCCGATCATCGCGTCCGGCTTCGCGCTGGTTTCCCTGGCCCTGTTGCCCGAAGTCGATGCTGGACCCCGAGTAGCCCGCGCTTCGGATCGCGTCTGCAAGGTCGGCCGCATGACGCCGAAAAAGCTCCAGCGTCTCGGGGCGTTCGACGTTGATCAGGATCAGCAATCGGTCTGGATCCCTCGCGTCGGGCTCGATCCGCAACCGGACGCGGCCAAGTTCGGTCGGGGCAAGCGAAAGCTCGATGGTGCCACCGGCAGTCCGGCTAAGGACGGCAGCGACTTGGGCGGCCACCTGCGGAACCGGAAGGAAAACGGGCGAGCCATGCGCTGCGGCCTGACTTGCTGGCCCCGAGGACGGTGCCGACACGCCGGATACAGCTATCGCTTCCGTTGCGGCCGCTGTAAGGGAAACCGGGTCGGGCCAGGCTTCGACCACGAGCCGCGAGACGAGGTCGGCCTGCAAAACCGCGGAGGTTGGCGTTGCAGGGCCAGCGATTTCGGTCGGATCCGGTGGCCATGTACTGTCTACTTGCGCGGGCGCAATGGAAGCGACCGTCTGATCCTTGTCTGGCGCATGAGCCGTCGAAGTTGCGACCGGCAACGGGATGGCCTCGCCGTCCGTAGACGGCTGCTGTGCGCCAGCGGCCTGTGCTTTGGTTGCGTCATGGAAAACCCGTTCCCAGAAACTGCCCGTAACCGAAGGGTATGAGGCTGGTTCATCGGGCTCGGAGCTCGTTTCTAAGGGCAGCCGAATGACCGTTTCCGGCGGGAGATAAGGCAATGTCCCGTCCGGTCTGGACCGACTGCCAACCGGCGCGGCCCCATGTCCAGAGACATGTTCCGCCCAGGGATCGGCCGGCTGGTTCGGAGTGCCTGCCTCTGATCGATGATCAGCAACCTCGACCACCGCGATCGCCGAGGTCGGCAGCCTCGACACTGGAACTTCCTCGGACCAGCCGGCTGTCATGGGGCCAATCTGGCTGATCGCTTCGGGCTGGCTGTGCTGCAAGGCGACTGCACCGGTGGGCACCCCGACGGCTTGTAGCCTGTCGTCGCCACTCATTGGGCGAAAGTGGCCGTCATCGGCAGCTTGGTCGCCGTCCTGTACGATCTCGGCCGGTGCGAGCGTCGAGGGCAAATCGTCCGCTCTTCCGAGTGATTGGGGCTGCCCAGCCGAAGTTTCGGATGGCGCGAGCGCATGCCCGCGCCCGTCGAAAAACGGGATGGCAGCGAAGAAGTCATCAGGGGCTAACGGTCTGTCGCAACTTGCTGCGGCACCGGGTGTGGCCTGCAGGAGAATCGGGCTGTTGGCCGCTTCGCCTTCCGGAACGTCAGCAGCGGGTCTGATGTCGAGACCCGCAGGCGCTGGTTCCGTGTCCGCACTTCCCGAATCTGATCCTGCCCGTCCCCGGTCCGGCAAAAGGGCGCCCGGAATTACCGTCGGCAAGGCCAGCAGGTCTGCGTCTGACGCATCCCGAGGTGCATCTGGTTCAGCATGCGTCCAACCCCGCAAGGCCGTGGAACGCAGGCTGTCGTTCCAGACAAAGGTCCCGCCTGCGGCAGGAAGGCTATCGGTTTCCGGATCGGTAGGGCCCGGGTGGACAAGAATTTCGCAAAAGCTGCCCGCAAATGCCTGGCCATCGTGCCGGGTTTGGATGAACCCGGCTTCTGTAACGGAAACTGCGATCGGTGCGATGATGAGTGCGTTCTGCATGGATCCACGACGTTTGCCGCTGTGCCACCGTTATCCGGTGCAGAAGTTACCCATTCTTTACCCGCTTGCCGGATGCTGGCGAAAATTCGAGCTTTCAGGAGCATGCGATGGACATTCCCCCGATCAGCGGCACGGCGCCTGCGCGCGAAGTCCTTCTCATGACAAAGGCAAAGGAGCTGGAGGTGACATTCCTGTCCGAGATGCTGGGGCATTCGGGCCTCGGCGAACTCGACGGCGCTTTCGGAGGCGGGCAGGGTGAGGCGCAGTTCGCCTCGTTCCTGCGCCAGGAGCAGGCGAGACTGATCGTGCAGGGTGGCGGCCTCGGGCTGGCGGAACTCATCTTCAAGGCGATGACGGAGGCAGAGAATGGAACGGCTTGACAGCCTTCTTGATGCCGTTGCCGCGGCCTTGACCGCAGGCGATTTCGCGGCGCTGTCCGAACTTGCGCCGCAGGTCGAGGCCATCAGCCTTGCGGCGGAAGACGCGCGACTGGCAGAGCTGATACTGGCCAAGGCCCGGCGGAATGCCCGGCTGATCGAGGCGGCCGGGCGGGGCGTCAGGGCGGCAAGGCTCCGACTGTCCGAAATCACGCAGGGCAGGGAACTGACCACCTACAATGCGCGCGGCCAGAAAGCGCAGATCACCGTGCGAGGTGCCGAGCGGACATACCGCGTCTGAGCAGCTAGCGGCCAACCCAGGCGAGAATGACTTGCTCGGGCCTGGTAGCCTATGTGGGCGCGGGCGGATCGCCACCGGGTGATCCGCCGGGATTCAGGCGGGCAGAAGTTCGACAGCCACGCCCTGACCGACCCCGACGCAAAGCGTTGCCAGTGCCGACCTGCCGTTCGATTCCGCCAGACGCCTCGCCGCCGTTGCCACAATGCGCGCGCCGGACATCCCTAGCGGATGCCCCATGCTGATCCCTCCACCATATGCGTTCAGTCGCGGGTCGGAGTCGTCCAGCCCCCAGGCGCGGGCGCAGGCCAGCACCTGGGCGGCAAAGGCCTCGTTGAGCTCGATCACGTCCTGTTCGACCGGGGGTCTGGCGCCCGCAGCGACGAGCAGTTCGACTGCCGCAATCGGGCCGACACCCATAATTCTCGGGGCAACGCCGGCCGCGGCGGCGCGACCGATCCGGGCCAGGGGAGCCAGGCCCGCCTTCTGCAGGCCACGGGCCGATGCCAGAAGCACGGCGGCGGCGCCATCGTTGACTCCGGCGGCATTGCCCGCCGTTACCGTCCCGCCGTCCCGGAACGGGGTTGGCAGTGCCGCGAGGCGGTCCGCAGAGGTGACGCGCGGATGCTCGTCGGCGCTTACGACCGTGTCGCCCAACCGGCTGCGGAGGGTCACCGGCAGGATGTCGGACCGATGCCAGGCCGCGTCATAGCGCAGTTGCGAGCGCAGCGCATAGCCGTCCTGGTCGGCGCGGCTGACCGCAAAGTCCTGCGCCACGTTCTCGGCGGTTTCGGGCATGGACTCGATGCCATACAGCCTTGCGATGCGCTGGTTCACGAAACGCCAGCCGATCGTGGTGTCGTGCATCTCCGCCTGCCGGGAAAAGGCGGCTTCGGCCTTCGGCATTACGAAGGGCGCGCGGCTCATGCTTTCGACGCCGCCGGCGATGATGATGTCCGCCCCTTCGCGGATCGCGCGCGCGCCGGCGATCACCGCATCCATGCCCGAGGCACAGAGCCGGTTGACGGTCAGCGCGGGCACGGTTTCCGGCAGCCGCGACAGAAGCACGGCCATGCGGGCGACATTCCGGTTGTCCTCGCCCGCCTGGTTGGCGCAACCGAAGATCACCTCGTCAACCGGCAGGTCGGGGCAGAGGTCGAGAAGGCCGTCGATCACCAGGGCCGCCATGTCGTCCGGGCGCAGGCTGGCAAGGGCGCAACCATAACGGCCGATCGGCGTGCGGCGCATGGTGCAGAGGAAGACGTCTCGGGTCATGCGGCATCAAGCTCCGGTGCGGGCAGATAGCGCCCGCGCAGATGCGCAGGGGCCAGGCGCTCGAGGCGTTCCAGTTCCGCGAGGATCGTTGCGGTGCCATGCGCGCGCAGGCATTCGAAGGGTCCGCGGGGCAGGTTCAACCCAAGCTTCATCGCGGTATCGATCCCCTCGCGCTGCACGCCGCCCTCGGCCAGAAGCCAGCCCGCCTCGTTCGCCAGCATCGCTTCGATCCGCAGGACGATGGCGGCGGCATCGGACGGCGGGGAGGCCAACGGATCGGGAAAGACGAAGCCCCTTCCCGTCTTGCGTCCGAGGTTGCCGCTGGCGACCTGCGCACGCAACGCCGCAAAGACATGATAGCGCGGATGCCCGCCCATGGCCCGGTTGAGCCCCTCGGTCGCGGCAAGGTTGATGTCGGCGCCGACCAGATCGATCAGCGAGAACGGACCCATCCGGTAACCCGACGCCAGCATCGCCGCATCCACCTCGGCGGCAGCACGACCCTCCTCCAGCAGGGCCAGCGCCTCGCCGTAGAACGGACGCGCGCAGCGGTTCACGATGAACCCTGGGCGGTCGGGACAGTCGATCAGGGTCTTGCCCGCAGGCTGCATCAGGGCCCGGACCTTCTGCAGCGCCGGGGCAGACGTGCCGGAATGAGGGACGAGTTCGACCAGCTTCATCGCAGGGGCCGGGTTGAAGAAATGCAGGCCGACCAGCCGCTCGGGTCTGTCCAGTCCCTGCGCAAGTGCGGCAATCGACAGCGACGAGGTGTTGCTGGCCAGAACGGCATCCGGTGCCATCACCCGCTCAAGCGCCGCGAAGATCTCCTGCTTGGCTGTCAGATCCTCGACCACCGCTTCGATGGCCAACTCGGCATCCCCCATCTGCCCGGGGTTTTCGACCAGCTGGACCCGTGCAAGCGTCTCGGCGTGCGTCGCCTCGGTCATCTTGCCGGCCGCGACTCGCGAGGCCAGGGCGGCGGCAAGCCGGTCCACGGCGCTGTTGCGGGCCGGCGCGTGGCTGTCGGTTGCCAGCACCTGATACCCGGCCGCGGCGAAGACCTGGACGATCCCGATCCCCATCGTTCCGAGGCCGATCACACCGATGGATGCAGCGTTCATGCGTCTCACCTGCCCTGGAAATCCGGCTTGCGTCGCGCACGGAAGGCCTGGATGCCTTCCTGCTTGTCGGCCGAGGACAGAAGCGCCTCGAAACCCGCCCGTTCCCCGGCGAAGGCAAGGTGTGCCTCCGCCCCGGCGACGAGCGCCGCCTTGGCCGCCCGCAAGGCCAGCGGCGCACGTTCGGCCAGCCGTGCTGTCAGGGCCGCGCCTTCGGCCACGGCATCGGCCGTTCGGTGCGAGGCGATGCCCCAGGCATGGGCCGTGTCGGCGTCGATGATCTCTCCGGTCAGCACCATCCGCGCCGCCCGGGCCGGGCCGATCCGGGACAGAAGCCGCTGGCCGCCGCCGGCACCGGGGATCAACCCGAGACTGGTTTCGGGCAGGCCCAGCCGGGCCGTATCCCCGACCACCATCAAATCCGCCATCAGGGCAAGTTCCAGCCCGCCGCCCAGCGCAAAGCCCTCGATGGCGGCGACCAAGGGCTTCGGGAAGGCGCGAATCGCCGCCCAATGCGCCTTGCGCGGATCGGTTGCGGCATCGGCTGTGGTGCGGGTCTCGATCTCGGCGATGTCGGCACCGGCCGCGAAATTGCCCTCGGCGCCCTGGATCAGGACCGCCCGGCAAAGCGGCACGTCGGCAAGCCGCCGAAGGGCTGCCGCCAGATCGCCCAGCAGGGCGGTGTTCAGCGCATTCCGGGCGGCCGGCCGGTTCAGCACCAGCCGCACCCATGTGCCTTCGTCGATCTCCAGCAGGTGGTCCATGGGCGCAGAATGGAACAAGTCCGGAGATTTTCAAGCGTAAAAGTTTTAAGCTTGAAATTGCTGGCCGACCTGCCAAACTTGCGGGCAAACAGGAGCACCGGGTGATGAAGATACTTTGCCTCGGCGGCGGGCCGGCCGGTCTGTATTTCGCGATCTCGATGAAGCTGCGGGATCCGTCGCATGATGTGACCGTGCTGGAACGGAACCGCGCGAATGACACCTTCGGCTGGGGAGTGGTCCTGTCCGAGGACGCCCTGAGCCGGATGCAGAAGAACGACCCCGTCTCGACCGAGGCGATCCGGTCGAACTTCGCCTATTGGGACGATATCGCCGTGGTCCATGACGGTGTGCGCACCGTTTCGGGCGGCCATGGCTTTGCCGGAATCGGCCGCAAGGCGATGCTGATCCTGTTGCAGGCCCGCGCGCGCGAGCTGGGCGTGAAGCTGGAGTTCGAGACCACCTTCAAGTCGGCCGAAGAGTATCGGCAGGACTACGACATCGTGGTCGGCTGCGACGGGATCAACAGCCTCGTGCGGCAGGAATACAGCGACACCTTCCGCCCCGACATCGATGTGCGCCGCTGCAAGTTCGTCTGGCTGGGCACGCATCAGAAGTTCGACGATGCCTTCACCTTCATCTTCGAAAGGACCGAACATGGCTGGGTCTGGGCCCATGTCTACCAGTTCGACGACAACACCGCGACTTTCATCGTCGAGACCCTGCCCGAGACCTGGGACCGCTTCGGCTTTGCCGGGATGACCAAGGAGGAGACGGTCGAGACCTGCCGCAGGATCTTCGAGCGTCACCTCGGCGGGCATGACCTGATGTCCAACGCCGCCCACCTGCGCGGCTCGGGGGTCTGGATCCAGTTCCCTCGGGTGATCTGCGAGAAGTGGTACCACGAGAACGTCGTCCTGATGGGCGACGCGGCGGCGACCGGGCACTTCTCGATCGGCTCGGGCACGCGGCTGGCCTTCGATAGCGCCATCGCGCTGGCCGATTACCTGCACTCCGAGCCCAGCCTGGAAGACGCCTTCCGCCGCTATCAGGAGGAACGCCGGCTCGAGGTGCTGCGCCTGCAATCGGCGGCGCGCAACAGCCTGGAATGGTTCGAGCAGGTCGAGCGCTATCTCGACATGCCGCCGATCCAGTTCGCCTATTCGCTGCTGACCCGGTCGCAGCGGATCAGCCACGAGAACCTGCGGCTTCGCGATCCCGCATGGCTGAACGAGGCCGAGGCGTGGTTCCAGAAGCAGGCCGGCGGGACCGTCGGCAGCCGCCCGATGTTCGCGCCATTCAAGCTGCGCGAGATGCGCCTGAAGAACCGCATCGTCGTATCGCCCATGGCGCAGTACAAGGCGGTGGACGGCTGCCCCACCGACTGGCACCTGATCCACTACGCCGAACGCGCCAAGGGCGGGGCCGGACTGGTCTATACCGAGATGACCTGCGTCAGCCCCGAGGGACGGATCACCCCCGGCTGCCCCGGCCTTTACGCGCCCGAACACGAGGCCGCCTGGAAGCGGCTGGCCGATTTCATCCATTCCGAAACGTCTGCGAAGTTCTGCATCCAGATCGGCCATTCCGGCCGCAAGGGGTCTACCTGCGTGCCCTGGGACGGCGGGATCGACCGCCCGCTGCCATCCGGCAACTGGCCGATCCTGTCTCCCTCGGCCATCCCGTACCGGCCCAACAATGCGGTGCCGAAGGCGATGGATCAGGACGATCTGGAGCGGGTGAAGGGCCAGTTCGTCTCGGCCGCGCGCATGGCTGACCGGGCCGGGGCCGATATGATCGAGCTGCATGCGGCGCATGGCTACCTTCTGGCCAGTTTCATCAGCCCGGTGACGAACCATCGGACCGATGCCTACGGCGGCAGCTTGGAAAACCGCATGCGCTATCCGCTGGAGGTGTTCCGCGCGATGCGCGCGGTGTGGCCGGCGGAAAAGCCGATGTCGGTGCGCATTTCCGCCAGCGACTGGATCGACGGCGGCGTCACGCCAGAGGAAGCCGTTGCAATCGGGAAGCAATTTGCCGAAGCCGGGGCGGACATCATCGACGTGTCCTCGGGCCAGACCGATCCGGCCGAGCGTCCGATCTATGGCCGGATGTTCCAGACCCCGTTCAGTGACCGGATCCGCAACGAGGCGGGGCTGGCCACGATGACGGTGGGCAACATCACCGACTGGGATCAGGTCAACGGCATCCTCATGGCCGGCCGCGCCGATCTGGTCATGCTGGCGCGGATGCATCTGGCCGATCCCTACTGGACGCTGCATGCTGCCGTCGAACAGGGTGAGACCGGCGCCGACTGGCCCGCCCCCTATCGCGGCGGGCGGGATCTTCTGGTCCGTCTGCGCCAGCGCCAGCAGGAGGTGATCCGCGCATGACGGGTGGCATGCTCGATCCGCGCTGTCGGCGCGTCCTGATCAGCGGCGGCGGAACCGGGGTCGGCGCCGATCTCGCCCGTGGTTTCGCGGCAGCCGGGGCCGAGGTGGTGATCTGCGGCCGGCGCGAGGCGCCGCTGCGCGCTGTGGCCGAGGCGACCGGGGCGCGCGTGCTTTTGGCCGATGTGACGGACGAGATCCAGGTGGAACGGCTGTTTGCCGAGGCGGGGCGCTGCGACGTGGTGATCGCCAATGCCGGGGCGGCGACCAGCGCACCTTTCGGCAGGACCACGCTTCAGGACTGGAACGCGATGCTGGCGGTCAACCTGACCGGCGTCTTCCTGACCTTCCGCGAGGGTCTTGCCCAGATCGCCGACTGGGGGCGGCTGATCGCCGTCGCCTCGACCGCCGGGTTGAAGGGCTATCCCTATGTCGCGCCTTACGCTGCCGCCAAGCATGGCGTGGTGGGACTGGTGCGGTCGCTCGCGCTGGAAGTGGCGCGCAAGCCCGTCACGGTCAACGCGCTCTGCCCCGGGTTTCTCGACACCGAGATGACGGATCGTTCGGTGGAGACCATCATGCAGAAGACCGGCATGAGCGCCGAGGCCGCGCGGCAGACGCTCGCCGCCCACAACCCGCAGCGCCGCCTGATCCAGCCGGCCGAGGTGACGTCGGCCGCGCTCTGGCTTTGCTGCGCGGGGGCCGAGGGGATCAACGGGCAGGCCATCGCCATCGCGGGAGGAGAGGCATGAGCGAGGGATCGAAACGCCGCCTGAAGCTGTGGATCCGGCTTCTCTCCGTCACCCGCTCGGCCGAGGCCGAACTGCGCGAGTTCCTGCGGGTGCGGCATGACTCCACCCTGCCCCGCTTCGACGTGATGGCCACGCTCTATCGCCGGCGCGAGCCCTGCAGCATGAGCGAGTTGAGCCGGATGCTCCTGGTCTCGAACGGCAACGTGACGGCGGTGGTGGACCGGCTGGAGGCGGACGGTCTGGTCGTCCGGCGCCCGTCGGAAAGCGACCGGCGCACCGTGCTCGTATCGCTCACGGCCGAAGGTCTGGCGCATTTCGAGACCCTAGCCCGCGAGCATGAGGCCGAAGTGGCCCGGATCTTCTCCACCCTCAGCGATGCCGATGTGGACGCGCTGACCGACATCCTGAAAAGGGCGACGAAGCGATGAGTCAGCTGACCCGCACCGAGCTTTCCAACCTGAAGCCCGCGCATTTCCTGTGGCAGCTCCGCGACCGGATCGGCACCATCCGGCTGAACCGCCCGGACCGGAAGAACCCGTTGACTTTCGACAGCTATGCCGAGCTGCGCGATCTGTTCCGGGCCCTGCCCTATGCGACAGATGTCGATGTGGTGGTGCTGGCCTCGAATGGCGGAAACTTCTGTTCCGGCGGCGACGTGCATGACATCATCGGGCCGCTGATCGGAATGGAGATGAAGGACCTGCTGGCCTTCACACGGATGACCGGGGATCTGGTCAAGGCGATGCTCGGCTGCGGCAGGCCGGTGATCGCGGCGGTGGACGGCGTGGCGGTCGGGGCAGGGGCGATCCTGGCCATGGCCTCGGATCTGCGGCTGGCCACGCCGGATGCGAAATGCGCCTTCCTGTTCACCCGTGTCGGCCTGGCCGGCTGCGACATGGGCGCCTGCGCCATGCTGCCGCGCATCATTGGGCAGGGACGGGCGGCAGAGCTTCTCTATACGGGGCGCACGATGCGGGCCGAAGAAGGCCATGCCTGGGGCTTCTGGAACGCGCTGCATGCCCCCGAGGCACTGGACGAGGCCGCGATGTCCCTCGCCCGGCAGCTGGCGGCGGGGCCGACCTTTGCCCATGGCATTACCAAGACCCAGCTGAACCAGGAATGGAACATGGGTCTGGACCAGGCGATCGAGGCCGAAGCGCAGGCCCAGGCGATCTGCATGCAGACGAAGGACTTCGAACGGGCCTACCGGGCCTTCGTGGCGAAGGAAAAGCCCGTGTTCGGAGGGGATTGAACCGATGGCCGGATCCGTTGACCGCAGCTTTCTCGACTGGCCCTTCTTCGAGCCGCACCACCGCGATCTGGCCGCGCGGCTGGAGGACTGGTGCGCCGCCAATCTGCCTGTGGCGCATGATGACGTGGACGCCGCCTGCAAGGCGCTGGTTGCGCGGCTGGGCGCGGGCGGCTGGCTGCGTCATACGGGGGCGGCAGAAGGCGAACGGCTGGACGTGCGCACGCTCTGCCTGATCCGCGAGACGCTGGCCCGTCATGACGCCCTGGCAGATTTCGCCTTTGCCATGCAGGGGCTTGGCATGGGCGCGGTCTCGCTGTTCGGCACGTCAGATCAGCGCGCCTGGCTGGACCGGACCCGCACCGGCACCGCCATTGCCGCCTTTGCCCTGACCGAGCCGGGATCGGGCTCCGACGTCGCCGCAACCGCGACCATCGCAGAGCGGGTACAGGGTGGGTGGCGGCTGAACGGGTCCAAGACCTACATCTCGAACGGTGGCATCGCCGACATCCACGTCGTCTTCGCCCGCACCGGCGAGGCGATGGGGGCACGCGGCCTGTCCGCCTTCCTGATGCCTGCCGGGGTGGCCGGCCTGACCGTGGCCGAGCGGATCGAGGTCATGGCCCCGCATCCGCTCGCCACGCTGCACCTGTCCGACGTGCATCTGCCCGACGAGGCCCTGATCGGCCGTCCGGGCGAGGGCTTCAAGCTGGCAATGTCGGTTCTGGATGTCTTCCGCCCCACGGTCGGCGCCGCCGCGCTGGGCCTTGGCCGGCGCGCGCTGCAAGAGGCCCTGTCCCGCGTCACTTCCCGGCGGATCCAGGGTGAACCCCTGTCCGCGCTCCAGCTTGTGCAGGGGCATCTTGCCGACATGGCGCTGAAGCTGGATGCGGCGGCCCTCCTGGTCTATCGCGCCGCCTGGGCCAAGGATCAGGGCGCCGCCCGGATCAGCCGTGAGGCCGCCATGGCAAAACTGTATGCCACCGAGGCCGCGCAGCAGGTGATCGACATGGCCGTGCAGCTGCATGGCGGCGACGGCGTGCGGCACGGCGTCAAGGTCGAGGAACTTTACCGCGAGATCCGCGCCCTGCGTATCTATGAGGGCGCCAGCGACGTGCAGCGCGTCGTGATCGCCCGCAGCCTTCTGGGAGCGTGACGGCATGACCTATCACCGCAGCATCCGCGTCGAGTTCAACCACTGCGATCCCGCCGGGATCGTGTTCTATCCACGCTACTTCGAGATGATGAACTCGGTCATCGAGAACTTCTTCCGCGACGTGGCGGGCCGCACCTTCGGGCAGATGATGACCAGCCGGACCGGCGTGCCGACCGCCGCCGTCGAGACTGTGTTCCATGCTCCCTCGCGGCTGGACGACCTTCTCGATTGGCGGCTTTCGGTGACCAGGCTGGGGCGCACCTCTGTCGGCATCGCTCTTCAGGCCCATGGCGATGGTCAGCACCGGCTGACCTCCAGCCTGACCCTCGTCCACATCAACGAAAGCGTGCGCCCGCAGTCCTGGCCGCAGGACGTGCGCGACCGCATCGCAGCCTTCATGGAGACAGCATGAGCATCACCCTCCTGCACCCGCCCGGCTGGAAGCCGGCGAAGGGCTACGCCAACGGGGTCACGGCGCGCGGGCGCATGGTCCTGACCGGCGGGCTGATCGGCTGGAACGCCGACTGCCAGTTCGAGACCGACGATTTTCTCGGCCAGGTCGAACAGACCCTTCGCAATGTCGTCGCCGTCCTTGCCGAAGCCGGTGCCGGGCCCGAGCATCTGGTTCGTCTGACCTGGTACATCACCGACAAGACCGAATACCTCGCCGACCCCAAGGCGCTGGGCCGGATCTACCGCGAGATCATCGGTCGCCACTACCCGGCCATGGCCGTGGTCCAGGTCGTCGCACTGATCGAGGACCGCGCCAAGGTCGAGATCGAGGCCACCGCGATCGTTCCCGACTGAGCCCATTCCTCCCGGCGCGACCGGGACCGCCCGAAAGGAGTCGCCATGCTTGGACCGACCGGACATCTGGACAGCTTTACCCGCGACCGTCTGCCGCCGGCAGAGGAGTGGCCCCGGATCGACCTGGCCGGCTTCGACTACCCGGAGTTCCTGAATGTCGCGGTCGAACTGGCCGACCGGATGGTCGAGAAGGGCTTCGGCGATCACGTCGCCCTGATCGGAAATGGCCGCAGCCGCACCTACAAGGAACTCACCGACTGGACCAATCGCATCGCCCATGTCCTGATCGAGGACTACGGGGTCAGGCCCGGCAACCGGGTGCTGATCCGATCGGCAAACAACCCGGCGATGGTGGCCTGCTGGCTGGCGGCGACCAAGGCCGGGGCGGTGGTGGTGAACACCATGCCGATGCTGCGGGCCGGAGAACTGGCAAAGATCGTGGACAAGGCCGAGATCAGCCACGCCCTTTGCGACACCCGGCTGATGGAGGAACTGGTCCTCTGCGCCAAGGACAGCCGGTTCCTGAAGACGGTGGTCGGCTTCGACGGCACCGCCAACCATGATGCCGAACTCGACCGCCATGCGCTGAAAAAGCCCGTGCGGTTCGAGGCGGTCCGCACCGGACGCGACGACGTGGCGCTCCTCGGCTTCACCTCGGGCACCACGGGTGAGCCGAAGGCAACCATGCACTTCCACCGCGACCTTTTGATCATCGCCGATGGCTACGCCCGCGAGGTGCTGGGCGTCACGCCAGAGGACGTGTTCATCGGCAGCCCGCCGCTTGCCTTCACCTTCGGACTTGGCGGGCTTGCGGTCTTTCCCCTGCGCTTCGGGGCGGCGGCGGCACTTCTGGAACAGGCCTCACCGCCCAACATGGTGGCGATGATCGAGGAACATCGCGCGACGATCTGTTTCACCGCGCCGACCGCCTACCGCGTGATGCTGAAGGCGATGGACGAGGGCGCCGACCTGTCCTCGCTCCGGGCGGCCGTCTCGGCGGGAGAGACGCTGCCCGCGCCAGTCTATGAAGAATGGCGCGCCAAGACCGGCAAGCCGATGCTGGACGGTATCGGCGCAACCGAAATGCTGCACATCTTCATCAGTAACCGCTTCGACGATCACCGCCCCGGCTGCACCGGAAAGCCTGTCACGGGATACGAGGCCCGGATCGTGGATGACGCGATGGTCGAGAAACCCAGGGGAGAGGTCGGCCGCCTTGCCGTCCGTGGCCCCACCGGATGCCGCTATCTCGCCGACTCGCGCCAGCGCGCCTATGTGCGCGACGGCTGGAACCTGACCGGCGATGCCTTCTGGCAGGACGAGGACGGCTATTTCCACTTTGCTGCCCGCACCGACGACATGATCCTGTCGGCCGGCTACAACATCGCCGGCCCCGAGGTCGAGGCGGCGCTTCTGCAACACCCCGCAGTGCTGGAGTGCGCCGTCGTCGGCGCCCCCGACCCGGAACGAGGGCAGATCGTCGAGGCGCATGTCGTGCTGGCCCCGGGTCATCAGGGCGATGCCCTGATGGTCAAGCTCTTGCAGGACCACGTCAAACGGGTCATCGCCCCGTTCAAGTATCCGCGCCGCGTGATCTTCACCCAGGCCTTGCCCAAGACCCAGACGGGCAAGATCCAGCGGTTCCAGTTACGCTCCGGGTCGGCTCAGAGGCCCTGAAAGCCATCGCCTCGCGCTGGCTGCTTCCGATCCAATACGGATCAAATGCCGGGCATTTGGCCAGGTCCGATTAGCAATTGATTAGGCGGTTTGCCGCCTGATGGTCCTCGCGCCTCATGAGGGGGCGGCGCTTCCGGTCATCCGGCGGCACGGACAGAACGCCCAAACTGCCACGCCTCGTGGCTTTTCCGGCCGTGAAACCTGCGGCCCTGCGTGAAGGACTGAAACATGTCGTCGATCCTGACCAATACCAGCGCGATGGTCGCGCTGCAGACGATGAAGGGCATCAACGCCAACCTCAACAAGACCCAGGCTGACATCTCGACCGGCAAATCGGTGGCCACCGCCAAGGATAATGCCGCGGTGTGGGCAATCTCGAAGGTGATGGAATCCGATGTCGAGGGGTTCAAGGGCATTTCGGACAGCCTCTCCGTCGGCTCGGCCACGCTGACCGTCGCTCGCAACGCTTCGGAATCCGTTACGAAACTTCTGACCGAGATGAAGGGCAAGATCGTCGCCGCCCAGGCCGAAAACGTCGATCGCTCCAAGATCCAGACCGACATCGACGCTCTGACCGACCAGATCAAGTCGGTCGTCGGCGCCGCCCAGTTCAACGGTCTGAACCTTGTGGACGGTTCACAGACCTCCGTGAACGTGCTGGCCTCGCTTGACCGCAGCCAGTCGGGCGTCACGTCGTCGAACATCACTGTCGAGGCGCAGAACCTTTCCACCAATGCCGGCGCGTCCCTGACCGCGGGCGGCGGGACCTTGTCGGCCGCAAACGTGGTGACCGGGACCCCAGTCACGCTGAACGGCTTCACGCTTCAGGGCGGGGCTGGGGCGCTTGCCGCAGATGCTCCGACCGCCGCGCCCGGCACCCTCACTGGCATCATCGCCGGGGACAAGATCACGCTGAACATCGGCTCCGTCTCTGGCAGCTATGTCGTGCAGAAGGGTGACACCGCCGACTCGCTCGTGTCCGGGCTCAAGAACTCGCTCACCCAGAACGGCCTTTCCGATAGCGACTTCACGCTGACCCTCGGCAGCGGGGCGCTGACGGTAGCCAACAACACCAACCAGTCCGCGGCGATCAGCGTGGGGACCACTCGGGGAACCGGCGGTCTTGCCGGACTGAACACGATCGACGTCGTCAACCAGCCGGCCAACGCTCTCAATGCAATCGAGGGCATGTTGCAGACCTCGATCGATGCGGCGGCGGCCTTCGGTTCGTCGCAAAAGCGCATCGATATCCAGAACGAGTTCGTCAGCAATCTGACCGACTCGCTCAAGACCGGCATCGGCGTCATGGTCGACACCGACATGGAGGAAGCCTCGGCCAGGCTGCAGGCGCTGCAAGTGCAGCAGCAGCTGGCCACCCAGGCCCTCTCGATCGCCAACCAGCAGCCGCAGGGTCTCCTGTCTCTGTTCCGCTAAGCGCAACGGGCCGCGGGGACTGATCCCCGCGGCCTTCCTTCACCCCCGGCTTTCGAACAGATGGACACCCCATGACTTTCCATTCAGCGATCAGCTACGCCCGACCCGAAGCGCCGACCCGGTCGCTTCGCTCGGTCGAGTACGATCTTCTCGCACAGGTCACTCATCGGCTGCGCAGCGCCTGGGCTGCCCGGACCACCGATTTTCCCGCCCTGGTGCGCGCCGTGACCGACAACACCCAACTCTGGGCGACCTTCGCTTCCGACGTCGCTCTGCCCGGAAACACGCTGCCGGCGGCCCTCCGCGCGCGGCTGTTCTACCTGTATGAATTCACCGCACATCACAGCCGGACCGTGCTGGAAGACAAGGCCAGCGTCGAGGTTCTGGTGGACATCAACATGGCCGTCATGCGTGGCTTGCGCGGCGAGGGTGGTAGCAGATGAGCGGCCTTGTCCTCAAACTCGGGCCGCATGAGCGGGTTCTGATCAACGGCGCCGTGATCGAGAACGGCGAGAAGCGGTCGCGCCTCGCCATCATGACGCCAAACGCCAATATCCTGCGCTTGCGAGACGCAATTCATCCGGAAGAAGTCAATACCCCCGTCCGACGGGTCTGCTACATCGCGCAGCTTGTGCTGACAGGCGACGCTGATGCCGAGGAAGCCAGGCTGCAGCTCTTGCGCGGGATCGAGCAGCTTTCGCAGGTCCTGACCGACCATGACAGCCGCACCCAGCTGACCCTCGCCAGCCGTGCCGTGATGGAGGGTCATCACTACCAGGTCTTGAAGGCCCTGCGCGCACTTCTTCCGCGGGAGGAGCGGCTCCTCGCCGCTGCTCGGGCGTGAGCTTCCAGCCGGTATTGCCGCAATCGGGCTATTCCGGCTGGGTCTTCCTCAAGCGCACGATGGAGCGGCAGCAGGCCGTCCAGAAATCCCTTCCGGTTCAACAGCGGGACGAAGCCTATTTTCGTGACAGGATCGGGAAGGCCGATACCGCCGAAAAGCTGGTCAGCGACAAGCGGCTCTTGCGGATCGCCCTCACGGCTTTCGGCCTTGAGGGCGACCTGAACAGCAAGGCTTTCATCCAGAAGGTTCTCGAGGGTGGCACGTTGAAGGAAGGCAGTCTGGCGAACAGGCTTGCCAACAAGCAATACCAGAAACTCGCAGCTGCCTTTGGGTACGGCGACTTCTCGGTTCCGCGAACAAGGATCTCGACCTTTCCGGATGAAATCCTCTCGCAGTACCACGTTCGAAGCTTCGAGAAGGACATCGGCACACAGAACAACACATATCGTCTGGCCTTGAACGCCGAGCGGGAGATTCCGGATCTGGCCGGGAAGCCCACCAGTGAAAAGGCAAAATGGTACAGTCTCCTCGGAAACCCGCCCTTGCGAGAGATGTTACAGACGGCTCTTGGTCTGCCGAAAAGCTTCGCTGCGATCGATATCGACCAGCAGCTCTCGACCATCCAGGCAAAGACGGAAGCCGCCTTTGGATCGCCCAGTCTGTCCCAGTTCAAGGACCCCGCCAAGCTGGATGCGTTGGTCCGGAGATTCATGCTGCGATCGGAAATGCAGGATCAAGCGGCTACAATGTCATCAGCTGCCGCCGCTCTTACGCTGCTTCGGCGGTAGCACGTCTGGCTCAACGAAGTGCTTCTCGGAAGCTGAATCGGCAAATGAAACCGAGCGCGACCTGTTGAAAAATGGGCCAAGCGCCGCCACTCCTCGCGAAACAACCTGCCTCGCAGCCGGACCGCGGCGACGATTTGCCTTTGCCACGCTGTCCGCATTGCCTAACCTGTGTGCATGTCTGTATCCCCGAGGGAAACTGAAGAGTGCGCCACCCAGCCACCGCTACGTCGGACCGCCACGGTATCTCGATGGAAGCGTCCACCTTGCGAACCCTGAACAAGTTCGCGGTTGACCTTATTCAGATCCCAAGTACCGAAGACCTGTTCTGGTACGTGGCGCAGAACGTGGTCGGCAAGCTCAACTTCATCGACTGCGTGGTTTATCAGGCGAACGAGGAACAGACGACCCTCCGCCAGGTTGCGGCTTGGGGAGCCAAGAATCCATTTGGTCGCAACATATTGAATCCGCTCGTCATTCCATTCGGGTGCGGGATCACCGGAAAGGTAGCGCAGACCGGGAGGCCGATCATCGTCGATGACCTTCTGACCGACCAGGACTACATCCCCGATACGCAGTTGGCGCGGTCCGAGATCTGTGTTCCGCTCGTCTTTCGTGGCAAGATCGTCGGCGTCATCGACAGTGAGCACACCGAACCTCGAGCCTTCGGAGAAGTTGAACTCGAAATCCTCGACACGGTGGCGGCAATGACCGTTGCCAAGCTCGAACTTCTGGCGGAAGCGCAACGGTCCGCCCAGCGCTATCGGGACCTGGTGGCGTCGCATGACCAGTTGAGCCAAGAGATCACCACCCGCAAGGCATTGGAAGCAAGGCTTTTCGAGGCCCGCAGGATGGAGTCGATCGGCAAACTTACCGGGCGCTTCGCCCATGAGTTCAACAATCTGCTGACAATCATACTTGGCAACCTTGAACTTGCCGAGTCCGATCCTGCCAGCCCCGAAATGGTTCAGCGTCTGGCGGATGCGCGCAGCGCGGGTGAGCGTGGCGCCCGGCTTGTCCGCGACATGCTGACCTTTGCGCAGCGAACGCGGCTCAGTCCTGCGGTCGTAAACATCAATCTCATCGTGTCCGATTTCGCACACCGGAACATGCACCTGGTCAACGGGAGGCTGACATTGAACCTGCAGGAGGATCTCTGGTCGGTCTCGATCGACCCTCGCGCCGTCGAGGAAATCCTGTCAAACCTGTTTGAGAACGCCCTCTATGCCCTCGATGCGAAAACCACCGGCGGAAAGATCATGATCCTGACGGAAAACTGCCAGCTGAGCATGACCGAAGGCATGGACGCCGCAAACGACCTTGTCCCTGGCCGCTATGTCTGCCTGAGGGTCTCGGACACGGGTGTCGGAATTCTCGCAGACCGGCTTTCGCAGATCTTCGACCCGTTCTTCACAACCAAGCCGGTTGGCTCGGGAACCGGACTGGGTCTGTCGATCGTGCGGGGACTTGTGCAGCAATCCGGCGGCACGGTGTCGGTGTCTTCAGCGCCTGGCGAGGGCAGCACATTCGAGCTGCTCTTCCCCGCGGTCCAGTGACTGGAAAGACTTTGTTAACCATGAATTCGTAGGGTCGTCCTCCAACAGACAGGAGGATCCCTTGGCGACTTCATTGGCCTACAAGCAGCCCAGGTCGACGGACCTGCCTATGATCGACATTGGCGGCCTGAGACGCGGTACATCGCGGGAGATAGTGCAAGTCGCCGAACAGATGGGTGCCGCAGCGCGCGACATCGGCTTTTTCCGCATCTGCAACCATGGGATCGACCCGGAACTGATCTCCGCAACCTACTGCGCGGCCGAACGCTTCTTTGCACTGCCAGAGGTGGAGAAGCGGCGCCATTACATCGGCAAGAGCACCAATCACCGCGGCTATGTTCCGTTCACCGAAAAGGGAGACTACGCGGACGAGGTGCATCGCAACTATGAGGCATTCGATCTTGGCCTCGAACTGCCCTCCACCGACCCGGATTATCTGGGTGGCAATCTGCTGCTTGGCCCGAATGTCTGGCCAGAGCTGGAAGGCTTCAAGGATACCGTCTCTCGCTACTATGACGAGGTGGCCTCGCTGGGACGCTTGATCTGTGGGGCTCTCGAGCTGTTTCTCGGGCTCCCACGGGCCGCGATCACCAGCCAGATGACCAAACCGATCTCGCAGTTGCGGCTGCTGCACTACGTCCGGCCCGAGCGTTCACGGGACCACGGCTCGGTAAACATGGGGGCGCATACCGACTACGAGTGCCTGACCCTGCTGCATACCCGCAACGAGGGTCTGCAAGTACTCGATCAGGCCGACCGATGGATAGACGTGCCGGTCGATCACGCGGCCTATGTCGTCAATATCGGCGACATGCTGGAGGCCTGGACCAACGGCATCCTTCGATCAACGCCGCACCGGGTGGTGAATCGCAGCCCCGAGCGGTTTTCGATGCCCTACTTCGTGGCGGCCAACCACGACACGGTGATCAGACCATTTCCGCAACTGGTCGGAGAGGGCCAGCCGGCGCTGTATGAGCCCTTTCAGGCTGGCGCACATCTGGAACGCATGCTTCTGCGGGACTTTCCCTATCTCCGGCAGCGGCGGCGGCAGCGCGATGCCGACCGTCTTTGTGCCGGAAGTGAGACCTATTCCAACCCGTTCGAGAGCCGCATCGAGAGGAGCCGGGCATAGCTCATGCCACCGATCGAATCCATACTTGCCGTGACCCTGGCCGGCCTTGCGCTGAGTGCCACGCCGGGCCCCTCGATGCTCTATGTGCTGTCACGAACGGTCGGCCAAAGCCGATCTGCGGGATTTGCCTCGGCCATCGGACTCTGTCTGGGCGGAGTCCTGCTGGCAGTCGCGACCGCCTGGGGTCTCGGGACGATCTTCATGACCTTTGAAGGTCTGGTCACGGCACTGAAGTATTGCGGCGCGGCCTACCTGACCTGGCTGGGCATCTCCATGATAAGGGACGCGAGGGTAAACGCCCGGCAAGACCTGGAGGCGTTGACGGTCCCGCTGCAGTCGCTTGCCGGCATCATGTGGCAAGGCATCCTGGTCGAGCTGCTGAATCCGAAGACGGTGTTGTTCTTCGCACTTTTCCTGCCGCCCTTTGTCGCCTCGGACCCAGGCGCGGCCGGCTCGGGCAACGTTACCATCCAGCTTCTCGTGCTGGGAATACTGGTGCCGTTGACCGCCATCCCTGCCGACCTTGTCGTGGCATGGTTGGGGGGTACGATTGCCCAATCGCTCAACGACAGTCGAAAGGCGCGCGAGCTCATGGGCTGGGCGGGCGGTCTTGTCCTTGTCGGAATTGCCGTCGGGCTGCTCGGGGCCGATCTCTGGGCTGCCCTGGGCTAGGGCTGCGGCGCCCTTCCTCTAGCTCGAAAGGCATTGCCGCAACCTGTCGAAACTGCCGGAAATTCCGGTTTTCGGCGATGCTTCGGACAGAAAGCCATCCAGGGTAGGCCAGATCCTGATGGCCCGGTCGATCAGGGCATCCGAGCCGGCAACGTAGAGTCCGGCCTGGATCATCATCTCGGCCCGGTCATAGGCGCCAAGCAGTCTGCGCGCCTCGGTGATCAGCATGTTCTCCTCGTCCGACGCCGCCTCGGGCAGCGAGCGGGACACCGAGCGGAGCAGATCGATCGCCGGAAACCGACCGCGCTCGGCAATCCTGCGGTCCAGCACCACATGACCGTCGAGAACCCCGCGCAGGATGTCGGCGACCGGCTCCTCCATGTCGGACCCGGCAACAAGAACCGAGAAGACAGCCGTGATGTCACCCGAGCCCTCCGGTCCCGGCCCGGCCCGTTCGGCAAGTCCCATGATGGCTTGGGTCAGCGAAGGAGGGTAGCCGCGCAGGGTGGCCCCTTCGCCACCGGCAAGCGCAACCTCTCGGTGCGCCTCGGCAAAGCGGGTGACGCTGTCCACAAGGAGCAGGACATGCCGACCCTGGTCGCGGAAATGCTCGGCAACAGCCATCGCGGTCAGCGCGCACATCCGGCGCATCAGCGGAGACTGATCCGACGTGGCTGTCACGATGACGCTGCGCGCCATCCCGGCAGGCCCCAGCACGCGCTCGGTAAACTCCCGCAGTTCGCGGCCGCGTTCCCCGACCAATGCAATGACGACCACATCCGCCTCCACTCCCCGGGCGAACCTGGCCAGCAAGGATGACTTCCCGACACCCGATCCGGCAAAAAGACCGATCCGCTGGCCACGCACCAGGGGCAGAAGCGTGTCAAAGACCGCAATCCCGGTTTCCAGTCGTGCGCCCAGGCGACGACGACTGGCGGCCGCCGGTGCAGGAGTGCGCAGCGACCTTTGCCGGGCCCCTCGCATCAGTGGCCGACCGTCGATCGGTTGGCCCGTGGCGTCGATGATCCGGCCGATCCAGCTGTCATCCGGGGCGATCTCGGCTTTGCCGATGAGCTCGACCCTGTCACCGATCGACATGCCGTCACCCGAGGCGTCCGGCAGAACCCAGCACCGACCCTGCGAAAGCCTGAGCACTTCGCCCCCGGCGACACCGTCGCGGCTGTGAATCCTGACCCGGTCGCCGATGGCCGCACTGTCGAGGCCTGAGACCTCGGCCAGCCCGCGACGCGTTTCGATCACGCGTCCGATCCTCCGGACCGGCGAACTGCCGGCAATTTCCGCAAGGAGGCCTTCGAAAAGCTGGGTCACGGGATTCTCCCTTTGTTCGCTTTCAACCGTTTCTAAACGAATCAGCCTTAAGCCTTGGTGAAGCTGATCGAGGGAGAAGCCCCGATGTTCGAGAAACTGGAACTGACCCGGATGGCGCAGACACTTGCCGCACATTCCGGCGCGCGCATGGCGGTGATCGCAGAGAACGTCGCGAATGCCGATACCCCCGGCTACAAGGCGAGGGATCTGCCGGCCTTTGCCGAAGTGTTCCGCGATCCGGATCTCCCGATGCGTGCAACCCGTGCCGGTCACCTGACCGCTGTCGGGCAGGGCCACCTTCCTGATGCCGAACGCGTCAAGGGCCACGAGGCTCCGAACGGCAACTCGGTCTCGCTTGAGGCCGAGATGGTGAAGTCGGTCGAGGCCCGCCAGTCGCACGACATGGCGCTCGCCATCTACCGGGCCACCTCGGACGTGATCCGGGCCAGTCTCGGTCGGCCGCGGTAGGGGGTGAGACATGGGCAACGACCTGATTTCCTCGCTTTCCTTCGCGGCCTCGGGGATGGAGGCGCAGGCCATGCGGCTCCGCCATGTTTCAGAGAACATCGCGAATGCAGATACGCCCGGCTACCACCGCAAGGTGGTGAGCTTCGAGCGGGCGATGGAAACCGGTCTTGTCGCGGCAGGGCCGGTCCGACTGGATCGGAGCGAGCTTGCCCGTGTCTACGACCCGGGCCATCCGCTTGCCGATGCAACCGGTCACTACGACGGCTCGAATGTCGATCTGGTGATCGAAATCGCT
>NZ_JBKBLV010000006.1:0-117688 GCF_046295235.1 Tabrizicola flagellatus
AGCCCGAAGGCCCGATGAAGGCCGTAACCGCCCGGTCCCGGATGTCCACGTCCACGTCCTTCAGCGCGTGGTTCTGGCCGTAATAGACCTGCACCCCCCGCGCCGAGATCTTCGCCGTCGCATTCTCCACGGCCGCTGCCGCCGCCCGAATGTCATCCATGACCTGCTCCGTGCCGCCAACATGGGCGATCGCCCACATTGCTCTAGACCGCCATGGTGAAGCATGTGCGACGATTTTGTAACAGAAGAATGACACGCCCGCCCCCCCTTGCAGCCGACCAGGCGGCTGGGCACAGTCTGCCGAGCCTGACCGGAGCATGCCCGTGACCCCACCACCCTATCGCTGGCCCGACCCCGACCGTGATTATGCGAACGGTGCCTTCATCCCCGGTGCAGCCGCCTATCCGCAGCGTTGGGCCGAAGCCGCCGCAGCCTTCCGGCAGGCCATGGGACGGCGCGCCGAGCTGGATCTCGCCTACGGCCCCTCCCCGCGCGAAAGGCTGGACCTGTTCCTGCCCGATGGGCCGCCGAAGGGCGTGGTGATCTTCGTCCACGGCGGCTACTGGCACCTGTTCTCGAAATCGCACTGGTCGCATTTCGCCGCCGGCCCCCTGGCCCGCGGCTATGCGGTCGCCATGCCCGGCTACACTTTGGCCCCGGCGGCCCGGATCGCCGAGATCACGGCCGAGATCGCCCGGGCCGCCTGGTTCGTCGGAACGCGCGTGCCCGGTCCGGTGGTGGTGACCGGACATTCGGCCGGTGGACATCTGGCCGCCCGGATGGGTTGCGCCGACATCCCGGTTCCGGTGGCCCGGGTGGTGCCGATCTCGCCCCTGTCGGAAATGGGGCCGCTGCTGGCCACCGGGATGAACGCGACGCTGAAACTGGACGAGGCCGAGGTCGCCGCGGAAAGCCCGGCCCGGCAGCGTCTCCGCGACGGGGTCGGCGCGCATGTCTGGGTGGGCGCAGGCGAACGCCCGGCCTTCCTCTGGCAGGCCCGCGTCCTGGCCGAGGAATGGGGCTGCCCCTGGACCGTCGATCCCGGACGGCACCACTTCGACGTGATCGAGGGTCTCCGCGACCCCGACTCTCCGCTCTGCGCGGTGCTGATGGACGGGCTCTGACCGGGGCTGTCCACGCCGGACAGTCCCGCCACGCCCAGCAATTCCAATGCCCTGGCTGCGGACATTCACGTCCCGTAAACCAAGGCGCAATCCCTCCGGACCGCTCGTCGTGCGACCCTGTCGCCTCCTCGCCGGGCGGCCCCCGGCGAGGAGCGACGCAGTCGACGACGAGCGTCCGGTCAGAGCATCGCCGCCTCGGCCCTCCGCGCCTCGGCCTCGCGTTCGGCCTCGATCCGCGCCTTGCGGCGGCGGTTGATCTCGTAGACCAGCGCCAGCACCAGGGTCACGCAGATCAACAGGAACGCGAGCGCGTTGATCGTCGGCGTGATCCCCGACCGCACCTTCGAGAACACGTAGACCGTCAGCGTATCCGCCCCGCCCCGGGTGAACTGGGTGACGTTGAAGTTCTCGATCGACTGGAAGAAGGCTACCGCCGCCCCGGCCCCGATCGCCGGGTAAAGGTGCGGCAGAAGGATCCGGCGCATCACCTGGGCGTGGCTCGCGCCGAGGTCCAAAGCCGCCTCTTCCAGCCCCGCATCAAAGCTTTGCAACCGCGCCAGCACCAGAAGCATCACCATGGCGGCGATGTAGCTGACCTGCCCGAGGACCGAGAGGTGCAGGCCAGGAATGAAAGGCCAGGGCTTGCCGTCCGGTCCGAACAGCGCACCGCCCAGTTTGGTCCACATGATCATGGTGGAAATGCCGATCACCACGCCTGGGATCAGGATGGTCGAGATCATCAGGCCATAAAGCACCGTGCGCACCCGGCCCGAGATCGAATTGATCAGGATCGCCGAGGCGGTGCCGATGATGACGGCGATCACCGCCACCGCCAGCGCGACCCAGAGCGTGTTGACGAAGGCCCACATCATGCGCTGGTCGTTGACCATCTCGGTGAACCAGACCGTCGTCCAGCCCTTCCACGGCACGATCGAGGGCAGCTTGCTGTCGTTGAACGCCGCCCCGGACATGACGACCAGCGGCGCCAGAAGGAAGACGAGAAACAGCACCATGTAGAGATGCGCGAGGTTCTGTCGCACTTTGTGCATGGCGGCTCCCTACTTCGCGATGTCCGACAGCTTCACGCGGAACACCCACATCGCCAGCGTGACGAAAAGGGTACAGACGAGAAGCAGCAGGAAGGCATAGGCCGAGGCCGTGTTCCAGTCGAGCGCGTCCTTGAACCACTGGTCGATGGTCTGGGTGAACCATTGCGAGGTGGTGGAACCCAGGATCGAGGGCACCAGCAGCGAGCCTGCCGACAGCATGAACACCATGACCGAACCCGAGGCGATGCCCGGCTTGGCATGGGGCAGCACGATGCGCCAGTGGATCTTCCACCAGGGCGCGCCCAGGTCCTCGGCCGCCTCGATCTGGTTCGAATCCAGCGACTGGATGGCGTTGTAGACCGGGAACAGCATGAACAGGACGTAGGTATAGACCAGACCGATCACCACGCCGGCATAGCCCATGTTGGTCCAGCGGATCGGGTCCTCGATCAGGCCGATGCCTTGCAACAGCGCATTGAGCGGCCCCTTGAAGGCCAGGATGATCCACCAGGCGAAGGCCCGCAGCACCTCGGACACCCAGAGCGGGATGAAAAGCAGCAGAAGCAGCGTCGGCAGCGACTTGGGGTTGACGATCTTGGCGAGGTAATAGGCCAGCGGATAGGCCATCAGGAAGCAGATCACCGTGACCAGCATCGAATAGAAGATGGTCAGCGAGAAGGTGTAGACATGCACCGGGATGGTGAAGGCGAAGCCGAGGAACGACTTTTCCACCTTGCCGTCGAATACCTTGAGGTAGTTGTTCAAGGAATAGGTGTCGCGCGGGCCGCCTATCTCGACCACCGGCAGATAGGGCCGGAAGCTTTGTTCGAACAGCGTGATATTCGGCACGATGACCAGCATCAGCAGCCAGAAGGCCACCAGAAGCCCCATCATGAAGGTCAGGCCCGGCCCATAGCGGCGAAGAAGGTCCTGCATCGGATCAGCTCCTGACGTTTGCGTCGGGTAGAAGCGCCGCGCGGGCGGGGTCGAAGCTCGCGTGCAACCGCGTCCCCAGTTCCGGCACCGTGGCCAGCCCGTCGTTGCGGATCTCGGCGGAAAGGATCATGCCCTTCTCGGTCCGGGCATGGACCGAGATGAAGGCGCCCTCGAAGGCGACTTCCGTCACCGTGACCGGGATCGAGTTTTCTCCCGCCCGGTCGGACAGAAGCGTGTGCTCTGGCCGGACGTACAGCTTGACCGGCTTGCCCTGCGCCTCGGGGGCGATGCGCGCGCGGAAGCTGCCCTCGGGCGTCTCGAAGGCGGCCATGCCATTGGACACCGCACCCACAGTGCCGGTGAAGATGTTGTTCTCGCCCACGAAACTGGCGACGAAGCCGTTCACGGGGTTGTTGTAGATGTCCTTGGGATCGGCGATCTGCTGGATGCGGCCCTGGCTCATGACGCCCACCCGGTCGGACATGGCCAAGGCCTCGCCCTGGTCGTGGGTGATGTAGATGAAGGTCACGCCAGTCCGCTTCTGGATCGCGCGCAGTTCCGCGCGCATGTGCTGGCGCAGCTTCAGGTCCAGCGCCGACAGGGGTTCGTCCAGAAGCATCACCTGCGGCTCGACCGCCAGCGCCCGCGCGATCGCCACGCGCTGCTTCTGCCCGCCCGACAGCTGGCTGACCATCTTGTCGGCCGCACCGGGCAGATCGACCAGTTTAAGCAATTCCTCGGCCTTCCTGCGGCGGGTGGCCTTGTCAACGCCCCGAACCTCCAGCCCGAAGGCGATGTTTTCCCAGATCGGCATCAGCGGGAAAAGCGCAAGGTTCTGGAAGATCAGCGCGGTCGGGCGCTGGTTCGGCCGTGTGCCCTTCACATCCTTGCCGCCGATGCGGATCGTGCCCTCGGTCGGCTCGATGAAGCCCGAGACCATGCGCAGGATTGTGGTCTTGCCGCAGCCCGAGGGGCCCAGGAACGAGAAGAACTCGCCGGGGCGGATGGACACGTTTGCATTATCCACGGCGCGGAAGGTGCCGAAATCGCAGCACACGTTTTCAAGATCGATACCGGCGCTCATGGCGCGTCTGTCTCCCTGAGGTCGTTTCTTGTTTTGGGGTGCAGGCTAGCAGGCCGGCAGGCCAGCGCAATGTGTATCGCCAGATCGCGGCAGAGTTTGCGTCCAGATTCCGTGCCAGCGCCCATAAAAGTCACGCCGGGCCGCTGGGGCCCGGCGTGGATCGCGGCAGGACGGCGATCAGGCCGCCTTGTACTTGTCGGCGTATTCGGTCCGCTTGGCGATGAACTCGGCCGACTGTTCCGGCCACCACCACAGCTTGTTCAGGGCCTCGTCGTTGAAGGTGCCGTTGTAGTATTCCGCCACCGCCGGGTCCATGAACTCGCTCGAGCCCTTGCCGACCGGGTTCGACGAGAAGGCGGTCGCCCAGAGCGCCGAGCCTTCCGGGGTCGAAGCCCACTTGGCCCATTCGTGCGCCTGCTCGACGTTCTTGGCGTTCTTCATCAGCACGAGGCCCTGGTGCCAGGCGAAGGCGCCTTCGGCCGGGGCGATGTACTTGTAGCCGTCATTGCGCAGGTTGAAGCCGGTCGAATCCCAGCACAGGCCGATGGTTGCACCGTTGGCGGTGAAGCCGGCATTGGCCTCGTTCTCGCCCGACCACCACTGCACGACGTTGCCCTTGGCCTTGATCGCCTCGGCCAGCGCGATGTCCCACAGCTCGGTCATCGCGGCCATGTCGGTGTAGCCGTCCATCCACGGGCGCGGCAGCTTGCCCTGGGCGTCCAGCCAGCGGCCCATCGCGGCCAGCGTCGAATGGGGGCGCAGCACGGCCGGGTTCTCCGGGTTGAACAGGTCGCCCAGCGAGGGCGGCGAGGACAGCTTGGCCTCGGCCTCGTTCACCACCAGCGCCTCGGTGCCCCAGTTTGACGGGACGTAGAACAGCTTGCCATCGGCGCGGCTGCGCTCGCCCGCCGCACCGTCGGCCAGGCCCGGCAGGTAGTTGTCCATCGCCAGTTTCGATTCGTCCCACGGCTGCAAGAGGCCGTTCGAGTTCCAGCCGCCCCAGCGGTCGATCGTCGGCTCGATCACGTCGATGCCGCCGGCTTCCAGCGCGACCTTCGCCTCGGCGAACATCGTGTCCTGGTCCGGCAGTTCCTTGAAGTTGACCTTGATGCCGGTCGCGGCCTCGAAGGTCGGGAAGATCTTCTCCTGGAACAGCGGATAGCCGGCCCAGCCGGTGAAGTTCAGTTCGCCCGACGAGGCAAGCGCCTTCGACGAGATGATGGCCGGAGCGGCCAGGATGCCGGCCCCGGCGGCCGAGCCCTTCAGGAACCGGCGGCGGCTGAAGGCAGAAGTGTCATGTTTCACGGTTGGTCTCCCAGTTTGATATCCCAAAGGCGCGAGCTGTCCCCGGATCTTTTCGTTCACGCGGGCGCGCTGGCCCCTCATTGCAATGCCCATGTAACAGGACGTTGTCAGCCTCAGGCGGCGGCCCATGCCGGGGAAGCTTCTCCCGCTTCGGGTGGGGCTGTCAACGACGCTCTGCGGCTCTTCAACCTGCGGTGAACCCCTGGCAGGGCCGCTGCACGCTGTGGCACTACCCTGCCGTCTGCCGGGCATCCCCGAACCCGCAGCCGGAGCCACGCGGACGGCGCGCGCCGAGTGCGCCGCCCTGCCCGGCCCCGCTGCATCCGTCGCCGCCGCAGGGCAAGAAAACCGTTGCATTTCGGTTCCGAAATGTTTCGGATACCTATCAAAGGGGTTTGAGTCAGATTGAATCGCCCATGGCCACGCTGAAAGACATTGCCCGCAGTCTCGACCTGTCGATCACCCAGGTCAGCCGGGCGCTGAACGATCATTCCGACGTCAGCGAGGAAACCCGGCTGCGCGTCAAGGCCACGGCGCGGGCGATGAACTATCACCCGAACGTCTCGGCCCGCAAACTGGTCTCGGGCCGGTCCGGCATCGTCGGCCTCGTGGTTCCGCAGCACCGCAACATTGGCCAGGACGGCATCTTCATGGAGGTTGTCGCAGGGTTGTCGGCCCAGTTCTCGGGCCGGGGGATGCAGTTCGTGCTGCACATCATGGCCGAACAGGAACCGCCGCTTCCTGTCTACCAGAAATTGATCGGCACGGCGCTTCTGGACGGCTTCGTCCTGATCGACCCGATGGAACGGGACCCGAGGATCGACTTCCTGCGCCGCGCCGGGATCGCCTTCGTCGTCCACGGCCGCAGCGGGGAAACGATCGACTATCCCTACTTTGATATTGAAAATGAACAACTTGCCTATGATCTGACCGAATATCTTCTTGCGCGCGGGCATCGGCGGATCGCCTTCCTGAACGGTATCGCCGGTCGAAGCTATGTCAGCAGGCGCGAGGCCGGCTATCTGCGCGCCCTGGGGGCTGCCGGGACGCCGCACATCCCCGAGTTGCATCTGAACGGCGACATGGACGAGGCGCAGGGCCTGACCGGGACCATCCGCCTCTTCTCGGGCAACGCCCCGCGTCCCACGGCGATCGTCTGCGGCAACGTCCGTCTGGCCCGCGGCGCCTACCAGGCCCTTGCCGCGCTTCGACTTTCGGTGCCGGGCGACGTCTCGGTCGTGGCGCATGACGACGAGTTACCGGCCCTGCGCGCCTCGGCCTTCTTCCCAGCGCTGACCGTGACCAAGGCCCCGCTGCGCGACAGCTGGGAGCCGCTGGCCGATTGCCTGGCCGGAGCGATCGCGGGCAAGCCGCTGGCCGGACTGCAACGCGTAGGCCACTACAGCTTCATCGAGCGTAACTCGGTCGCCCCGCCAGCCGACCGTTGACCCACATCGAATCGTTGACCGAAAGCGCTTTGGATACTATCTTTTCCGAAACGTTTCGGGATCGTCCGGACGTTTTTGCACCGAAGAAGGCATGCCACACCGGCGGCCCCAGGGAGGAAAACCAATGACCATCATGAAAGGCCGCGCCTTGCGCGCGACCGCCACCGCAGCCATGCTTGCAGTGTTCGGCGCCCCGATAGCGGCAGAAGAACTGTTCTATGTCTCCGGCGCCGTCGGCAACGCCGTCGAGAACTTCAAGGCGCTGGTCAAGCCGTGGGAAGAAGCCACCGGCAACACCGTGACGCTGGTCCCGATGCCGGCCTCGACCACCGACCAGTTCGGCCAGTACCGGCTGTGGCTCGCCGCCGGCGCGACCGACATCGACCTCTACCAGACCGACGTGATCTGGGCGCCGCAGCTGGCCGACCACTTCGTGGACCTGACCGAGGCCGCCAAGGACCTTATCCCGCAGCACTTCCCCTCGATCATCGAATCGCAGACCGTGAACGGCAAGCTGGTCGCGCTGCCGATCTTCACCGACGCGCCCGCGCTCTACTACCGCAAGGACCTGCTGGAGAAGTACGGCAAACAGCCGCCGAAGACCTGGGCCGAGCTGACCGAGACCGCGCAGATGATCCAGGACGCGGAACGCGCCGAGGGCAAGAAGGACCTCTGGGGCTTCGTCTGGCAGGGCAACGCCTATGAAGGGCTGACCTGCGATGCGCTGGAATGGGTCAAGTCGCACGGCGGCGGCCAGATCGTCGAGCCGGACGGCACGATCTCGATCAACAACCCGAACGCGGTCGCGGCGCTCGAGCAGGCGAAATCCTGGGTCGGCACGATCAGCCCGGCAGGCGTCCTGGCCTACCAGGAAGAGGAAGCCCGCGGTGTCTGGCAGACCGGCAACGCGGTCTTCATGCGCAACTGGCCCTATGCCTACACGCTGGGCAACGGCGACGACTCGGCGGTCAAGGGTCTCTTCGGCGTGACCACCCTGCCGGTCGGCAAGGAAGGTGATCCGTCGGCGGCGACGCTGGGCGGCTGGAACGTGGCCGTGTCCAAATATTCGACCAAGCAGGAAGCCGCGATCAGCCTGGCGATGTATCTCGCCGGCCCCGAGGCGCAGAAGCAGCGCGCGATCGCCGAATCGAACCTGCCGACGATCATCGCACTTTACGACGATCCCGACATCGCCGCCGCGCAGCCGATCATCCCGCAGTGGAAGGACGTGTTCCTGAACGCCGTTCCGCGGCCCTCGGCGCCCACGCTCGGCAAGTACAACGAAGTGTCGGCGAAGTTCTGGTCGGCGGTCCACAACACCCTGTCCGGCAAGGGCTCGGCGGCCGAGAACCTGGAACTGCTCGAAATCGAGCTGAACGACATCAAGGGGTCGGGCTGGTAAGTCCTCCCGGACCTGACTGACCCCACCGGCGGGCGGCTCCTGACCCCAGCAGCGGCCGCCCGCCTCGACAACAGACGGGCCTCGGAGGGGGGGCCCGCAGGGGAGGGACACATGTCAACACAGAACGGGACATCCAATGCCGGGGGGCTCAGCCTTACCCAGCAGCGCCAGCGCGCGGCCTTCTGGTTCATCGCGCCGATGCTGGCGGCACTGTTCTTCGTCGCGGCCTGGCCGCTGATCCGCACGATCTGGTTCTCGCTGACCAACACGGCGCTGTCGAACCTGTACGGCGGCGAGTTCATCGGCTTCGACAACTACCTGTCGCTGCGCATCCTGGAATCGGGGCGCTGGATCTGGCGCGGGACGCTGGTCGATCCGGCCTGGTGGAACGCGGTCTGGAACACGGTGCGCTTCGCCTTCGTCTCGGTCTTCTTCGAGACCGTCCTGGGCCTGATCGTGGCGCTGGTCCTCAACGCGGAATTCAAGGGCCGCGGCATCGTCCGCGCCGCGATCCTGATCCCGTGGGCGATCCCGACCATCGTCAGCGCGAAGATGTGGGCCTGGATGCTGAACGATCAGTTCGGGATCATCAACGACATCATGCTGAACCTCGGGCTCATCAGCCAGAAGATCGCCTGGACCGCCTCGACCGAGACGGCAATGTATGCCGTCCTCATGGTCGACATCTGGAAGACGACGCCCTTCATGGCGCTGCTGATCCTCGCGGGACTCCAGATGGTCCCCCGCGACATCTACGAGGCGGCAAAGCTGGACGGCATCAACCCGGTCAGGGTGTTCTTCAGGATCACCCTGCCGCTGATCCGCCCCGCGCTGGCCGTCGCGATCATCTTCCGCATGCTCGACGCGCTGCGCATCTTCGACCTGGTCTATGTGCTGACTCCCAACTCGGCCGCCACCAAGACCATGTCGGTCATCAGCCGCGAGAACATGATCGACTTCGACAAGTTCGCCTATGGCGCGGCGCAGTCCACGCTGCTCTTCGCCATCATCGCCGTCTTCGTCAGCCTCTACATCTGGCTGGGCAAGGTCGATTTGTCCGGGGAGGGCCAGAAATGAGCGGTCAGAAGCTTCTGTCGACCATCGGCTTCTACGCGCTGGTCGTGGTGATCGTCGTCTTCTCGGTCTTTCCGTTCTACTACGCGATCGTGACCTCGTTCACGACCGGGACGGACCTGTTCAAGATCAACTACTGGCCCCGGGTCTTCTCCTGGGCCAACTACGAGACGGTGCTGGGCGGGCGCAACTTCGTGCGCTCGATCTGGAACTCGGTCTTCATCGCAACGACGACCGTGGTCTTCGCCCTGTTCCTCGCCGTCACCGCCTCCTACGCGCTGGCCCGGGTGCGGTTCCGGGGGCGGGGGCTTCTGCTCATGATGATCCTCGCGGTGTCGATGTTCCCGCAGATCGCGGTCCTTGCCGGCCTGTTCGAGCTGGTGCGCTTCCTCGGCATCTTCAACACGCCCTGGGCGATGATCCTGTCCTATGTGATCTTCACCCTGCCCTTCACGGTCTGGGTGCTGACCACCTTCATGCGCGACCTTCCCGTGGAAATCGAGGAAGCCGCCATCGTGGACGGCGCTACCCCCTGGATCATCATCACCAGGGTCTTCCTGCCGCTTCTCTGGCCCGCCCTGGTGACGACCGGCCTCCTGGCCTTCATCGGCGCCTGGAACGAATTCCTGTTCGCGCTCACCTTCACCTCGTCCGAGACGACCCGGACGGTGCCGGTGGCGATCGGCCTTCTTTCCGGCGCAAGCCAGCAGGAGATTCCCTGGGGTCCGATCATGGCGGCCTCGGTCATCGTGACCGTTCCGCTCATCATCCTCGTCCTCATTTTCCAACGCAAGATCGTCGCGGGGCTCACCGCGGGCGGCGTGAAGGGCTGACATCATGGCAAAGATCGAACTGAAGAACGTCACCAAGTCCTATGGCGCCGTCCAGGTCATCAAGGGCATCGACCTGACCATCGAGAAGGGCGAGTTCATGGTCTTCGTCGGGCCTTCGGGCTGCGGCAAGTCCACGCTTCTGCGCCTGATCTCGGGGCTGGAGGAGATCACCACCGGCGACATGCTGTTCGACGGGGAAAGGGTGAACAACCTGATCCCGTCCAAGCGCGGCATCGCCATGGTGTTCCAGAGCTACGCGCTGTATCCGCACATGAAGGTCTATGACAACATGGCCTTCGGGATGAAGCTGGACAAGACCAGCGACGCCGAGATCAGGAAGCGCGTGGAGAACGCCGCCAAGCTGCTCCAGATCGACCACCTGCTCGACCGCCTGCCGAAGCAGCTGTCGGGCGGCCAGCGCCAGCGCGTCGCCATCGGCCGCGCCATCGTGCGCGACCCGCGGGTGTTCCTGTTCGACGAGCCGCTCTCGAACCTCGACGCGGCGCTGCGGGTGCAGACGCGGCTCGAGATCGCGAAACTCCACCACTCGATGTCGAACGTCACCATGATCTATGTGACGCACGACCAGGTCGAGGCGATGACCCTGGCCGACCGGATCGCGGTCCTGCGCGACGGGCGGCTGGAACAGGCGGGCACGCCGGCCGAGCTTTACGAGCATCCGAACTCGCTCTTCGTCGCGGGCTTCATCGGCAGCCCGAAGATGAACTTCCTGACCGGCAAGTTCGCCGAGGCCGAGGGCTGCACCACGCTCGGCGTCCGGTCGGAACATCTGGAGGTGGTGGACAACAGCCCCTGGACCGGCGAGGTCCTGCACGTGGAGGACCTGGGCTCGGACCATTTCCTCTTCGTGGAGATCGGCAGCGACGAACCCGTCATCGTCCGCCGCCCCGGCAAGGCGACGATCCCGGTGGGCACCCGCGTCTCGATCGCGCCGAAGCCCGGTCATCTCTACCGCTTCGACAAGGACGGCAAGCCCGTCCGCTGACACCTGTCCCGCGCGCTTGGGGCCGATCCCGGGCGCGCATCATTTCCAAGGAGACTATCCATGACCATCCGCGTCACCGTGTGGGGCGAGAACGTCCACGAGCAGAAGAACAAGGTGGTGGCCGAGGTCTACCCCAAGACCATGCACGGCACGATCGCCGAGTTCCTGAACAAGGAAGACGGGATCACCGCGACCACGGTCACGCTGCAGGACCCCGAACACGGGATGACCGCTTCGAGGCTCGCGGAAACCGATGTCCTGATCTGGTGGGGCCATGCCGCCCATGGCGAGGTCAAGGACGAGGTGGTGGAGCGCGTGGCCGAGGCCGTCTGGTCCGGCATGGGCGTGATCTTCCTGCATTCCGCGCATTTCTCCAAACCCTTCAAGCGTCTGATGGGCGCGCCGTGCAACCTCTCGTGGCGCGAGGCCGGGGAACGGGAGCGTCTGTGGGTCACCTCGCGCCAGCACCCCATCGCCCGGGGGATCCCCGACCACTTCGAGATCGAATACGAGGAAATGTATGGCGAGCCCTTCGGCGTGCCGGAGCCGCTGGAAACCGTCTTCGTGTCGTGGTTCCAGGGCGGCGAGGTGTTCCGGTCGGGCCTGACCTACCGGCGCGGCGCGGGCAACATCTTCTACTTCCGCCCGGGGCATGAAACCTATCCGACCTATCACCAGCCCATGGTGCAGAAGGTCATCGCGAACGGCGTCCGCTGGGCCTTCAACCCCGAGGCACGGCTGGCCAAACCCACCGATGCCCCGAACCGGCCGATCGGCAAGACGCTGGAGCCCTTGGAGGAACGCGGGCCCCGCCTGCACCACGACGGCGAGGCGGGGTTCCGCTGATGCAGCCCGTCCGCCTCCTGATCCTCGGCACCGGCGGCATGGCGAAGAACCATGCCGAACATTTCGCCGCCATCCCCGGCGTAACGCTCGTCGCCGGGATCGACACCCGGCCCGAACAGCTCGCCGCCTTCCGTGCCGCCCATGACATCCCGCATGGCTTTGCCTCGGTGGACGAGGCCCTTGCCTGGGGCGAGTTCGACGCGGTGACGAACGTCACGCCCGACGCCGCCCATTACGCGACCACCCTGCCCTTGCTGGCGGCGGGCAAGCATGTGCTGTGCGAAAAGCCGCTGGCCACCAATGCCGCCCATGCACAGGAAATGGCGGCGGCGGCGGCCAGGGCGGGCGTCGTCAACATGGTGAACCTCACCTACCGCAATGTCCCGGCCCTGCAGCAGGCCGCCCGGATGGTGCGCGAGGGCGCCATCGGCGACATCCGGCATTTCGAGGCGTCGTATCTGCAAAGCTGGCTCACCCAGCCCGCCTGGGGCCACTGGGACCGCGAGCCGCAATGGCTCTGGCGGCTGTCCACACGGCATGGATCGAAGGGGGTGCTGGGCGATGTCGGCATCCACATCCTCGACTTTGCGACCTTCATCGCCGGGATGGAGGCGACGCAGGTCTCCTGCCTCCTCCAGACCTTCGACAAGGCGCCGGGCGGGCGGATCGGCGATTATGTGCTGGACGCCAACGACAGCGCGACGATGCAGGTCCGGCTGGCCAATGGCGCGCTCGGCACCGTTGCGGCGACGCGCTTTGCCACCGGGCATCTCAACGACCTGCGGCTTCGGCTCTACGGGCTGAAGGGCGGAATTGAGGTGCGCTTCGAGAAGGGAATCAGCGCGCTGCGCGCCTGTCTGGGCGAGGAGGACATTCGCGAGGGCCGCTGGCACGACGTGGACTGCCCGCCCGTGCCGACCGTCTATCAGCGCTTCATCGCCGCGATCCGCGGCGAGGGCCCCGCCGAGCCCGATTTCGCCCGCGGCGCCGCATTGCAGGTGCTGCTCGACAAGGCCGAGGCCTCGGCAGGCCAGGACGGGAAACTGCTCGCGGTCTGACCCGTCCGGCGACGGGAGCCGAAAGGAGCGCTGACGCGCAAGCCTTTGCTCTCGTCGTCGGCCTGCGCCTCCTCCTCGGAGGGCGCTCCGCGCGGGAGTATTTGGAAAAAGGCAATTGCACTTGCCCTTTCACAAATACTCTCGGGGGGTTTGGGGGGCGAAGCGCCCCCAAGGACGCGAGGAGGAGGCGAAGGCCGACGACGACACGAGGAGTCTCCGCGCGTCAGCGCTCCTTCAGTAAACCGCCCCGCCCGGCGCTGCCTTCACCCGATCAGCGCCTTGACCCGTGCGGTGAAATCCTCGCCGCGCTTCTCGAAGTTCGGATACTGGTCGAAGCTCGCCGCCGCCGGGGCGAGGAGCACGACCTCTCCCGCCTGCGCCTCTTCGGCCGCGCGGGCCACGGCACGCTCCATCGTCTCGCAGATCTCGTGCGGGGTCTGCCCGATCTGCAAGGCGAAGTCGCGGGCGGAATGGCCGATGAGATAGGCCTTCACCACCGATCCCAGATGCGGCGCGAGCGCGGCGATGCCCCCCTCCTTGCCCAGCCCCCCGGCGATCCAGCGGATCCTCGGGAAGGCCTGCAACGCCTTGGCGGCGCTGTCCACGTTCGTGGCCTTCGAGTCGTTCACGAACCGCACCCCGCCGCGTTCGTCCACCAGCTGGCTGCGATGCGGCAGGCCCGCGAAGGAGTGCAACGCCCCCTCGATCAGCTTCGGAGCGATGCCGAGCGAGCGGCACGCCGCATAGGCCGCGCAGGCGTTCTGGTGGTTGTGCGCCCCCGGCAGGCCCTTGACCTCGCGCAGATCGATGGAGGCCACCTGCCGCCCCTTGCGCCATTCCGCCAGGAACCCCTTCCGGGCAAAGACCGACCAGCCGAAGCCTTCCAGCTTCTGCCCCGACGAAACCCGGATCACCCGGTCGTCCCCCGGCCCCTGCGCAAGTGCGCCGGCAAGATAGCGCCCCTCGACCTCGTCCACGCCCACCACGGCCCGGTCCGGCCCACCCATCGTGAAGAGCCGCGCCTTCGCCGCGAAATAGCCGCCCATCCCGCCGTGCCGGTCCAGGTGATCGGGCGAGAGGTTGGTGAAAACCGCCACATCGGGCGTAAGCGCCCGGGCAAGCTCGGTCTGGTAGGAGGACAGTTCCAGCACCACCACCTCGCCGTCGCCAAGCGGGTCAATCGACAGCACGCCCTTGCCTGTGTTGCCCGCCATCTGCGTGGGCTTCCCTGCCACTTGCAGGATATGATGGATCAGCGCCGTCGTCGTCGACTTGCCGTTCGAGCCGGTGATGGCAATGACGCGGGGGGGAGTCTCGAAATCGTCCCAGGCGGGGGTAGCGTAACTGGCGAAGAACAGGCCGATGTCGTTGTCGACCGGGATGCCCATCTCCAGCGCGCGGGCGATGATCCTGTTGGGCTGGGGGTAGAGGTGGGGGATGCCGGGCGAGGTGATCAGCGCGGCGACTCCGTCCAGCGCCGAGTGCCGGGTCAGATCGCTGAGGCTGTGGCCCGCCGCTTCGGCCTTGGCGCGGGCTTCGGGGCTGTCGTCCCACAGAAGCGGAGTGGCGCCCCCGGCGGCCAGGGCCTCGGCGGTGGCAAGGCCCGAGCGGCCGAGGCCGAGGACGGCCACCTTCTGGCCCTTGTAGCCGGTAACGGGGATCATGGGTGCCCTCCTTGCGTTCGGGGCAAGGGATAGGGGAGCGGGCGGGAGGCTGCAAGGGATTTGGACCCTTCCCACGGAGGAGAGGGGGTATGATGTAATAATTTCAACATGTTGGATAGGAGATCAGGGGCAGGATCTTATCGGCTGGCAGGACAGCTTGGCCTGCCAAACATCAAACCGGATCAGAGCAGGCGGTTCGGACTGGCACGGGAGGATTCCGCTTCCGTTGTCGCTTGGACCGCAGGCACTGCCTGCATAGAGGTCCCATGATCCCCAAAGGCCTCGTAGGTATAGGGTCGGAGCATTTGCAGGCGCAAATGCCGTTCGAGCAAATCGCCATCCAGATCGAGATCGGCCATTTCGGCACTGAGCTCCTGCAACACCCCTAGAGGCGAGATCAGGCGAATGAGCAAGGGGATGATCCAGACGAAGACAGGCGAAAAGGCCGGGGCATCCTTCGGATCAGGAAAATGATCGACAAGCCGGAAGAAGGCAGGACTGAAGGCCACCGGGTCCAGATCAAGGGTATGCGACCTTCCCTCTGGCTGAGGGGAATGCTGGTCCCCGTTTTCCGGCCCGTCCGCATGACGCAACGCAAATTCCGGGTCCGCCATTTCAATGACGCTGATCGGACGGGATGTCCGGAAATGGGAGATCACCGGCAGAAACCTGCCAAGGCACGCGCCCAGCGCCTCGGGGCTATCCGCGCCATTGGGCGGACCGGGCTGCGCCGCGCCCGCCCTAAGCCTGTCGGCGGATTGTTCGAGGCTTCTCAGCCGTTTGAAAAAGCCGCCCTCGGGCAACCGTGCTCTGGACAGGACAGCATCGGCGCAGTCTTTCGTCCGGGTGAAGGCAAGTGGTTCAAACCGGGGGAAAAGGTCGGGCAGATCGCTGATGGAGGCATAGCCTCTGGCCCGCAGGTCCGGGGTCGGCCAACGTGCAAATCCGTCGAACTGAGGATGCGCCGGTCGCGCAAGATGGGATGGCTAAGCCGCGTAAGGTCCGGCCAGCAATTCGTCGAAGCGACGCGACAGCACGCGGTGCATGAGACCCGAGCGGGGCGAGGACGCATCCTTGCAAAAGGCGTCGAAGGCCTGCCGGGCCTGATCAAGAGCCGAGTGCAGATCGGCCGAAGCCCGGTCCATGGCAAAGTGCTCGGCCATGAAGTCCCGATACCATTGCCAATGGGGAAAACGGCCATGCGCGACACCCGAGCGGCGATCGTGCTCAAAATCCTGGCGATCGAATCCGGGGATGTCGTAGAGGACCTCGCCAAGAAAGTCGTCGGCGTCGTCGGCGAGCGCGATCTCTTCGGGCAAGTCTGGCTCGGGGTCGACCCCGTAGTCCTTGCGGAAAGCCTCGATCATCGCGGTTTTTCGGCGGTCCAGAACCAGTTTCAAACCGTCCGAAACCTGCCCGGTGGCCGCATACTCGTGAAAAAGACGTGCGAACGTGAGATGCGATCCTGCAAACGCAACCTTCCGCATCGCAAGGAGAGCATCCCGAAGCCTGTCCTGAAGGGCGTTCGCCTCTTCCACCAGCGCGGGCACCTCGGGCAGGTAGATATCGAGCAGCGCGATTGTCCGGTCCTTGTCGGAGGACTGAACGCGCCGCAGGGCCAGCACGAGCGCCACGGACGAGGCGACAGCCGAAATGGCAAGACCGAGCGTGGATTGAACCAGCGGATAGGCCGCGGATTCACCGCTGGACAGCGGCACATCGGAGAAAAGGCGCAGCCAGAGCAAGACAGCGGCAAACAGAACCGATACCAGGACGATGGCCAACAGGAGAATGGCCGCATAGACCATCAGCCTGCGTTTGTGCCGCGTTCGTTATCGCACCTTCAGCGTGGCCAGCCCGATCATCGCCAGGATCAGGCTGATGATCCAGAACCTGATCACGATCTGCGGCTCGGCCCAGCCCTTCTTCTCGAAATGGTGGTGGATCGGCGCCATGAGGAAAATGCGCTTCTTGGTGCGCTTGTAATAGAGCACCTGGATGATGACCGACAGCGCCTCGACCACGAAGAGGCCGCCGACGATGGCCAGCACGATCTCGTGCTTGGTGCAGACCGCGATCGCGCCCAGCGCGCCTCCCAGGGCCAGCGACCCGGTGTCGCCCATGAACACCGCGGCCGGCGGGGCGTTGTACCACAGGAACCCCAGCCCCCCGCCGCAAAGGGCGGCGGTAAAGACCAGCAGTTCCGAGGTGCCGGGCACATAATGCACGTCGAGATACTGGGTGAAGTCCACCCGCCCCACGGCATAGGCGATGATGCCCAGCGTCGCGGCGGCGATCATCACCGGCATGATGGCCAGCCCGTCCAGACCGTCGGTCAGGTTCACCGCATTGGCGGCACCCACGATGACGATCATCCCGAAGGGCACGAAGAAGATCCCGAGGTTCACGAGCGCATTCTTGAAGAAGGGGAAGGCCAGTTCGTTGGTCAGCTCCGCCGGGTGGAACATCGCCGCCGCATAGGCCGCCAGTGCCGCGATCAGAAGGCCCAGGCCCATCCGCACCTTGCCGGAGACGCCCTTGGTATTCTGCTTCGTCACCTTGGCATAATCGTCGGCAAAGCCGATCAGGCCGAAGCCCATCGTCACCAGGATCACGATCCAGACGAACGGATTGTCAAGCCGCGCCCAGAGCAGCGTCGAGAACATCAGCGCCGACAGGATCAGGAGGCCCCCCATCGTCGGCGTGCCCGCCTTGGAGAAGTGGCTCTGCGGCCCGTCGTCGCGGATCGGCTGGCCCTTGCCCTGCTTGCGGCGCAGAAGGTCGATCAGCGGCCGTCCGAACAGGAACCCGAACAGCAGCGCGGTCACGAAAGCCCCGCCCGCGCGGACGGTGATGTAGCGGAACAGGTTCAGCACCCCACCGCCATCGGAAAACTCGGCAAGCCAGTAGAACATTTACTCGGTCCCTTCCTTCGGGCTGGCGGCCTGCCCCATTTTTCGCAGGGCGTCAACGACCAGACTGACTTTCGACCCCTTCGAGCCCTTGACCAGAAGGATGTCGCCCGCGTCGATCAGGCTGCGGGCGCGCGGGGCGAGTTCCGCCGCCGTCTCCACCCATTCCCCACGCTGCGCGCGCGGCAGGGCGGCATGCAGCGCCCGCATCCGCGGCCCGACGCAATGGATCACGCTGACCGCCGACAGACCCGGATGCCGGGCGATGGCCGCGTGCAGTTCGCCCTCCGTCGGGCCCAGTTCCAGCATGTCGCCCAGGATCGCGATGCGCCGCCCGCCGCCGACCCGGCCGATCCCGTCGGTGGGTTTCGCCGCGATCAGCACGTCCAGCGCGGCGGCCATCGACGCCGGGTTGGCGTTGAAGGCATCGTCGATCAGGTCGAAGAAGGTTTCTTCCACGATGTCGAGCACGATCCGTTCCCGCTGGCCCCGACCCGAGGGCGGCGCCCAGCGGCCAAGGTCATGCGCCGCGATCATCAGGTCCGCCCCCAGCGCCTCAGCCGCCGCCAGCGCGGCCAGCGCGTTCAACGCGAAGTGCCGCCCCGGGGAGGATACCTTGAACAGCAGCGGCTGCCCGGCCCCTTCGCCGCGCCGGACGCTTGCCCGGCAGACCGTCGCCTCGTCGCACAGCCGCGCCTCGGTCAGCCGCCAGTCCGCGCCCTCGCCTTCGCCGAAGCTGACCGCGCGTGCGCCCACCGCCCGCGCCTTGTCGCGCAGGATCGGCGTGGTGGCGATGTCGGCGTTGTAAAGCGCCACTCCGCCCGGCCTGAGGCCGTCGAAGATCGAGGCCTTCTCATGCGCGATGCCCTCGATGCTGTCGAAGGCCTCCAGATGCGCGGGGGCGACCGTGGTGACCATCGCCGCGTCGAGATCGGCCAGCCGGGCCAAGGGCGCGATCTCTCCGGGGTGGTTCATCCCGATCTCGATGACCGCATATTCCGTGTCGGCGGGCATCCGCGCCAGCGTCAGGGGCACGCCCCAGTGGTTGTTGTAACTCGCCTCGGCGGCATGTGTCCTGCCCTGCCCCGACAGGATTGCCCGCAGCATCTCCTTGGTCGAGGTCTTGCCGACCGAGCCGGTGACCCCCACTACCTTCGCCTGCGTCCGCGCCCGCGCCGCCGCGCCAAGCGCCGCCAAAGCTGCCAGAACGTCGGGCACGATCAGGAGCGGCGCGCCCTCGTCCACGCCCTCGGGGAGGCGGCTGACCATGGCCGCCGCCGCCCCCTTCTCCAGCGCCTGGGCCACGAAGTCATGCCCGTCGCGCACGTCCTTCAGTGCGACGAACAAATCGCCCGGCTGCAGGGTCCGCGTGTCGATCGACACGCCCGAGACCTGCCAGTCCCGCGTCACACGCCCGCCCGTGGCCCGCGCGGCCGCCTCCGAGGTCCAGAGCGTCATGCGTCCTCTCCTGACATCTGCCCGGCCGGGCGCTTCCCTCCCCCCTCGTGGGGGAGGGAGAGGGAGGGGGGGCTCGCCAAGGCGCACGAACGCCGCGCTTCGGCCCTCCAACAAGGCCGTTCGCCGGCCCCCCATCCCCTCCCCACCAGCGGGAGGGGAGGCGCGCTGATCTGCGGCCGGCTCATATCACACCATCCAGCGCGGCCACCGCCACGCTGGCCTGTTCCACGTCGTCGAAGGGATAGACATCCGTCCCCACGATCTGCCCGCTTTCATGCCCCTTGCCGGCGATCAGCAGCGCATCGCCCGGTTGCAGCGCATCGACCGCGCGCAGGATCGCCTCGGCGCGGTCGCCGACATCGTGCGCCTCGGGGCAGGCCGCAAGGATCGCGGCGCGGATCGCGGCGGGGTCCTCGGTGCGGGGGTTGTCGTCGGTGACGTAAAGCACATCGGCGAACTTCCGCGCCGCCGCGCCCATCAGGGGGCGCTTGCTCCGGTCGCGGTCGCCGCCCGCGCCGAAGACGATGACGATGCGCCCCATCACATGCGGGCGCAGCGCGCGCAGCGCCGTCTCGATCGCGTCCGGCGTATGGGCATAGTCCACATAGACCGCCGCCCCGTTCCGGCGCGTCGCGGCCAGCTGCATCCGCCCCCGCACGCCGGTCAGCCGGGGCAGGACGCCCAGCACCGCCTCGGGTGCCTCTCCCGCCGCGATGGCAAGGCCCGCCGCCACCGCCACGTTTTCGGCCTGAAACGCCCCGATCAGCCCCAGCCGCGTCTGGAACGCGCGGCCCTGCCAGAGATAGCGCACCTCCTGCCCCGTGGCGTCGGGGCGCGTGGCGGCGATCTGGAGATCCGCCCCCTGCCCCTTGCCCACCGTCAGCACCCGCAGGCCGCGGGCCAGCGCCAGTTCCGCCATCTCGGACCCCATCGCCCCGTCAAGGTTGATGACCGCCACCCCGTCATCCGGCAGAAGCCGGGTGAAAAGTTGCGCCTTGGCGGCGAAATAGGCCTCCATCGTGCCGTGATAGTCCAGGTGATCCTGCGTCAGGTTGGTGAAGCCCGCCGCCTTCAGCCGCACTCCGTCCAGCCGCCGCTGGTCGATGCCGTGGCTGGAGGCCTCCATGGCCGCATGGGTCACGCCCCCCTGCGCCGCTGCCGCCAGCAGCTTCTGAAGCGTCACCGGATCGGGCGTCGTATGCCCGGATGGCGCCGTCCAGGCGCCCTCGATCCCGGTGGTGCCGATGTTGATCGCCTCGCGGCCCAGCGCCGCCCATATCTGCCGGGTAAAGGTGGCGACCGAGGTCTTTCCATTGGTCCCCGTCACCGCGACCACCGTCTCGGGCTGGGCCCCGAACCAGAGGGCCGCGGCACAGGCCAGGGCCGCGCGCGGATCCTCGGCCACGACCAGCGCCACGTCGCTTTCGGCCAGCACCTCGGCCGCCATGCGTGCGCCTTCCGCATCGGTCAGCACCGCCGCCGCGCCCTGGTCCAGCACGGCCGGAATGAACTTCGCCCCATGCACCGCCGTCCCCGGCAGAGCCGCGAACAGCATCCCCGGACGCACCTGCCGGCTGTCCGCCGTCAGCCCCGACAGCGCGGGGTCGCGCCCGGCCCGGGCGGTCAACCCGAGGTCGGAAAGCCGTGTCGCGCGCGCTGTCATGTCCTGCTCCCGTCAGTTGCTGGCGGCAGTTACCGCATCCAGCGCGACAGGTTCAAGCTTGGGCCTGAGCCCCATCAGAGGCGCGACGCGGCGGATGATCTCGGCCGCGACCGGCACCGCTGTCCAGCCCGCCGTGCGCCGGGTCTCGGACAGCGAGGTGTCCTGGGGTTCGTCCAGGGTGACGATCAGCACATATTGCGGGTTCGAGGCCGGGAAGATCGAGGCGAAGGTGTTTACCACCTTGTCCTTGTAATAGCCGCCCGTGCGCTTGGGCTTGTCGGCCGTTCCGGTCTTGCCCGCGACCTCGTAGCCCGGGACCTCGCCAAGGCTCGCTGTGCCCTCGGTCACTACCCGGCGCAGCATGGCGACCGAGTCCTTCGCGGTCTTCTCGCTCATCACCCGGACGCCGGTCGTCGGTCCCTCGCGCTTCAGAAGCGTGGGCTTGATCATCACCCCGCCGTTGGCGATAGCGGCATAGGCGGCGGCCAGATGCATCGGGCTGGCCGACATGCCGTGCCCGTAGGAGGTGGTGATGGTCACGATCTCGGGCCATTTCTTCGGGATCAGCGGCTTGGCGCCCGGGGCCTCGACCAGCTCCACCGGCGTCGGCTCGAAGAAGCCCAGCGACTTGAGGAACGCCTGCTGGCGCAGGGGACCGATCATCAGCGCGATATGCGCCGTGCCCACGTTCGAGGACTTGGCGATCACGTCCGAGACCGACAGCAAGGGCCCGTAGTTCTTGTTCTCGAATTCCTTGATCCGGTGCTTGCCCCAGACCATCGGCGCATTAGCATCGACCATCGTCGAGGGATTGACGAGGCCCAGTTCCATCGCCTGCGCGACGGCGAAGATCTTGAAGGTTGAGCCGAGTTCATAGACGCCCTGCACCGCCCGGTTGAAGAGCGGGCTGTCGCCGGGTTCGGCATCCTTGTCCACCAGCGGATTGGGCCGGTTGTTCGGATCGAAAGTCGGCAACGAGGCCAGCGCCAGGATCTCGCCGGTGCGCGCATCCATCAGGATCGCCGCGGCACCCTTGGCGTTCAGCATGCCCATGCCGGCGGCCAGCACTTCCTCGATCGTGGCCTGAAGGCTCAGGTCGATCGACAGGGTCAGGGGTTTGGTGCCCTGCGCCGGGTCGCGCAGACGCGCGTCCAGCGCCTTCTCGATGCCGGCCACGCCCACCACTTCGGCCGAATGGACGCCCTCGGCCCCGAAAGACGTGCCGCCAAGGACATGCGCGGCCAGCGTCCCGTTCGGATACAGCCGCTTTTCCCGCGGGCCGAACAGCAGCCCCGGATCACCGATCTCGTGTACCGCCTGCATCTGCTCGGGGCTCAGCACCTTGCGGATCCAGACAAAGCTGCGCCCGTCGGTAAAGCGCCGCTCCAGCGCCTTGGCGTCGAGGTCGGGGAAGATCGCTGCCAGCTTCTGTGCCGATCCCTTCGGATCGACCATCACCTTGGGATGGGCATAGAGCGCATGCGTCGTCATGTTCGTCGCCAGCACCCGGCCGTTGCGGTCGGTGATGTCGGCGCGCTGCGCGATGATCTCGGCCCCCGGCGCGCGCGAACGCGGCTCGACCGGCTCGGTCGCCGCCATCAGCCCCATCCGCGCCCCGATCGCGCCGAAGGCCATGACGAAACTCGCGCACAGCACCACCAGCCGGAACTGCGCCCGGCCCCGCGCCTTCTCTCGCAGCGCCTCGTGGCGGATGCGCAGGTTCTCCTTCTCGATCGCGTCGGGGTTCAACCCGTCCTGACGGGCCTGAAGGATGCGGGCCAGCGGGCGAAGTGGAGTGCGCATGGCCTAAAGCCCCTCGTCCGGCAGGGCCAGCGTGCCCTGGATATCGGTGGAAAAGCTGATCTCGGGCAGCTTGGCGCGCGGATAGGCGACCTGCGCGGCGGTGCCGAACTGGCTGGGCTCCATCGGCAAGAGGCCCAGCCGGTCGAAGTTTGCCGTGGCGAGGTTCCGCAGCCGGTCGGGGCGGTTGAGGTAGGCCCATTCCGCCCGCTGCACCGACAATGCCTCGCGCAGGGCGGCGATCTCGCGTTGCAGGGCCTGCACCTCCTTCAGCGCGGCCTGGGTCGCGTAGTTTTCGCGATAGGCCCAGAAACCCAGCGCGATCAGCGCAAGGAAGGACAGGACATACAGCACGGGGCGCATCTAGCGGCGTCCTTTCTTCTGAAACTCGGGCAGGCCCAGATCGGCCGGGGCGATCGCCCGCGCCGGGGCCTGGGTTCGCCGTCCGACCCGAAGCTTGGCCGACCGCGCGCGGGGGTTGCGGGCGATCTCGGCATCGTCCGGGGCCACGGCCTTGCGGGTGACCATCTCGAAGCGCGCCTCGGTGTCGGCGCGGGCCGGGGCATAGCGGTTGGCATTGGCCTCCTGCCCGCTGGCCAGCTGGAAGAACCGCTTCACGATCCGGTCCTCCAGGCTGTGAAAGGTCACCACCGCCAGAAGCCCGCCCGGCTTCAGCGCCCGCTCGGCCGCCATCAGCCCCTCGGCCAGTTCCTCGAACTCGGCGTTCACGGCGATGCGGATCGCCTGGAAGCTGCGCGTCGCCGGGTGGCTCTGCCCCGGCTTCGGGCGCGGCAGGCATTTCGCCACGATCTCGGCCAGCCGGGCGGTGGTGACGATCGGCTCCACCCCGCGCGCGGCGACGATGGCATGGGCGATCCGGCGCGAGGCGCGCTCTTCGCCGTAGTGATAGAGGATGTCGGCCAGCACGGCCTCGGCCGCCGTGTTCACGAGATCGGCGGCACTGTCGCCCGACTGGCTCATCCGCATGTCGAGCGGGCCGTCCTTCATGAAGGAAAAGCCGCGCTCGGCCTGGTCGAGCTGCATCGAGCTGACGCCGAGGTCCAGCACGACGCCATCCAGCGCCTCGCCCGCGAGCTGGTCGAGGTCCGAGAAGGTCCCGGCCACCAGCCGGACCCTGTCGCCATAGGGCGCGGCCCAGTCCGCCGCCATCCGCAGCGCAAGGGGATCGCGGTCCACCCCGATCACCCGCTCTGCCCCCGCGGCCAGAAGCGCGCGCGCATAGCCCCCCGCCCCAAGCGTCCCGTCCAGCCAGACGCCCGCAACCGGCGCGCATTCGCGCAGGATCGCGTCGATCAGGACCGGAACATGGGGATCGGCGGGGCGGTCAGAGGCGGAAGGGCGCGGCAGCGGACCCGGCATGGCCTAGTCCTTCCGCTTGTGCCGCCCGACCAGCGTCAGCGGGTCGATATCGTCATCGTCATCGTCATCGTCGATCGCGCCGAACTCGGCGTCATACACATCGCGGCGGTAGATGCGGAACCGGTTCGACCGTCCGGCAAAGACGACCTCGGACTTCTCGGGCACCTCGCCCGCGAGCCCGATCTTCTCGCGCACGCGCGGAGGCAGGACGATGCGGCCGTCCGGCTCCACCTCGACCATGACCGACCGGGTGATCAGGTTCAGCTCTGCCTTGATCCGCTCGGGCGAGCCGTCCTCCATGGACTCGATGTCCGCGGCCAGCTTCTCGGCGCCGTCCTTGCTGTAGCACTCGACGAAGTTCCGCTTCTTGCCGCCATAGACCATGTAAAGCCGGGGGCGCTGCGAGTTCGAGGCGAGCGGGTCGTCGGCTTGCAGGATGGCCCGGAAGGCGGCCGGGATCGAGACCCGGGCCTTGGCATCTACCTTCTGGTAGATCTCGCCTATGAACCTTTCTGCCATCGCGTTCCGCGACCTTCACCAAAACTTCCAAGCCCTTGCGATGAAAAAGAAAAAGGCGGATCGGGTTGCTGCCACTACCCGATCCGCCGCTGTCCCATCGCTGGGCGTCCAGCTACGCTTGCCACCTGGGGGAGATGCTGCTCGCTCGCGCGCCGGATCTCTGTGCGACGATGAAAGGGGCTGCCTGTATGAAGCTGCCTACGCCTTGGTTCGGGGTCTTGAGCCGCCCCTGCCTTTCACTGCCCATCTCATCGTCGTGACCTCAAGGTGCACGGGATGCGATGGGAAATCAAGGGAAAAGTTGGGAGGAATGGGACATATTTTGTTTCCGCGACACTGGGAAAGCAGCATCTTGTGTCGGCGAAGAAGCGGCTCTGCCTATTTCTAGGCGACGCATCTGCGAAGGCCCTCTACATCTTGTGTTCGTGTCACGCGGGATAACAGTCCCGTGACCGCCCGGGATTTCCCAGATCCGGCCCGCCGGCGCAGCTTTTCCGGGTCTGTCCCGCAGGTTCCCCGAGGCGGAGTCGCCTGGCAACAGCCGTGACAGGCCGTTTCCCATGATTTCCCAAAACTGTGATTCGAAAGACTCAGTGCCCGTCACCGGGGCGACAGCCGGTCGGCGCGGGCCGTCTCAGGCTGCGGGACGGTCGAACGTGAGCCGCAGATAGCGTTCCAGGTGGTCGAAGGCCTCGCGCGCGGGCTCCGCATCGTTTGCGGCCTTAGCCAGGATGATCCCGCCCTGCACCACCACCTGCAACTGGCGGGCGAGGCCTTCCGCCGTCACTCCCGGCACCGGACGGGCCGCCAGCGCCTCGGCCAGGTGCGAGCGGACATGCTCCACGCCGGACTGGATGCTGCGTTCGGCCGCCGCACGGATGGCGGGCGAGGTCTCGTAGGCCTCCTGCACCGTCGTTCCCGCAACGCAGGTGAACTCGGGCAGGGCCTGGTCCAGGATCTCGCGGCGCAGGTCGAGATAGGCGAAGACCCGGTCCAGCGGATCGGGCAGGCTGTTGTAGGGATGCGCCGCGAACATCGCGCCCGTGGTTTCGGTCCAGTCGTCGATCAGCGCGACGCCCAGCGCCTCCTTCGAGGCGAAATGGTGGAAGAAGGCACCCTTCGTCACCCCCGCCGCGGCGCAAAGCTCATCGACCGAGGTCGCGGCAAAGCCCTTGTGACGCACGAGGTTCCGCGCGGCCTCCAGCAGCCGCGCGCGCGCCTCGCCGCGCGGAACGCGGGCGGGTGCGGTCATGCGGTGGAGTCCTGGCTCATGCCTCCTTGTCCCAGAGCGCGGGATCGGGTGTCAACACCGCCCATTTCAAGCCGAAGGGGTCGGCCAGAAGGCCCCACGTATCGCCCCAGAACTGCGGCTCGAAGGGCGCAAGCACGGCGCAGCCCGCTGCGATCGCCCGGTCCCACCAGGCCTGCCCGTCCGGCACCACCAGTTGCAGATGCCCGCGCGGGATCGGATCGGTGCCGCCGACCGCGCCGGACATCATGTCGTTGTCGGTCAGCATCAGCGCGCCGCCGTTGATCTCGACCTGGATGTGTATGAACTGGCCGGGCCTTCCCTCGAAGGGCATCCGGCCGATGTCCTTCGCGCCGAAGGCCTTCATGTAGAAATCGGCGGCTGCGCCTGCCTGTCCCGGCAGGGCCAGATAGGGGATCACCCCTTGCATGACCCGGTCCTCGGGACGGTAGCGCTGGTCGGCGGGGCTGTCGTTCATGGGGCTCTCCTCTCAGAAACTGCCGGCGTGAGGGCACCCGCCCGCTGCCGGCAAAGATGACCGCGGCCGCGGGATCCCGATCTCGGCGCCCGCAGAGCCCGGACGGCCGCAGCCTGCCGGATCTGCTCGCAGGCGCGTGGCGTCCGCATCGCGTCAGGCCACCGCCGCAACGGCAGCCTCGATCGGCGCCAGGTCGATCCGCTTCTGCTTCATCATCTCGGCCATCGCCGCACCTGCCACCCTGGCGTCGCTGTGCAATGTCAGTTCGATCAGCCGCTTCGGGAACACCTGCCAGGACAGGCCGAAGCGGTCCTTCAGCCAGCCGCACGTGCTTTCCTGCCCCCCGTCCGCCGTCAGCGCGTCCCACAGCCGGTCGCTCTCCGCCTGATCCTCCGTCTCGACCGAAATCGACACCGCCTCGGTCAGCTGGAAATGCGGCCAGGCGTCTAGGATCTGATAAGGAACCCCGCCAAGCGAGAAGTCGGTGACCGAGAACCCGCCCATGCCGTTGTCCGCGCCAAAGCTGCGCTGGACCCGGCTGTTCGGGATCAGGCCGCAGTAGAACGCCGCCGCCTCGGGTCCGCGCCCGTCGCGAAACCACAGGCAGGTGCGGATGGAATGGGCCATGGTCTCTCCTCCCCCTGGGCCGAGCCGTCCGGGCGACTCGCCTCGCCTGAGGGAGAATACCGACTAGTTGGTATGCAGACAACGATCAATCGCGCGCGCGGGGTCGATCGCCCGGAATTCTGCGAATACCGGGTCGGAGCCTGCACAGGCTCCGTCACGATTTCTTTGAAGAAATCGGTGGCGCGCCGGTTCAGCCCATCCCGCCCGCGATCAGCCGGTCGGCCAGCGCCAGATAGGGCTGGGCGAGCGGGCTGTCGCTCGCGGCGATGGGCGTGCCGCTGTCGCCGGCCACCCGCACGTCCAGCGCCAGCGGCAACTCGCCCAGGAAGGGCAGGTCCAGCTTCCGCGCCTCGGCCGCGACCCCGCCATGGCCGAAGATGTGGCTCTCATGCCCGCAGTTCGGGCAGATGTAGGTGGACATGTTCTCCACCAGCCCCAGGACCGGGGTCTTCAGCTTCCCGAACATGTCCAGGGCCTTGCGCGCATCCAGCAGCGCCACGTCCTGCGGTGTGCTGACGACGATCGCCCCGGTCAGCTGCGTCCGCTGGCACAGCGTCAGCTGCACGTCCCCCGTCCCCGGCGGCAGGTCGATGATCAGCACATCCAGCTTGCCCCAGGCCACCTGCCCCAGAAGCTGCTGCAAGGCCCCCATCAGCATCGGCCCGCGCCAGACGACCGCCTCGTCCTCCTTCAGCATCAGTCCGATCGACATCATCGTCACCCCATGCGCGACCAGGGGCTCGATGATCTTGCCGTCGGGGCTCGACGGCCGGCGGTTCACGCCCATCATCTTCGGCTGGGAGGGCCCGTAGATGTCAGCGTCCAGCAGCCCGACCCGCCGCCCCCGCCGCGCCAGCGCCACCGCCAGATTCGAGGCCACCGTGGATTTCCCCACGCCCCCCTTGCCGCTTGCCACCGCGATGATCCGGTCGATCCCCGAGATCTTCTGCGGCCCGCCCTGCTGCGGCGTCGGGTGCTGGCCGATCTTCAGGCTGGGCGGCGCCGCCTTCGCCGCCGGCCCGTGCGCCGTCATCACCACCTGCACCGAGGTCACCCCGGGCAGGGCCTTGACCTTCGCCTCCGCCTCGGCCTGCGCCGCACCCAGGCTGCGCGCCTCTTCGGGCGTCGCCGCCTCGATCACGAACCGCACTAGGCCGCCCTCGACCGTCAGCGCACGAATCAGATCCCGCCCCACCAGATCGCCGCCGCCGGGATGCGCGACCCCGCGCAAGACACCCAGCACCTGGTCCCGATCCACCGCCATCGTTTCAACTCCGCTGAAGATTTGCACTAAGGTCGTAGCCTTTCAGCCGAAGGGCAAGCACTGTTGACCAACTGCTCAAATTTTCGGCGAAGACCTTGGTAAATCATGACATTTCCGTGACCTCAGCCATGCACTTGCTGCATGGCAGCATTGCCGAAGGGCGCTATTGTGCATCTGCAGCATGGAGTCCATGTTACCGGCAACAGCGCGACAGAACGTTGCTGACGAACCTGAAGATGAGGCTTGAGTGACATGGCTTATGTGAACAGCACCCCCCTCGCCCGCAAGGGCCTGGCCGACCGCCTGGCTGTCCTGCGCGACGTCGTCCTGACCGCGATCGCCCAGCGCCGCACCTATGCGCGCACCGTGGCCGAGCTGAACGCCCTGACGGACCGCGAGCTGTCGGACCTCGGCATCAGCCGCATCTCGATCCCCGAGATCGCCCGGGAGGCCGCCTACGGCAAGTAAGAATTCGTGAGGTCCCCTCCTCCTCCCTGGGACCAGAGCGATATGCGGCGATGCCCTCCTCCTCCCTGGCATCGCCGCCCCCATCCGGCCGAAAGGCCCACGACGATCGGGTAGCCTATCCTCCTCCCGGGCTGCCTGGTACCTGCGGCGGTGCCCTCCTCCTCCCTGGCGCCGCCGCGCTGACTTCCGGGCCGCAAGGCCCGACCGGATTTCCGGGCCCACTCCTCCTCCCTTGGGCTTCGGGATCCTGCGGCGGTGCCCCTCCTCCTCCCTGGGCACCGCCGCGCAGAATTCCGGGCCTTGGGGCCCGACCGGATTTCCGGGCCCACTCCTCCTCCCTTGGGCTTCGGGATCCTGCGGCGGTGCCCCTCCTCCTCCCTGGGCATCGCCGCGCTGAATTCCGGGCCGCAGGGTCCGAACCGGATCGGACATCCCATCCTCCTCCCGGGATCTCCGATCTTGCGGCGGCTCCCTCTCCTCCTCCCTGGGAGCCGCCGCCTTTCTTCCCTTGCAGCCCCCTACAGGGCGCGGAATAGTCCGCCGGCCGGCTGATACGGCAAGCAGGGGAACTGGATGCGCCTCTCCATGATCTCGGCGGCAACCGTCGCCGCCCTCGTCGGTTATGCCTCCTCGGTGGCGATCCTGCTCTCTGCGGCCATGGCGCTCGGGGCCACCCCGGCCCAGACGGCAAGCTGGCTCCTGGCGATCTGTGTCGGCAAGGCCATCGGCTCGGCCTTCCTGTCCTGGCGGGCCCGGGTGCCGGTCGTGCTGGCCTGGTCCACGCCCGGCGCGGCGCTGATCGCCGCGACCTCGGGCATTTCCTTCGCCGAAGGGGTCGGCGCCTTCGTCGTGGCGGGTCTCCTGATCGCCGCGACCGGGCTGATCCGCCCGCTCGGCGCGCTGGTGGCCCGTATCCCCGATGGCATCGCCGCCGCCATGCTGGCCGGGGTGCTGCTGCCCTTCTGCCTGAAGGGCGCCACCGCCGCCCAAGGCCTGCCCGCCCTCGTCCTGCCGATGGTGGGGGTCTTCCTGGTCGTGCGGTTGTGGAACCCGGCCTTCGCGGTCCTGACCGCCTTCGCGACCGGCATCCTGCTGGCGCTGGCCACCGGGTCCGACCTGACCACCCTGCACCTTGCTGCGCCGGTCCTCGAACCCGTCGTCCCGGCCTTCCGCCTCTCGGTCGTCCTCGGCCTCGGCCTGCCCCTCTATCTCGTGACCATGGCCTCGCAGAACCTGCCCGGCTTCGCCACCCTCCGCGCGGCGGGGTATGAGCCGCCCGTGCAGGCCGCGCTGACCACGACCGGGATCATCTCGACCGTCACAGCCTTCTTCGGCGCGCATACCGTGTCGATGGCCGCGATCACCGCTGCGATCTGCCTCGGCCCCGATGTGCATCCCGATCGCGACCGCCGCTGGATCGTGGGCCTGTTCTACGCCGGGGCCTGGCTGGTCCTGGGCCTGCTCAGCCCCACGGTGCTCGACCTGCTGGCCGCGCTCCCGGCCGAGGTCGTCGCGGCCCTCGTCGCGCTCGCGCTCCTCTCGCCCCTGACCGGCGCCCTGACCGGGGCCTTCGCGCAGGCCGACCAGCGGCTGCCCGCCGCGCTCACCTTGGTGGTGACCGCCTCGGGCATGGCCGCCTTCGGCATCGGCGCCGCCTTCTGGGGGCTGGTCGTCGGACTGGCGGTCTGGGGGCTGGACCGGCTCAAGCCGCGGCGCGCCTGACCGGGTCCGGCCGCGCCGGCCCTTCAGCCGGCAGCGATGGCGATCACCTTGCAGATATTGTCGCGCACGACACGGTTTCCGGCAACCTGCCCCTGCTGGATCGTGAATATCCCCTCGATGGTGGTCTTGCCCCTGGATTCGGTCACGATGAAGCGCAGCGTCTGCGGACGCCCCGATCCGGTCGTCTCCTGCCAGGCAGAAACGACGCCGCCCTCGCGCTTGACGCCCTTGAAGCCTTCGTCCCGCAGGCGTGCGGCGATGCGCTTCGCCGCCGTCGTCCGGTCCAGACCCTTGTAGGTCGCGTGGGACTTGTACTGGATCTGGCTCAACAGAGGCAGACCCTCGACGGTGAAATTCTCCTTGCAGCCCGCAGTCGCGGCGCTTGCCACCAGAAAGGCTGCAAGGGTCGTGGAAAGGATCATACGCATGATTGTCTCCGGTTACCTTCCGGGTTGGTAGCAGGCTTCTCGCCGGCCCTCACGTCCGGTTTCCCGGACCCGAGGGCGCCACCGGGAGAGGTCCTAACAATTTCCTAATGGCCACGGCCAACCCCTTGAAATTCCAGCCATCGCCTCGCTTGTCCACCGTGGACAGAGCCCGCGCGCCCCGCTATTCTCGCCGCCGTCCAACCCCAGGGAGTCCCCCATGCAGACCATGCTCGGAGTGATCGGCGGATCGGGGGTCTACCAGATCGACGGCCTGGAAGGCGCCTCCTGGGTGAAGGTCAGGACCCCCTGGGGCAAGCCCTCGGATGAGGTGCTGGTAGGTCGCCTGAACAGCCTTCCCGTGGCCTTCCTGCCCCGCCACGGCCGGGGCCACGTCCATAGCCCAACCTCGGTCCCCTACCACGCCAACATCGACGCCCTGAAGCGGCTCGGCTGCACGGACATCCTCGCCGTCTCGGCCGTCGGCTCCCTCCGCGAAGAGTTCGAACCCGGCCATTTCGTGCTGGTGGACCAGTATATCGACCGCACCACCCAGCGCGCGCCGTCGTTCTTCGGCCCCGGCTGCGTCGCGCACGTCAGCCTTGCCGACCCGACCTGCCCCCGCCTGGGTGCGCTCGCCGCCCGGGCCGCCCGCGCCGAGGGCCTGACCGTGCACGAGGGTGCGACTTACCTCTCGATGGAAGGCCCGCAGTTCTCCACCCGCGCCGAAAGCCGGATGTATCGCACCTGGGGCGCGGATGTGATCGGGATGACCGGCGTCTCCGAGGCCCGCCTCGCCCGCGAGGCCGAACTCTGCTATGCCTCGCTGGCGATGGTGACAGACTACGACTGCTGGCACGACAGCCACGGCGCGGTGGACGTGGCCCAGGTGATCGCGGTGGTCCAGGCCAACGCCGCTGCCGCCCGCGGCCTGGTGGCGCGCCTGCCCGCCCTGATGAGCCCCGACCGCCAGCCCTGTCCTCATGGCTGCGACCGCGCCCTCGCCCACGCGATCATGACCGCCCCCGACAAGCGCGACCCCGAGCTTCTGGCGAAGCTCGACGCCGTCGCGGGCCGCGTTCTTTGAAGAATCCCCGATGAAGAAGACCATCAAGGACTACATCCGCACCATCGTCGATTTCCCGCACGAAGGCATACTCTTCCGCGACGTGACGACCCTCTTCGCCGATCCGCGCGGGTTCCGGATGTGCGTGGACCAGCTCCTCGCCCCCTATGCCGGCCAGCGGATCGACAAGGTCGCGGGGCTCGAGGCGCGGGGCTTCATCCTGGGCGGGGCAGTGGCCCACCAGCTCTCCACCGGGTTCGTCCCGATCCGCAAGAAGGGCAAGCTGCCGGGTCGGACCATCGCCCAGTCCTACAAGCTGGAATACGGCGAGGCTGTGGTCGAGGTGCATGACGATGCGATGCTGCCCGGGGAGAAGGTGCTGCTTGTCGATGACCTCCTGGCCACCGGCGGCACCGCCGAGGCCGGCATCCGCCTGATCGAGCGCCTCGGCGCCGAGGTCGTCGGCTGCGCCTTCGTCGTGGACCTGCCCGACCTCGGCGGCCGCCGGAAGCTCGAGGCGATGGGCATGGACGTCCACGCGCTGTGCGAGTTCGAAGGACTCTGAGCCCCGGCCCGCAGAAATTCCGGCCCCTCGCGCGCAGGGATGAGCATCCGTTAACCGTCCCGAAAGGGAATCACCCTACAAACGGGTTTGTCAGGGCCACCCACCCTGACCGCGCTGCTACCCACAGCGTGACCCCCACACCCCCCAAAGCACCCCGTCGCAGGTTTCCTGCGGCGGGGATGTTTGCCTTGGAAACCTGTTCACGCCCACCTCGGCACCGCCCATCCTGCGAGGAGGGACGCAGTCACCGACGAGCCCGCCATCAGCCCAGAACCGCCCCCGGGTTCATGATCCCGGCCGGGTCCAGCGCCGCCTTGATCGCCCGCATCGCGGCAAGCTTCCCCGGATCGCCATAGCGCGCGAGGTCCGCCACCTTCAGCCGCCCGACACCGTGTTCGGCCGCCACCGACCCACCAAGGGCATGCACCAGGTCATGCACCACCCGCTTCACCTGGTCGCGGACCCCATCATGCTCGGTCCGCGTGTGGCCCCGCTCCGGGAACACGTTCCAGTGCAGGTTGCCGTCACCCAGGTGCCCGAAGCAGTTGACCCGGAACGCCCCCAACCCCGCAATCGCGCGCGGGGCCTCGACGATGAAGCCCGGGATCGCCGACAGCGGCAGCGAGATGTCGTGGCTCGACACTGCCCCCACCCTGCGGTTCGCCAGGGGGATCGTCTCGCGCAGCGCCCAGATGGCCGCGGCCTGCGCATCCGAGGTCGCAATCACTCCGTCGGCCACCAGCCCGGCCTCCGCCCCGACGGCATACAGCGCGGCCATGGTCGTCTCCGGCTCCATCCCCGCCGGCAGTTCCAGTTCCATCAGCACTTGCCATTCCGGCACTGGATCGACAGGCGGGCGGAGGTCGAACCCCGTCTCCTGAAGGAAGTCGAACCCCATCCGGTGGATCAGCTCGAAGGCCGAGACCATCCCGGCCGCCCGCTCTCCGCAGAGCGCCAGCAGGTCCAGCGCGGCGCGAGGCGAAGGCACCGCCAACAGCGCCACCAGCCGCGCCGCAGGCTGCGGAAACAGCTTCAGACTTGCCGCCGTGATGACCCCCAGCGTGCCCTCGGACCCGATCAGCAGGTGCCGCAGGTCATAGCCCGCATTGTCCTTGCGCAGCCGCGTCAGGCCGTTGAACACCGTGCCGTCCGGCAGAACCGCCTCGAGCCCCAGGCAGAGATCGCGCGCGTTGCCATAGCGCAGCACCCCGGTCCCCCCGGCATTGGCCGCAAGGTTCCCGCCGATGCGGCAGCTTCCTTCCGAGGCCAGCGACAGCGGAAACTGCCGCCCTACCTTCGCCGCCTCGGCCTGCACCTCGGCCAACACCATCCCGGCCTCGACCACCATGGCGTTCTCTTCCGGCCAGACCCCGCGCAGGGCCGTCATCCGTTCCAGCGACAGCAAGAGGGGCGCCGGGCCGGACGCCATGATCTGCCCGCCGACAAGCCCCGTCCCCCCGCTGACCGGAACCACGCCCACCCGGGCCGCCGCGCAGGCCCGCACCAGCGCCGCCACCTCGGCCACGCTCCGTGGCCGCGCCAGCACGCCGGCCTGCCCGGTCCAGCGCCCCCTGGGTTCCTCCAGGTGCCGCGGCTCGGGGGCGGACAGCGTCCCGTCCGGCACCAGCGCGGACAGGCGCGCGACAAAGTCGGGATCGCACGGGTTCAGCATGGGCAAGGCTCCTTGCCCCCTAGGTAGCGCGGGTGGCACCGGGCCGCTAGTCGATATAGGCCGGTTCCAGCACCATCACCGTGGGCACCGAGGGCAAGTCACGCAACGACAGCGCAATCTGCGCGCCTCCGGTCTCGACCACGGTGAACTGGCCCGACATCTCGGCCAGAAAGCTGTCCAGCGAAGTGCGGCTGAACCAGTGCATCGGGATCACCACGCTGGACCGCAGCCGCTTGACCACCCCTGCCATGTCCTCAAGCCGCATCGTGTAGCCCCCATCCACCGGCACCATCACCACGTCCAGCCGCCCGATCGCGGCATACTGCTCATCCGACGGGATCTGGTGCAGGTGGCCCAGATGACCGATGCACAGGCCTGCGGCCTCGAATATGAAGATCGAATTGCCGTCCCGCCGCGCGCCCTCGCCGAAGGGGCCGCGCGTGTCGGTGGTCACGTTGCGCACCAGCATCGTGCCCAGGTCCAGCCGGTGGTCGGCCGCCCCCCCGGCCTCGCCCCAGCCCCGCAGCACGTTCGGGATGCGCGGATCGGGCGCGGCGGTCCAATGCGTTGAATGGGCGTTGTTCATCGTCACCACGTCCGGCACCAGGTCGGCCGTCCCGAGATAACCCGTGTAGTCCGTCACCGCGACCGTCCCGTCCGCCGTGACGATGGCAAAGCTCGCATGGTCGATATAGCGGATCAGGACCGCATTCGGCTCCAGCCCGTCCTGGAGCGCCACCGGCACCACCGAGGCCTCGCCCTGCGCCACCGCGATGCAATGCGACGGGATGCGCTCTTGCCCGAAGGTCGGGCTGGCAATCAGGATCAGGGCGGCAAGCAGTCGCATCGGGCACCTCCTGGTTTTGAACAACGGTAACCCGGATTGCCCCTAGGTCACGCGGGCCCGCAATCACGGATGCGCGATCATCGCGGCCAATGCGGCCAGCGTCCGCAGATTTCGCGCCGTCATCGGTTGCGGCAAGAGATGCGGCAGGCGTTCCGCGAGTTTCGAGGTGCCGTATCCCCCCGGGGTATGCAGCGTGAACCGGCGCGGGCCGACATGCCAGGCGTCCCCGGGCCTGGCCAGCGCGCGCAGGGCCGCCGCGTCGGGTGCAGGTGTCTCGCGCAGGAAGACGACATGGACCCGGGCCGGATCGGCACCGGCAAAGGGATGGTCGGTCAGCGCGGCCTCCAGTTCGGCGGGCGTCAGGACAAAGGCCTCGGGCGCAAAGCCGAACCGGGCGGCCACTGCATCACGGATCGCGGCTTCCAGATCGGCCGCCGTTCGGTCGCTGCAAAAGACCGCGTTGCCGGACTGGATATGTGTCCGAACCGCCCCTAGCCCCATCTCCGCCAGCATGTCGCTGAACTCCGCCATCGGCAGCCGTCCGGCTCCCGAGACGTTCACCCCGCGCAAGAGCGCCACCCGAAGCCTCATGCTTTCACCTGTCTGCAACTATCCCCGACGGAACGCGCGCCACCGGCGCACGGAGGCGAGGCTTTGGCTTGCGCCGCCGGGCGCGCGCGTCAACAGGCGTCCAACCCTCAGCCGACGTCGGTCCGTCCGCGCCGGTCGCCACGCAGGTTGGCGTAAAGCACATGGTTGCGCCAGCGTCCGTTGATCTGCAGATAGCTCTGCGCCACGCCTTCGTACTTGAAGCCGCATTTCTCCAGCACCCCGCGCGAGGCGGCGTTCTCGGGCAGGCAGGCGGCCTCCAGCCGCGACAGGTCGAGGCGGGTAAATGCGTGATGCGTCAGCGCGAGGATCGCCTCGCGCATGTAGCCCTGTCGGGCAAAGGGCGCGCCGATCCAGTAGCCGAAGGTGCCGGTCTGCGCCGGACCGCGGCGGATGTTGTCCAGCGTCAGGGCGCCCAGAAGCTGCTGGTCCTCGCGCCGGATCAGCAGCATTGGCAGCGCGGTGCCCTGCGCCTCGGCCCGTTGCGCCCAGTAGACCCGGTTGGTGAAGGAACGCCGCGAGAGATGGTCGTTCGACCAGACCGGCTCCCACCGGATCAGGAACTCGGCCGAGGCGGCACGCAATTCCGACCATTGCCGCCAGTCGCCATGCTCGGGAAGCCGCAGCGTCATCCGCTCGGTCTCGACCCGGACACGGCGCTTCAGCCCCAGCATCAGGCGGCAAGCCCCTTGCGGACCTCTTCGATGCCGGGCGCCCCGGAGACCGGCCCGTAGATCGCCAGCGCCGAGCGCGCCGTGGTCAGATCGGCCGCATAGTCCCGGACCGCCGCCGTATCCACCGCGTCGATCTTTGCCACCGCCTCGGCCACATCCGGCACCCGGCCCCAGATCGACAACAGCCGCGCATTGCGTTCCGCCCGCGAGGACGGGCTTTCCAGCCCCATCAGCATCCCCGCCTTCAGCTGCGCACGCGCACGGGCGACCTCAGCCTCGGTCATGTCCTCGGCGGCGCGCTTCAGTTCGTCCACCGTCAGCCGGGTCAATTCGCCGATCTCCGACTCGGAAGTGCCGGCATAGACGGTGATCTGCCCGGTATCCTCATAGGCCGCGGATTGCGCATAGATCGAATAGCACAGGCCCCGGTCCTCGCGGATCTTCTGGAACAGGCGGCTCGACATGCCGCCGCCCATCGCGGTGGCATAGACCTGCGCGGTATAGACCTTGTCGTCGCGGTAGCCCGGTGCCTCGAAGGACAGGGCGAAATGCACCTGCTCCAGGTCCTTCACCTCGCGCCGCTCGCCGCCGACAAAGCGGGCGGGCTCGACCTTCGGCGCGCCGACCGGCTTCAGGGCGCCGAAGATGCGCTCTGCCGCCGCGACGATTGCGTCATGGTCCACGCCGCCCGCCGCCGACAGGATCATCTGGTCCGGCCCGTAATGCGCCCCGATGAAGCCCTCGAAATCCGCCTTGCGGAAGGCCGAGACCCTTTCTTCCGGCCCGAGGATCGTGCGGCCGAAGGGCTGGTCGGGGTAGCTGACTTCATGCAGCCAGTCGAAGATGATGTCGTCGGGCGTATCCAGCGCCTGGCCAATCTCCTGCAGGATGACGTGGCGCTCGGTCTCGATGTCGGCCTTGCGGAACAGGGGATTCAGCACGATGTCGGCGATCACGTCCAGGGCCAGCAGCACGTCGCCCGACAGGACGCGGGCATAATAGGCGGTCATCTCGCGGCTGGTGTAGGCGTTGATGTAGCCGCCCACGTCCTCGATTTCCTCGGCGATGCGCAGCGCGCTGCGCCGGCGCGTACCCTTGAAGGCCATGTGTTCGAGGAAATGCGCGATGCCGTTCTGCTCGGGCGTCTCGTGCCGCCCTCCCGCCTCGACCCAGAGGCCGACGGACGCGGATTGCAGGCCCGGCATCGCCTCGGTGACGATGCGGAAGCCGTTCGGCAGGGTGTGCAGGCGCTGGGTCAAGGTCGGATCCCGGGGTTGGGTCGGCTGCAGCGGTGATACAACCCCGACGCGCGATGGAAAAGGGGCGCTCCGGAGCCCTCCTCGTTCGACTTCGTCTCCTCGTCGGAGAAATCCGCCGCAGCGAGGAGTGACGAAGTCATCGACGAGCGATCCTTTCGCGCACCAGCGCCTGGATGGTGCCCAGGTCGTTCGGAACCCGCGTGACACGTTCCGGCCGGTCGAAAAGATCGGCCATATGTGGCGGCAGCCCGGGACGCACCCCGGTCGCGCGTTCCACCGCATCGGGGAACTTCGCCGGATGCGCGGTGGCGAGCGTCACCATGGGCTCCGCGCCGATATGCTCTTCGGCCACCTTCACCCCCACGGCGGAATGCGGGCAGAGGAGTTCCCCCGTCGTCCGATAGTGCCGCGCGATCACCGCCAGCGTCTCGTCCTCGTCGCAGCGGCCCGAGGCGAAGGTCGCGCGCAGGAAGTCGATGGCCCCCTGGCTGATCGTGAAGCCGCCCGTCTTCATCTCGTCCATCAGCGCCGCCACCGCCGCCCCGTCGCGGCCATAGGCGTCGAACAGGACCCGCTCGAAGTTACTCGACACCTGAATGTCCATCGACGGGCTGATCGAGGGCTTCACGCCGTTGGTCCGGTAGTCCCCCGTCCGCAGCGCCCGGTCCAGAATGTCGTTCTGGTTCGTCGCGATCACCAGCCTGTCGATCGGCAGCCCCATGCGCTTGGCGATGTAGCCCGCGAAGATGTCGCCGAAATTGCCGGTCGGCACGGTGAAGCTGACCGCGCGATGAGGCGCACCCAGGGCGGTTGCGGCGTAGAAGTAATAGACCACCTGCGCCAGCACGCGGGCCCAGTTGATGCTGTTCACCCCCGCCAGCCGCACTCCGTCGCGGAAGGCGAAATCGTTGAACATGTCCTTCACGCGGGCCTGCGCGTCGTCGAAATCACCGTCGATGGCCAGCGCATGCACGTTCGCCTCGGACGGAGTGGTCATCTGCCGCCGCTGCACCTCGCTGACCCGGCCATGCGGGAACAGGATGAACACATCCACATTCGCCAACCCCCGGAACGCCTCCATCGCCGCCGACCCGGTGTCGCCCGAGGTCGCGCCGACGATGGTGATCCGCGACCCGGTCCGCGCCAGCGCTGCCTGCATCATCTGGCCGATGAGCTGCATGGCGAAGTCCTTGAAGGCGAGCGTCGGCCCGTGGAACAGCTCCAGCAGGAAATGGTTCGACCCGAGCTGCACCATCGGCGCACGGGCGGCGTGGTGGAAGCCCTGATAGGCCTTGGCGATCAGGCCCTGGAACTCGTCGTCCGAAAAGAACCCGCCCAGGTAGGGCCGCATCACCTTGAACGCGACCTCCTCGTACGGCGCCCCTGCCAGCGCGGCGATCTCGGCCTTCTGCATCACCGGCACGGTCTCGGGCACATAAAGCCCGCCGTCGCGGGCAAGGCCCGTCATCATCGCCTCGCCGAAGCCAAGGACCGGGGCCGCGCCGCGGGTGGAAACGTAGTTCATCGCCATCGCCTTCAAACCTTCCGCGTCCTGATACGCCAGAGGAGGAAACCTGTCATCCCCGCCCAGGTCGCCGCCAGCAGGAACCACTGGATCGCATAGCCCCAGTGGTCGTTGGGTATACCCGACGTATCGACCGGCATCGGCACGATCCCGTCACCGGTCGGCTGGCTTGCGACAATAAGTGTCGGTTCCGTCTTCAGCTTCGCGGCCATCGCCGGCACGTCGCGGGCGAACCAGAGGCCAGTCTTCTGGTCCGGCGGCGGCGTGAAGGCATTGGTGTCGTCCGGCCAGTGCAGGTTGCCCTCAACCTGCGCCTCGTGCGGAGACCGCGGAACCTTCCGCGCCTCCTCCGCGACGAAACCGCGCTGGACCATGATCCGGCGCCCGTCGGGCAGCGCAAAGGCCTCAATCACCATCACGCCCGGACTTGCGCCCTTCTGGCCCGCCAGCACCTCGATAAACTCGCCGGTGAACCGCCCCTCCGCCACCACGGCCTGAAACTTGTGCTGCCCCTCCTCGGGCCGGGCAGGCAACGGGATCGGGGCGTTCGAGATCCGCGCCTCGATCTCGTCCAGGTAGATCCGCTTCTCCTCCATTCGGCGCAGCTGCCAGAAGCCGAGGCTCATCAGGATCGCCACCCCGACGACGCCCATCAGGACCGGAAAGACGTAACGGCGCATGGCGTACCCCGGAATGGAAAGCGCAGGCCCGAAGGCCCGCGCTGATGGTAGATCAGACCGGAAGGGTCAGCCCTGGCCCCAGACGTAGACAGCGGCGAACAGGAACAGCCAGACCACGTCCACGAAGTGCCAGTACCAGGCGGCGGCCTCGAAGCCGACGTGCTTTTCAGGGGTGAAATGCCCCTTGAGCGCGCGGATAAGGCAGACGGTCAGGAAGATCGTCCCGATGATGACGTGGAAACCGTGGAAGCCCGTCGCCATGAAGAACGAGGCGCCGTAGATGTTGCCGGCGAAGCCGAAGGCGGCGTGGCTGTATTCGTAGGCCTGCATGATGGTGAAGATCACACCCAGAGCGATGGCGATGATCAGGCCATTGACCAGGTCCTTGCGGTTGTTCTCGTGCACGAGTGCATGGTGCGCCCAGGTCGCGGCGCAGCCCGACAGGAGAAGGATCAGCGTGTTGATGAAGGGCAGGTGCCAGGGGTCGAAGGTCTCGATCCCGGCGGGCGGCCAGACACCGTCCACCGCTGGGCTGTCCGGCCCCATCGGATAGAGACGGTGCTTGAAGAAGGTCCAGAACCACGCCGCGAAGAACATCACTTCGGACATGATGAACAGGATGAACCCGTAGCGCAGCCCGATGCGGACCACCGGAGTGTGATCGCCGGCCTGGCTTTCATGCACCACGTCCGACCACCAGGCGTACATGACGTAAAGCACGCCGGCGAACCCGATCAGTCCCATCCAGGGCCCCGAGCCGTGCATCCAGAGGACCGCGCCGAACAGCATCACGAACCCGGCGACTGCGCCGAACAGCGGCCAGATCGACGGTGGCAGGACGTGGTAGTCGTGGTTCTTGGCATGGGCCATGGCCGGTTTCCCTCTTGTCTTTTCTCAGTTCACTGCGGTTGCGTCGGCCGCAGCGGGTTGTTGCAGCGCCGCCTGATCCTCGGGCAGCGGTGTTTCGTGGAAGGTATAGCTCAGCGTGATCTCGCGCACAAACCGGGCGTCCGGGTCATCCATCATCGCGGGATCGACGAAGAAGGTTACCGGCATCTGCACGGTCTCTCCCGGTTGCAGCACCTGCTCGGTGAAGCAGAAGCAGGCGATCTTGGTGAAATAGCCCCCGGTCGTGTCGGGATAGACGTTGAAGCTGGCGGTGCCGGCGATCGGGCGGTCGGTCGGATTGTGCGCCTCGTAGAAGGCCAGGCCGGTCTCGCCGATGCGGATGTCCATCGACCGCACGACCGGCTTGAACACCCAGGGCATGCCCTGTTCCAGCGAAGCGTCGAAGCGGATCTTCACTGTCTGGTCGAGGATCCGGTCCGGAGCGACCTCGGCCACCGCGGGCGTGCCGCCGTAGCCCGTCACCCGGCAGAACCAGTCGTAGAACGGCACCGCCGCGAAGGACAGGCCCAGCATGGTCAGCGCGACCAGCACCAGCTGCGCCGCCGTCCGGTTCTTGCCCTGAAGACGCGGGAAGATCATGGCTTCGCCTCCTCTTTCGGCAGCAGCGCCGGCGAATAGGTATGATCGTAGCCCTGCATGGGTTCGCCACGCTTTACCTTCACGACGGTCAGCGCGAAGACCAGCGCCACGAAGGCCGCCAGCGTCAGGCCGAGGCCGAGGTTGCGGCTGAAGCGGCGCCTGTGCAGTTCGTGTTCGGGACGGAATGTCATCTCACCAGCCCCCGACGCCCGCGGATTTCAGCGCCGCTTCCGCGAGGAAGGTCGCGAAATGCAGGAAGAGATACAGGAGCGAAAACCGGAAGAAGGCCTTCTCCACGGTATAGTTGTCCGCCTCGGCCATGGTCTCGTCACGCCGCCAGATGCGGAAGGCCCCGACCACGAACCAGGCGTTCAGCACCACCGCCACCGCCAGCGTCAGCGGCCCCCCGATCGAGGTCAGTGCGGCCCAGATCGCGACAGGAACCAGAAGAAGCGTATAGACCAGCACATGCACCCTGGTCGCCTTGCGGCCATGGGTCACGGTCAGCATCGGCACGCCGGCCCTGTGGTAATCCTCCTTCATGAACAGCGCCAGCGCCCAGAAATGCGGCGGCGTCCACATGAAGATCAGGCCGAACATCAGGCAGGCCTCGAGCGAGATGCTGCCCGTGGCGCAGACCCAGCCGATCATCGGCGGGAAGGCCCCGGCGGCGCCCCCGATCACGATGTTCTGTGGCGTCGACCGCTTGAGCCACATCGAATAGACCACGGCATAGAAGAAGATGGTGAAGGCCAGAAGTGCCGCGGCCATCAGGTTGGTGGCCAGCCCCAGCATCACCACGCTGATCCCCGAGAGTGCCAGGCCCACCGCCAGCGCCTCGCCGGCCTGGACGCGGCCAGCGGGCACCGGCCGGCGCGCGGTGCGCTTCATCACCGCGTCGATGTCGGCGTCCCACCACATGTTCAGCGCGCCGCTGGCCCCTGCCCCCAGCGCGATGAACAGGATCGCCGCAAAGGCCTCGACCGGATGCAGCGACACCGGCGCGACCAGCAGGCCCACCAGCGCGGTGAACACCACCAGTGACATGACGCGCGGCTTCAGAAGCAGCACATAATCGCCGAACCCAGGCTCGTATGGGGTGGCGTTTGCGCCCTGATATGCTGCGGTATCGCTCATTCCGGTCCTATCCTTGCAGAGGGAAGGCCAGGCGAACGCCCGGCCCCGTCACTCGCTGGCACCCCTCGCGCGGTCAGTCGTTCGACGCGACCTGAACCGGCGCCGGTGCTGCCACCGAGGACAGCTGCACGTCGCCTGCCTTGGCCTTGGCGAGCCACTCGGCATAGGCGGCCTCGGAGACGACCTTCACGGTAATCGGCATGTAGGCGTGCATCTGCCCGCAGATTTCCGAGCACTGGCCGAAATAGATGCCTTCCTTCTCGGCCTTGAACCACAGGCCGGCGGTCCGTCCCGGGACCGCGTCCTGCATCACGCCGAAGGCCGGAACCTTCCACGAATGGATCACGTCCGAGGCGGTGACCTGGACCACGACGACCTTGTTCACCGGAACCACGACGGCGGTGTCCGTCGCCAGCAGGAACTGCTCCTTCGTGTAGCCGGCCGCCTGAAGCTGCGCCTCGACCTCGGGGGTCAGCATGTTGGTGCCGCCGGTCGCGGGCGAGCCGATCATGTAGCTGTCGAAGGCGATGTCCTCGTCGACATATTCATAGGACCAGTACCACTGGTTGCCGGTGGCCTTGATCGTGACTTCGCCCACCGGAATTTCCTGCTGCTTGAACAGGATCGGCAGCGAGAAGGCGCCTATGAACACCAGGATCACGATCGGGATCAGCGTCCATGCCACTTCCAGCGGCGTATTGTGGGTGAAGCGGGCGGGCGTCGGATTGGCACGCCGGTTGAAGCGGACGATCGTGTAAAGCAGAAGCGCGGTCACGAAGATCACGATGGCGGTGATGATGTAGAGGATCATCGTGTCCAGCCAGACAAGGTCGTGCTTGACCTCTGTCACCGAAGGCTGGAAGCCCATCCCACCCGGTTCGGGCTGGCCGATGATTTCCAGCGCCTGCTGGGCAAGGGCCGATCCAGCCGCCAGCATGGCGATGGCTGCGGCGGCAATCCCGTTCGTCACAGTCGAAAGACGCATGTCGCTTATCCCGTTCACGTCGCGGCTTGCCGCCGCTTTGACGGATCCCGGCGTCAAGGCCAGAATCCCGTTGGTTCCCTTTGGTCCTCAAACCATATTAGTGTGCCCGCGACAAGCAAAACCGTTGCGACATAACTTCGCCCACGGTCACTTGACAGGACTGGATCGCATGATGCTGGGCATCTTCAAACTGACGCTGATGACCTTCGGCGTCCTCTACGGCGCGGCCCTGACGGGGATCTACGCCTTCCAGCGCGATCTCCAGTATTTTCCGACCCACCGCGACCCCGCGCCCGCGGCGCTTGGCCTGGCCGGGGTAGATCGCGTCACGCTGGCCGCCCCGGATGGCGTGCGCCTCGTCCTGTGGCTTTCCCTGCCCGATCGGCCGGCACCGGTGATCCTCTTCCTGCATGGCAACGCGGGCGAGATCGCCGACCGCGCCGACCGGATGGAGTTCTACCGCGACCGGGGCCTCGGCGCGGCCTTCCTGTCCTGGCGCGGCTATGGCGGGTCGGGCGGGCGGCCGTCCGAGGCGGGGCTCTTGACCGATGCGCAGACAGCCTACGACCACCTGCGCGGGCTCGGGGTGGCGCCCGACCGTATCGTCATCGTCGGAGAATCCCTCGGCACCGGTCCGGCGGTGATGCTGGCCGCGCGGAAGCCGGTCGGTGCGGTGATCCTGGAGGCGCCCTATTCCGCTGCCGTGGATATCGCCCGCGCCGCATATCCCTGGCTGCCCGTGGGCCTGCTGATGAAGGACCAGTTCCGCGCCCGCGACCACATCGCGGCGATCGGCGCGCCGCTTCTCATCCTGCACGGCGAAGCGGACAGCGTCATCCCCATCGGGCACGGCCGCCGCCTCTACGACCTTGCGGCGGAACCCAGGACCTTCCGCTCGCTCGGTCCCGTCGGGCACGACGCGCTGTTCTCCCCCGCCACCTGGGAGATCGAGGCCGACTTCATCGCCCGGACCATCGGTCCTTGACCCTGCCCGCGCGTCGGCCCATCTCTGGGGCCTCAGCGCACGAGGCCCCCGATGACCGACGCCCCCTTCCGTCCCTTCGACACCCATCTCGACGAGGGAGCCGCCCTCGCCACCCTCCGCGCGGCGACCGCGGGCGCGGACGATGGCGAACTGTTCCTGGAACGCCGCCGGGCGGAAACCATCGTTCTGGATGACGGTCGCATCCGCCAGGCGACCTATGACGCCTCGCAGGGCTTCGGCCTGCGCGCCGTGCGCGGCGAGGTCGCGGGCTATGCCCATTCGACCGAGATCAGCGAGACCGCGCTGCGCCGCGCATCGGAAACCGCGCGCCTCGCCGTGGGGTCGGGCGGCGGCACCCTGGCCGCTCCGCCGCGCGGCACCAACACCCGGCTCTACCGCGCCGAGGATCCGATGGCCGAGGCGACCTTCCCGGTCAAGATCGAGCTCTTGCGCGAGATCGACGCCCATGCCCGCAGCCTCGACCCCCGCGTGGTGCAGGTCTCCGCCACCCTGTCCGCCAGCCTGCAGGAGGTCGAGATCCTGCGCCCCGAGGGAACCCGTCTGGCCGACATCCGCCCGATGGCGCGGCTGAACGTCAGCGTCATCCTGGAAGAGAACGGCCGGCGCGAGACCGGCGGCATGGGCAAGGGCGGGCGGCACGGCCTGGCGCAGCTGATGGCGCCCGAGACCTGGAAGCCGATGATCGAGGAAGCCCTGCGCATCGCGCGTGTCAACCTCGGCGCGGTCGAGGCCCCGGCGGGGGTGATGGATGTGGTGCTCGGCCCCGGCTGGCCCGGAATCCTTCTGCACGAGGCCATCGGGCATGGTCTGGAAGGCGACTTCAACCGCAAGGAAACCTCGGCGTTTTCCGGGCTGATGGGGAAACAGATCGCCTCGAAGGGGGTGACTGTCCTGGATGACGGAACGATCCCCGACCGACGCGGCTCGATCACCATCGACGACGAGGGCACGCCCTCGGGGCGCAACGTGCTGATCGAGGACGGGGTTCTGGTGGGCTACATGCAAGACCGGCAGAACGCCCGGCTGATGGGGGTGGCGCCCACCGGCAACGGCCGGCGCGAAAGTTTCGCGCATATCCCGATGCCGCGGATGACCAACACCTACATGCTGGCCGGCCAGGACGATCCGGCAGGCATCGTCGCCAGCCTGAAGGACGGCATCTATGCCGTGGGCTTCGGCGGCGGGCAGGTGGACATCACCTCCGGCAAGTTCGTGTTCAGCTGCACCGAGGCCTACCGGGTGCGCAACGGCGTGGTGGGCGAGGCGGTGAAGGGCGCGACGCTTATCGGGGACGGGGCGACCGCGCTGAAGGGCATCCGCGCCATCGGCAACGACCTGCAACTCGATCCGGGCATCGGCAACTGCGGCAAGGCCGGGCAATGGGTGCCGGTGGGCGTGGGCCAGCCGACGCTGCTGATCCAGGGCCTCACGGTCGGCGGCGCGGCGGCCTGACCGGCAGGGACGACCCGCTCAGGCCACCTGCCGCGCCTTGCGGAAATGGACCCTTGCCCAGCGCAGGAACGGGGCGATGCGCGGATGGCTCGCCTCGTCCCGGTCGGCCAGCAGCCAGACCGGCGTCGCCTCGGGCACCGGCAGATCCAGCCGCCGCACCCGCCCGTCCGCCAGCCGTTCCGGCAACAGCGCCACCCCCTGCCCGCGCGCGCAGGCCTCCAGCATCGCCAGCGGGCTTGAGGACATCAGCGCCAGCGTCCCGCCCTGCGCCGCAAGCCAGGCATAGGTCGGCACCCGCGCCAGCGAGCCCGAGGCCACGATCACCCGATGCCCGGCCAGGGTCCCGGCAACCGGGTGCCGGCGCAGATAGTCCGGCGCGGCGAAAAGCGCACAGTCCAGCTGGCCGATCCGCTCTCCCGCCGTGCCTTCGGGCGGGGTCTCGAAGGGTGAGACCAGCACGTCATAGCTCGACCGCGGCAGGCTGAAGAGATCGTCATGCACCGAATGGTCTGCCGGCTGGCCCCGCGCCGCGGACCATTCCGGCAGGGCATCGGCCAGGAACAGCCGCGCCGTCACCTCGCAGCTGGCGATACGCAAGGGCGCGGGCAGCGCCTCGGTCCGGGCGAAGGCGCGGGCCATCTGGCGGGCGGCGGCCACCAGCGCCGCGCCGCGCGGGGTGAGGCCACCGTCGGGGCCGAACACCGGCCGCCCCCCGGCCTGCACCGCCGCGATCCGGCGCGACATGGTGGACTGGCTGACCCCCAACACCCGCGCCGCCGCCGACAGGCTGCCGGCCTCGTGCACGGCCAGCACCCAGCGCGCCTGGTTCCAGTCGGGGTCGGACATCGCGGCCAAGCCATGCGAAAACGGATGGCCCCCTGCACTATCGCGGATGGACCCGTGACCGTCAATCCGGCATCCCGCCGCCGTCCAATCCACGGAGCCCGACATGTTCGACCTTGACGCTTATCTCTCCCGCATCGGCCACCGTGCCGGGGCCCCGGGCCTTGCCGCCCTGGCCGCCCTGCAACGCGCGCAGATGGCCGCCATTCCCTTCGAGAACACCGACCCCTTCCTCGGCCGCCTGCCCGACCTTGCGCCGGATGCGCTGTGGCGGAAGCTGGTGCTCGACCGTCGCGGCGGCTACTGCCTCGAACTCAACGCGCTGTTCGGGGCGGGGCTGGCGGCGCTTGGCTACACGGCGCAGCCGATCCTCGGCCGGGTGCGCATGGGTGCCCCGGTCGGCGGGCCGCGGGCGCATCTGGCCTGGCTCGTGCGGCTGGACGGGGAGGATTACCTGGCCGACACCGGCTTTGGCGGCCCCGGTCCCGACCAACCCCTGCGGCTGCACCGGTCCGAACGGGTAGAAACCGCGCTTGGCGCCTTCCGCCTCCGCCCCGAACCCGGCTCGGGCGAATGGGTGCTGGAACGCGAGACCGATTCCGGTTGGTTCGCCCTATACGGCTTCGACCGCCAGCCACCGGCCAGGGGAGAGATCGAGGCCGCCAACCGGATCTGCGCCCTGTCGGACCGCTCGCCATTCCCGGCCAACCTGATGCTGTTCCGCATCGCCGATGGCGCGCGGGCCGGGCTGATGAACCTGCGCCTGACCCAGGGCGACGGCACGCGCCGGATCGAGGGCTACGAGGATTTCCGCCAGGTCCTGACCCGGACCTTCGCCCTGCCCGATGCGCCCGACCAGATGCGCGCGCTCTGGGACCGGCTGGTCACGCTGCCCGAGCCCGCCGAGGCCTAGCGTCCGAACTTGCCCTTCAGCGCCTCGGCAAAGGCATTGCCCCCGCCTTGCGGCCCGGCCTGCATCGGCCCCCGCGCGGGCTTGGCCGGGGCCGGGCCACGCTCGCGCGACTGGTCGCGGGCCGAGGCGCCGCCGTCCGATTTCATCGACAGGCCGATCCGCTTGCGCGGCACATCGACCTCGACCACGCGGACGCGTACCACATCGCCCGCCTTCACCACCGCATGCGGATCCTTCACGAAGCTGTCGGACAGCTGGCTGACGTGTACCAGCCCGTCCTGGTGGACACCGATGTCCACGAAGGCCCCGAAGGCAGCGACGTTGGTAACGGTGCCTTCCAGCACCATCCCAGGTTTCAGGTCGGTGATCTCGTTGACACCTTCGGTGAAGGTCGCCGTCCTGAAACTGGGCCGGGGGTCGCGGCCCGGCTTTTCCAGTTCGGCCAGGATGTCCTTCACCGTCGGCAGACCGAATCGTTCGTCCACGAAGGCCGCCGGGTTCAGCTTCTTGAGCGCGGCGCCGTCGCCCATCAGGCTGCGGATATCGCGCCCGCAGGCCGCGACGATCTTGCGCGCCACGTCATAGGCTTCCGGGTGGACGGAGGAAGCATCGAGTGGCTCCTTTCCCCCGGTGATCCGCAGGAAGCCCGCGGCCTGCTCGAAAGCCTTCGGCCCCAGCCGCGCGACCTTCAACAGGTCCTTCCGCGTGGCGAACGGCCCGTTCTGGTCGCGGTGCGCGACGATGGCCTCGGCCAGCCCAGGCCCCACGCCCGAAACCCGGGCCAGAAGGGGGGCGGAAGCCGTGTTCAGATCCACCCCCACCGCGTTCACCGCGTCCTCGACCACCGCGTCCAGCGACTTCGCCAGCCGGTGCTGGTCCACGTCGTGCTGGTATTGGCCGACGCCGATGGCCTTGGGTTCGATCTTCACCAGTTCCGCCAGCGGGTCCTGCAAGCGTCGGGCAATCGAGACCGCGCCGCGCAGGGACACGTCCAGATCTGGAAACTCGCGCGCGGCGAGTTCAGAGGCCGAATAGACCGAGGCGCCGGCCTCGGAGACCACGACCTTGACCGGCTTCTCGGCTCCCGCCGGCAAGAGCGCCAGAAGGTCGGCCACAAGCTTTTCCGTCTCGCGGCTGGCGGTGCCGTTGCCAATGGCTATGAGCTTCACCCCGTGCTGCCCGATCAGCCGGGCAAGCGTCATCTGCGCGCCCTTCACATCGAGCTTCGGCTGGAAGGGGTAGACCGTATCCGTCGCCACCAGCTTGCCGGTGGCATCGACCACCGCGACCTTGACCCCGGTGCGGATGCCGGGATCGAGGCCCATCGTCGCCTTGCCTCCGGCAGGGGCCGCCAGAAGCAGGTCCTTGAGATTGCGGGCAAAGACCCGGATCGCCTCGGCCTCTGCCGCCTCGCGCAGTTCGGCCATCAGGTCCAGCGTCAGCGAGGTGCGGATCTTCACCCGCCAGGCCCAGGCCGCCGCTTCGCGCAGCCATTTGTCGCCTGCGCCCTGCCCCGAGGCCCCCACCGCAGCCGCGCAAGCCCGTTCCGCCGGGCTTTCGCCGCGCGGGCTGTCGGCATCCACATCGAGGTCCAGCGTCAGAACCTCTTCGTTGCGGCCCCGGAACATGGCCAGCGCCCGATGGCTCGGCACGCGTGAGAAGTCCTCGGAATGTGCGAAGTAGTCGGCGAACTTGGCACCTGCGGCCTCTTTCCCCGCTACGACCTTCGCCGACAGCTTGCCCACCTTGCGCATGTGATCGCGGAGCCGGCCCAGCAGGGTAGCATCCTCGGCCAGCCCTTCCGCCAGGATGTCGCGCGCGCCCTCCAGCGCCGCCTTTGCGTCGGGAAAGCCCTCGGACAGGAACCCCGCCGCCAGCGCCACCGGATCGGCAGTCCGGTCGGCGAGGATCGCATCCAGCAGTCCCTGCAACCCCGCCTCGCGGGCGATCATCGCCTTGGTGCGGCGCTTGGGCTTGAAAGGAAGGTAGATGTCCTCGAGCTCGGCCTTGGTCGCCGCCCCGGCGATGGCGCGGGCCAGGTCGTCGGTCATCTTGCCCTGTCCGGCGATGGACTCGGCAATCGCCGCCCGCCGCGCCTCCAGTTCTCGCAGATAGCCCAGACGTTCCTCCAGCCGGCGCAGCTGGCTGTCGTCGAGGCCCCCGGTCACCTCCTTGCGGTAGCGCGCGATGAAGGGGACCGTGGCGCCGCCGTCCAGAAGCTCGACCGCGGCAATCACCTGCGGGGACGTGGCCCCGATCTCGGCGGCGATCAGGCTGGGGATGCGGGTCGGGCTCATGCGATTCCTCTTCGGTCAGGGGCGGGCACATTAGCCGCGCCGTCCGCCGGGGTGAAGCCCGGGCCTGTACCTCAGCGCGCCCGCGCCGGGCTGTGCCCAAACCGCTTGCGGAAGGCCTTGGAAAAGCTGGACCGCGAATTGAACCCGGTGGCCAGCGCCACCTCTAGGATCGACATGGTGGTGTCGGACAACAGGTCGCGCGCCTCCTGGAGACGCAAGCCGAGATAATAGCCTTTCGGCGTCTCCTGCACCACCTGCTGGAAGATCCGCTCCAGGTGCCGGGGCGAGCGGCCGAAGACGCTGGCCAGTTCGTCGCGGTCAAGCGGCGTGGCGATGTTCGCCTGCATCGCCGCGATCACCCGGGCCACGGCGGGATGGCGGGCCAGCATTGGCGCGGGATAGACCCTCTTCTGCGTGGTGTTCGCCTCGCGGCGGCGCGAGTGCAGGCACATCTCGGCCACGGCATCGGCCAGCTTCTGCCCGTGGTCGCGCGCGATCAGCGCCAGCATCAGGTCCACCCCCGCCTCGCCGCCCGCGCAGGAGAAATGCCTGCGCCCGATGACGTAGATTTGCTCCAGCGGCTCGACATCGAACAGCTCGCGGAAGGCCGGGCGGTTTTCCCAGTGGACCGCCGGCGCGTCCTCGCCCAGCAGCCCCGCGCGCGCCAGCGTGTAGGCCCCGGTGCAGACCGCGCCCAGCCCCCCGCCGCGCCGGGCATGATCGCGCAGCCAGGCCAGCACGCGCTTGTCCGCCGCATCGCTTGCATCGGTGCCCGAACAGACGATCGCCGTGGTCTCGCGGCCCAGCGGCTCCAGCCCCTGATCCACCTCGACCCGCACGCCCGAGGAACTTTCGACCGGCGCCGCGTCCATACTGACCAGACGGTAGCGGTAGAGCGGCTGCTGCGTCAGCTGGTTGGCGATGCGCAGGGGTTCGATGGCAGAGCTGAAGGCCAGTAGGGTAAAGCGCGGCAGGACGAGGAAGGCGAAGTCGCGGGTGACCACCGGCCCTTCCAGCCGCACATGCGCCACCCCGCGCGGGATGACCGCACGGGCCTGGGCGAAGGATCGGTCGGGGGCAGAGCGGGTCACGGGGAACAACCCTGTGCGGGGAACTGCTACATCTCCGCTTCTGCGCCGGGGACCGCACCCTGTCAATTCCCGCAAGCATGAGGCGGTTGCGGCAGTTATCCTGCCGCGGCACTCCGACCGGCCGGCGCGCCCGCGCCTAGCGCGGCCTGAGATCCCGCAGATGGGCGATCAGCCGGGCTTCCGTCTCGGCGTTCCAGCCGTCCGGGTTCAGGGCGGCGGCCCAGGCGGGAATGTAGTGCCGCGCGGCGTAGTCGTGCCCGTATCCCAGAGTGCCGACCGCGACCGCCATGTCGACCCCTACCTGCAGCATGGTGACGACGGGCACCCATCGCATCATCGGAGACACATCCGGCGCGCGGGTGGCGCCAAGCCAGTCCGGCCGCCGCCAGGCAAGCGACCAGTCGAAGAACACGATGGGATCGCTGCCGTATTGCAGGAACACCAGCCGCATCGGCCCCCAGTCGGCCGTCGCGGACGCGAATCTGGCGTCCTGGTTATCGGCCCGGATCAGGGATCCGTTGCCGAACTGCGGCCGCCATGCCGGGCTACCGTCCTGCCGGCGATCGACCACCATGCGCCAGAAATCGCTCAGAAACGGCGATCCGGCCCACATGGCTCCGTTCGGCATGTCGCCCAGCACATCGAGAAGCGGTAGGGTTTCCTGCGACAGGAAGGCTCCAAGGCTCAGCCCGTGCAGGTAGAGCCGGGGGCGCCTGTCCTTCGGCATGGCCGTCCAGCGCCGGTAGACCAGATCGAACAGCGCCTGCGCCTCGGCGATGCCATGCGTCGGATCGACCGCAACCGACACCGGACTTGGCAGATAGCTGTACTGGACCGCCACCGTGGCGACATCGCCCCGCGTGATGTAGTCCAGAGTGTCCATGGCGCCGGGATCCAGCCAGCCGGACCCGGTGGGCATCGCAATCACCAGCACCGCGCGCTCGAACCCACCGACGCGCTCCAGTTCAGCCATGGCCAAGGCCGCACGCTCCTCTGCCGTTTCGGCCGCGTTGAGACCGACATAGACCCGGATCGGCGGCCTTGCCGGGGCGTTCCAGAATGCGGCAATCTCCTTCTCACCCGGCCCGGACGTGACAAAGCTTCGCCCCCAGCGCCCCAGATCCTCCCACGCCACCAGCGAGGCCGCGCTGCCGGACTTGAGCGGATCGTCGGGCGGGCTGACATCCGGGGGAATAAGCGCGTCGGCAATCTGCGCCGACCGGTCGGCGCCGCGCAGCACCGAGCGGAACAGGACCCCGTCCACCAGCGCGGCGAGCAGCGCGAAAGCGACCGCCAGACCGAAAAGGTTGGCCAGCCTCGGCGGCAGATAGCGCGTGCCCTTCCGGCTCCAGCGCCGGAACACGACGGCGAGAACCCGCGCGACCATCAGGAGAATCACAAAGACCGCAGCCGCAATGCCGGCCACCGTGAACGGCGCGACCGAGTCGACATCGGGAAGGCCCCACAGACTGCGGATCGAATTCTGCCAGACGACACTGCGCCAGAGGCACCAGATCGAAACGGCGGCGCTGGCCGCAAGGGTTGCACGGGGAAGCCAACCGGGAACCTGCCATACGGGATATCCGGCCCAGAGCCAGCCGGTCACGCCGCGCAGCATGGACCAGACCCCGTAGCCAAAGGCGAACACGACGCCGGACAGAACGCCCTGCAATTCCGGCTGGCGCGGCACCATGGAGGGCGTCAACGACAGGCAGGCCAGAACGGCGCCCGCAACCAGTCCACCGACGCTGGCCCGCCGGAACATCCACGCACCCAATCCAACCGAGGGCCTGCGATTCCCGGATTTGCGGTCGCCTTCCGACAAGCGGTCACCTCGGATTATTCGGACGCCTGATTACAACTAGACAGGTATAAGACGTCCGGCAAAGCAATAATGGGGGGTCATCGACGCTTGGCAAGCGCAGCGCGGGGGGGGCACTCGTGGTCGAGCCGACGGATACCCGCATGTGCCTGCTTCATTGCCGGGCAGGCCTTCCCGATCACAGCTCGGAGTTCGATGGTACCGCCTCCCCGGCTCGAACGGGGGACCCCCAGATCCACAATCTGGTGCTCTAACCAACTGAGCTAAGGCGGCACTCGCGGCGCGATTTAGCCCCGCCGACCCCCGAATGCAAGCGCGAATCCTTTCCCCCCGAAGCGGGCCGCGCAAGGTTTTCCTTGCACCCCGCGGCGCCTGCCGCTACCCGTCCGGCAAAGCCGGAGCATTCCCATGGGCATCAATTCCCCCAGCGACATCGCAGCCAACCTGCAGATCGGCCCCACTGACGCGGGCATGGTCCGCATCTACATCGAGGCCGAGGGCGGTATCGACCTGCCGCTCGACTTCGACCCCGAGGAGGCCGAGGAAATCGCCGAGGAACTGCGCGCCGCGGCCGAGGCGGCCCGGGCCATCGGCGACCGGCCGACGTCAAAGCCGAAGAAGCGCTAGGCCGGCGCGCGGGAAGGCCAAAGACCTTCGAAGGAATTTGCAAAACTCTTCGAAGAGTTTTGCGGCTCCCGGCCGGTTGACCGCATCCCGTCGCCCCGCCACCATGCCGACGCACGACCCGGAGGATTCTTCCATGGCCGCAGACGGACCCGCCCTCGACACTGACGAAGAAGACGCGGGCGACTGGGGGCCCTTTGGCAAGCCGCTCTTCGATGATCCGTCCGCCCGCGCCCTGTCGCGGGTCGGTGTCGTGGATGTCGGCTCGAACTCGGTCCGTATGGTCGTCTTCGACGGTGCGGCACGCAGCCCGGCCTATTTCTACAACGAGAAGATCATGTGCGGTCTGGGCAAGGGTCTCGCCCAGACCGGGCGGCTGCATCCCGAGGGCAAGAAACGGGCACTGGCCGCGTTGAAGCGCTTCGCCCTTCTGGCGAAGGGCATGGACATCTCGCCCTTCACCGTGGTCGCCACCGCAGCCACGCGCGAGGCCGAGGACGGCCCCGAATTCCAGGCCGAAGTCCTGCGCGAGACCGGCCTCAGGCTCCACGTCATCGACGGGGCCGAGGAGGCGCGGCTGTCGGCGCAGGGCGTGCTTCTGGGCTGGCCCGACGCCAGGGGGATCGTCTGCGACATCGGCGGCAACTCGATGGAACTGGCCCGGATCGGCGACGGCAAGGTCGGCAAGCGGGTCTCGACCCCCCTTGGCCCGTTCCGGCTGCAACAGGTTTCGGGTGACGCGAAGAAGCGGAAGGCGCATATCGACGCGATCCTCGAGGCCGCGAGCAAGGATCTGAAACCCAGCGGCGACCGCATCTACCTTGTCGGTGGCAGCTGGCGCGTCATCGCACGGCTTGACATGGAACGCCGCAACTACCCGCTGACCGTCCTGCACGAATACCGCATGACCCCGGACGGCCTTCTGGCCACGCTCGACTGGCTGGCGACCACAGATCTTGCCGCGCTGCGCGGCCGCACCGGCACCAGCGCCGAACGGATGGAACTCGTCCCCCTCGCCTGCGAGGTCCTGCGCGAGATCATCCGCCTGCTGAAGCCCTCGGAAATCGACGTCTCGGCCTACGGCATCCGCGAGGGGCTGCTTTTCGAACAGATGCCGGAACGTCTCCGCGCCCGCGACCCGCTGATCGAGGCGGCGCGGATCACCGAATTGACCCAGGCCCGCATCCCCGGCTTCGGCAAGAAGCTCTTCGCCTTCCTCGAACCCCTGTTCAAGGGCGCGACCCCGGAACGGCTGCGGCTGATCAAGGCCGCCTGCCTCTTGCACGACACCACCTGGCGCGCGCACCCCGACTACCGGGCCGAAGCCTGCTTCGACAATGCCACCCGCGCCAACCTCGGCGGGCTCGACCATCCCGGCCGGGTGTTCCTGGGTCTCGCGCTTCTCCACCGCTACAAGAACAGCCGGGCCGGCAGCCGGATGGAACCCCTCTTCCGCCTGCTGTCGGAAACCGACATCCAGGAGGCCGAGGCGCTTGGCAAGGCGATGCGCTTCGGGGCCATGTTCTCGATCGGGGACCCGTCCAAGGCGGGTGCCCTGCGCTGGAATCCGAAGAAGCGCGTGCTGACCCTCGCGCTGACCGAGGACGGCGTCAGCCTCTTCGGCGAGGTCGCGCAGGCCCGCTTTGCCGCGCTGGCCCTGGCACTGAAGGCGCAGGCCAAGGTCGAACTGAGGGACGCGGAATGATGCTGGCGCTGGATCACCTCGCCGTGTCGGCCGCCTCGCTCGAGGAAGGCGCGGCCTGGGTCGAGCAGGCGCTTGGCATCCCGCCGGCCGGGGGCGGCAAGCATCCGCACATGGGCACGCACAACCGGCTTCTTTCGCTGGGCGATCTCTACCTCGAGGTCATCGCCATCGACCCGGCCGCGCCGAAACCCGGCCATCCGCGCTGGTTCGACCTCGATCGCTTTCGCGGCCCGCCGCGCCTGACCAACTGGATCTGCCGCAGCGACGACCTCGACGCAGCCCTGGCCATGGCCCCGCCCGGGACCGGCACCGCGACGGACCTGCAACGCGGCGACTACCGCTGGCGCTTTGCCGTGCCGGCTTCGGGCCGGCTTCCCTTTGACGACTGCCACCCCGCGCTGATCCAGTGGCAGGGCGACCTGCACCCCGCGCGCACGTTGCGCGACCACGGCATCCGCCTGACCGGGCTGGAGATCACCCACCCCGAAGCCGACGCCCTGCACGCCGCGCTGGCCGGCCTGTCCGATCCCCGCGTCGTGGTCGAGCGCGGCCCCTACCCGGGCCTGCGCGCGACCTTCTCCACCCCGAACGGCCTCCGCGTCCTGACATGATCCGCCCCGCCCGGGCCGAGGACGCCCCCGCCCTCGCGGCGCTGCTCAATCACTGGATCCTCCACAGCGCCGTCACCTTCAACCCCGTCCCCAGGACGGAGGCCGACATCCGCGCCATGATCGCCGACAAGGCGGCGGGCGACCAGGCCTTCCTGGTCGCCGAGGATGCGGGGCGCCTGATCGGCCAGGCGAGCTATGGCCAGTTTCGCGGCGGCGCGGGCTACCGGACCTGCATGGAACACTCGATCTCGCTTCAACCGGACTGCCGCGGCAAGGGCACGGGCCGCACCCTGCTGACGGCCATCGAGGATCACGCCCGCACCCGCGGTGCGCACCAGATGATCGCCGGCGTCTCAGGCGAGAACCCGGACGGCCAGGCCTTCCACGCCCGGATGGGCTATCGCGTGATCGCCACCGTTCCCGAGGCGGGCCACAAGTTCGGCCGCTTCCTCGACCTTGTGCTGATGCAGAAATTCCTCTGACAAAGGCACCGGCGCGGGATATGGTCGGCCCATGTCGATCTGGACCCGCATCACCGAGGCCCTCGCCGCCCTGGCCAAGGGCGAGCCCTTGTCCGTGGTCTTCGACCGCCTGCGCAGCGCGCCGGCGCCGGAACAGTCCGTCGGCTTCACCATCGCCGTCCTCGCGCTTGGCGCCAAGATGGCCAAGGCCGACGGCACCGTGACCCGCGACGAGGTCACCGCCTTCCGCCGCATCTTCACCTTCCCCGAAGGCGAAGAGGAACACGCCGCCCGCGTGTTCAACCTGGCCCGGCAGGACGTGGCGGGCTTCGATGCCTATGCCCGCAAGATCGCCCGCCTGTTCAACCCGGACGGCCACCGCATCTGCGCCGACGACCATCATGTGCTGGTCGACATCCTCGAGGCCTTGTTCCAGATCGCCATCGCCGACGGCAGCTACCATCCCGGCGAGGACGCCTTCCTGACCCATGTCGCCGAGGAGTTCGGCCTTGACGAGCGCTGCTTCCGCATCGTCCGCTCGCGGCTGGTGGAAGGCGCGCCGCGCGATCCCTATGACGTGCTGGGCCTGCCGCGCGATGCCTCAAAGGAGCAGGCTCGCAAGGCCTGGCGCGATCTGGTCCGCGATACCCACCCCGATGTCCTGCAATCCCGGGGCGTTCCGCCCGAGGCGATGAAGCTGGCCGAACGCCGGCTTCAGCTCATCAACGAGGCCTGGCGCAAGATCTCGGCCAAAGAGGCGGCATGACCGCCCGTCCCCTGCGCCTTGCGACCTACAATGTCGAATGGTTCAACGCGCTGTTCGACGACGCGGGCAGGATGCTGGAGGACCGCGAACCCTCGGCGCGCTACCATGTGACCCGGGCCGAACAGCTGGGCGCGCTGGGAATCGTGTTCACCGCGCTCGACGCCGACGGGATCGTCATCATCGAAGCGCCCGACACCAACGGCCGGCGCTCCACCGTCAGGGCGCTGGAGACCTTCGCCCGCGCCACCGGCCTGCGCGCGCGAAAGGCGATGATCGGCTTTCCCTCGGACACAGAACAGGAAATCGCCTTCCTCTACGACCCCGACCGGCTGACCGCGCGACATGATCCCGTGGGCGAGCCCTCCACCACCTACGGCTCGCAGGACGCACCCCGCTTCGACACCACCTTCCGCTACGACCTCGACACCGACAACGTGACCGAGGCGATCCGCTTTTCCAAACCGCCGCTGGAACTGGCCGTCACCACCGCGAGCGGCACGAAGCTGCGGCTGATCGGGGTGCATGCCAAGTCGAAGAATTCGCACGGGGCGGTCGGGCGCGAGGCGCAGCTGCGGCTGTCGATCGAGAACCGCCGCAAGCAGCTGGCGCAATGCCTATGGATCCGGCAGCGCGTAGATGCCCATCTGAAGACCGGCGACAGCCTGATCGTGCTTGGTGATTTCAATGACGGCCCCGGCATCGACGAATTCGAGAAGCTCTTCGGCCATTCCGGGGTCGAAATCGTGCTCGGCACCTCGTCCGACCCGGCGCTGACCCTGACCGATCCCCATGCCGCCATGGCGCTGCAAAGCCGCGTCGGCTTCGCCCCCACCACGGCGCGCTTCTACCTCGCGCCGCAGAAGCGTTACTTCGAGGCGCTCCTCGACTTCATCATGGTCTCGCCCGACCTTGCGACGAAGGGCCCCGAATGGCGCATCTGGCACCCGTTCAACGACCCCCGGATCATGGAGATCCCCGAACTGCGCGAGGCCTTGCTGCAAGCCTCCGACCATTTCCCGGTGACGATCGACTTTCCCCAGTTGTGATTTGAAATGCGGCCGCGCGATGCCCATATTCCCCGCATGAGACTCGCGCTTGCCCTTTGTCTTGCCGCCGCCCCGGTCCTGGCCGAGGAGCCGCCCGCCGCGCCCAAGGCGACGGAGGAGGGCTTCAGCCTGATGGAAGAGGGCATGAAGCTGGTCCTGCGCGGCATGATGACCGAGATGCAGCCCGCCCTGGACGAGATGGGCAAGGCGCTGGAAGAGGCGGGCCCGGCGCTTCAGGGTCTTGGCGCCGAACTGGGGCCGAAGCTGCGCCAGCTGATCGCGCTGATCGACGACATCAAGAACTACGACGCGCCGGTGATGCTGCCGAACGGCGACATCCTGATCCGGCGCAACGTGCCCCTGGTGCCGAAACTGCCGCCGCTCGACCCCCAGCCCGGCCCGAACGGCGAGATCGAGCTTTAGCCGGCCACCCGCGCAAGCGTCGTCGCAAGATCGCCATAGCCGGTGAAGCGGCGTTCGTAGTCCAGCCCCAACCGCCGTGCGCAGTCCGCAGCCTTCGCGTCCAGCGCGGGATCATCCAGTTGTGCCTGATAGACCAGCTTGCGGTAGTTGCCGAAATACATGTCGCGCAGCTCGGGGTGGCGATCCAGGCCCATCGGCTTCCAGACGAAAGCATCGAACTGCCGCACCAGGAAATCGGTCAGGTAGAAGGCGTCGAACTCTTCCTCGGCTCGGGCGGCGAAGGCGGCGTTACCCTCGAAGAAGGCATAGCAATGCGGACCTTCCACCATCTCGACCCCCAGCCTGTCACAGGCTGCCTTCAGAAGCCCCCCGGTGCCGCAATCGGCATAGACGACGAAAATCGTCTCGTAGTCCCCCCGCGCCTTCTCGACCGCCACCTTGACCGCCGGGACGATCCGGTCGGGCCAGAGATGCAGCTTGGCCGGCAGGCAGTGCAGGTCCATGTGCGACCAGCCGTTCGCCGCCTTCAGGGCCAGGATCTCGTGCGCCAGCGCGCCGCAGGCGATCAAGAGGATGCTGCCCTGACGCGCGGGGGCAAGACCGGTTTCGGACAGGGTGGTGTCATCCATCGCCGGCGCTCAGCGCCCGACCCGGGTCCAGGTCAGGATCAGGCTGGCGGACAGCGTGGCGAACAGAAGGGCCGCGAGAGGGATGCCCGACCAGACCGCCAGCCACAGCGTCAGCCCGGCGGCCAAGATCACCAGCGCGATCAGTCCAAGGAAATGCGTCAAGGGCATGGTCCGTCTCCCTGACTCTCAATCTGCGCCCGCGCCGGCCCGCTTGCAAGGCCCTCGCTCGTCACAGGCCCGTGTCGTCACGGGCCTGTGGCGCAGAGGTCAGCCGTTCAGCTGGTTGTGCTTGCGCGAGACGAACTGCTTGGCGGTTTCCACCGCCACCGCCGCATCCCGGCAATAGGCGTCGGCACCGATCGCCTTGCCGAATTCCTCGTTCAGCGGGGCGCCGCCGACCAGAACGATGTAATCGTCGCGCAGGCCCTTTTCCTTCATCGTGTCGATCACGACCTTCATGTACGGCATGGTCGTGGTCAGCAGCGCCGACATGCCAAGGATGTCGGGCTGTTCCTTTTCCAGCGCCTCGATGTATTTCTCGACGGCGTTGTTGATGCCGAGGTCCACCACCTCGAAGCCCGCGCCCTCCATCATCATCGCGACCAGGTTCTTGCCGATGTCGTGGATGTCGCCCTTCACCGTGCCGATCACCATCTTGCCCATGCGCGGCGCGCCGGTCTCGGCCAGCAAGGGCTTCAGGATCGCCATCCCCGCCTTCATCGCGTTGGCGGCCAGCAGAACCTCGGGCACGAACAGGATGCCGTCGCGGAAGTCGGCCCCGACGATGGTCATGCCGGCGACCAGCGCCTTGGTCAGCACGTCGTAGGGCGCCCAGCCGCGCTCGATCAGGATGTTGACGCCTTCTTCGATCTCTTCCTTCAGACCGTCGTAGAGGTCGTCGTGCATCTGCAGCACAAGCTCGTCGTCCGAAAGTTCGGACAGGATGATCTCGTCATCGTCGGCCATTGCGGGTGCTCCAAGGCGAAAGGGTCTGGTGTGGTGATGGTCGCAAAGCGGCCCGGTCACTATTCGGCAAACGACATGCCCGGGATGAAAGCCGACAGCAAGCGCGAATATGGCGCGTCTGATACGCTTCTGCTACAAGGGTCCTGTTCCAGCAAGAGGTTGCGATGCTGCGCGCGTTCTGCCTGTCTGTCGCTTGCATCGCGCTGGGGATTTGCGCCATCCCGGCCCAGGCCCGGATCGTGGACCGGACGCTCCTGCCGCTGTCGATCTTCGCAGGCGGTCACTGCGACCGCAAGCCCGACGAACTGCTGCCGGCTCCGGGAACCGAGACCGGGACGATCGACCACAACTTCAGCGGCTTCGACTTCGTGACCGAAGGCGACATCCTGGTGCCGGCCATCGGCCTTGGGTTCGGACTCCGCGTCAAGCTTCCCGGCTACGGCCCCGGAACAACCCTGACCATCACCATCAAGGGACCGAACCAGGATCTCAGCACCTGGGACTTCGCCGTTTCGCAGACGGGCTATATCGAGGTCGGCCGCCTGCCGATGCCCGGAAAGTCCCTTCCCGAGGGCCGCTATGTCCTGGGCATCCACGATGGCGACAGGTTGCTCATCGCCTATGACTTCGTCATCGCCGGGATCGACGACGAAGGCCTCTGCTTTCCGCTGGTCTCCTGAGCCCCGGATCCTGAACGGCGATCTGCCGGCAATCCGTGCTTGGCGGTGTTTGCATTTTGTTCTAACCTCGCGGCATGAGCGGCCCCTCCTCCATCCTGCCTGGCCAACGCCTCCGCGCGCGGGGGGCGGACAGCAATGCCAGCGGCCGGTTCGAGGCGACCGCGCGCGTGGCCTTCGACGACGGCTGGGACCTGGCCGAGGAGGACCGCCTTGTCGAAACCGAGGTGCGGCAGGAACGGCCACGCTCCGCGCTGACCTTCAACCGCTCGCCGGATCTGCCCTTCGACCGTTCGATCAACCCCTACCGGGGCTGCGAACACGGCTGCATCTACTGCTATGCCCGGCCCAGCCACGCCTTCCTGAACCTCTCGCCCGGACTGGACTTCGAGACCCGCCTGATCGCCCGCCCCGGCATTGCCGAGGTTCTGGACCGCGAACTCCGCCGCCCCGCCTACAAGGTCGCGCCCATCGCCATCGGCACCAACACCGACCCCTACCAGCCCGTCGAACGCGACCTCGGCATCATGCGCGAGGTGCTCCGGGTCCTGGCCGCCTTCCGCCACCCGGTCTGGATCACCACCCGCGGCACCACCATCGAACGCGACATCGACCTGATCGCGCCGATGGCCGCTCAGGGGCTGGCCGCAGTCTCGATCTCGGTCACCACGCTGGATGCGGACCTCGCCCGGCGGATGGAACCCCGTGCCCCCGCGCCACGACGGCGGTTGCAGATCATCCGCCGCCTGGCAGAGGCCGGGGTGCCGGTGCGTATCCAGGTTTCGCCGCTGATCCCGGCGCTGACAGATCACGAACTGGAATCGGTGATGCAGGCCGGCCGCGACGCGGGCGCGCGTTTCGCCAATTCCATCCCCCTGCGCCTGCCGCTGGAGGTGGCGGGCCTGTTCCGCGACTGGCTGGAAGCAACCTTCCCAGACCGCGCCTCCCGCGTCATGGGCCGGGTGCGCGAGCTGCACGGCGGGCGCGACTACGACCCGGAATTCGGCACCCGCATGCGCGGCCAGGGGCTCTGGGCCGACCTGATCCACCGCCGCGCCGAGCTTGCGCGCAGGCGCCTGGGTCTGGACGAGGGCCTGCCCGCCCTGCGCTGCGACCTGTTCCAGCCGCCGGCACGGACGGGCGACCAGTTGACGTTGTTCTGACCGTTTCGGCCGCGGCACGAATCTTTTCGAAAAGATTCGCGCCCCGGTCCCCCTGTCTCAGCCCCGCCGGCCGCGCCGCTCGCGCCGGCCGGCACCCGCATCGTCGCCCGTTCCGTCCGAGGCCGAAGAGAAGGGGCCCAGCTTCGCCTGGATCGCTTCCAGCGTCGGGCGGTTGCCCCTGGGCCGGCTTTCCAGCGCCACGCGCATCGCGCGCAGGTGTTCGGGCATGGTGCCGCAGCAGCCGCCGATGATCCGCACCCCCGCGTCGCGCGCCATCACGGCATATTCCGCCATCAGTTCGGGCGTGCCGTCATAATGGATATGCCCGTCGTGATACTTCGGGATGCCGGCATTGCCCTTTGCGATGATCGGCCGTTCCGTCCCGGTCGCGGCAAACCCCAGAACGGTCCGCAGCAGGTCAGATGCGCCGACGCCGCAGTTCGCGCCGAAGGCGATCGGCGGGTTGATCAGGCGTTCGACCATTTCGGCCAGTGCCGCCGAGGTCACGCCCATCATCGTCCGCCCCGCGGTGTCAAAGCTCATGGTGCCGCACCAGGGCATGTCGGCGCGCAACGCCGCATCCGCTGCCGCACGATATTCCTCGGGGGCCGAGATCGTCTCGACCCACAGCACATCCACTCCGCCTTCCTTCAGCGCCTCGGCCTGTTCGTGGAAGATTTCCACCGCCAGTTCGTGCGTCAGCGTGCCCATCGGCTCGAAGATCTCGCCCGTCGGGCCCATCGACCCCGCGACGATCACCGTCCGCCCGGCCTTGTCGGCAATCTCGCGGCCGATCTCGGCGCCCACCCGGTTCAGCTCGCGCACGCGGCCTTGCGCATTGTGCAGCTTCAGCCGCGCCGCATTGCCGCCGAAGGTGTTGGTCAGGAACAGGTCCGACCCCGCCGCCACCGCATCGCCGTAAAGCTTGCGGATGTTCTGGGGCTTCTCGACGTTCCACATTTCCGGCGGCTCGCCCGAGGACAGTCCCATGTTGAACAGGTTGGTCCCCGTGGCCCCGTCAGCCATCAGCCAGTCACGCGAGGCAAGCATCCGGGTCAGGGCGTCGGTCATGTCAGATTCCTTCAAGGCTCGCTGGCTTCCCCTCTGCCACGGGTTGCGGGCCGAGGCAATTTCATATTCTGCATGGTGTCTTGCGGTCTGTCTCAAATCGGTCGTTGCCCGGCCGGACCCGTGCCTTGACCCGACCACCCGCATCCGGACAGCAAAAAGGCGCGGCCCCGGAGGTCCGCGCCCGGTCTCAGGCTGGAGGCTCCGGCCTCAGAACTCGCTCATCAGCTGCGCCTTGGCAACCGGCAGGAGTTCCTTCAGCTTTGCGCGGATCTCGTCGGCGCTGGCCTTGCCGGCCAGATCGGCCACGACCTTGCGCACCACGTCCTCCGAGCCCGCCTCCTCGAAGTCCGAGCTGACCACCTCGGCCGCATAGGCGGCCGCCTCGTCGCCGGTCTTGCCCATGAGCTCGGCCGCCCAGAGCCCAAGAAGCTTGTTGCGCCGCGCCTCGGCCCGGAACTGCATCTCGCTGTCATGGGCGAACTTGGCCTCGAAGGCGTTTTCGCGGTCGTCGAACGTGGTCATGGGATCCCCCGACTGTCTGGCGTTTCTTCCCATATGCCCATCCGGCCCGGTCGCCGCAAGCCCCTTCGGCCGGGCTTGCGCGGGTCTGCCCACGGCTCGCGCCTTGCGGGTATCGGCCCCTTGGACTATAGCCCAAGGAAAGCGGCTTGAAGGCGCGATCCTTCCGCCGCGACCCCCGGAAAGAGTGAACCATGGCACGGCGCAAGAAGGTCTACGAAGGCAAGGCCAAGATCCTTTACGAAGGCCCCGAGCCCGGGACTCTGGTGCAGTATTTCAAGGACGACAGCAGTCCGTCGGTGGCCGCCCCCTCGACGCTGGAAGGCAAGGGCGTGCTGAACAACCGGCTGTCGGAATTCTTCATGTCCGGGCTGAACCAGATCGGGGTGCCGACGCATTTCATCCGCCGGCTGAACATGCGCGAACAGCTTGTGCGCATGGCCGAGATCATCCCGCTGGAAGTCGTTGTGCGCAACTTCGCCGCGGGGCCGCTCTCGTCCCGGCTCGGTATCCCGGAAGGTGCGCAACTGCCGCGGCCGATCGTGGAATACTATTACAAGGACGAAAAGCTGAACTCGCCCCTCGTGGCCGAGGAACACATCGTCGCCTTCGGCTGGGCCAACCAGCAGGACCTCGACGACATCGTGGCGCTGGCCCTGCGGGTCAACGACTTCCTGTCGGGCGTGATGATGGGCGTGGGCATCCGGCTGGCGGATTTCAAGATCGAGGTCGGCCGGATCTGGGAAGGCGACTTCATGCGCCTGATCGTCGCCGACGAGATCAGCCCCGACAGCTGCCGTCTCTGGGACATGCGCCAGCCGGAGCGCCCCGACGGCACGATCCCCGACCCGCAACCGCTGGGCGATGTCTATACCGAACTGGCGCGGCGCCTCGGCGTCCTGCCCTCGAACGTTACCCACACGATGAAGCCCACGCTCATCAACTGAGCATACCATACCCACCGCAGCGCCCGACCGCGCGGTGCCGGTCCGCGGGCAGGTCGCGCAAGGACCCGGCATGACGGACTATCTCGCCTTCCTGCGCCGGAACCTCCGCTGGCTTGTCGCGGGGTTCCTGCTGACCTGGGCTTCAAGCTTCGGGCAGACCTTCTTCATCTCGGTCTTCGCTGGCGAGATCCGCGCCGCCTTCGGCCTGTCGCACGGGGAATGGGGCGGGCTCTACGCCGGGGCGACCATGGCCTCGGCGGCGGTGATGGTCTATGCCGGCGGGCTGACCGACCGCTTCCGGGTGCGCCGGATCGGGCCGGTGATCCTGTTCGGTCTGGCGCTGGCCACCTTCCTGATGGCCATGGCCTCGGCTGTCTGGGCGCTGGCCGTCGCGGTGTTCCTGATGCGCCTGATGGGCCAGGGCATGATGAGCCACAGCGCCATGGTCGCCATGTCGCGCTGGTTCGCGGCGCAACGCGGCCGGGCGGTGGCCTTCGCCGGGCTCGGCGTCGCGGCGGGCGAGGCGCTCCTGCCGATCCTCGCGGCAAGCCTGCTTCTGGTCCTCGACTGGCGCAGCCTCTGGCTCTGCGCGGGCCTCCTGCTGGTTGCGCTGGTCCCGGTGCTGAACGCGCTCCTGCGCCAGGAACGCACGCCGCAATCCTTCGCCGCCGAAAGCCGGTCGGCCGGCATGCGGGGCCGCCAGTGGACCCGGGCCGAGGTCCTGCGGCACTGGCTCTTCTGGCTCCTCCTGCCCGCCGTTCTGGGGCCGCCCGCCTGGAACACCGCCTTCTTCTTCCATCAGGTCCACCTGGCCGAGGTTAAGGGCTGGGCGCATGTCACGCTGGTCGCCCTGTTCCCGGTCTTCACCCTGACCGGCATCGCCAGCATGCTGGCCACCGGCTGGGCGGTGGACCGCTTCGGCGCTGCGCGGCTGGTGCCGGTCTATCTCCTGCCGCTCGCTGCGGGCTACCTGGTCCTATCCCAGGCCGCGACGCCGACGACGGGGGCGCTGGCCATGGTGCTGATGGGGTTGTCGGTCGGGGCCAATGCCACGCTGTCCGCGGCGCTCTGGGCGGAATTCTACGGCACCGCGCATCTGGGCCGGATCCGGGCAATGACCGGTGCGGTCATGGTGCTCGGCAGCGCCATCGGCCCCGGCGTCACCGGCGCCCTGATCGACCGCGGCTACGACATGACCGTGCAATCGGTCTGGATCGCCGGCTACTTCCTCCTGGCCGCCGCCCTTGCCGGGGCCGGAGCCCTCGCCGCCCGCCGCGCCCTGCCCGCCCCCGCCTCCGCGCTTGCCCCGGAGCCCGGCCCGGGCTGAGCCCCCCTTGCCCCCTGCCCGCCCCTTCGCTAAGGACGGGCCAGACCAACCCCGGGAGGCCCCGATGAAAGCCCGCGTCACCGTCATGCTGAAATCCGGCGTCCTCGATCCCCAGGGCGAGGCCGTGCGCCACGCGCTCGGCTCGCTGGGCTTCGCCGGGGTCAACGGCGTGCGGCAGGGCAAGGTGATCGAACTCGACCTCGCCGAAACCGATGCCGCCAGGGCCGAAACCGCGGTCAAGGCAATGTGCGAGAAACTTCTCGCCAACACCGTGATCGAAAGCTACCGGGTCGAGCTTCTCTGACCGGGCGCCGCCCCCTCGGCTTTTGCCCTTTCCCAAATACTCCCGCCGGAGGCACCGCGGTTTCCCCGAAGACCGCCGCCGCCCGACCGCGCGCCATTCCCCTACCGCCGCAACGCCCGCAACCAGATCCCGTCCCGCGCCCTGACCGTCAGATGCGCCACGGGCACCGGCACCCGGTCGGGCAGCGCCTCGAACCGGAAGGCGCGCACGAGATGCGCGAGCATCAGCGTGCCCTCCAGCATCGCGAACCCCGCGCCGGGGCAGACCCGGGGGCCCCGCGAGAAGGGCAGATAGCCGCCCTGCGGCACCTCGCCCGCCCAGCGGTCGGGATCGAAGGCATCCGGCCTTTCCCACAGCCTTTCGTGCCGGTGCAGGTGCCAGGGGCTGATGACCACCTGCGCCCCGCGCCGGACCCTGCGGCCCCGGAACTCTTCCGGCCGCAGCGTCTCGCGCACCAGCATCGGCACCGGGGGATAGAGCCGCAGCGCCTCGCGGAAGACATCGCGGGTCAGGCGCAGGGCCCCAAGCGTGCCGAACTCGGGCCGCAAGCTTTCGGCCTCGGCCGTGACCCGCTCCTGCACCTCGGGGTGCGTGGCCAGCAGATAGAGTGACCAGGCCAGGGCCGAGGCGCTGGTCTCGTGCCCTGCCAGAAAGAAGATCGCCACCTGATCGACCATCTCGTCGGTCCCGAACCGCGCGCCCGTCACCGGATCGGGCGTCGTCATGATCTTGGTCGCCAGGTCCGCCGGCGCCGTCCCCGCCGCGATGGCTGCCGCCCTTTCCGCCGTCAGCCCCGCGATCAGCCCCCGGATCTCCCGCGCCGACCGCCGCGTCGCCCCCCGGTGCAGCCGCGGCACCCAGTGTGGCAGTCGCAGGAAGGCGCCGAGGTTCAGGATCGGCGCCGAGCGCTGATAGGCGCGGAATTCGTGGAACACCGCCTGCGCCACCCGGTCCTCGATGGGAATCGAAAACAGCGTGCGGAAGATCACGTCCGCCGCCGCGTGACTGGCCGCAAGCTCCACCTCCACCTCGCCGGTCGCCATCCTGGCCACCGCCGCCTCCGACGCCGCCCATATCGCCGGAAAGGCCTCGCGCAGCCGGCCACCCTCGAAGGCCGGGTCGATGATCCGCCGCTGGCGCAGCCACTCCTCGCCGTTGGTGACAAAGACCGACCGGCCCAGCAGCGGCCGCAGCCCTTCCGTCACCCGGTTCGACTTGGGGAAATCCTGCGGCCTCTCGTCCAGCACCCGGCGGACCAGCGCCGGATCGTTGCAGAGGTAGCTCTCGAAGAAGGGCGTGCGGAACTCGGCCATCCAGGCGCGATAGAGCCGCGCCGGCTGGGCCGACAGGATGTCGCGCCGGAAGGCCCGCAGATGGCCCCAGAGCGAAACCCGGTCCGCCCTGGGCACCGGTTTCGGCGGCAGCGGGGGGGTCACGCGACGCTCCGGTGCGGGCTCAGCGGCCGGGTGATCCGGCTGGCAGAGGGCTTGCGCCCCCGGAACCGCTCCGCCAGCGTCAGCGGCCCGGCCGTGATGCGGAAATAGTCGTAGTCGCCCGGCCGATCGAAGGCGCAAAGATACTGGAAATGCAGCCGGAAATAGCGCCGCCGCAGAGCCCGCCATGTCTCGGGGCGCAACGTCTGGCTGAAGGCGGCCGAGAGCACCAGCGGCCAGCGCTGTCCCTCGGGCGCGACACCTGTGACCGCCACCGGATCGCAGAGCGCAAAGCTGCACCCGTCTCCGGGGGCGGACACATCCACCCAGGTCAGTTCAACCCTTGTCGAAAGATAGGCCAGATCCCCGCGCAGCCGGCCCGCCCTCGGCAGGAACGACACCATCGGCACCACCTGCCCAAGGCTCAGAAACCCCAGGGCCGGGCGCCGCGCCGGCAGGCCCTCGCGGATCAGGTCGGCCAGGATCGACACCGCCAGATGCACGCCCGAGGAATGTCCGACCACCAGCACCTCATCCAGGTCCCGCTCCAGCGCCGCGCGGATGCGGGCCCGGAACTCGGCCATCCGACGCTCCAGTGCCGGCGGGTTCTCCCCCTTCAGCCCGGCGGTGAAGGCATAGTCATGCATCAGGTAATAGGCATAGACCCGGTGATCCATCGCACGGAAACCGCGCAGCGTCAGCCATCCGGCCAACAGCCCGAACAGGATTGCGACCCAGTGACCCGGTGATCCGGGCCCGACCAGCACCAGCCAGGCCCAGGCAACTGCCTTCGCCGCGAGGAAAAGGACCAAGAGGGCAATCACGGCCTGCAGGATGAGGACAGCAATCGGATACAGCGCCGCAATCATCGGCCCCTTGCGCAGCCGCATCAGCCGGTTGAGGGCGCCATGGCCGATATAGGCCCATGCCGTCCGGACCAGCTGCAGATAGGTCGCGGCGATGCCCTGCGCCATGGATTGCTGCACGAGGTCCGACCAGACCAGCACCTCGACCTCGGCCTCGACCTCCCGCCCCTCGATCCGTGCGGCGACCCGCCAGCCATAGGTCTCGCCTGCGCGGGGCTGGATCGCCAGCCGATAGCCCGAGATCGCGGCCTGTGCGGCGCCCTCGCTGCGGTAAAGCTCGCGGTAGCGCCGGGGCGGAAACGGGTCGTAGCCGGGGATGTAAAGGACATGGCGCCGGAAAACGCCCGCCTCTCCCGCGCTGTTGTCCTGTGCCGCCACGACCATCCTGCAAGTCTGTCCGCGCCACCTTAACGCCTCGCAAGGCAGAGGAAAGGCATGCGCGGCGGGATCAGCCCGGCAGGGGCAGGCCCAGCACCTCGTAGGTCTCCAGCATCCAGTAGCTGAAATCGGTGAAGGCCCCGGTCAGGAGCGCCAGCCCGACCACGACCAGAAGCCCGCCCATCAGCCGCTCGATCAGCTTCATGTGACGCTTGAGCCTTGTCATCAAGGCCATTGACTTCTCGATGAAAACTGCCGCCAGCAGGAAGGGCAGGCCCAGCCCGAGCGCATAGACGCCCAACAGAAGCGTCCCGCGCTCCATGCTGCCCTCCTGTGCCGCCAGCGACAGGATCGCGCCCAGCTGCGGGCCGATGCAGGGCGTCCAGCCGAAGGCGAAGGCCAGGCCCAGCACATAGGCGCCAAGCGCCGAACCGCCCCGGTCGCCCGCGTCCATGCGCATCTCGCGGTCGAGGATCGGAATGCGGAACAGGCCCAGGAAATGCAGGCCGAAGACGATGATGAGGACACCTGAAATCCGCGCCAGAAGCAGCTGATTCTGCAAGACGAAACTGCCGAAGGCCGAGGCGGTGAAGCCCAGGAGCAGGAAGATCGTGGACAGCCCCATCACGAAGAACAGCGCCGGCAGGATCACCCGGTGCCGGTCCACCCCGTCGCGCATCTCGCCGACCGAGATCCCGCCCATGTAGGCCAGATAGGGCGGCACGATGGGCAGTACACAAGGCGACAGGAACGACAGCACGCCCGCCACCAACGCGACCAGCATCGCGGGCAGAAGGGCAGCGTCGATGATCTCGATTCCGAGCATGTTCCTCCCCAGATAGCGGCTTTCCCTTGTCCCGTCACCGGGTCAGCCCGTCACATGCGCGTGGCCGGCCTGTAACCTTGCCCGCCCCCGGCGGCACGGTTACACCGCCCCTATGGCCGACTGGGACGAGATCGTGGATTGCGAGGGGCTTCTGTGCCCCCTTCCGGTGCTGCGCGCGCGCAAGCGGCTTCTGGCGCTGGCGCCCGGCCGGGTGCTGTGCGTCCGCGCGACCGATGCCATGGCCGCGATCGACCTGCCGCATTTCTGCGCCGGGGCGGGCCACGCCTACCTCGGCAGCCGGACCGAGGGCTCCGTCACGCTCCACCTGATCCGCCGCGGCTGACCGAAGACTGGTCAATGCCACCCGCACGGCTCGCCGCAGGTTGCACCCAGCGACGAGGAGATGCAGTCGAACGAGGAGCGTTCCTCAGCGGCCCAGAGACCACCAGCCCTTGCGCTTGGGCTTGGCGGGTTCCTCCGGCTCGGGTGCCGGGGCCCCGGCCTCGGCGGGATCGGCGACAACCGTCTCGGCCACCGCCGCCAGTCCCGGATCGGGCGCCAGCGCAGGGGCCGGTTCGGTCGCCGAAACCTCTGGCTCCGCCGCCGCAGGGGCCGGTTCGGCGGCCGCCGTCTCCGGTCCCGCCGCCTTGGCCCGCGACCGTGACTTCGGCTTGGCCGGCTCGTCGGCAACGGGGGTTGCCGCGGTCGGCGCTGCGGCCTTGGCACGGCTCGCCCGCTTTTTCGGCGCAGGTTTCTCCTCCGCCACCGTCTCGGCCACCGCTTCCGCCACGGGCTCGGCCACCACCTCGGCAGCAGCCTCGGCCACCGGTGCCGCGTCCTTCACCTCCGGCTCGGCCTTCGCGCCGCGCGGCCTGCGGGTCCGCTTCGGCCTGGCCGCGGGGGTCTCTTCGGCAACCTCCGCAGCGACCGGAACCACCTCGGGCTCCTCTGCCGGGACGACACCATCCGAGGTCTCGTCCTCGTCCTCCTCGCCGTCCTCCGCAGCCTCGGCCTCTGCGCCTTCGGTCACCGGCCCGCCATTCTCGCGCTGGCCACCACGCCGCCGCCGACGACGACGCCGCTTCTTGCGCCCGGGCTGGCCGTCGCCCTCACCCGCCGGGGCCGGCGCCACGGCAGCCTCTTCGGCGTCCTCGGCCTCCTCCTCGACCAGGTCGTCAAGGATCTCCTCGTCCTCCTCCTCGACTGGCGCGCCCATCAGGCCGGCATGGCCCGAAACGACCGGGGTTTCCGGCACCGCCCGGATCGCGGTCTTGAACTTCTCGATCGCATAGTCGGGGCTGACCATCATCGGATCGGCCTCGATCCGCACGCTCATTCCATAGCGTGCCTCGATCAGCGCCACATGCTCGCGCTTGTGGTTGAACAGGTAGTTCACGATCCCCACGGGCGCCCGCAGCAGAACTTCCTTCGACCTCTTGCGCGTGCCCTCCTCCTCCAGCGCACGCAGCACCGTCAGCGCCATCGAGTCGTCCGACCGGATCAGCCCGGTGCCATGGCAATGCGGGCAGGGCTGGGTCGTCGATTCCAGCATCCCCGGCCGCAGCCGCTGCCGGCTCATCTCCAAGAGGCCGAAGCCGGAAATCCGCCCGACCTGGATCCGCGCGCGGTCGGTCTTCAGCTTGTCCTTCAGGCGCTTCTCGACAGCGGCGTTGTTCTTCCGCTCTTCCATGTCGATGAAGTCGATGACGATCAGGCCCGCCAGGTCGCGCAGGCGCAGCTGGCGCGCGATCTCCTCGGCGGCCTCGAGGTTGGTCTTCAGCGCCGTCTCCTCGATCGAGCCTTCCTTCGTGGCCCGCCCCGAGTTCACGTCGATCGCCACCAGCGCCTCGGTCACCCCGATCACGATGTAGCCGCCGGATTTCAGCTGCACCACCGGGTTGAACATGCCGGCCAGATAGCCCTCGACCTGGTACTTCGCGAACAGCGGTGTCTGGTCCTGGTAGCGAACGACCTGCTTGGCATGGCTCGGCATGATCATCCGCATGAAGTCCTTGGCGGTGCGGTATCCCGCCTCGCCCTCGACCAGCACCTCGTCGATCTCGCGGCTGTAGAGGTCGCGGATCGACCGCTTGATCAGGTCGCCCTCCTCGTAGATCTTCGCCGGAGCGATCGACTTCAGCGTCAGCTCGCGGATCTGCTCCCAGAGCCGCATCAGGTATTCGTAGTCGCGCTTGATCTCGGGCTTGGTGCGCTTGGCCCCGGCCGTGCGCACGATCAGGCCGGCACCTTCCGGCACCTCCAGCTCGCCCGCGATCTCCTTCAGCTTCTTGCGGTCCACCGCATTGGTGATCTTGCGGGAAATCCCGCCGCCGCGCGCGGTGTTCGGCATCAGCACGCAATAGCGGCCCGCGAGGCTCAGATAGGTTGTCAGTGCCGCGCCCTTGTTGCCGCGCTCTTCCTTGACGACCTGGACCAGCATGATCTGCCGGACCTTGATCACTTCCTGGATCTTGTAGCGCCGGGCGCGCGGCCGGCGCGGCTGGGCGATCTCTTCGGCGATGTCCTCCTCGGCGATCGACTCGATCTCCTCGTCGGTGTCGCTGGCATGATCGACCGCGCGGTAGCCTTCCGAGCCGTTCTCGACCGACTCGTTGTGGTGGTCGTGGTCGTGGTCAAGGTCGTGGTGCGGCTCGGCGGCCTCGGCGATTGCGGCCTCGACCAGCGGTCCGTCCTGGGTCTCGTCCTCGCCAAGGTCGACGACATCCATCCCCGCCGGCCCCTCGGTCACGACATCGGCCGGCTTCACCGCTTCGGCCCGGGCCGGCGGACGCGGTCCGCGGCGGCGCGAGCGGCGGTTTTCCTCTTCCTCCTCCGCGCGGGCCATAGCCCGCTCTTCCTCGATCAGCGCCTTCCGGTCGGCGACCGGGATCTGGTAGTAGTCCGGGTGGATCTCGGCGAAGGCGAGGAACCCGTGCCGGTTGCCGCCGTATTCCACGAACGCCGCCTGAAGCGACGGCTCTACGCGCGTCACCTTGGCAAGGTAGATGTTTCCGGCAAGTTGGCGTTTGTTTACGGTCTCGAAGTCGAACTCTTCGACCTTGTTTCCGTCGACCACGACCACCCGGGTTTCCTCGGGATGGGTGGCATCGATAAGCATCTTCTTTGACATGTTGGTCCATTGCGCCCCGGGCGCAACAGGCCCCCTGGCGGACCAGCGGGATGAGTGTGACGGGCGGGGCGGCTTGTCTGGGCGCGGGCAGCGGGCACATGCGCCGATCCTCGACCCGGTGGGCCGAAGGGATCGCCTGGCAAAATGCTCACACGCCTCATCGCGGTTACAATTGAAGGGCCTTTCGGGCCCTCCACCTAAGTCAGCCAACAAATCCAGGGACTTGCGGGCAATGTGCACGACCTTGCGGCCGATCCGGCTCCCCCGGGGCGACACGTTCGGACGCGCCCAGGCCCCAGGGGAGAGAATTCTTCGGGCAGCGAACTGCCTTCAGGCGACCCTAGCGGCAAACTCCGACCAAGGGCAATGACGAATTTCACCGCGCTGTCATCGCCGCGTCATGCGGCGGATCGCGCGGTCAGCGGTCGAGAAGCCAGCGACATTCCGAGTCCGCCTCGCCGATTTCTTCCGGGCAGAGCGCCCGCATCGCGGCCTCCACCCCGGCAGGACCATTGTCGGCAGCCTGCGTGTTGCGCGGGGCCAGCGGGAAGGCCAGCGCGCGGTCCTGCAGGCTCAGGTCCAGATAGTCGGGCCGCAGGGCTGCCAGCGACAGGATGCCCTCGCCTGCCGGCAGGGGGGCCAGAAGCAGGCGCACGGCCTCTCCCGTCCCCATGCCCGCCAGGCCCGGGTTCCGGCGCAAGGCGGCCTCGACCGGTCCCGGCCCGTCCTCGCCGTAAAGCCACGAGGTCACCACCAGATAGTCGATCTTCCCCGCCGCCGCGCGGCGTTCGTCGGGGGTCAGGGCGCGGCGGAAGATCTCGCCCGTCGCGGGATCCTAGGACCAGGTCTCCAGCGGCAGGTCGGCCAGGGCGACCGGGCCGGACAGGTCCATCCCTGTCAGCGCCTCGCCCGGGACGACATAGACCGGCCCCTGGCCGCGCCGGCGCAGGACCTCGCCGCAGACCTCGTCCCGGCAATAGGGGCGCGGCGCGATCAAGAGCGGCTTCCGCTGGGCCAGCGACGGCGGATCGCCGACCACTTCCCGCGCCTCGACCGCCCGCAGCTTCCAGGCCTGCCAGCCCTGCGAGACCGCCGGCGGCCCCAGCGCCAGCAGGACCGAAAGCCCCAGTCCCCACAGCCCCGCCCGCCGCCATTTCGGGCGGATCAGCATGACCAGAAGCACAATCCCGATCAGCGCGTAGACCAGGATCGAGACGAGCGCCGCGAGGAGGTCGTTGGCGCAGGCCCCCAGGCACTCGGCCCGCGCCGGACCCGCCGCCGCAAGCGCCAGCCCCGGACCGATCCATCGCCTGACCGCCATGCGCAATCCCTCCCACCGTGCCTGTACAGCAAGGCACGACAGGACCGGTGGTCGCAAGCCCGGTTCTGCCCGGACCTCCTCGTGCGACTGCGTCTTCTCGTCGGAGGGCGTCGAGCGAGGAGCGACGCAGTCGACGACGAGCGGGTCTGGCCAGGCAAACAGGGTCAACAAACCCTGACTGTCCACGCCCAAGCCCTTGATTTCACATCAGGCCAGGGGCCTGTCCCGCGTGGTCAGACATAATCCCCGCGGCTCAGGCCATACTTGGCCATCTTCTCGTTCAGCGTCCGGCGCGGCAGGCACAGCTCTTCCATCACCGCCACGATCGACCCCTTGTGCCGCCGCATCGTGTTGTCGATCAGCATGCGTTCGAAGGCTTCCACATAGTCCTTCAACGGCTTGCCTTCCGTGGTCAGCGCCGGCCCCGAGGCCTCGTTCTCGGCCATCAGGAGGCTCGCGATCGACCCCGACCCGCGCCGGTTCTGCAACACCGCCCGCTCGGCGATGTTCACGAGCTGCCGCACGTTCCCCGGCCAGGGCGCCTGCAACAGCTGCGCCGCCTCCTGCGCGGTGACCTGCGGCGCCTCGCAGCCGTATTCCTCGGCGAACTGCTCGCTGAGGCGGGTGAACAGTTGCAGGATGTCCTCGCCCCGCGTCCGCAGGGGCGGCAGAAGGATCGTCATCGCCCCCAGCCGGTAGAAAAGGTCCGGCCGCAGCGACTGTTCCAGCGTGGTGTCGGGGGCGTGGCTGTTGCAGATCGCGATGATCCGCGTCTCGGGCGGGGTGCCTTGATCGTTGATGAAGGTGAGAAGCCGCGCCTGCAAGGCGCTCGGCATCGCCTCTATGTCCTCCAGCAGCAGCGTGCCGCCCCGCGCCTCCTCGACCAGCGGCAGCGCCCCGTCCTCGCCCGGACCGAACAGCCGCGCCGCCAGCTTGTCCTCGGACCAGGCCGCGCAGGAGATCGAGAGGAACTTCTTCGAGGCCCTTGGCCCCACCGCATGCAGAGCATGCGCGACCAGGGTCTTGCCCGTCCCCGTCTCGCCGTCGATCAGGACGTGGCTGTCGGCCTGGCCCAGGTCGAGGATATCCTCGCGCAGCCGCTCCATCGCCGGGCTGGACCCGATCAGCTTCTTCATGATGGTCGAGCCGTCGGCCAGTTCCTTGCGCAGCGCGCGGTTGTCCAGCGTCATGCGCCGGGCCTGGGTCGCCTTCTTCGCCAGCTCGGTCATCCGGTCGGGGTTGAAGGGCTTTTCCAGAAAGTCGAAGGCGCCCACCCGCATCGCCTCGACCGCCATCGGCACATCGCCATGGCCGGTGATCATGATGACCGGCAGGCCCGAATCCTGGCCCATCAGCCGCTTGAGGAACGCCATCCCGTCCATCCCCGGCATCTTGATGTCGCTGACGACGACGCCCTGAAAATCCGGTCCGATGACCTTCAAGGCATCCTCGGCGCTGGCATAGGTTTCCGTGTCGAACCCCGACAGCGCCAGCCACTGGCTGATCGACTGCCGCATGTCTGCCTCGTCATCGACGATCGCCACCTTCATTGCGCGGGCCATTGGGACCTCTTCATTCTGCTGCTTCCTGTCTGTTGCCGAGGATCGGCAATTGCATCTCGAACACCGCGCCGCCCCCGTCCCCGTTCCGCGCGGTCAGGCGCCCGCCCAGATCGGTCACGATGCCGCTGGAGATCGCAAGGCCCAGGCCCACGCCCTCGCCCGGCTTCTTCGTCGTGTAGAACGGCTCGAACAGGTTCTCGAGATCGTTTATCCCGTGCCCGTTGTCGCGCACCGTCAGCGTCGCGGTCTCCCCCGCCGACAACAGGATCTCGACATGCGGATCCTTGATGTCCTTCGTCGCGTCCAGGGCGTTGCGCAACAGGTTGATGATGACCTGCTCCAGCCGCAGCCGGTCGGCCATGACCATCACCGGCTGGCGCGGCAGTCCCCGGCTGATCTTGACGACGCGCGCCTTGAGCTGCGGTTCCATCATCGCCAGGGCCGATGAGACGCAGGCGCGAAGATCAACCTCTTCAAAGGCTTCTCCGCCCTTCCTTGCGTAAGACTTCAACTGCCGCGTGATCGCGCCCATCCGCTCGATCAGGTCATCGACCCGCTGAAAGCTGGACAGCGCCTCTTCCACGCGCTTGCGCTGCAACAGAAGCCGCGCGCCGGCGAGGTAGGTCTTCATCGCCGCGAGCGGCTGGTTCAGCTCGTGGCTCACCGCGGCCGACATCTCGCCCAGAGCGGCCAGTTTCGAGGACTGCGCCAGCGTCAGTTCCGCGACCTCAAGGTCCTTCTTCACCTTTTCGCGTTCCGCGATCGCGCGTTGCAGCCGCGCGTTCAGCAGCCGCAGTTCCGCCGATTCCCGCTGATAGGACAGCGACCGCGACCAGGCCCGGCGCGACAGGAGGTAGAAGGTGAAGGCCATCAGGATCGCGAACCCCATGATCTCCAGCGCCAGGATTCCGTTCACCTGCTCACGGACCGACCCATAGGCCGTGAAGGTGGCGATCTTCCAGCCGCGGAACGGCACCCGCGCCTCGGTCCGCATCACCGCCTCGCCGCGGACATAGGCGTCGGGCGGCTCCTGCGCCCATTCAGCCGTGGCCCGCAGCGCACGCGCGATGGCCGAGGGCGGATCCCGCAGCGCCAGTGCCTCGGTCTTGGGCAGGCCACGCCAGCGCGGCTCGGTCGAGAGCATCACCGTGCCCTCGCTGTCGGTGACCATCACCGCGTCCTGAAGGCCCGCCCAGGCGCGTTCGTATTTCATCAGATCGACGGATACGATGATGACACCAAGAACGCGCGAATCGGCGATGATCGCCCGCGAATACAGGAAGTCGAAGCCGCCAGCGTCGCGCTTGACCGGGGTGAAGATCGTCTCCTTGGTGCGCTGCGCCGTCACGAAATAGGCAGCATTGCGGTGGTTCGTGCCCAAGACATTCCGGTTCGTCGCGCCGACGACCCGGCCCGAGGCATCGACCAGCCGGATCGAGGCCACGCCCAGTTCCGTCTGCAGCGCGATCAGCTTGGCCGATGTGCCCGAGAAATTGCCCGCCTTCAGCGCCGAGATCAGGTCGGGGTCGTTCGACAAGAGAAGCGGCACGACCGAGGTCCGCTGCAATTCCGCCATCAGGTTCCCGGTATACAGCGCCAGCCGCACTTCGGCCCGGCCGCGCGTGTCGGCGGTGTAGCGGTCGGTCAATAGCCGGTTCGACACCAGCACCACCACGATAGCCAGCATGACCAGGAAGGCCACGGCCAGCTTTGCGCGCCAGGGCAGGCCCGGCGCGCTGGGTGCGATCGTGCTGGTATCGGTTGCAGTCATTTGGACAGAGTAGGCCCCGCCCGGGGTGGTCTCAAGCCGAAGGGGCTCAGGCCAGCGCCATCCCGCGCATCAGCGAGGCGAACAGACCCTTGCCATCCGCGCTGCCCAGCGCGGCCTCGGTCGCGCGTTCAGGGTGCGGCATCATCCCCAGCACGCGGCGGTTCTCCGACAGGACGCCCGCAATGTCGGCCATGCTGCCGTTGGGGTTCTCGGTGTAGGTAAAGGCGATGCGATCCTCGCCCTTCAACCGCGCCAGACCTTCGGCGTCGATGGTGTAGTTGCCGTCGTGGTGGGCAACGGGGATGCGGATCTCCTGACCCTTCGTGTAGGCGCTGGTGAAGTCGGACTGCACCGTCTCGACCCGCAGCGTCACTGTGCGGCAGACGAATTTCAGCGTGGCGTTGCGCATCAGGACGCCGGGCAGAAGGCCCATCTCGGTGATGACCTGGAACCCGTTGCAGATCCCCAGCACATAGCCGCCGCGTTCGGCATGCGCCCGGATCGCCCCGCCGATCGGCGACTGCGCCGCGATCGCCCCGCAACGCAGATAGTCGCCGAAGCTGAACCCCCCCGGCACCCCCACCACATCGACGCCGGCCGGCAATTCGCTGTCCTTGTGCCAGACCCGCTCCACCTCGAACCCCGCGCCTTCGAAGGCCACGGCCAGATCGCGGTCGCAGTTCGAGCCGGGGAAGGTGACGACGGCGGCTTTCATCGGGGCGACTCCCTGTTCGGACTGCGCGCCTGATAGCGCAGGTCGCCGCAAAGGGCCAGAGCTTGCACCCCGCGCCGCAGGTTCTAGGCTGGGGACATGCTGGATGCCGCCCCCCTCTCTGCCCTGCGCGCGATCTTCGCCGACCGGGCCTCGGTTGCCGAGGCCGTCCTTGCCGAACATGCGCAAAGCGAAAGCCTCGTCTCTGCCGGCCGCCCTGACGCCGTGGTCTTTCCCCGCACAACCGAAGAAGTCTCGGCGCTGGCCCGCTGGGCCACGGCGCATCGCGTGCCGCTGATCGGCTGGGGCGCGGGCACCTCGCTGGAAGGCCACGCGCTGGCCGTCGCCGGCGGGGTGGTGGCGGACTTCCGCGAGATGGCCGCCGTGGTCGAGATCCGGCCCGAGGACCGGCTGGTCCGCGTCCAGCCGGGCCTATCGCGTGAGGCGCTGAACCGCGAACTGCGCACCACCGGCCTGATGTTCCCGGTCGATCCCGGCGCCAATGCCTCGCTGGGCGGCATGGCCGCGACCCGCGCCTCCGGGACGACGGCGGTGCGCTATGGCACGATGCGCGACAATGTGCGGGGACTTGAGGTGGTGCTGGCGGACGGGCGGGTGATCCGCACTGGCACCGCCGCCCCGAAATCCGCCGCCGGCTACGACCTGACCGCGCTCTTCGTCGGCTCCGAGGGCACGCTCGGCCTGATCACCGAGCTGACCCTGCGCCTCCACGGCCAGCCCGAGGCGGTGATGACCGCCGTCGCCGCCTTCCCCTCGGTCGGCGCGGCGGTGGATTGCGTGATGGCCACGATGCAGATGGGCCTTGCCCCGGCGCGGATCGAGTTTCTCGACACCGACACCGTCGCCGCCTGCAACGCCTACTCGGCGCTCTCCCTGCCCCCTGCCCCGCAGCTGCTGGTCGAATTCCACGGCCACCCGCAGGGCCTGGCCGAGGACGTCAGCCGCTTCCGCGACCTTGCCGCCGGGTTCGGCGCGGCGGGCCTCGACTGGGCCGAGCGGGCCGAGGACCGCAGCCGCCTCTGGGCCGCGCGGCATGCGGCCTATCGGGCGATCCTCGCCTCGCGGCCGGGGGCACGGGCGGTGGTGACAGATCTCTGCGTGCCGATCTCGCGGCTGGCCGAGGCGGTGGAGGAAACCCGCGCCGACATCGCCGCCTCGGGCATCCCGGGGCCGATCCTCGGCCATGTCGGCGACGGCAATTTCCACGCGATCCTGATGGTCGATCCGGGGTCCGAGGCCGAGATCGCCACCGCCAAGGCGCTCGCGCAGCGGATGGCCGACCGGGCGCTGCGGCTCGGGGGCACGATCACCGGGGAACACGGGGTGGGCTTTGGCAAACGGCCCCTGATGGCGGCCGAACACGGAGAAGGCTGGGGGATCATGGGCGATCTGAAACGCGCCCTCGATCCCCTCGGGCTGATGAACCCCGGCAAGCTGGTGCCGGGGTAAGGCTCAGAAATAGGGATGCGGCTGGCGGAACAGGCCGCGGTCGATCTCGCGTTCGCGGCGTTCCAGGTCGATCCGCGAGACCGCGCCTTCCAGATAGGCGAGCTCGCGCGCGGTCAGCGCGCCGGGGGCCTGGGCCGGAAACAGGGATTTCAACAGGTTGATCATGGTGCTGCCCTTTCTTCTTTGGTCCGAAGATAGGACGCCGCAGCGCAGCGTTGTAGCGTCAGGGCGGCAATTCCGCCATGCACCTGACGCATAGACCGTTACAAACCTGCCGTATCTCGCGTCAAGCTGCCTGGCCTGCAAGCAAGGCCCGTGCCGCCGCCCGCGCGGCCTCGGTCACCGTGTCGCCGGCCAGCATCCGGGCGATTTCCTCGACCCGCTCCGCCTCGCCAAGGCCGCTGACGGTGGACAGGGTCTGATCCCCCGCCACCCGCTTTTCCACCCGCCAGTGCCGCGTGCCGAAGGCCGCGACCTGCGGGGAATGGGTCACCACCAGCACCTGCGCGCCCGCCGCCAGCGCCTTCAGCCGCCGGCCCACCGCATCCGCCGTGGCCCCGCCCACACCCCGGTCGATCTCGTCGAAGATCAGCGTGACGCCCGGATTGTCGCCGGTCAGGCAGACCTTCAGCGCCAAGAGGAAACGGCTGAGTTCGCCGCCCGAGGCGATCCGGTTCAAGGGCCCCGCCGGCGCACCGGGGTTGGTGGCGACGGTGAAGGTCACGGCGTCCACGCCCTCGGGTCCCGGCTCGCCCGCCGCGATCTCGGTCGCAAAGACCGCACGTTCCATCTTCAGGGGCGCGAGTTCCGCCGCCATCGCGGCATCGAGCCGCGCCGCCGCCGCGCGCCGCGCCGCCGTCACCCGCGCCGCCTCGGTGGCATAGGCCGCCTCGGCCTCGTCCACCGCCTTGCCAAGCCTGGCAAGCCCCGCCGCCCCGCCGTCGATCGCCGCCAGCCGCGCCCGCAGGCCGTCCGCGAACCCGCCCAGATCGTCCGGCAGCACCCCATGCTTGCGCGCCAGCGCCCGGATCGCGAACAGCCGCTCCTCGACCCGCTCCAGCTCTCCGGGATCGAAGTCCAGCGCCTCCAGCGCGCGCTCCACCCCGGACTGCGCCTCGCCCAGTTCGATCAGCGCGCGGTTCAGCGCCTCCAGAGGCGCGTCGAGCCGACCCTCGGCCTTCTCCGCCGCCCCGTCCAGCCAGCGCAGGGCGTCGCGCATCCGGCCCTCGGCGCCTTCTTCCGACAGCGCGGCCAGGGCGCGGGCCACGTCCTCGCGGATCCGCGCCGCGCCCTGCATCAGCCGGCGCCGCGCATCCAGCGCCGCATCCTCGCCCGGCTCGGGGCGCAGCCTGTCCAGTTCTGCCACCGCATGGCGCAGGAACTCCTCTTCCGCCGCCGCCCGCGCCAACGCGCCCTCGGCCTCGGCCAGGGCTGCCCGTGCCGTGCGCTGCCCCGCCCAGGCGGCACGCAGGGGTGCCAGATCAAGGCCCGCATAGGCATCCAGCAGCGCCCGATGCCCGCGCGGGTTCAAGAGGCCCCGGTCATCGTGCTGGCCGTGCAGCTCCACCAGCCGGTCCGACAGGTCGCGCAACACCTCGCCCGAGACGCGGCGGTCGTTGACCCAGGCAGTCTTGCGCCCGTCGGCGCTGTTGACCCGGCGCAGGATCAGCTCCTCTTCCGCCTCGATCCCCGCCTCCTCAAGCACCTCTCGCGCGGGATGGGCGGGGGGCAGGTCAAAGGCCGCCGTCACCTCGCCCTGCGCCGCGCCCTGGCGGACCAGTTCCGCCCGACCCCGCCAGCCCAGCACGAATCCCAGCGCGTCGAGGAGAATCGACTTGCCCGCCCCGGTCTCGCCGGTCAGCACGTTCAGCCCCGGGCCGAGATCGAGGCTCAGCCGGTCGATGATCAGCACATCGCGGATCTCAAGCGCGCGGAGCATGGCCGCCCTCGTAGGGTGCGCTACAGCGCACCATGACTAGAGCCACTCGCCCCGCACCATCTGGCGGTAGATCGTGCGCAACCAGCCTTCGCCCTTGGCTTCCGGCGACAGGCCCCTGCCCTTCAGCAGGCGGAAGCTGTCCTCGTAAAACGGCGAGGACTGGTAGTTGTGCCCCAGGATCGCCGCCGCCGTCTGCGCCTCGTCAGTCAGGCCCAGTGCCAGATAGGCCTCGACCAGCCGGTGCAGCGCCTCAGCCGTGTGCGAGGTGGTCTGGAAGTCGGCGACCACAGTGCGGAAGCGATTGATCGCTGCGGCATAGTGCCTGCGCTTGAGGTAATAGCGCCCGACCTCCATCTCCTTCGCGGCCAGCTGGTCGAAGGCCAGGTCGAACTTCAACATCGCCGAGCGTGCGTACTCGCTGTCGGGATAGGTCTCGATCACGTCGCGCATGCCCTTCAGGGCCTGGAAGGTGACACCCTGGTCGCGGCCGACATCGTCGATCTGGTCGTAGTAGGACAGCGCCATGAGGTAGAGCGCATAGGGCGCGTCCTCGTCGCCAGGGTAGAAATCCAGGAACCGCTGGGCGGCGTCTCGGGCCTCCGGGTATTGCTTGGCCTTGTGGTGGGTGAAGGCCTGCATGATCAGCGCGCGCTTGGCGTATTCCGTATAGGGATACAGCCGCTCGACTTCCTGGAAGTAGATCAGTGCGTCCTTAGGGCGCTTGCTGGTCTCAAGCTCCAGCTCGCCCTTCTTGTAGATCTCTTCCGCAGTATAGTTTTCCAGCCGGAGCTGGTTGCTGCCGCCGCCTGCACAGCCGCTCAGCAGGGCAACCAGAAGCGCCGTCTTGAGGAACCCCGCGCCGAGCCTTCTGCCTGACATTCTTCGCCTATCCAACCTCAGCCCGGGCAGTTTGCCCTGTTCTTGGCTCGTGTGTTCGGCCCGTCCTAGCACAGAAAAATCCGGCGCGCAAAACGCCTTTGTCGTGTGGACGAAGGTTCAGCTGACGGCGTTGCGCGCGGGCAAATCGCCCGGATGCACCCCGACGCCCGGCAGTTTGCCCAGCGTTCCCGGCCCGCAATCGACGATCTCATAGGCCGCGGGATTCGCAAACACCGCCCGCAACAGGCGGTTGGTCAGGGCATGGCCCGCCCGCTCGCCGACGTAACGGCCCAGGATAGGCCCTCCTGCAAGCGACAAATCGCCGACCGCATCAAGCATCTTGTGGCGCACCGGCTCGTCCGCGTGGCGCAAGCCGCCCGGAGACAGAACCCGGTCGCCCGAGAACACCACCGCATTCTCCAGCGTTCCACCCAGCGCCAGGCCACGGGCGCGCATCGCGTCCACGTCAGACTGGCGGCAGAAGGTGCGGCTGTCGGACAGTTCGCGCACGAAGGCACCGTTGGCCATGTTCAGCCGACGCTCCTGGACCCCGATCGCCTGCTCCTCGAAGTCGATGCGGAAGTCGATCTCCAGCATCTCTGCCGGTTCCAGCCGCGCCACGGCCTCGCCCTCGCGCACCTCGACCGGGGCAAGGATCCGCACCGCGCGGACCGGCAGGTCCTGTTTCTCCAGTCCGGCGGCCATGAAGCCTTCAATGAACGGGGCGGCCGAACCATCGAGGATCGGCACTTCCGGCGCGTCGATCTCGATCAACGCATTGCTGATCGCCATCCCCGCCAGCGCCGCCATCAGGTGTTCGATCGTCGACACCGAAACGCCGTCGCCATTCTCGATCACCGTGCACAGCCGCGAGGGGGTGACCGCGTCCCACCGTGCCGGAATCATCACATCGCGGTCGGCGGCCACATCGGTGCGGCGGAACCAGATCCCGTGATCCGCGGCGGCGGGATGCACGACCATCCGCACCGGCGCGCCGCCATGCAGACCAAAGCCGGCAAAAGCCGCAGGGGATTTCAGGGTGTACTGCACGTCTCGCTTGACCTCGGATTGCGACGGGTAGGCTCCCCGCCTGCGCTTGACCGTTAGCTAGTCGTTAAGGTCTCCGATCTCAACTCACTCTTTGTGACGGTATGTGTCAGACGTGAAATGTTCGGCAACGCCTTGCCGCAAAACGGAAAAGGCCCGGTTTCCCGGGCCAGTCTCCAAAAGTCTGCCGCGTTCTTCTCAGTTGGCCTGGCGGCGCAGGAAGGCGGGAATCTCGATCCGGTCCTGATCCGACCCCATGTCGTGATCGTCATCGTACGAGGTCACCGGAGGCTGGGTCCGGCCCGCCGGCGAGGCGGCGCTGCCGGCCTCGAGGTGGCCCGCCATCCGGTTGATCAGCGACCCGATGCCGAAGCGGGGCTTCGACGCTGCGGCGGCTGCCGCGGGGGCGGCGGGGGCGGGCGCGGCGGCGACCGGCGTCGGACGGCCAAGCTTGGCCGCCGCGCTTGCGGGACGGTTGACCGCAGCCTGCAACCGGGCCAGCGCCTCGGGCGAGGGCTGTCCCGCCACCCGCGGACGCGGGGCGACGAAGGCGCCCGGATCGGCTTCGATCGCGGCGGGGGTGGAGCGCACCAGCGTCGGCTGCGCCGGGGCCTGCGGACGATAGGCCGGCGGCGGCAGGTCGTCCTCGACCGCCATCTCGTCGGCTTCCATGTCGGCCCTCGAGGCCGCCGCATCGAAAGCGGCGTCCGCGACCGAGGCGATATCGTCCTCGAACACGTTGCGGTCATCCATCATAGGCTCGGCAACCGGCGCCTGGACCGGGGCGACCGCACGCGGCGCCTCCGGCTCATGGGTGGGGGCCAGCGTGAGGGGCCGCTCCATCGAACGGCGCGCGACCGGCGTCTCGGCCTTGTTCGCGGCCGAGGCGTCGATTCCCGTCGCCACGACCGAGACACGGATCCGGCCTTCCATCGCGGTATCGAGCGTGGAGCCGACGATGATGTTGGCCTCGGGGTCCACCTTCTCGCGGATGATGTTCGCGGCCTCGTCCAGCTCGAACAGGGTCAGGTCATGGCCGCCGGTGATGTTGATGAGAACACCCTTGGCGCCGTTCAGGCTGATCTCGTCCAGAAGCGGGTTGGCGATGGCCTTCTCGGCCGCCTGCACCGCGCGGTCCTCGCCGGTGGCCTCGCCTGTGCCCATCATGGCCTTGCCCATCTCGTCCATCACCGCGCGGACGTCGGCGAAATCGAGGTTGATGAGGCCCGGACGCACCATCAGGTCGGTCACGCCCTTCACGCCCTGGTACAGCACGTCGTCGGCCATGGCGAAGGCTTCGGTGAAGGTGGTGCGTTCATTCGCCAGCCGGAACAGGTTCTGGTTCGGGATGATGATAAGGGTATCGACGACCTTCTGAAGCGCCTCGATCCCTTCCTCGGCCTGGCGCATCCGCTTGGCGCCCTCGAACTGGAAGGGCTTGGTCACGACGCCCACGGTCAGCACGCCCAGCTCGCGCGCGGCCTGGGCGATGATCGGGGCCGCGCCGGTTCCGGTGCCACCGCCCATGCCGGCCGTGATGAAGCACATGTGCGCGCCCGCCAGGTGGTCGACGATTTCCTCGATCGTCTCTTCCGCCGCAGCGGCCCCGACAGAGGGCCGCGCCCCCGCGCCAAGACCTTCCGTCGCCTTGACCCCCATCTGGATCCGCGACCCCGCCCGGCTTTGCTGCAAGGCCTGCGCATCGGTGTTGGCCACGACGAATTCGACGCCTTCCAGCGCCTTCTCGATCATGTTGTTCACCGCGTTGCCGCCCGCGCCGCCAACACCGAACACGGTGATGCGCGGCTTCAGCTCTTCACGCTCCGAAGTCATCGTCAGATTGAGTGCCATTGGGTTTGCCCGTCCGTTTGTCCGCCGCCTGTTTTATCGGGCCTTTCTCGCGCAATTCCCCTGCGGAAGGCCGACTTATCCTCGATTCTATCCACAAGACAGGCAAAGGTCACGCGAAAACTCGTGACGAACCACGAAATCTGGGGGTCAACCTCCCGATATCAGCGGCATTTCGCCCTTCTCTCGTGGATATTGTGGTCACCAGTTGTCCTTGAACCATTTCACGGCCCGCCGCAGCGATCTGGCTGGGTAGCGCTCGGCCGGAATCTCGAAGTCCCACCATTCGTCCTGCGGGTGTGCCGCAAAGAGGCAAAGGCCCACGGCGCTGGCAAAGGCCGCACCGGTTGCCGCCTGCGGCAGGCCCTGCACCCGCAGCGGGCGGCCCAGGCGCACGCGCTGGCCAAGGATGCGCGTCGCGATCCCGTCAAGTCCGGGGATCTGGCTGCCACCGCCGGTCAGCACGATCTGCTGGCTGGGCAAGGTGTCGAAACCGGCGGCATCCAGCGTGGCGCGCACTTCCTCCAGGATTTCCTCGACGCGCGGGCGCATGATGCCGATCAGTTCGGTCCGGCTGATCCGGCGCCGGTCCTTTTCCCAGTCGCCGCTGTCGCCGCCGATGTCGATCATCTCGCGGTCGTCCATGCCGGTCGCATAAAGCCCGCCATGGCGCGTCTTGATCTTCTCGGCCGTGGCCATCGGGATCTGCAGGCCCTTGGAGATGTCCGAGGTCACATGATCGCCGCCCATCCGGACGCTGTCGGCATAGATCATGTGCTTCTTCATGAAGATCGAGATGCCGGTCGCGCCGCCGCCCATGTCGATGCAGGCCGCGCCCAGTTCCTGTTCGTCCTCCACGAGGCTCGAGATGCCCGAGACATAGGCCGACGAGGCCAGCCCCGCCAGTTCCAGGTCGCAGCGCTTGATGCAGTAAAGCAGGTTCTGCACCACGTCGCCATCGACCGACAGAAGGTGCATGTCCACCGCCAGCCGGTGCCCGATCTGCCCGCGCGGATCGGCAAGGCCGGTGCGATGGTCCAGCGCGAAGTTCACTGGCTGGGCGTGCAGCACCTCGCGGCCGGGGCCGAGGTCGGGCACGTCGCAGGCGGCCAGCACGCGGCTCACGTCCTGCTCGCTGACCACGCTGTCGTGCAGGTCAAGCTCGCCCGCCAGGCCATAGCTGCGCGGCTCCGCGCCCGAGAAGCAGGCGATGACGTGATCGACCCGCACGTTGGCCATCTTCTGCGCCGCCTGTACCGCGGTGCGGATCGCGCGTTCGGTCTCGTTCATCACCGCGATCTCGCCGAAGCGCACGCCGCGGCTGCGCGTCGTGGCCGCGCCGATCACGCGGAACTGGCTTTGCCCGGCCATCGGCCCGACGCCATCCTGCTCACGCAGCCGGTCCGGCCCGTCGAACCGCAGGATCAGGCAGGCGATCTTCGACGTGCCCACGTCGAGGATGGCGATGACGCCGCGCTGCATGGCAGCCCGACGCATGTTCCGCATGGCACGCTGGGAGGTATAGAGATCGGTCACAGTTCGTTCTCCACGGTTTCAAGTCCTTGCGCGCGGCGCACCTCGGCAAGGGCATTGGGGGTCAGGCGAAGGGTGGGTCGGCGGTCCGACCGCAGGTCCACGGTCAGGATGTCGCGGTTCATCAGGTCCTGGGCATGGTCCAGCGCCAGGAGGCGTTCCAGCGCCTGAACCGGGTTGGCCTCGGGCAGAAGGATGCGCTGGTCGCGGTCCAGCACGATGTCCCAGCGCCGCTCGCCCATCCGCACCAGGCCCCGGATGCGCGGAGTCAGCGGCCCGGCGGCCGCAATCAGTTCCAGCGCCTCGGGCGTGGCGACATCAGCCCCCTCGCCCGCGATCAGCGGCAGGTCGGCCCGGTCGGCCCGCGCCAGAAGGCCCGCGACGCGATGCCCGGTCTCGTCCACCAGGGTCAGCCCCTCCTCCGTGCGCCAGACGGCCACGGGCACGCGCTCGGTGATCGTCACCTGCAACACGCCGCCGGACCGGACCCGCAGATCGGCGCGCAGCACCGCATCCAGCGCCTCGACTCGCGCCCGCGCGGCATCCAGATCGATGTCGAAGGACGACATAGGCAACGGCAGCGCCAGCTTTGCGCGCACCGCCTCGGCCAGATCCGGCGATGCGCCCTCGATCCGGGCCAGCGAGACCCGGAACTCCGGCCGCGCCTCGAATTCCTGCCGCAGGTGGGTCAGCTGACCGATCACTGCCTGCCGGTTCGGCTCGTGGCTGAACCACATCGCTCCCGCGCCCAGCAGCACCAGCGTCGGCAGGCCCTTCCAGACGAAGCCGCGCACATAGGGCGTCAGCATCCAGCGCTGGACCCGGTAGGCCCATTTCGACGGTGCGGGGTCCCGTCGGACCCGCGCGGCGGGGCGGCGGGCGATCAGCGATTGCATGAGGCGTCCTCCACCATCCAGGCGCAGAACTCCGGGAAGGAAATCCCCCGCATCGCCGCCTGTTCGGGGGCAAGCGAGGTGGGCGTCATCCCCGGCTGGGTGTTCGTCTCCAAAAGGATCAGCCCGTCCAGCCCCCGCGCCTCGTCCCAGCGGAAATCGGTGCGGCTGACGCCCCGGCAGCCCAGCGCCTTGTGGGCGCGCAACGCATAGTCGAGGCACGCCGCCTCGATCTCGGCCGGGATCTTCGCCGGGCATTCGTGCCGGCTGCCGCCCGGCTTGTATTTCGCGTCGTAATCATACCAGCCGTCGGTGATGATGTCGGTGACGCCCAGCGCCCGGTCGCCCATCACCGTCGTCGTCAGCTCCCGCCCCGGCACATAGGCCTCGACCATCACCACCGCCGGCATCGAGGCCGCCAGCCGCATTGCATTCGACCCCTCGCGGACGATATAGACCCCGACCGACGACCCCTCGTTGTAGGGCTTCACCACATAGGGCGCGGGCAGCACATGCCCCGCCTCCACCTCTTCCTTCGTGGCCAGGACGCTTTCCACCACCGGCAGACCTGCGGCCTTGTAGACCTCCTTGGTCTTGACCTTGTCCATCGCAAGGGCCGAGGCCAGCACGCCGGAATGGGTGTAGGGGATCTTCAGCCATTCCAGGATGCCCTGGACGCAGCCATCCTCGCCCCAGCGGCCATGCAGCGCGTTGAAACAGACGGCGGGTTTCAGCTCGGCCAGGCGCGCAGGCAGGTCGGGGCCGCAATCGACCTCGATCATCTTGTATCCAGCCTCCCGCAGGGCCTTGGCGCACTCGCGCCCAGAGACAAGCGACACTTCCCGCTCAGCGGAAAGCCCACCCATCAGAACCGCCACTTCGGGGGCCATCCTGCTCGATGCGCCCGCCATACACTGCCTCATCCGGGTCTGTTGCCGACCCGTGATCCGTTATTCGCGCGGGTATTCTCCGACCCGCATGATTTCCCATTCTAGCGTGATGCCGCTTGATTGGAAAACCTTTTTTCGCACTTCCTCGCCCAGATTTTCCAGATCGGCGGCCGTCGCCCCTCCGGCGTTGATCAGAAAGTTCGAATGCATCACCGACATCTGCGCGCCGCCGAGGCGCGCGCCGCGCATCCCGGCGTCGTCGATCACCTTCCAGGCCTTCAGTTCATGCGTGTCGTCGGCCCTGCCGGTTGAGGAAAACCCCGCCGGATTGCGGAAGGTCGATCCCGCACTCCGCTCCTTGGTGGGCTGCGAGCCATCGCGCTTGGCGATCTGCTCGGCCATTCGCGCCTCCAGCGCCGCGGGATCACCCTTCGCCGCCCGGAAGCTGGCCGAGACGATCACCGCGCCCTCGGGCAGGTCGCTTTGCCGATAGCGCAGGTTCAGCGCCGAGGCGGGCAACACCTCGACCCGCCCGTCGCGCGTCACGACCCTGATTTCCTCAAGCACATCCGCGACATAGGACCCATAGCATCCCGCGTTCATCCGCACCGCCCCGCCGATCGACCCCGGAATGGTGCGCAGGAAGGTCAGGTCCCGCCCGGCCTCCGCCGCGCGGCGCGCGACATGGGCGTCCAGCGCCGCCGCCCCGGCGATCACCCGGTCGCCCTGAACCTCGATCGCGTTGAACCCGCGCCCCAGCCGGATCACCACCGCCCGTATGCCGCCGTCGCGCACGATCAGGTTCGACCCGACCCCCATCGGAAAGACCGGGATCGCCGGATCCAGCGCGGCCAGGAACTGCGCCAGGTCCGCCTCGTCCGCGGGCTGGAACAGCCAGTCCGCCGGCCCGCCGACGCGCAGCCAGGTCAGGTCGGCCAGCGGCCGGTTGGGCGTCAGCACGCCGCGCGTTTCGGGAAGTCCGCTCATGTCCGCCTTCTGCGGCGCTTTGGCGCGCGGCGCAAGCCCTCAGCCCCGCCAGCGCCGGGCGAGGAGGATCCCGACCAGCGTGCCCAGGAGAACCGGGGCGGCAAAGACCAGCGCCTCGCGCAGAAGGGCGAGGCCCCCGCGCAGGTCAAGCCCGCCCTCCTGCCAGGTCATCGCCAGCATCGCCGCCAGCGCCGCAACCGGCAGCGCCAGCGCCGCGCCCCAGCCATAGCGGCGGGTCACGAAAAAGCTGATCACCCCCGCGAACAGCACCATCGCCCCGCCGACCGCCCAGAGGAACCCGTGCATCGTCCTACCCCAGTTGCCGGCGCAGCCAGCGCCAGAGGAAGATCACCGGCCAGCGCAGGACCGAGGCCCCTGCGGCCAGGAGCAGAAGCCCCGCCACCGGCCCGGCGACCCAGGTCACCCAGCCCAGCAGCGGCACTCCGACCGCGATCAGCACATAGGCCGCGCGCCAGTGGCGATCGCGCGAGGGGAACATGGCGATCACATTGGCCAGGATCAGCCACAGCATGCTCAGCACCAGCGGCCAGTAATCGGGATCGGCGCCAAGGTTGCCGATCATGCGCCCAGCCTCCCGGGATTTGGAAATGACAGCTCCTGCGGCCTCATTTCTCCAGCTCCTTCGGCAGGGGCGCCGGCCGTCCCAGGGCGCGGCGCAGGAAATAGATCAGCGGATTGCGGAACATCGAGACGAAGGCGAAGGTGCCGACCAGCACCCAGACCCAGCCATGGACCCAGCCGATCCAGCCCAGCAGGAACGGCGCCACGATCAGCAGGGCCAGGCCCGGCAGCATCTGCCGCTTCATCGGCAGCATGGCGACGATGGCGGCACAGAGGATCCAGAGGCAACCGAAGAACAGGGGCGAGACATAACCCCAGATCATGCGGCGATGCCCCCGGCGCGATGCGATGTCATGCCGCCGCTCCCATCAGCCTTGCGGGCAGCGCATTGGCCCAGGCGCTGATCGTGCCCGCGCCAAGGCAGACCACCATGTCTCCCGGCCGCGCCTGTTCCCTGACCAGGCGTGCAAGGTCGGCCTCGTCCAGAAGCGCGCGGGCATGGCGGTGGCCATGCGCGATCAGGCCCGCCACCAGGTCGTCGCGGCTGGCGCCGGGGATCGGCTCCTCTCCGGCGGCATAGACCTCGGCGATAGCCACCACGTCGGCCTCGTTGAAACAGGTGCAGAACTCCTCGAACAGGTTCGAGAGGCGGGTATAGCGGTGCGGCTGGTGGATCGCGATGATCCGGCCCTTCGTCGCCTGCCGCGCAGCCTTGAGCACGGCGGCGATCTCGACCGGGTGGTGGCCGTAGTCGTCGATGATGGTGACGCCGTTCACCTCGCCCACCCTGGTAAAGCGGCGGTTGACGCCCGCGAAACCCGCCAGCGCCTCGCGGATCTCGTCCTTCTTCATTCCCAGATGCCGCGCGACTGCCACCGCCGCCAGCGCATTGCTGACGTTGTGGTCGCCCGGCATCGGCAGGGTGCAGCCCTCGATGCTGCCCCCTTCGGACTGCAACAGGATGTCGAAATGCGCCGTGCCGTTTTCATAGGCAAGGTTCACCGCCCGCACATCGGCCTGCGCGTTGAAGCCGAAGGTCACGACCCGACGGTCGGTCACACGGCCGACCAGCGCCTGCACCTCGGGGTGATCCGTGCAGCAGACCGCAAGGCCATAAAACGGGATGTTCGAGACGAAATCCAGGAACCCCTTGCGCAGATTGTCGAAGGTCCCCCAGTGCTCCATGTGCTCGGGGTCGATGTTCGTCACGATGGCGATGGTCGCGGGCAGGCGGTTGAAGCTGCCGTCGCTCTCGTCGGCCTCGACGACCATCCACTCCCCCGCCCCGGCCCGCGCGTTCGAGCCATAGGCATGGATCACACCGCCGTTGATGACCGTCGGGTCAAAGCCGCCCCGGTCCAAGAGAGTCGCGACCATCGTCGTCGTCGTCGTCTTGCCATGGGTCCCGGCAATGGCGATGTTCGACTTCAGCCGCATCAGTTCCGCCAGCATCTCCGCCCGGCGCACCACCGGCAGCTTGCGGCGGCGTGCCTCTTCCAGTTCCGGGTTGCCCTTCTTGATCGCCGACGAGATCACCACGACCGAGACGCCATCGCCGATGTTCTCGGCCCGCTGCCCCTCGAAGACCGTCGCGCCCAGCGTCACCAGCCGGTCGGTGATCTTCGAGGCCTTCGCATCCGACCCCTGCACCCGGTAGCCCAGCGTCATCAGCACCTCGGCGATGCCGCTCATCCCGATCCCGCCGATGCCGACGAAATGGATCGGCCCCAGCTCCAGCGGCAGTTTCGTCGCAGCTGCATTCATGTCGCGTCTCCCGCCAGTTCTTCCACCAGAGCCACCAGCCGCGCCGTAGCGTCCGGCTTGCCCTCGCCCAGGGCCGCGTGCGCCATGGTCTCGGCGCGGTGCGGGTCCTCCAGGATCGCGGCGATGTGGCCCGCAAGGCCGGCCGCGTCAAGCGCGTTTTCCCGGATCACCACCGCCGCCGCCGCGTCCGCCAGCCCCTTCGCGTTCGCCGCCTGGTGGTCGCCCGTCGCCGCCGCATAGGGCACCAGGATCGACGGCCGCCCGATCACGCTGATGTCGGCCACCGACGAGGCGCCCGAGCGGCTGACCACCAGCTGCGCCTCGGACAGGCGCCGCGCGATGTCGGGGAAGAACGGCGCCACCTCGGCCCGCACCCCCGCCGCCTCATAGGCCGTCACAGCGCGCGCGGCATCCTCGTCGCGGGCCTGATGCGCCACCCGCAGGTTGGCGCGCAGCGCCTCGGGCAGTTGCGCCACCGCCGCCGGCACCACCTCGGACAGGATGCGCGCGCCCTGGCTGCCGCCGATCACCAGAAGGCTCATCGGATAGTCACCCGGCGGGATATAGGGCGCCGCCGCCCGGTCCAGCACCGCCTGCCGCACCGGATTGCCGACCGGAACGCCCGCCACCCCGGCGGGCAGGTCGGTCGGCCAGGTGCCGCAGGCCACCTTGTCCACCCGGCGGGCAAAGACCCGGTTCACCCGGCCCAGCACGCCGTTCTGTTCGTGGATCATCCGCGGCCGCCGCAACAGCCAGGCCGCCGCCAGCGCCGGGATCGAGGGATAGCCGCCGAACCCCACCACCACCGCCGGCCGGTCGCGGAGCTGCGACCACAGCGCCCCCAGCACCCCGCCCGCGATGCGGAAGGGCGCCGCCAGCTTCGCCGCCGCGCCCCCGCGCGAAAAGGTCGCGCTCGACACCCGCTGCACCGCGACCTCGGCCGGGAACCCGCCCGCATAGCGCGCCCCGCGCTCGTCGGTGGACAGGACCACCCGCCAGCCGCGCGCCAGCATCGCCTCGGCCAGGGCCTGGGCGGGGAACATGTGCCCCCCCGTGCCCCCCGCCGCGATGAGAAGGAGTTTGCCCGTCATCCCGCCGACCCCTTGCCGGAGCCGGCCGCGCCACCGCACCCCATCCCTCCCGCACGGAGGGGGGAGGGAGGCGCGAACCCTGCGCCTTCCGCGCTGAAGACCACCGGCGAAGGACCGGGCGCCTCCCCTCCCCCCGGTGGGGAGGGGATGGGGGTGGGGGGCCGGTCGGAGCTGCGCGTCACCGCCATCACCGCCCCCGCCGGAACACGTCGCTCATCTGCCCGCGCGGGCGTTCCCGGGTCAGTGCTAGAAGCATCCCCATGGTGATCCCCGCCGCGATCACCGACGACCCGCCGTAACTCACGAAGGGCAGCGTCATCCCCTTGGCCGGCAGCAGCCGCACCGCGACGCCCATGTTGATCATCGCCTGCACGCCGAAGATGCAGGCCAGCCCCGCGCCCGCCAGCCGCGCGAAAGGGTCGCGCTCGGGCAGAAGCCGCCACAGCGACCGCACCACGATCAGGCCATAGAGGCCCAGGATGAACAGCACCAGGATCAGCCCGTATTCCTCGGCCGCCACCGCGATGATGAAATCGGTATGCGCATCCGGCAGCGACCATTTCACCTGCCCGCTGCCCACGCCCACGCCGAAGAAGCCGCCCTCCTGGATCGCGTTCGCCGCATAGCCAAGCTGGGTGCGCGGGTCCACGTCGGGCGACAGGAACCCGTCGATCCGGCGCGCGAAATGCTCGCTGCTTTCATAGAACACCAGCCCGGCCGAGGCGACGATGCCGCCTACGATGCCGATCAGCATCATCGGCGCGCCGCCGACGAAATAGACCACGCCCCAGGCGAACAGCACCAGCGCCGACTGCCCGAAATCGGGCTGCATGGCGAGGAAGCCGACAACCACCAGCGTCAACGCGAAGGAAATCGTCTTGCCCGGCGGCCCCGCCAGGTCCTGACTGGCCGCGATCAGCCAGGCCACCACCACCACGAATCCGGGCTTCAGGAACTCGGACGGCTGCACGCTGGCAAAGCCGAAGGAAAACCAGCGCACCGCGCCCTTGCCGAAATCGGTGCCGAAGACCGGCAAGAGCATCAGGGCCAGCATCGACACGGCGAACCCCAGCACCCCCAGCCGCCGCACCATGTCGGGCGGCATCATCGACACCAGGATCATCACCACCAGCGCGACCCCGCCGAAGAAGGCCTGCCGCTGCACATAGTAGAACGGCTCCAGCCCGTTGCGCGTCGCCAGCGGCACGCTGGCCGCCAGCCCCAGGAGAAGCCCGATCCCGAACAGGACGAAGACCGCCGTCAACGTCCACTTGTCGATCGTGCGCCACCACCTCGGGAGCACCGGCTCGGACACCCGTACGGGATTCGAGCCATAGACCATTTCAGTCATGGATAACCGCCTGTCGCCTGCTCTGCCGCTTGCGCCCGGATGTATCCCCCGGGTCGTCATCGTTCAGACTAGCGCCAATCGGCGGGCAAGGCCAGCACCAATAGGGCCCGCGGAGGCGGGACTTCTAGCCGTTGCGGATCACATGATCCGCCGCGACGGATCCGTCGCGCACCCAGCGCCCGTTCGGCAGGTCGTTCTCCTCCAGCTTGGCCACGATCTCGGCCTCGCCCAGGCCCAGCCGCTCCCACCGGCCCCGCAGCCGGGCACGCAGGACATGTTCGGGCACCTCGACCATCACCGTGATATCGAACATCGGCCGCAGCCGGTCCCAGGGTGCCTGGTTCAGAAGCAGCCAGTTGCCCTCGACCACGATCACCCCGGTCTCCCTCGGGATCAGCCGGGCACCGGCGCGGGCGATCTCGATCTTGCGGTCGAAGACGGGGACGGCGACCTCGGCCTCGTCGCGCGCGCGCAGCCGCTTCAGCGTGTGATAAAGCCCGCCCACGTCGAAGGTCATCGGCGCGCCCTTCCGGGGACGCAGGCCCGCCGGCACCAGGTAAAGATCGTCGTAATGATACCCGTCCATCGGCAGGACCGCCGCGAGGCCCGGCTGACGGGCATTCAGCTTGCCCACCAGCTTCTCGGCCAGCGTCGATTTCCCCGACCCGGGAGCCCCCGCCAAGGCCGCGATCACCCGGTCCCCGCCCGCCGCCCGCGCCTCAAGCAGATCGGCTATCCGTGTCACCTCGACCGAGTCCGCCATGCCCTCTCCCCCCGCCTTCCCGTCACCATGCCGCGCCGGGCGGGGTGGACGCAAGACCCGATGGCCCCTTCCGGCCCGATTCGGATCGGGGTTAAGAAACCCCTAACGTCCGCGACCAAGTCATTGAAAGTAAGACAGTATCAGAGATTGTCCACCGTGGACACATCCGCTCAGAACGGGACATCGTCCACCTGATCGGCCGGGATCACCCAGCGCGCGACGACCTTTTTCGACCCGGCGTGATCGAACTCCACGTCCAGCTTGTCGCCCTCGATCCCCATGATCTCGCCGTAGCCGAACTTCTGGTGGAAGACCCGGTCCCCGATCACATAGGGCGAGGCTGCCTCGAGGTCGATCACCACATGCCGCGCCTCCTGCGGCTGCCGCATCGGGCGCGAGGACTGGTTCTCCTGCAAGCGCCGCCAGCCGGGGGAATTGTAGACGTCGGCCTTGGACACCCGCTCCTCCAGGCTCGACCCGAACCCGACGGACGCCGCCGCCCCGAAGCCCCCGCCATAGAGACCCGGCGCGGTCAGCACCTCGACATGCTCCCCCGGCAACTCGTCGATGAACCGGCTCGGCAGCTGCGACTGCCACTGGCCATAGACCCGCCGGTTCGAGGCAAAGCTGATCGTCGCCAGCCGCTCGGCCCGGGTGATCCCGACATAGGCCAGCCGCCGTTCCTCCTCCAGCCCCTTCAGCCCGCTCTCGTCCATGCTGCGCTGGCTGGGGAACAGCCCGTCCTCCCAGCCCGGCAGGAAGACCACGGGAAACTCCAGCCCCTTGGCCGCGTGAAGCGTCATGATCGTGACCTTCTCCTCCGCGCCTTCCGTCTCATTGTCCATGATGAGGCTGACGTGTTCCAGGAACCCTTGCAGGTTGTCGAACTGCTCCAGCGCCTTGACCAGTTCCTTCAGGTTGTCGAGCCGTCCCGGAGCCTCGGGCGTCTTGTCGTTCAGCCACATCTCGGTGTAGCCGGACTCCTCGAGGATCGTCTCGGCCAGCCGGATATGGTCGTATTCGGGGTGCAGCGTGGCCGCATGCCAGCGGTCCACCCCCTCGACGAAGGCCCGCAGCTGCGCCGCGCCCTTGCCCGGGATCACCCCCTTCGCCAAAGCCTCCCGCGCACCATCCAGCAAGGACACACCAGCAGCCCGCGCCAGCACGTTGATCTTCGCCTGCGCCGTGTCGCCAAGACCCCGCTTCGGCAGGTTCACCACGCGCTCGAAAGCAAGGTCATCCTCGGGCGAGACCGCCAGCCGGAAATAGGCCATCGCATCGCGGATTTCCTGCCGTTCATAGAACCGCGGCCCGCCGATCACGCGGTAGGGCAGCCCGATGGTCAGGAACCGGTCCTCGAAGGCCCGCATCTGATGGGAGGCACGCACCAGGATCGCCTGCCGGTTCAGGTCCACCGGGTCCATCCCCCGCGTGCCCCGCTGGATCGCCTCGATCTCCTCGCCGATCCAGCGCGCCTCTTCCTCGCCGTCCCAGTGGCCGATCAGGCGCACCTTCTCGCCCAGCGCCCCCGCCGTCCACAGGGTCTTGCCCAGCCGACCCGCATTCTTCGCGATGATGCCCGAGGCCGCGCCGAGGATATGCCCGGTCGAGCGGTAGTTCTGCTCCAGCCGGATCACCTGCGCGCCCGGAAAATCCTTCTCGAAGCGCAGGATGTTGCCGACCTCGGCCCCGCGCCAGCCATAGATCGACTGATCGTCGTCGCCCACGCAGCAGATGTTCCGGTGCCCCTGCGCCAGAAGCCGCAGCCAGAGATACTGGGCGACGTTCGTATCCTGATATTCGTCCACCAGGATATAACGGATCCAGCGCTGGTATTGCTCCAGCACGTCCGGATGCGTCTGGAAGATCGTAACACAGTGCAGCAGAAGATCGCCGAAATCCACTGCGTTCAGGGTTTTCAGTCGGTCCTGATAGGCCGCGTAAAGCTCGGTCCCCCGGTTGTTGTAGGCCCCGGCTTCCGAGGACGGCACCTTCTCCGGCAGCCAGGCGCGGTTCTTCCAGCCGTCGATCAGCGACGCCAGCAACCGCGCGGGCCAGCGCTTTTCGTCGATGTTCGCGGCCAGCACCAACTGCTTCAACAGCCGCAACTGGTCGTCCGTATCAAGGATGGTGAAGTTCGGCTTCAGTCCCACCAGTTCGGCATGCCGCCGCAGGATCTTGACCGACAGCGAGTGGAAGGTGCCCATCCAGGGCATCCCCTCGGCCACCTCGCCCAGAAGCCGCCCCACCCTCTCCTTCATCTCGCGCGCGGCCTTGTTGGTGAAGGTCACGGCCAGGATCTCGTTCGGGCGCGCCCGCCGCTGGTGCAGAAGATGCACGATCCGCGCCGTCAGCGCCTTGGTCTTGCCCGTCCCTGCCCCGGCCAGCATCAGCACCGGGCCATCCAGCGCCTCGACCGCCGCCCGTTGCGCCGGGTTCAGGTCGTCGAGATAGGGCATGTGCCGCGCCGCCATCGCGCGTTGCGAAAGGGGCACGGGCGCGGCGGCGGCCTCGAAGGCCTGGTCTTCGTCCCATCCTGTCATGTCCCGCAGTATAGCGGTTGAGGCGGGCGGGGAAAGGCCCTGCGTTCGCGCATTGTTCATGGATTTTCGGCACCCCATGGCATACCCCGGCATACCGTCGCATTTCTGTCAGGAAACGGCGCCATTCCCTCTTGCGCCGCACCGCAGCGCCCCTAAGGTGCATAGGCCTTGCCGCACCCTGGGGAGCTGTCGCCGATGCCCGAATTCAAGAAGATCCTGGTTGCCAACCGCGGCGAGATCGCGATCCGCGTCATGCGGGCGGCGAACGAGATGGGCAAGAAGACCGTCGCGGTCTATGCCGAGGAGGACAAGCTTTCCCTCCACCGCTTCAAGGCCGACGAAGCCTACCGGATCGGCGAGGGGCTGTCGCCGGTGGGCGCCTACCTCTCGATCCCGGAAATCATCCGGGTGGCGCGGATGTCGGGGGCGGATGCGATCCATCCGGGCTATGGCCTTCTGTCCGAGAACCCGGATTTCGTCGAGGCCTGCGACAAGGCCGGGATCACCTTCATCGGTCCTAGGGCCGAAACGATGCGCGCCTTGGGCGACAAGGCCAGCGCCCGCCGCGTCGCGATCGAGGCCGGCGTGCCGGTCATCCCGGCGACCGAGGTTCTGGGCGATGACATCGCCCTCATCAAGAAGCAGGCCAAGGAGATCGGCTATCCCCTGATGCTCAAGGCCTCCTGGGGCGGCGGTGGCCGGGGCATGCGGCCGATCCTGTCCGAGGACGAGCTGGAATCTAAGGTCCGCGAGGGCCGGCGCGAGGCCGAGGCCGCCTTCGGCAACGGCGAAGGGTATCTGGAAAAGATGATCCAGCGCGCCCGCCACGTCGAGGTGCAGATACTGGGCGACAAGCAGGGCAACTGCTGGCATCTGTGGGAACGCGACTGCACCGTCCAGCGCCGCAACCAGAAGGTCGTCGAACGCGCCCCCGCCCCCTACCTCACGCAAGCCCAGCGCGAGGAAGTCTGCGAGATGGCCAAGCGCATCTGCGGCCATGTCGCCTACGAATGCGCCGGCACCGTCGAGTTCCTGATGGATATGGACTCGGGCAAGTTCTATTTCATCGAAGTGAACCCCCGCGTCCAGGTCGAACACACCGTCACCGAGGAGGTTACCGGCATCGACATCGTCCAGGCCCAGATCCTGATCGAGGAAGGCAAGTCGCTGCCCGAGGCGACCGGGGTGGCCAGCCAGGCCGACGTCAAGCTGAACGGCCACGCGCTGCAATGCCGGGTGACGACGGAAGACCCGCTGAACAACTTCATCCCGGACTACGGGCGGCTCACCGCTTATCGGAGCGCCACCGGCAACGGTATCCGCCTCGATGGCGGCACGGCCTATGCGGGATCGGTCATCACCCGCCATTACGACTCGCTGCTGGTCAAGGTCACAGCCCACGCCCAGACACCCGAAAAGGCCATTGCCCGGATGGACCGCGCGCTGCGCGAATTCCGTATTCGTGGGGTGGCGACGAACATTGAGTTCGTCATCAACCTTCTGAAGCACCCGACCTTCCTGAACGACACCTACACGACCAAGTTCATCGACACGACGCCCGAGCTTTTCGCCTTCAAGAAGCGCCGCGACCGGGCGACGAAGATCCTGCTTTACATCGCCGACATCACGGTGAATGGCCACCCCGAGACGGCGGGCCGCCCGAAGCCCCCGGCCGAGGCCAAGCCGCCGAAGGCCCCGCTGCCCAAGGCCGACCCGGCGATGGGGACCCGGAACCTTCTGGAACAGAAAGGTCCGCAGGCCGTCGCCGACTGGATGAAGGCGCAGACCAAGGTCCTCTTGACCGACACCACGATGCGCGACGGGCACCAGTCGCTCTTGGCCACCCGGATGCGGTCGATCGACATGATCAAGGTCGCGCCCGCCTATGCCGCGAACCTGCCGCAACTGTTCAGCGTCGAATGCTGGGGCGGGGCGACCTTCGACGTGGCCTACCGCTTCCTCCAGGAATGTCCCTGGCAGCGGCTCCGCGACCTGCGCGCCGCGATGCCGAACCTGATGACGCAGATGCTGCTGCGCGCCTCGAACGGCGTGGGCTACACGAACTATCCCGACAACGTGGTGCGCAGCTTCGTGTTGCAGGCCGCGAAAACCGGGGTGGACGTGTTCCGGGTGTTCGACAGCCTGAACTGGGTCGAGAACATGCGCGTCGCGATGGACGCGGTGCTCGAAGCGAACAAGGTCTGCGAGGGCACGATCTGCTATACCGGCGACCTTCTGGACCCGGCCCGGTCGAAGTATGACCTGAAATACTACCTCGACCGCGCGAAGGAGCTGAAATCGGCCGGCGCGCATGTGCTGGGACTGAAGGACATGGCGGGCCTGCTGAAACCCGCCTCGGCCAAGGTGCTCATCAAGGCGCTGAAGCAGGAAATCGGCCTGCCGGTCCATTTCCACACCCACGACACCTCCGGCGCGGCGGCGGCCACGGTGCTCGCGGCCTGCGACGCGGGCGTGGACGCGGTCGACGCGGCGATGGATGCCTTCTCGGGCGGCACCTCGCAGCCCTGCCTCGGCTCGATCGTCGAGGCGCTGCGCAACACCGACCGCGACACCGGCATCGACATCGCGGCGGTGCGGCAGATCTCCGACTACTGGGAGGCCGTCCGCAAGCAGTATGCAGCCTTCGAGAGCGGCCTCCAGGCCCCGGCCTCGGAGGTCTACCTGCACGAGATGCCCGGCGGGCAGTTCACCAACCTGAAGGCCCAGGCCCGCTCGCTGGGGCTGGAAGAACGCTGGCACGAGGTCGCCCAGGCCTATGCCGACGCGAACCAGATGTTCGGCGACATCGTGAAGGTCACGCCTTCGTCGAAGGTCGTGGGCGACATGGCGCTGATGATGGTGGCCCAGGGGCTGACGCGCGCGCAGGTCGAGGATCCGAACGTCGACGTGGCCTTCCCCGACAGCGTGGTGGACATGCTGAAGGGCAACCTCGGGCAACCGCATGGCGGCTGGCCGGAAGGGATCCTGAAGAAGGTCCTCAAGGGCGAGAAGCCGCTCACCGACCGCCCCGGCAAGACCCTGCCGCCGGTCGATCTGGAGGCAACGCGCAAGAAGATCTCGGCCGAGATGAACGGGATCACCGTCGATGACGAGGACCTGAACGGCTACCTGATGTATCCCAAGGTCTTCCTCGACTACATGGGCCGCCACAAGATCTATGGCCCGGTCCGCACCCTGCCGACGCCGGTCTTCTTCTACGGCATGCAGCCCGGCGACGAGGTGTCGGTCGAGATCGACCCCGGCAAGACGCTGGAGATCCGGTTGCAGGCGGTGGGCGAGACGAGCGAGGACGGCGAGGTCAAGGTCTTCTTCGAACTGAACGGCCAGCCGCGCGTGATCCGCGTCCCGAACCGGGCGGTGAAAGCCAAGACGGCGGCCAAGCCCAAGGCGCAGGAGGGCAACCCCGCCCATATCGGCGCGCCGATGCCTGGGGCGGTGGCCTCGATCGCGGTGACGGTCGGCCAGAAGGTGCGGGCGGGCGACCTGCTTCTCAACATCGAGGCGATGAAGATGGAGACGGGCCTGCACTGCGACCGCGAGGCGGTAGTGAAGGCGATCCATGTCCATCCGGGCAGCCAGATCGAGGCAAAGGACCTGCTGATCGAGCTGGAATAGACGGGTCGATCATGCGGCCTGTCCACCGTGGACAGGCCTGTCACCCGAACGGAATCAATGGCTTGCGCGCGGAGATCAACCGTCTGGCAACCATTGGCCCCTGCGGGTTGGGTGGGCGCTGATGCCCACCCGGGGATTGCGGATCAGTAGCGCGAGAAGAAGTCGTCAACCTCGCGCTGGGCTTCTTCCTTGGTCTTGCCGTAACGCTCCTGGATCTTGCCGGCCAGCTTGTCCTTGTGGCCCTCTGCGATGTCCAGTTCGTCGTCGGTGAGCTTGCCCCACATGATCTTGGCCTCGCCTTTCAGCTGCTTCCACTTGCCGGCGATCTGGTCGTTGTTCATCGGTCTTCTCCTCTTGACTGGCCGCGCATCCGGCGCAGCCTTCACGGGGAGAGAACGGGCAAGTCGCGATCCGGTTCCGCTCCCGATGCGGGACCGGCAGAAAGCCGCGAAATGAAAGGGCCGCCCCGAAGGACGGCCCACCGTCAGTGGCTGACGCCTGGCGATCACTCGGCCTTGAAGGCGCCCGAGTCGACTGCGGCCTTCAGTTCGTCGGCCGACAGTTCGCCCGAGCCGTCGGTGTCGGCGGCCTTGAAGGCCTCTTCGGTCACGGCCTTGTAGACGGCCTGGACTTCGGCGAGCGAGAAGCTGCCGTTCGCATCAGTGTCGACAACTTCCGGCGCCGCGGCGTCTTCGGCCAGAACAGCCGTGGCCGACAGGGCGGTGGCAGCGAGAACAAGTGCGATTTTCTTCATTTCCACTCTCCAGTTTGCGGCAACGCAGCATCGGCGGCCGCGCAAGAAGGCGACTCTGCCTTCGCCGCGCAACTTACTCAAATGATTGCGCTTTCCAAGACGGACTCTGCACAGCTGGCGCAACCATCACGGGAAATTGACAGCGTTGCAACGCCCCTTGCGCTGCACCTGCATCCGCGGCAGCGCGCCGTCTTTCGCCAGGATTCGCCGGCCGCAAGCGCCCATCCGCACAAATTTTTCACGACGCTTCACTTTCCCCTTGCAGCCGCCCGCAGGTCTTTATAAATCCCCGCTCGTCCAGACGGCGCGGGCGTAGCTCAGGGGTAGAGCATAACCTTGCCAAGGTTAGGGTCGTGAGTTCGAATCTCATCGCCCGCTCCATCGGGACAAGCCAGAAGGGCCCCTCGCGGGGCCCTTTGTCGTTTGCGGCTGTGGGGGGCGGAGACCGGCCTATTCGGGATAGGCCACGGCACCTTCCTTTTCGGGATAGCGGCACTTGTTCAGCACCACGCCCAACACCTGCGTGCGCTTGGCCAGGTCCTTGCCGCAGCGGTCCACTTCGGCGACCGTGGTCTCGTCCGCCGCCGCGATCATCAGCGCGCAGTCCACCTGGTCGAGGAAGGAAATCGCGTCGTCATTCACCAGCATCGGCGACATGTCGAACAGGATGACATCCGGCCGCAGCCGGGTCTCGATCTCGTCGATCAGGTCGGCCGTCCGCGTCGCGGACAACAGCTCGGCCGGGCTGGCGATGGGAGTGCTGCTGACCGCGAAGGCCAGGTTCGGCGCGCAGCGGCGGATCTGCCGCAGGTCCAGCACCCCCGAGGCCAGCATGCCGCCGAATTCCGGCCCCGGCTCCAGCCCCATGATCGACAGCAGCGAGGGATGCCGCAGATCCAGCTCGATCAGCAGGACCCGGGTGTCGGCCATTCGCGACAGGCTGAAGGCGAGGTTCAGCGCGATCGTGGACTTGCCGCAGGCCGGAGTGGGCGAGGTGATCGCAACCCTCGTCCAACCGTTCGTCCGCAGCGTCCGGATCATGTTTGTCCGCATCAGGTCGAAGCTGGCGGCGCTCTGGCCGGGGTGCATCGCCACGATACGGTTCTGTTCCAGCCGCCTCGGATCAAGCACCACTTCCGCAAGGTCGTGCCAGGGTCCGCTTTCGATCCGCGCCGGGGCGCCGGGCTTCGACCCCTGCATCTTGCGGTCGCGCGCGGCCCGGGCCTTCGCGAGTGCCGATTGTATCCGTTCCATGTCGTCCTACTCGGTCGTGCCAGAGGCCGCCGGCGCGGCGACCTCGTTGAGATCTGGTGTCTGGGTCGCCTGCCCGAAGAGCGAGTTGATCGGCATGATGTAGATGTGCACGACCAGGATCAGGATCGGGATGTTTATCAACAACACCGCCAGCAGCGCCAGGTTGCCCGAGAAGGCCGACCGATGTGGGCGGGCGCCCTCGATCACACCGACCGTCCCGAAAGCCGGGGCTCCGATCACCTTGGCCAATTCGGAAGGCCGCCGGATCGTCTGGTTCATCACCTCGAGCAGAAAGAGAAGGGCGCCCGACAGGATGACCCCTGCCCCGAAGGCTGCGATCGAAATGCGCTTGCGATTCGGTTCGGCCCGGAAGGCCGGGGGAACGGCCTTCTCGATCATGGTAATGCGCTGGCCGCGATCCGTCGCCTCGATCCGGTTGCCCATGCGGGCCTCGGACAGGCTGGCGACCGCCTGTTCGTACTGGACGCGCAAGGTCTCGTAGTTGCTGCGCAATTCGGCCAGCTTGATCGAGTTGCCGGGGGTCGCCTGGATGCTGCGTTCAAGATCGGCCACCTCCTGTTCGACCTGGGCCTTCTGCTCGGCCAGGAACTGGATCTGCCCGTCGATGTCCAGCATCTGCACCTGGAAGGGTGTCAGCCGCCCGCCGCCGATGGCATCCCGCTGTTCCTTGACGGCCTCTTCCAGCGCGCTGACCTCGTTCTGCAGGGCCCTGACGCGCGGGTTCGTGGGCGACAGCACGACCAGCGCCGAGGCCAGTTCCTGCCGGGCACGTTCCAGGCGTTCCTCTTCGGGCGTGCGGGCGTCGGCGGTGGCAACCACCCGACCCGTGCGGTCGTAAAGCTCGGTCAGTCGCTGGCGCCTGTCGCGCAGGCCGGCAAGTTCGCGGTCCAGCTGCAACAGACGCTCCTGCTGGGCTGCCTGCCGGGTGCGGCGGAATTCCAGGCTTTCGGGCAGGGCATCACGATTGGCCTGCTCGAACTCCAGGATACGGGCATTCTGCTGGCCCAGCTCGTCGGTCAGCCGCTCGACTTCCTGGGTGAAGAAATCCAGCGTGCTGGCAGAGGCTCCGGTGCGCAGTTCCGTGCTCCACTGCACGATCTGCTCGGCGATCTCGTTGGTGACGCTTGCCGAAAGCTCGGGTTCCGAGGCGCCGAAGGAGACGGTCACGACCCCGGTATTGCCCTGGGTGTTCGGCATGTAGATCGACACGCGACTGACCATGTCGACCAGCTTCTGTTCGGCCGTCATCTTCGTGGCACCGGCGAACAGGTCGTGCCGGTCGGCGATCGCCAGAAGGTTGTCGCGGGTCATGATCCGCTGCCGGATCGCCAGCAGGATCTCGTCCGCGGTCGATCGCACCGTCGAGGCGGCCAGTTCATCCGGGATCTGGGCATTCTCGATCAGAAGCCGCGCCTCTGCGCGGAACACCGGCGGCAGCGATACGGCATAGAGAATCCCCGCCGTCGTCGCCGTGAAGATGATCGCGGCGATGATCGGAAGCCGACGCAGGATCAGGGAAAGGTAGAAACGCAAATCAAGCGTCATTCAGGTCTTCTCACTTGTATCGCGTGGGGCAGATGCAGAAAAGAACACGCCGTCATCCAGCACCTGCTGCAGAATGGCCGGAGTTACCAGTTGCCGCCCCTTGGTAAAGGCATAGACCAGCGCCAGGTCGCAGAACTGATTGACCAGCCGGGGCACGCCCTTGGTCTGCTCGTAGATCATCGCTATGGCAGGTCCGGTAAATATCCGCCGGTCGCAGCCTGCCACGCTCAGACGGTGCGGGATATAGCCTCGCAGCGTCTTGAGGTCCATCGCCCCCAGGTGATAGCTGGCCGCCACGCGCTGCGCGAACTGCCGCATTTCGGGCCGCGAGACCATCTCTCGCAACTCGGGCTGGCCGATCAGCACAAGTTGCAGCACCTCGTCCTTGCCCGAGTTGATGTTGATGAACATCCGCAGTTCTTCCAGAGCCTCGGGCGACAGGTTCTGCGCCTCGTCGAAGATCAGGACGACGCTGCGCCCGGCGGCATATTCCGACAACAGAAAGTTCTGGAACCGCGAGAACAGGTCGACATAGCTTTCCTCGATCTCGGCCGGCTGTTCCAGCGCGTGAAGCACCCAGCGCAGAAGCTCGGCCCGCGAGCCGTGCGGGTTCGACACCAGCCCGACCCGCAGCTCGGACCCCAGCGAGCGCACGAGGTGCAGCAAAAGCGTCGTCTTGCCGGCGCCGACCTCGCCGGTGATCAACGTGATCGGGGCATGGGCGCGCACGCCGTATTCCAGCATCGTGTAGGCCCGTTGATGCGACGGCGGCCAGAACAGGAAATCCGGGTCCGGCGTCAGGGCGAAGGGCCGCACCTTCAGGCCGAAATGTTCGGTGTAGAGATCCGGCGTGGACACGACGGGCGGCTCGTTCGGCAAGAGCCGCGAGCGAACCCGCGTCACCGCGGGACGAGGTGATTCGACGAACGACGGCGGAGGGGTCGAGACCAAGCTCCGATCCTGGTAGGTCGGGATGTCCGGTACCGTGTCTGCGGCAGATTCCGCCGTTTCCGGCACCGTATCCGGCGCGTTTCCGGCATCCGGATCGAACCACAGGATGCGGGATAACAACTTCCGGGACCTGCTGCGCGTCATTCACTCACCCTTAAGCAATTTCCCGGGGCCTCCGGTCTCTTGCACCCCTGTCTTAATCATACTTCAACGGCATGGCGACGGCTTCCACTCTACTGATGCCATTGCGGCAACAAAGTAGGGAAATCATCGCTGTAGGGTCTGGTTTCCCCCCGAAATGGCCATTTTCTCTCCCAATATCCGTGCGTATCTAGCCGGAGTCATGTAGGAAAGCTCAAGGAAATTTTGACGGCGCGCGAATCGTTGATGGTCCCGGTCAGTCCCCGGTTTTCGGGCAGGTGTGGAGTGGTTTTGATTGTGCAGTTTGGTCCCGGGGCCGGTGCCGGTCGCGGGACGGCGGGTCGCAGGCGGCCCCTGGGGCAGGCCATGCGCCGGGCGGCGGGTGCCACGAAAGGCAAGTCGAGAGGGTGATGGCATGAGGGACACGATGCAGGACCTTCCGGCAGATACGGATATCGCCATCGTCGGCATGGCCGCGCATCTGCCCGGGGCAGCGGATATCGCCGCCTACTGGGAGAACCTGCGCGAGGGCCGCAGCGCCGTCCGCCGTCTGACCGAAGAGGAAATCCTCGCCTCGGGCGAAAGCCCGGCGCTCTTGCGCAATCCGAACTACGTCCCCGCCGCCGCGCTTCTGGAAGGCTACGACCGCTTCGATGCCGAGTTCTTCGGCTTTTCCCCCAAGGAAGCCGCGATCCTCGATCCCCAGCACCGCCAGTTCCTGGAAGTTGCCTGGGAGGCGCTGGAAAACGCGGGCCACACGCCGGAAGGCTTCAAGGGCCGGATCGGCGTCTTCGCGGGCTGCGGCATGGGCAGCTATTTCTACTTCAACCTCTGCTCGAACCCGGCGCTGGTGGAAAGCACCGGCATGTTCCTTCTCCGCCATACCGGCAATGACAAGGATTTCCTGTCCACCCGCGTCAGCCACGTCTTCGACCTGAAGGGGCCGAGCCTCGGGTTGCAGACCGCCTGTTCCACCTCGTTGGTCGCGACGCATTACGCGATCCAGGCGCTGCTGAACGGCGAATGCGACATGGCGCTGGCGGGCGGTGTCACCATCGACATGCCCCAGGGCCGCGGCTACCTCTACAAGGAGGGCGAGGTCCTGTCGCCCGACGGCGTCTGCCATGCCTTCGACCACCGGGCGCAGGGCACCGTCTTCGGGTCGGGCGCGGGCACCGTCCTGTTGCGACGGCTGGAGGACGCGCTGGCCGATGGCGACCACATCTGGGGCGTCATCAAGGGGTCCGCCGTCAACAACGACGGGGCCGCGAAGGCCGGGTATCTGGCACCGTCCGTGGAAGGCCAATCCGCCTGCGTCGCCACCGCCCTGGCCGTCGCGGGGACACCTGCCGAAACCATCGACTATGTCGAATGCCACGGCACCGGCACCTATCTTGGCGACCCGATCGAGGTCGCCGCCCTGACCGAGGCCTTCCGCCGCACCACCAATGCTACGGGCTTTGCCCGGATCGGGTCGGTGAAAACCAACATCGGCCATCTCGATACGGCCGCCGGGGTCGCAAGCCTCATCAAGACCACTCTCGCACTTTACCACGGCCAGATGCCGCCCAGCCTCAACTTCGAGGCCCCGAACCCCGCCATCGACTTCGACAACAGCCCCTTCCGGGTGAACGACAGGCTGTCGGACTGGCCCCGCCGCATGGGCCCCCGCCGCGCCGGCGTGAACTCGCTTGGCGTCGGCGGCACCAATGCATTCGTCATCGTGCAGGAACCCCCTGCCGTGGCAGCCTCCGAACCCTCGGACTGGCCGTTCCAGCTTTTCACCCTCTCGGCCCGCAGCCAGTCGGCTTTGGGCGAGGCGTCCCAACGCCTTGCCGCGCACCTGCGCGCGCATCCTGAACAGGACCTGGCCGATGTCGCCTGGACGCTGAAGGAAGGCCGCCGCGCCTTCGAACACCGGCGCGTGCTGGTCGCAGGCTCCCACGAGGAAGCCGCGAAGATGCTCGAGGCCGGCGATCCCCGCCGCGTCTTCACCCAACGTCGCCTGGGCGACCGCCCCGATGTCGTGTTCATGTTCCCCGGCGGCGGCGCGCAATACCCCAACATGGCGCGCGACCTCTACGAGACCGAACCTGTCTTTGCCGAATGGATGGACCGGGGCCTTGCCGCGCTGGGCGAGGCCGAGGCCGAGGCCGAGGCCGAGGCCGAGACGCGGGCACTCTGGCTTCCCGCGCCGGGTCAAGAAGCCGCAGCAGCCGAGGCCCTGCGCCAGCCGTCGAAGCAGCTGCCGCTGATCCTGATCGTCGAAGTCGCCCTGGCGAAGCTGTGGGAAAGCTGGGGCGTGAAGCCTGCAATGCTGATCGGGCACAGCATGGGAGAGAACGCCGCCGCCTGCGTGGCCGGCGTGATGACGCTGGAGGCCGCCGTGGGCCTCGTCCGCCTGCGCGGTCAGCTTTTCGACACCGTGCCTGCGGGGGGCATGCTGTCGGTCCCGCTGTCGGAAGCGGCCCTGAAGCCCTATCTGGGCGATCTCGACATTGCCTCGGTCAACGCACCGGAACTGACCGTGGTCTCCGGCCCGGATGCAGGCCTGAAGGATCTGGCCGAGCGTCTGAAGGCCGACGGCATCGACACGACCCGCATCGCCATCGACATCGCGGCTCATTCCAGGATGCTGGAAGGCATCCTGCCCGCCTTCCGCGCGCATCTGGCGGGCATGCATCTCTCGCCGCCGCAGATCCCGATCATCTCGAACCGGACCGGCCAAGTCCTGACGGATGCCGAGGCCACCAGCCCCGACTACTGGGTCGCGCATCTGCGCAACACCGTCCGTTTCGCCGACGGCATGGCGACGCTGCGGCAAAAGGCCGACCGCGTGTATCTTGAGGTCGGCCCCGGCCGCGCGATGGCGTCGCTCGCGCAGGCGAACGGCGCGATGGGCGGCCAGCCGGTCCCGGCCAGCCTGCGGCACCCCGACGACACCGTCAGCGACGACCGCCACTTCATCGCCACGCTCGGTCGGCTCTGGGCCTGCGGGGCGGAGCCGGATTTCACGCAACTCTGGGGCGAGGCGAAACGCCGTCGCGTGCCCCTGCCGACCTACCCCTTCCAGCGCAGCCGCTATTTCGTCGAACGCGGGACACCCGCCGTGGTGACCGAGGCCGACCTGACCCCGGCCCGCCACGACAGCGTCACCGACTTCGGATACAAGATCGGCTGGCGCGTGATGCCCGCCGACTGCCCGGTGGACGTGGAAACCGAACTCGGCGCCCCCCTGACCTGGCTTGTCTTCGCCGATGAGGCCGGCCTTTCCCGCGCCGCCGTCCAGCGCCTGCGTGCGGGCGGTCACCGCGTCATCACCGTCCACGCCGGCGACGCCTTCGCCCGGACCTCGGACGACACCTACACGCTGGCCCCCGAACACGGGCGCGAGGGCTATGACGCGCTTCTCGCCGACCTCGCCCAGCGCGACCTGTCGCCCGCCCGGATCGCCCATTTCTGGCTGGTGACCGAGAAGGAAGCCTTCCGCCCCGGCTCCTCCTTCTTCCAGCGCAACTTGGAGCAGGGCTTCTGGAGCCTGTTCTTCCTCGGCCAGGCAATGGGCGAGATCGGCCTCAAGCCCCTGCCCCACCTGACCGTCGTGACCTCGGGGGCGGCGCAGGTCCGCACGGAAGACCTGCCCTACCCTGAGAAGGCCACCGTCGCCGGTCCCGTCCGCGTGATGCCGCGCGAACTTCCCGGCCTGACCGCCAGCCTCCTCGATGTGACGCTCGACAAGAAGACGATCCCGGCGGAAACCGTCTCCGCCGTCCTCGAAGAAATGCTGGCGACCCCCGCGAACACCGTCGCCGCGATCCGGGGCAGTCGGAGACTGGAAACCCGCCTTGTCCCGGCCAAACTGCCCGAACCGGCCGAGGTCCCCGAAGGCTCGGTCTGGGCCATCACCGGCGGGTTCGGCGGGATCGGTGTCACCGTGGCCGAACGCCTGATGCGCGACCGCCACGCCAAGGTTGCGCTCATCGGCCGCCACGTCCCCGAACCGGGATCGGTCCGCGCCGGGGTCCTGTCGCGCCTGGAACGCCTTGGCCGCGTGATGGCCGTCGCCGCCGATGTCTGCAACCCAGAGGACATGCGCGCCGCCTTCGACCGCGTCCGGGCCGAGTTCGGCCCGATCTACGGCGTCGTCCATGCCGCGGGCACCGTCGATGATGCCCCCCTCCTAGGCAAGGACCCCGGCAGCGCCGACGCGGTCCTGTCGCCCAAGGTCCATGGGACGAAACTGCTCGACACGCTTCTCCCCGATGGCTCGGTGGACCGGATCGTGCTGTTCAGTTCCACCTCCACCGTCCTGACCCCGGCGGGCCAGGCCGACTATGTGGCGGCGAACGAATACCTGAACGCCTTCGCCAAGTCCCGTGCGGGCGGGCTGACCAAGGTCACCTCGGTCAACTGGGGCATCTGGTCCGGCATCGGCATGGCCGCCGACGCCGACGCCCGCCGCCAAGGCAAGGACGCAGGCGCGCCGCTGCCCGGGCAACTGGTCCTTGAACGGATGCAGAAGGGTGAGGATGAAACCCGTTTTCACGCCACGCTGACCAAGGACCATTGGGTGATGGACGACCACCGGCTCCTGGACGGCACGGCGGTCCTGCCCGGCTCGGCCTACCCCGAGATCGCCAGCGAGGCGCTGATGGCCGCAGGTCTGAAGGGCGGCCTGCACCTGACCGACCTTACCGTCTTCCGCCCGCTGCGGCTGGAGGCGGACCTGCCGCGGGACCTGCGCGTCAGCCTCACCCGCGCCCGCGACGGCAGCCAGCGCCTGCAAGCCCGCGCGCTGGAGCCGCAGGGCTGGGCCCTGACCGCCGAGATGGGCGTGGCCCCCCAGACGACGCAACCGGAAACGCTCGACCTCGCCGCCATCGCCGCGCGCTGCCCCGACAAGGCCACGGCTCCGGGGGGCGAGAACCTGCCCTCGGCGCAGGAAGACCGGATCGCCTTCGGCCCACGCTGGCAGGTGCTGAAAGCGACCGCCCTGGGCAACCGTGAAGGGCTGGCAACGCTGGCGCTTCCGACCCAGGCCGTGCAGGACACCGCCACCTGCACCATCCACCCCGCGCTTTACGACATCGGCACCGGCTGGGGCATCGCGCTTCTGCCGAAGGTGCAGGAAGGCTTCGTCTGGGCGCCGGTGATGACCACCGCGATCCGGGTCCATGGCCCGCTCCCCGCCGAAATCCGCAGCTGGGTCCGCCTGTCGGGCACGCCCGCCGAGGACACCGCCAGCTTCGATGTTACCCTGACCGACCCCTCGGGCCGCGTGCTGGTCGAGGTCGAGGGCATCACCTTCCGCAAGGTCGCCTTCGAGGAGGCGCTTGCCAAGCCGCAGCCGCCCAACCCGCGCGACGTGATCCGCGACGACGAAGGGCGCGGCCAGTCCCCCGCCGAACAGCGCCTCGCCCAGGCCCTTGCGGGCGGCATCCGCCCGGCGGAGGGCGCCGAGGCCTTCCTGCGCGCCATCGCGGCGGACGGCGCGCAGGTGCTTGTCTCCTCGCTCGACCTCGACGCGCTGGTGAAACAGGCCAACGCCCCGGTTGCGACGGAAACCGAAGGCCCCGGCTTTGCACGGCCCGAACTGGAAAGCGCCTATGTCGCGCCCCGGAACAGCGTCGAACGCACCCTCGCCGGTTTCTGGGCCGAGCTTCTGGGCGTCGCCGAAGTGGGGGTCGAGGATGACTTTTTCGCGCTCGGCGGTCACTCCCTGATCGCCGTGCGCCTCTTTGCGATGATCCGGCGGCAGTGGAAGGTGGACTTCCCGATCTCGGTCCTGTTCGAGGCCCCGACCATCGCCCGCTGCGCCGCCCTCATCATCGACCGCATCGGCCCGCAGGACGACAGCGCCCCGGCGCCGACCGCGCTTGCCGATCCGGCGGGGCCGAAGTTCACCCACCTCGTCGCCATGCACCGGGGCGAGGGGGGGCCCAAGACCCCGTTCTTCCTCGTCGCCGGCATGTTCGGCAACGTCTTGAACCTGCGCCACCTTGCCAGCCTTCTGGGCACCGACCGGCCGTTCTACGGCCTTCAGGCCAAGGGTCTGTTCGGCGACGACAAGCCGCACATGACCATCGAGGAGGCCGCGGCCTCCTGCCTTGCCGAGATCCGGCAGGTCCAGCCCAAGGGGCCTTACCTTCTGGGCGGCTTCTCTGGCGGGGGCCTCACGGCCTGGGAGATCGGCCAGATGCTGCGCTCCGAGGGCGAGGAGGTGGCGCTGATGGTCCTTCTCGACACGCCGCTGCCTGTCCGGCCCCTCCTGACCAAGCCCGACAAGGCCCTGATAAAGCTTGCGGAATTGCGCGCTGGTGGGCCGAAGTTCCTGGCGGAATGGGCGCGCCGGCGCTGGGAATGGGAACGCTCGCGCCGTGCCAAGGCGGCGAACGAGCCTGACCCGACCGTGCCCTCCTACAACAACGTCGCCATCGAGGCCGCCTTCCGCCATGCCATCGGGGTTTACCAGCTGAAAGGCTGGGAGGACGGCAATGTCGTCCTGTACCGCCCGCCGCTCGACCGGCGCTTCAAGGTGACGGGCGGGAACTGGGTTTCGGCGGCTCGGGAATATGTGTTCCACGACAACCTCTGGACCCCCTTCGCCCCCCGGCTGGAGGTGGTCGAGGTGCCGGGCGACCACGATTCCATGGTGCTGGAACCCAACGTGCGCGTTCTTGCCGCACGGATGAAGGCCGCGATCCAGGCGGCCGAGGCTGGCGAAACCCGCCCGTCTGCCCAAAGACTTGCAGCCGAATGACCCGGAGACCGACATGACCCTGACCGCCCTGCTGATCGGCAACGAAAGCCTGACAGTCGAATGCGGCAAGCGCTGGCTTGAGCGGGGTCATCGGCTTGAAGCGGTGGTCACGCGCGAGGCCAGGGTCGCGGCCTGGGCCGTGGGTGCGGGGCTGCGGGTGATCGCGCCGGGATCCGGTCTGGTGGAGCGCACGGCAGGTCTGGCGGTCGACTGGCTGCTCTCGGTGGCCAATCTTTCGCTGGTGCCGGCGCCGGTCCTTGCGCTGGCGCGGCAGGGTGGGGTCAACTTCCACGACGGCCCGCTGCCCGGTTACGCCGGCCTGAACGCGCCAGTCTGGGCGATCCTGAACGCCGAAACGGCACATGCCGTCACCTGGCATCTGATGACCGAGGGGATCGACGAGGGCGAGGTACTGGCCACCCGCTCCTTCGCGATCGAGCCGGACGACACCGCCTTCACCCTGAACACCCGTTGCTTCAGCGCGGCGCTGGACAGTTTTAACGATGTCATCGCGGCACTCGAGGCGGGCGGCCAGCCACGCCAGCCGCAAGCCCCCGGCCCGCGCAAGGTCTGGATGCGGTCGGACCGGCCCTCTGCCGCCGGACGGCTGGATTTCGCGCAACCAGCCGAAGCGATCGCCCGCCGGGTGCGGGCGCTCGACCATGGCGGTTACCGCAACCCGCTCTCGGTGCCCAAGGTCGAGGCTGCGGGACAGGTCTGGGCCGTGGGACTGGCCGAGGTCGTCGCGGGTTCGGGCGTGCCGGGTGCGGTGCTGGCGCGCGATGCCGACAGCGTGACAGTGGCCTGCGGTTCGGGTGCGGTGCGCCTGTCGCGGCTGACCTGCCTGAAGGGCCTGCCGATCGACACCGCCCGGGCCGGCGCCCTGCTGCCTTCGCCCGATGCCGCCGAAACCGCCAGGCTTGACGCAGCCCTCGCCCCCGCGGCCGAGGCCGAGGCACGGCTGCGCGGCCTGCTCCTGCGCCCCGATCCGGCGTTGGCAGGGGCGGCGTCGGCCGCGCAGGACTGGCGGCAGATCCCGCTTGACCTTGAGGGAGCAACGCCTGCCCGCCTGGCGCTGGCCGCCCTGCGCGCGCTGGGCCGCAGTGGGGGCGACCTTGCCCTGGGCCTGGGAGCCGACCGCGCACCTGGCTATCTTCTGCCCTGGGTGCCGGTCAGGCTGGACGCAACCGGCCCCCTGGCCGAGGCCGAGGCCCGCGCGAGCCGCGCGCTCGATGCCGCCCGCGCTGCCGGAGGCGTCGCTGCCGACCTCGCCCTGCGCGAGCCCGGCCTGACCGCGCTGTCGCCCTCTGGCCTCGCCCTGGGCGAGGGCACCGCCCCGCTGACCGGCAGCACCGTCACCATCACCACCAGCCCCACGCCGACGCTCTGGCACGACGCCACCCGCCTGCCCGCCGCCGAGGCCGCCCGGCTGGCCGAACGCCTCGCCCGTGTCCTGGCCACCATGGCCGCCACGACCGAGGCCGATCTGTCCGGCATCAGCCCGCTGTCGGAGGCCGAGACCAGGGTCTATGCCGGCGCTCTCGACGCCACGCAGCGCGACTATGACCGGCAGGCCACCCTGCCCGGCGCAATTCTTGCGCAGGCCGCGCGCACGCCGGATGCGACCGCCGTGATTGCGGGCGAAACGCGCCTGACCTACGCCCAGCTGGCCGACCGGGCCGGGCGGATCGCCAATACCCTGCGCGGCATGGGCGTCGGGCGCGACATGCTGGTCGGTCTTGCCATCCGGCGGACGACCGACATGGTGGCGGGCGCACTCGGCATCCAGCTGGCCGGCGCGGCCTATGTGCCGATGGACCCGACCTATCCCGCCGACCGCCTGGCGCTGTACGCCGAGGACTCGGGGTGCCCCGTCATCCTGACCGAAAGCGCTGTGGCCGAGGCCCTGCCGCACGGCCCCGCGCGTCTGGTCCTCGACACCGATCCGCGGCTTGCGGCGGCCTCCGCTGCTCCGCCCGCAGATGGTCCGACCGCCGAGGATCCGGCCTACGTGATCTACACCTCCGGCTCCACCGGCCGGCCCAAGGGCGTGGTCGTCACCCACCGCAACGCGATGAACTTCTTCGCCGGGATGGACGACGTGCTGGGCACCGATCCCGGCACCTGGCTGGCCGTCACCTCGCTAAGCTTCGACATCTCGGTGCTGGAGCTGTTCTGGACCCTAACCCGCGGCTTCACGGTCGTCCTGGCCGACGACAGCGCCCGGGTCCGCCCCTCGGCCGGATCCGGGGGAGGCAACGGGATCAGCCCGCGGAAGATGGAGTTCAGCGTCTATTACTGGGGCAACGACGACCTGCCCGGTCCGTCGAAGTATGAACTGTTGCTGGAAGGCGCAAAATTCGCCGACCAGAATGGCTTTGTCGCCATCTGGACGCCAGAGCGCCATTTCCATGCCTTCGGCGGCCCCTACCCGAACCCCTCGGTCACCGGCGCGGCGGCGGCCGCCGTGACGAAGAACATCGGCGTGCGCGCGGGATCCATCGTCGCCCCCCTGCACCATCCCGCCCGGATTGCCGAGGAATGGGCTGTCATCGACAATCTGACCAATGGTCGCGCGGGTCTGGCCTTCGCTTCGGGCTGGCAACCGGACGACTTCGTGCTGCGGCCCGAGAACACTCCACCCGCCAACCGCCAGGCGCTGTTCGACTCGCTTGACGCCGTGCGCAAGCTCTGGCGCGGCGAGGCCGTGGACTTCCCGCGCAAGGACGGCACGCCCTTTGCCGTCAAGACCCAGCCGCGCCCCGTCTCGAGGGAAGTGGAGGCCTGGGTCACCACGGCGGGCAACCCCGAAACCTGGCGCGATGCCGGCAAGGCGGGTGCGCATGTGCTCACCCACCTCCTCGGCCAGTCGATTGCCGAGGTCGCGGACAAGGTGAAGCTCTACCGCGCCGCGCTGGCCGAGGCGGGTCACGACCCGTCGCGCTTCAAGGTCACGCTGATGTTGCACACCTTCCTGGCCAGCGACCGCGAGACGGCGCGGGAAGTCGCGCGCGAGCCGATGAAAAGCTACCTGCGCTCGGCGGCCGGGCTGATCAAGCAATACGCCTGGGCCTTCCCGGCCTTCAAGAAGCCGCAAGGGGTGGCCAATCCCATGGACATCGACCTCCGGTCGCTGGCCCCGGACGAGATGGAGGCGATCCTCGATTTCGCCTTCCAGCGCTATTTCGAGGACTCGGGCCTGTTCGGCACGGTCGAGGATGCGGTGAAGCGCGTCGAGGAACTGAAGGCCATCGACATCGACGAGGTGGCCTGCCTCATCGACTATGGCATCGCAACGCCCGTGGTGCTGGAGGGGCTGAAACATGTGGCCGAGGTCCTGCGGATCACGAACTCCGGGGCCGAGGCCGATGACTCGATGGCCGGTCTCATCCATCGCCACGGGGTGACGCACCTGCAATGCACGCCCTCGATGGCGCGGATGCTGGCCGAGGATCCCGGCGCCCGCGCGGCACTTTCGCGGCTGAAGCGGATGCTGGTCGGAGGCGAGGCCTTGATGGGCCGTCTGGCCGGTGATCTCGCGGGGGTGATCGGCGGGCCGGTGCTGAACATGTATGGCCCGACCGAAACGACGATCTGGTCCTCGGTCGAGGCGACAACCGGCGCGGAGGGTGTGGTCAACATCGGACAACCCATTGCGAACACGGCGCTTTATGTGCTGGACGACAGCCAGTCCCCGGTCGCCGATGGCGAGGCCGGAGAGCTCTGGATCGGCGGCGAGGGCGTGGCGCAGGGCTATTTCCGGCGCCCCGACCTGACCGCCGACCGTTTCCGCCCTGATCCCTTTGCCGGTCAGGGGCGGATGTATCGCACGGGCGATCTGGTGCGCAGGCGGCCGGACGGCAAGCTCGATTACCTCGGAAGGGCCGATTTCCAGGTCAAGATCCGCGGCCACCGGATCGAACTGGGCGAGATCGAGACCGCGCTGGAAGCGATGGCCGGGATCCGGCAGGCCGTGGTCATCGCCCGCGAGGATCAGCCGGGCGATGTCCGTCTGGTCGCCTATGTCACCGCCGATGGCCAGGTGGACGAGCAGGCGCTGCGCCGGGATCTGTCCGCGCATCTGCCCGAGGTCATGGTTCCCGCCCATGTCGTCCGGCTCGACGCGATGCCGCTGACCCCGAACGGAAAGGTGGACCGCAAGGCCCTGCCCTCCCCTCACGCCGCCGCCGCCCCTGCCGCCACCAAGGCCGTCGTGCCGCTGGAAGGCGGGGTCGAGGCCACCATCGCCGCCGTCTTCGCCCGCGTCCTCGGCGTGCCGCAGGTCGGGCGGTCGGACAATTTCTTCACCCTTGGCGGCCATTCGCTGCTGGCGGTGCAGGCGCACCGCGAGCTGAAGGTGGCGCTGAACTCCGACCGGATCGCGATCACCGACATCTTCCGCTTCCCGGTCGTCTCGGCGCTGGCCGAACATGTCGCCAAGGTGCTGCCGCAGGCGGCGGCCATCCCGGCCCAGGTCGCCGAACCCGTCGCCGCCGCGCCGGCGCCACAACCCGGCGCGACCGGAGCCGCCGACAGCCGGATGGATGCCATGGCGCGCCGCCGGGCAATGCGCGAGGCGCGGGAAAAGGCGCTGGGATGACCGCTCCGCTGCGGCTCGGCCGGGTCGGGCAGGCGCTGGCCGACCTCTTCCCGGCCGGGGTTTCGGTGGCGGTCTGCAACCTTGCCGCCGCCGACCCCGGGGCGCTCTGGCCCGAGGAACGCGCGGCCGTCGCCACGGCGGTGCCGCGTCGGGTCAGCGAATTCGCCGCCGGGCGCCAGGCGGCGCGCCAGGCGCTCTCTGCGCTCGGCCTGCCGCCGGTCATGCTGCCTCGCCTGCCCGACAGATCCCCGCTGTGGCCCGAGGGCATTTCCGGCTCGATCTCGCATTCGGCCGGTCTGGCCGTGGCCGTCGTCCGGCGCGGGGGCCCGATCGGCGTCGATGTCGAGCCGGACGAACCGCTTGCGCCCGAGATCTGGCCCGAGATCGCCTCGGCCGCCGAACGTGCCGCGCTGCCGGCGGGAGAGCCGGGGCTCTGGCTGCGCCGGCTCTTCGCGGCGAAGGAAGCGCTGTTCAAGGCGCAGG
>NZ_JBKBLV010000007.1:0-36835 GCF_046295235.1 Tabrizicola flagellatus
GTGGCGGAGAGGGTGGGATTCGAACCCACGGTAGGCGCAAACCTACAACGGTTTTCGAGACCGCCACGATCGACCACTCCGTCACCTCTCCGCGCTTCAGGGGTCGTCTATGTCCGGCGGTCATTATCCGGGAGCGTTCCGATGCGCAAGGGGCATTCGGCAAAATGGACCGGCTGCGAAGTGCCGTGATCACGGGCAGTTGCGGGATCACTGCCTTGGCAAGGCCTGGGGAACGCATTACCTCTTCCGGCAAGGCCGACGCCGTATCCGGGGGACCAATGCCCATGTTCCTGCCTCGTCTCGCACTTGTGGCGCTTTTCGCGGCGGCCTCGCCCCTGGCGGCGGAAACCGCAACCACGACGCAGGGCGCCGAACAGTCGGTGACCGAACTCGTCAAGGTCATGCGGCTTGAGGAGCTGTTCGAGGTTCTGCGCGAGGAGGGGCTCGACTATGGCCGTACTCTGGAGACGGACATGTTCCCGTCCCGCGGCGGTGCGGAATGGGCCCGCACGGTTTCGCAGATCTACGACCTGGATCGCCTGCGACCGGAATTCGAAGCCGCGCTTGCACAGGAAATCGGCAATGACCCCACAGTTCTGGACGGTATCGTCGCCTTCTACGGCTCCGACCTTGGTCAGCGGATCCTCGGTCTCGAGATCGAGGCACGGCGGTCCTTTCTTGACACGGCTGCCGAAGAGGCTGCCCGTGTCGCAGCCGACGAGGCGGCGGCATCGCGCGATCCCAAGGTCGCGCTGATCCGGCGTATGATCGAGGTTGCCGACCTTCTGGAAGCCAATGTCGCGGGCTCGATGTCCGGCAACCTCGCCTTCATGACCGGCATGGCCGAAACCGGGGTCTATGGTCGGAAAATGCCCCAGGACGAGATCCTGGCCGACATCTGGTCACGCGAGGAGCAGATACGGTCGGACACCTCGACCTGGCTGGCCGCCTATCTGGGTCTTGCCTATGCCCCGCTGTCGGAAGACGAGCTTGCCTCCTATGTGGCATTCTGGGAAAGCCCGGCGGGCCAGCGGCTGAATGCGGCGCTGTTCGTGGCCTTCGACCGGGTGTTCCGTCCCGTCTCGCATGACCTTGGCCGGGCCGCGGGACGCGCCATGCTGGGCCGCGAAATCTGAAGCGGAGCGCTTGACAGCAGATCCGGTTCACCGCATAAGCGCGCATCCCGGCCAGGGGTGACTCTGGGCCGGGGTTCATGTTTTCAATGACGCCCCATCCGGGGCGCGCTGTCCGAGGCGGGGCAAACCCCGAAAACGCCCGAAAGGGGGCCACAGGGCGCGGAGCGATGGAAGGAAAGACCATGTTTGCGGTCCTCAAGACCGGCGGCAAGCAATACAAGGTGCAGGCGGGCGACGTGCTGCGCGTTGAGAAGCTGGATGCCGTGGCCGGTGACAAGATCCAGTTCAACGAGATCCTGATGGTCGGCACGACCGTCGGCGTTCCCTTCGTCAAGGGTGCCGCCGTTCAGGCCGAGGTCATCGACCAGATCAAGGGCGAGAAGACCATCCACTACGTCAAGCGCCGCCGGAAGCACTCCTCCCAGCGCACCAAGGGCCACCGCCAGCACCTGACGCTGGTGCGCGTGACCGAAGTCCTGGAAAAGGGCGCCGACAAGACGGGCGTCAAGGCCGCGATCGGCACCGTTGCCGCCCGCCGCGCCGCGCACGAGGCCCCCGGTGCCGCCAAGGCCGAGAAGCCCGCGAAGGCCGCCAAGGCCGCAGCTGCGCCCGAGGCCGCCGAGAAACCGAAGCGTGCCGCCAAGGCCGCTGCAGCGCAGGAGTAAGACGCCATGGCACACAAGAAAGCAGGCGGTTCGTCCCGCAACGGCCGCGACTCGGCCGGTCGTCGCCTGGGCGTGAAGCTCTACGGCGGCCAGCATGCCATTCCCGGCAACATCATCTGCCGCCAGCGCGGGACCAAGTGGTTCCCGGGCGAAGGCGTGGGCATGGGCACCGACCACACGATCTTCGCTACCGTCGAGGGCCGCGTGACCTTCAAGAAGGGCCTCAAGGGCCGCACCTTCATTTCGGTGCTCCCCGTGTCGGAGGCAGCCGAGTAAGCCGAACCTTTACAATCGGATTGTAGATGGGGGATCGGCCGAAGGGCCGGTCCCCCTTCTCGTCTCGAGGGGCCGTTCCCGGTCGCGAATGTGGCGCCTTGCCATGACGTGACCGTGAAACGGTCAAACAATCGGGCGATTGCACGGGTAACCGGCAATTCCCACATGTGCTTCATAAGGGAGGGAGCCATGATCCTGGAGAAGATCGCCAGTCCGGTCGAGATTGCGACCGAACGGTTCACGCTGCGCCCGGTGCGGAAGTCCGACGCCGGCCTCTTCGCGCTTTACGCCGGGGACAAGCGCGTGGCCGAGGCGACGCAAGGCATCCCGCATCCCCTGCCGCCCGGTGCGGCCGAGGCCTTCTGCGCCCGCGCCATGGCGTCCGGCGGGGAAGAGGACATCTGGGTCATGGACGGTACCCGTTCGGGCCTGCCCGAGGTGCTGGGGGTCATCAGCCTGAAGAAGATGGACCGCGGCCAGTCCGAGGTCGCCTTCTGGGTCGCCCCCGCCTTCTGGAACCACGGCATCGCGTCGGAGGCGGTGAACGCGCTGGTCGCGGCCAATCCGCAGAAGAACTGCACGATGTTCGCCGAGGCCTTCCAGGACAACCCTGGCTCGGCCCGGGTGCTGACCAACGCCGGCTTCCAGTATCTGGGCGACGCCGAAAGCTTCTCGGTCGCGCGCGGGGTCACGGTGCCGACCTGGACCTATATCCGCAAGCTTGACTGAAGCGGCGGCTCCTCGTTCGCCTTCGGCTCCTCGTCGCGGGGCATGCCGGAGCGAGGAGCGACGCAGTCGGACGACGAGCGTTCAGCCGAGGGGCGCCAGCAGCGTCTTCAGCGCGGCCAGCGGGTCGTCCGAGCCCCAGATTTCCTCGCCCACGGCGAAGAAGTCGGTCACGGGGCCGAACCTGGCCACCAGCTCGGCCGTCAGCGCGCCTTCGGCGACGATCGGGACCTCGATCACCTCTGACCACCATTCGAACAGCTCGAAGGGGGCGCGGCTGCCGTCGCCGAGTCGCGTCTCGCCGATGGGGCCGAAGCTGCAATAGTCGGCACCGGCCTCGCCGGCGGTCATGCCGTCGTGCTTGGAGGCGCCGCAGAAGGCGCCGACGATGGCATCAGCGCCGAGGTCCTTGCGGGCCTTGCGGACATTCCGCGCCCCGTCCGTCAGGTGCACCCCGTCCAGCCCCAGCCGCTCGGCCAGGATCAGGTGGTTGTCGATAACCACCGCCACGTCGCGGGCATGGGCCGCCTCGCGCGCCGCATCGGCGGCGCGCATCAGGACGTCTTCGTCCCGCGTTCCCAGCGACAGCCTCAAGCAGGCGATCTCCACCCCGTCGAGGACTTGGCCAAGGCGATCCGAGAAGGTCTCGGGATCGAAGGTCGGGGGGGTTATCAGGGTGATCTGCGGGCGGTCGTCTGCGGCCATCATGGGCTCCGAATGCGTCTTCCGGCCCGTCTATCAGCGTTTCGGCGGCTTGGCTACCTGCCGGGTCGCGCTGCCCGCTTGCCAGCACCCGGTCCGTCCCCTATCTGGCCGGCACGCCTTCCAGGAGTCCCGCATGATCCCTCCCGTCTTCATCCTCGTCCGGCCCCAGATGGGCGAGAACATCGGCGCCGCGGCGCGGGCGATGCTGAACTTCGGGCTGGAGCGGATGCGGGTCGTGGGGCCGCGGGACGGCTGGCCGAACCCGAAGGCGGTGGCGATGGCCAGCGGGGCGGGGCGGGTGCTGGATCACGCGGGGCTGTTTGCCGACCTGCCCGGGGCCATCGCGGACTGCGACTTCGTCTTCGCCACCACCGCTCGGGGGCGGGAGCTGGTGAAGGAGGTCGTGACCCCGGAGCGCGCGATGGAGATGGCCCGCGCGATGGGGGCGGAGGGGAAGCGGGTGGGCGTCCTCTTCGGGCCGGAACGGGCGGGGCTGGAGAACGAGGACATCATCCGGGCCAATGCTATCGTGACCGTGCCGGTGAACCCGGATTTCCCTTCGCTGAACCTCGCGCAATGCGTGCTGCTTCTGGGCTACGAATGGCGGCGGCAGGCGGGGGAGGTGCCGGCCTCGGTCATGGAACTGGCCCGTACCGACTTTGCCAGCCGCGAGGAGGTGGACCGGCTGGCCGACCATTTCGAGGAGCGGCTGGAGGCGGCGGGGTTCTTCTTTCCCGAGACCAAGGTGGAGGGGATGAAGGCCAACCTGCGGAACATGTGGGGCCGGCTGGGCCTGACCCGGGCCGAGGTGCAGACCTTCCACGGCATGCTGCGCCAGATCGCCTGGAAGCTGAAGAAACAGGGCGAGTAGGCCAGTCTGTCCACGGTGGACATTTCCGGATAATTATGCAAAAGCAATGACTTGCTTGCGGACGTATACCGTTCGTTAACCCGCTTTTCCGACCCCGACCGGGGGCTGAGGGCGGGCGATCCCGCCGGGCGCGCTGGCCCGGTCTGGTCTGGTGCAGCCTGACGGGCTATGCTTGCGCCATAACATCAGAAACGGGCAGGCAGCATGGCACAGGCAAGGACGACAGAGGGGGTTTCCCGGCGGGGACTGATGCTGACGGGGGCGGCGGCGATGCTGTCGGCCTGTGTGAGCGGCGGGCGGTCGGGCGGCGGGGGAGGGGGCGGCTACCGGGCGCCCGATCCGGCGCCGCGGGCGGTGCCGAACCCGGGCTGGGAGACTTGGGTCGAGGGCTTCAAGGCGCGCGCGGCGGCGGGCGGGATCAGCCGCACAACGCTGGACACCGCCTTCCGCGGCGCGGGTTTCCTGCCCGAGGTGATCGAGAAGGACCGCAACCAGACCGAGTTCAAGCGCAGCCTCGAGGATTACCTGAACATCGCCGCCTCGGACGAACGGGTCAGCCTTGGCCGCCAGAAATACGCGCAATACGCGGGCGTTCTGTCGGCCATCGAGGCGCGCTATGGCGTCGAGGGCAACGTGGTCGCGGCGATCTGGGGGCTGGAAAGCTTTTTCGGGACGCGGCGGGGGAATGTGCCGGTGGTCTCGGCCCTGTCCACGCTGGCCTACGAGGGCCGGCGCGGCGCCTTCTTCGAAAGCCAGCTGGTCGCGGCGCTGAAGATCCTGCAGGCGGGCGATGTCTCGGCCAGCGCGATGACCGGCAGCTGGGCCGGGGCGATGGGGCATACTCAGTTCATCCCGACCAGCTACCTGGCCTATGCGGTGGATTTCAACGGCGACGGGCGGCGCGACATCTGGTCGGAGGATCCGACCGATGCGCTGGCCTCGACCGCGGCCTATCTGGCCAGGTCGGGCTGGACGCGCGGCCTGCCCTGGGGGATGGAGGTCACGCTGCCCTCAGGCTTCAACACGGGGCTTCTGGGGCGCGGCAACGGGCGGTCGGCGGCCGACTGGCAGGCGCTGGGCGTGCGGTCGGCGGACGGGAGGGCGCTGGCGGGCGGGTCGATCATCGCGGGCGGCAATGCGGGCGGAGCACCCTATTTCCTGCTGACGCAGAACTTTGCCACCATCCTGCGTTACAACAATGCGCAGAACTACGCGATCGGGGTCGGGCACCTGTCGGACCGGATCCTGGGCCGGGGGCCGGTTCAGGCCTCGTTCGGGCCGGATGCGAACGGGCTGACCAAGGCCGACCGGCAGGAGTTGCAGCGGCTGCTGACCGCGCGGGGTTTCGACACCGGCGGCACGGACGGGGTGATCGGGGCCAAGACCAGGGCCGCGATCGGCGCCTTTCAGGGCAGCATCGGGGTGCCGGTGACGGGCGAACCGAGCCTGGAACTGCTGCGCCGGTTGCGCTGAGGCGGTCCTTGACGGGGAGGGGCGGATGACGCAGCGCGTCCATGCGATGAGCGTGGCGAAGGTTTATCCGCTCTATCTGGCGAAGGTAGAGCGCAAGGGCCGGACGCGGGCCGAGCTGGACGCGGTGATCTTCTGGCTGACCGGGCATGACGCGGCGGGGCTGGCGGCGGTGCTGGAGCGGGGCGACAAATTTTGCCCGGTTCTTCGCCGAGGCACCGGCGCTGAACCCGGCCCGGGCACAGGTGACGGGCATGATCTGCGGCGTCCGGATCGAGGCGATCGAGGAGCCGCTGGTGCGCGAGATTCGCAGCCCGGACAAGCTGGTGAACGGAACCGCCAGGGGCCGGCCGCTGGCGAAGGTGCTGCGACAGGGCTGAGGGCGCGCGCAGGACTGCGGGCGGATGCCTCCGGCGGGAGTATTTGGAAAAGGGCAAGGGCAGGGGCCTTCCGTCAGGCCGCCGCGTGCGGGTGCGAGGTGCGGATCACGCGTTCGCAATGCTGGGACAGCGTCTTGCGGTCGTCGAAGGCATCGACGGGCACTTCGGGGTGGAAGATGACCTCGACCCGGCCCTGGCGGCGGGTGGCGAGGGTTTTCAGCAAGTGGCTGGCGAAGTCCATGTCGCCCCACCAGCCGTAGTGGCGCGGATCCTCTCCTTCGGGGGCGTGGTAGATCACGGTGACGGGCTGGATGTGCATGGACCGCACCAGCGCCGGGGCGAAGAAGGCCTGAAAGAGCGTGGACTTGAACGGCAGGACGCGGATCGCGTCGGTCGAGGTGCCTTCGGGGAAGAAGAGAAGCCGGTGGCCGGCCTGCAGGCGGGATTCGAAGATCTGCTGCTGTTTCTTCGCCTCGGTCCCCTTGCGGGCGATGAACACGGTGCCGGTGGCGCGGGCAAGCCAGCCGATGCCGGGCCAGTCGGCGACCTCGGCCTTGGCGACGAAATAGACGGTCTGGGCGGCGTTCAGCACGAAGATGTCGAGCCAGGAGGAATGGTTGGCGACGATGGCTCCGGTCCGGGTCATCGGGCGGCCGTGGAGCGTGAGGGGCAGGCGCAGGATGCGCAGGGCACCGCGGCAGACGGCCTTGGTGATGTGGGGGGTCACGGGGCGGGCCTGGCCGCAGAGCGGCCATTCCACGAGGCGCACGAGGAGAAGGACGACAAGGCCGCCGTAGGTGAGCGCGCCGAGCAGGGTGCCGCGCCAGAGGACGCGGAGCCAGCCCGCGGGGGTGATGCGCAGCGGCGGCGGGGCGGCGGTCTGCCAGTCGCTCATCCGCCGGCCTTGCGGACGTAGAATTCGCGGTGGCGGGCCGACATCTGGCCCGTGTCCATCACCAGGCAGACATCGGTGGTGTTGAAGTCGCGGTCGATCCAGGCGCCGTCGCCGACGAAACCGCCGAGCCGGAGATAGGCCTTGATCAGCGCGGGCGTCGCGGCCATGGCGGCGCGGCGGTCGAGGCTGGCCGGGGGGACCAGGTCCATCTCCTGCCGGTGCGGGGGGAGGGCGCGGACCCGCATCTCGGGCGGGGCGAGGTGGTGGTGATGGAGGTAGGACAGCGGCTGGGCCAGCGCGGGGATGTCGGTGCCGTGGAAGGAGGCGGCGCCGAACAGGACCTCGATCCCGCGGTCGAGGACGTAGTCGGCCAGCCCGTTCCACAGGTGGAACATCGCCGTCCCGCCGCGGTGGTCGGCACGGACGCAGGAGCGGCCGAGTTCGAGCAGGTGTCGGCCCGAGGCGAGGAGGGGCGTCAGGTCGAACTCGGTCTCGGAATAGAAGCGGCCCGCACTGGCGCGGCGTTCACCGGGCATGATGCGGTAGGCGCCGATGACATGGGTCAGGGTGGCAGGGTCGATGCGGCGGTCCACGAGGATCAGGTGGTCGAAATGTGGGTCGAACTCGTCACGCTCGAGCCCCGCGGCATGGTCCACCAGCGGGCCGTCGCCGCCAAGCTCGCGCACGAAGACCTCGTAGCGCAGGGCCTGCGCTGCTGCCAGATCCTCGGGCGTGGTCGCAAGCCGGACGGCATAGGGAGACTCTGCGGCAGACATCGACCCGGCTCTGGACTTCCAACGCAAGTGACTTAGCCAGCGGGCGCCCGTTTTGCAACCGTTTGCCGGACGGGGGAAGGATCCATCAATTCCCGGTTGAGTTTCACCGGCGGATTCGCACTATGGGTGATCAGTTCCCGCCACCGGCAGAAGGAAGACCCGCTTGCTGTCGATCACGACCTTTCCGGCATGTTCGAAGTTCACTGTCACCTTGCTGTCGATGTTCGACTGTACCTGACCCAGACCCCAGTCTTCCCGGTCCGGGTGGCGCACCAGCATTCCCGGTTCGAGAAGTCCCGCCATATCCTGTCCTTTCGCCCGGTTCGATGATGCAAGACAAGCCCGACCTCGCCGCCCTGATCGCCTCGCGCATCTGCCATGACCTTATCAGCCCGATCGGGGCGATAGGCAACGGGGTGGAGCTTCTGGCGATGGAGCCGGGTGGGGCGCGGCCGGAAATGGCGCTGATCTCGGAAAGCGTGGCCAATGCCAATGCGCGGATCCGGTTCTTCCGGGTCTGTTTCGGTCAGGCGGGCAGCGACCAGCGGATCGCGCGGTCCGAGGTGGTGGCGATCCTGGGCGACCTGGGGCGCGGGGGGCGCATCTCCTACGCCTGGACCAGCCCCGGCGACCTGCCGCGCCGCGAGGTGCGGCTGGCCTTCCTGCTGTTGCAATGCCTGGAAAGCGCGCTGGCCTATGGCGGGCGGATCAACGTCACGCGGTCCGAGACCGGCTGGTCGGTCCTGGCCGAGGCGCCGCGGCTGAAGATCGACCCCGCGCTTTGGGAGGTGTTGACCGAGCCGCGCGCTCCGGCCGAGATCGGCGCGAACCAGGTGCATTTCGCGCTGGTGCCAGAGGAACTGGCCCGGCAGGGTCGGCGTCTTGTCACCGAAATCGGCGAAACGACGATCCGATTGACCTTCTAGGCTGCCGCCCGCCGGTGCCGGCACCGGCCGCGGCCGCGAAGGCGCCTAACGCTCGACCGGGCCGGCGTCGTCCTCGGGCGGCCTTGGGGCCAGGTCCTCGAAGGCGCGGTCGATGCGGTCCATCTGCCTGCCCGCCCGCATCATGCCGATCCTGCGGAACAGCCCGCGCGGGTCGGTGTTCAGGCGTTGCAACAGGTGGCAGGCCAGCGGCCCGACGACGGGAGCCTTGCGCGCCTCGTTCCAGATCTGCGCGAGCAGATTGATGTCCAGCCCGCCGGTGGAGAGGTTGAACTGCGGCATGTCGAGCGGCAGGCTCCGGCCCCGGATGCCCCGGATCGGGAAAGGGGTCGCGGCGTCGAGGCCGGAGTGCAGGCGTTCGTATTCGTAGAGCTTCATCAGCGAAAACAGCACGTTGATCGACAGGCCCACCCGGCGCTGGGCCTCGGTCTCGCCATGGTCGCCGAAGGTGATGGCCGAAGAGATCAGCCAGCGCCCCGGCAGGTGCGGCATCAAGGCCGGCCCCGCCTCGGCCCAGATGCGGCGGAAGAGGGCGGGGGCATGGGCCGGATACCGCTGCTTGCGCAGATGGGCGATCAGGATGGCGTTGACGGCCGCGAGTTCCGGCTTGCCCGCCAGTTCCACCCGCATCTGGTGCAGCTTGCGGGCATGGAGCGTCTGCGAGCCTTCCAGCGGCGGCTGGTCGCGCGGGATGCGCGCGGCCAGCAGCGGCGCGAGGTCGAGGTCGGCCGGCGGGAACCAGTCGCGCGCCGCGAGCTTCAGCCGGCGCCGGCGCTGGCCCCAGATCCCGATCAGGCTGTCAGGGGCATCCGGATAGGTCTCGACCTCGGTCTCCGGATCGGGCGGGTCGGGGTCGGGTGTCGTCATGCTGGCAAGGGCCTCCGGCACCTAGGCCTCGCGGGAAGGCTAGGGCGCGGGCCCGGAGCGGTCAATGCCCTGGCCTAGACCATCATCTCCTTGGTTGCGGTCAGCTTGACGCCGGGATAGTCGCGCACCACGCGGTCGATGTCCCATTGCAGGCGGGTCAGGAACACGAGGTCCCCGTCGCTGTCATGGGCGATATGGCCCTTGTTGACGTTCACGAGCTTCTCGATCTCCGCCTTGTCGCCGGAAATCCAGCGGGCGGAGGTGAAGTTCGACCCCTCGAAGCGGACGGGCAGCGAATATTCCTGCTCGATCCGGCTGGCCAGCACGTCGAATTGCAAGGCCCCCACGACGCCCACGATGTAGCCCGAGCCGATCATCGGCTTGAAGACCTTGGCCGCGCCTTCCTCGGCGAACTGCATCAGCGCCTTTTCCAGGTGCTTGGCCTTCATCGGGTCGGTGGCGCGGATGGTCTGGAGCAGTTCCGGCGCGAAGCTCGGGATGCCGGTGAAGCGCAGGGATTCGCCTTCGGTCAGCGCATCGCCGATGCGCAATTGCCCGTGGTTCGGGATGCCGATGATGTCGCCGGCCCAGGCTTCCTCGGCCAGTTCGCGGTCGGCGGCGAGGAAGAGGACCGGATTGGTGATCGACATGGGCTTTTTCGAGCGCACATGGAACAGCTTCATGCCGCGTTCGAAATGGCCCGAGGCGAGGCGGACGAAGGCCACGCGGTCGCGGTGTTTCGGGTCCATGTTGGCCTGGACCTTGAAGACGAAGCCGGTGACGGCGGGTTCGGACGGGTCGATCTGACGTTCGGCGGCCTTCTGCGGCTGCGGCTCGGGCCCGTATTCGCCGATGCCATCCATCAGTTCCTTCACGCCAAAGGAGTTGATCGCCGAGCCGAACCAGATCGGCGTCATCGAGCCGTTGAGGAAGGCGGTGCGGTCGAAGGCGGGCAGAAGCTCGCGCGCCATTTCCAGTTCCTCGTGGAACCTGGCCAGGAGGTCGGCGGGGATGTGTTCGGCAAGCTTGGGGTCGTCCACGCCGGAAATCTGGATCGACTCCGCGATCCGGTTGCGGTCGGCGCGGTCCATGATCTCCAGCCGGTCGTGCAGCAGGTCGTAGGCGCCGATGAAGTCGCGGCCCATGCCGATCGGCCAGGAGGCCGGCGTCACGTCGATCGCGAGGTTTTCCTGGATCTCGTCTATGATGGCAAAGGTGTCGCGGCTTTCGCGGTCCATCTTGTTGCAGAAGGTCAGGATCGGCAGGTCGCGCATCCGGCAGACCTCGAACAGCTTGCGGGTCTGGCTTTCCACGCCCTTGGCGCCGTCGATCACCATGATCGCGGCGTCAACGGCGGTCAGTGTGCGGTAGGTGTCCTCGGAAAAGTCGCTGTGGCCGGGGGTGTCCACCAGGTTGAAACGGTACTGGCGGAAGTCGAAGCTCATCGCCGAAGCCGAGACCGAGATGCCGCGGTCCTGTTCCAGCTTCAGGAAGTCAGACCGCGTGCGCCGCGCCTCGCCCTTGGCGCGGACCTGGCCGGCCATCTGGATCGCGCCGCCGAACAGCAGGAACTTTTCGGTCAGAGTGGTTTTCCCCGCGTCGGGGTGCGCGATGATCGCGAAGGTCCGGCGACGGGCAATTTCGGGGGGCAGGGGGGCACGGTTCGACATGGGCTCCCTATAGGCCGGGCGCGCTTTCACCGCAACAAGTGCGGGACTTTCTCTGCCCGGCGCGAAGATCGGGCAACAGGTGGTTGACGGATCGCAAGGACCGCGCAGTCTGCTCTGGAAACTTGAGGCCAATCGAATGAGCAGACTGATCGGTATCGCCAAGACCGTCGCAAAGGCAATCCTGCGCCGTCATTACGCGCAGAACCACATCCGAGCGGCGCTTGGCAAGCTGGCGAAACTCGAGGCGGCCTACGGACCGCTGAACCCGGCCGACCGGGCGCGCTGTGATGCCTATGCGGTCGAGGTTCTGGGGAATGCGAGGTTCGCGCCATGGCTTTACGTCTATGCCCATGTGGCTGGCGAATACCGCGACGGCTGGATCCCCGACAACTTCTATGACGAATGCGTCCTGCCGCATACCTCGGCCCAGTATGGCGAGTTGAGCGGTCTGCGCAGCCTGAACACCTGCCTGTTCGATGCGCCCGAATTCCCCGACATCGCCTTCCTGCTGAACGGCATGTTCATCGCCCGCGACGGCCGGGTCATTCCCGAGAAGGCGCTTGCCGATGTCCTGTTCCGGCATGGCGACCGGGTGATCTTCAAGAGCGATGCCTCGCAATCGGGGGTTGGCGTCACCGTCCTGCGCCGCGAGGGGTTCGATCCGGCAGGGGCAAGGCGTCTTGGCTCGGGCCTGTTCCAGCGCTTCATCCGTCAGCATGAACTCTTCGAACGGCTGGGCAACTGCCCGGCGGTCGCGACCCTGCGGCTGACGACCGCGGCGGACGAAGAGGGAAATGTCAGTCTGCGGGGGGCCTATCTGCGCTTTGGGCAGGGAGAGGGCGACTATCTCCAGTCGGCAGAAGAGGTGAACGCCGTCGTTGACCTTCGGACGGGCGAACTTGGCCCGGTGGGCTACCTGCCGAGTTATCTGAAGATCGACCGGCATCCCCAGTCGGATCTGCCTTTCGCCGGACACTCGGTGCCAAATTTCCACGGCTGCCTTGACGCCGCACTGCGCTGTCACGCCCGCATGCCCTATGTGCGTTGCATCGGCTGGGACATGACCGTGGACCATGAGGGCGGGGTGCAGATCCTGGAATGGAACGGCGGCCACAACGGCATCAAGTTCACCGAGGCGACCCAGGGACCGTGTTTTGCCGATCTCGGCTGGCATCGCCTGCGCCGGCCTGCATGAGGAACGGCTGTCGCGGGTGCCGGGGAGCCCCGGTCCGCGCCGGCCAGGACCGACGGCGGTCCGAAGGGGCAGCTTGTGCCCGTTGCGCGGCCTGCTAGGGTGGCGGGCAAGAGGAGGACTGCGATGGATCTGGGGATCAGGGGAAAGCGGGCGCTGGTCTGCGCCTCATCCAAGGGGCTGGGGCGGGGCTGCGCCGAGGCCCTGGCCGAGGCGGGCGTCGATCTGGTGATGAACGCGCGGGGCGCCGAGGCGCTGGAGGCGGCGGCGGAAGAGATCCGGGAGCGGCACCAGGTCAGCGTGGTCGCGGTGGCGGGGGACATCACCTCTGACGCGGGGCGCGCGGCGGTGCTGGCGCATGGGCCGTTCGACATCCTGGTGACCAATGCCGGCGGGCCGCCGCCGGGGATGTGGTCGGACTGGACGCGCGAGGATTTCATCAAGGCGCTGGATGCCAACATGCTGACGCCCATCGCGCTGATGCAGGCGGTGCTGCCGGGGATGATGGCGCAGGGCTGGGGCCGCGTGGTCAACATCACCAGCGTCTCGGTCAAGGCGCCCGTCTCGGTGCTGGGCCTGTCGAACTCGGCCCGGGCGGGGCTGACGGGCTTCGTCGCCGGCACCTCGCGGCAGGTGGCGGGCAAGGGAGTGACGATCAACAACCTGTTGCCCGGCATCCATGCCACCGACCGGGCAGTGGCGCTGGACATGGCTGTCGTCAAGGCCCGGGGCATCAGCATGGAGGAGGCGATCGCGGAACGCGCTGCCACCATCCCCGCAGGACGCTACGGCACCCCGGCCGAGTTCGGCGCGGCCTGCGCCTTTCTCTGTTCGCAGCACGCGGGCTTCATCGTCGGGCAGAACATCCTGCTGGACGGCGGGGCTACCAATACGACGCTGTAGCAGCGGTCAGCCGTAGGCCGACCGCCGCCGTCCGGGATCGAGAACCCCCAGCGTCGCCAGAAGGCTTGCGCCAATGGCCCAGGCCCAGGCCCCGGCGCCGAGCATGCGCTGGGTCATCTCGGGGATGGACGAGCCCGAGAAGGACAGGCCCGTCGCCTCGACCTGGCCGATCAGCGACAGAAGCGCCCAGGCCACCAGCGCGACCGGCACCGCCCCGGTCAGGAAGGCCAGAAGCCGCGACTCGCGCCCGATCAGGGCGAAGACGACGAAAAGCGCGGCCAGCACGAAGGAGCAGCCATAGGCGATGGTCTCGGGCCGGGCGCCGGCCAGGATGTCATGGGCGCGGGCCGCGTCCATCTCGCGCAGCACGGTCCAGGGCACGACGTTTTCGCCGAAAGGCGAGGAAAGCCAGGGCAGGAAGAGGCTGGCAAGAATGGCAAGCGCGGCAACAAGGGCAAGCGGACGTGTCAACATCGGGGCACCTTTCGGCGGATCAATCTTGCAAGCGAAACACCGGTTGCGGACTGCGTCAATTTTCCCTTGCGTGAGAGCCGGAATTGGCGCGATGGCCGCATCAATCCCGCGCCGCATGCCGGGTTTGGTGCGCAGCCGTCCAGAGTGCGGCGACGCACCGCAGGTCTGGTCTTGCCCGGCCCGACTCACGCTGCTAGGGGAAAGCCTGACGGATTTGCTTGAGTATCCATGCCCGATACCCCGCCCCTGCGCCTGGACGTGATCAACCTTGGCCGGTCCTTCGGCGGGCGCAAGGTGGTGGACGGGGTTTCGCTGTCGGTTGCGGCGGGGCAGGTGACCTGTCTGCTTGGCCCCTCGGGCTGCGGCAAGTCCACCACGCTGCGGATGATCGCCGGGGTCGAGCGCGCAGATACCGGCGAGGTGCGGCTGGATGGCCAGACCGTCGCCGGGCCGGGGGTGCATGTCCCGCCCGAGGTGCGCTCGGTCGGGCTGATGTTCCAGGACTTCGCGCTGTTCCCGCATCTGACGGTGGCCGAGAACGTGGGCTTCGGCCTGCGCATGGACCGGGCCGAGAAGGCGCGGCGGGTGGGCGAGCTGCTGGAAAAGGTCGATCTGGCGGGCTTCGGGCCGAAGCATCCGCACGAGCTGTCGGGCGGCGAGCAGCAGCGCGTGGCGCTGGCCCGGGCGCTGGCGCCGAACCCGCGGGTGATGCTGATGGACGAGCCCTTCTCGGGGCTGGACAACCGGCTGCGCGACGGGATCCGCGACCGGACGCTGGAGATCCTGAAGGAGGCGGGCGCGGCGGTGCTTCTGGTCACGCACGAACCCGACGAGGCGATGCGCATGGCCGACGAGATCGCCTTGATGCGCGCGGGCCGGATCGTGCAGAAGGGCGCGCCCTACAACGTCTACAACGCTCCGGTGGACAAGGCGGCGGCGGCCTTCTTCAGCGACATCAACGTGATCCGGGGCGTCTCGAAGGGCGCGCTGACCGAGACGCCCTTCGGCGCCTTCCTCACCCCTGGCCATGCCGACGGCGCCGAGGTCGAGATCGTGATCCGCCCGCAGCACCTGCGCATCGACTTCGACCGCGGCGGGCGCGGCCCGAACCCCACGCCCGAGGACGGCGTGCCCGCGCGGGGAACGGTGGTCCGCAGCCGCTTTCTGGGCCGCGAGAGCCTGGTTGATTTCAGGATGGATGTCGCGGGGACGAAGCTGACCGCCAGCGTGCCCGGTGTCTTCCTGCCCAAGCCCGGCACGGTGCTGTGGCTGATGATCCGCCGCGACCGCTGCTTCGTCTTCGGCGTGTGACGGCGGCGGTCCGGGTCAGGGCGGTTCGGCCTCGATCCCGGACTGGGGCAGGAGGGTCGTGACCTTGTAGAGCAGGCTGCGCGCCGCGCGTGCGCGCGGGTTCCCCTCCTGGCCCACATGGCGGAGCCCCTCGACCAGCGCCTCCAGCTCGTCCGGGGTCAGCATGGTCGGCGGCAGCACCAGCGGCGAGCGCAGGATGTAGCCAAGGCCCCGTTCGCCCTCGACCGGCATGCCGGTGGCGGCCAGCATCTCCATGTCGCGCCAGATGGTCCGGGTCGAGACCCCGGTGCGCCGGGCCAGTTCCGCCGCCGTGTGCAACCGCCCGTCACGGAGCGCCTGGACGATGTCGTAAAGGCGGGCGTCGCGTTTCATGACCGGACCGGGACAGGGGGATCGGGAACTTACTGACAAAATACTGTCAGTTGACTGCATTTGCCAAGCGGCTTGGGTCTTGGATGCCGGGGGATCGGGGGCGTAATTGGGGGCAGTAACGGAATCCGCCCCGGGATCGGGGCCTGCATGGAGGGGTTCTCATGCTCAACAACATCGGTCTTCCCGGCCTGATCCTGATCGCGGTCGTGCTTCTGGTCCTGTTCGGCAAGGGCAAGGTGTCGAGCCTGATGGGCGAGGTCGGCAAGGGCATCACGGCCTTCAAGAAGGGCGTGAACGACGGTGCGAAGGAAATCGAGGACGCCAAGGCGGACGCCGCCAAGGACGTGACGCCGGCCGAGAAGGACAAGGCCTGATCTGACGGGCCTGTCGGGAGACGGGGAATGGATTTCAGCTGGTCCGAACTTCTGGTCGTCGGCATAGTCGCGCTGATCTTCATCGGCCCGAAGGATCTGCCCGGCATGTTCCGCGAGCTTGGCCGCTTCACCGCCAAGGTCCGGTCCATGGGGCGCGAGTTCAGCCGGGCGATGGAACAGGCGGCGAAGGAATCGGGCGTCAAGGACGTGGCCGACGACCTGAAGAAGGTGACTTCGCCCAAGGCCATGGGGCTGGATGCGGTCAAGTCCGCCGCCGACAAGTTCGAGAAATGGGATCCGCTGAAGAACGCGGCCAAGCCCACGAAGCCCCTGACGCCCGCGCCGATGCCGGCGGCGATGACCGCGGCGCCGGTAGCCGAAGGCGCAACGGCTGCGGCGGCACCCGCTGCGCCGGAAGGTGCAGGCCCGGCCACGGCAGCGCTGTACGAACAGAAGGCCGCGCGCAAGGCGGTGGTGGACGAGGCGGCGGCCAAGCTGCGGGCCCTGTCCGAACCCGCAGCCGCCGAGTCCCAGCCCGCCGCCAAGGCGCCCGGCAGGCGACGCAAGAAGGCCGACCCTCAGGGTGGTGACGCAGCATGAGCGCGAAGGACGAGATCGACGACAGCTCGGCCCCCCTGGTCGAGCATCTGGCCGAACTGCGCAACCGGCTGATCTGGTCGGTCACGGCCTTCATTGTGGCCATGCTGGCATGTTTCGTGGTGGCCGACCCGATCCTGAATTTCCTGCTGCGCCCGATCGAGCAGGCGATGCGCGATCTCGGCAACCCGAACCCGGTAATGCAATACACCGCGCCGCAGGAATATTTCTTCACGCTGGTCCATATCTCGGTCGTGGCCGGGCTGATGGTCAGCTTTCCGGTCATCGCCTACCAGCTCTGGCGCTTCGTGGCGCCGGGACTCTACCGCAGCGAGAAGCAGGCCTTCCTGCCGTTTCTGGTCGCCTCGCCGGTGCTGTTCCTGCTGGGGGCGACCTTTGCGCATTATGTGGTGACGCCCATCGCCATGCGCTTCTTCCTCGGCTTTGCCGACAGCGCCTCGATCCTGTCGGTGCTGGCGCCGATGCTGACCGATGTGCCCGCCGAAGTCCCGGCCGCGGCGCCGAAGGAAGGCATCGAGATCGTCTTCCAGGGCAAGGTGAACGAGACGCTGGACATCAGCCTGAAGCTGATCATCGCCTTCGGCCTGTGCTTCCAGTTGCCGGTCCTTCTGACGCTGATGGGCAAGGCGGGGCTGGCGACCTCGGCCGGTCTGGCCGGGATGCGGAAATACGCCATCGTCATCATCCTGATCGTTGCCGCGCTGGTCACACCGCCGGACGTGATGAGCCAGCTGATCCTGTTCTTTGCCGTCTATCCGCTGTACGAGGTCTCGATCTTCCTGATCCGCCGGATCGAAAAGCGCCGCGAGGCCGAATTGCGTGCCGAAGGTCTCTGGGACGACGAGACCGACGGTCCTTCCGACATGGCCGAACCCAAGGCATGACCGACCCCCTGATCCGCATCGCCGCCGCGCTGGAGCGGCTGGCCCCCGCGCCGATGCCCGCGCCTGATTTCGCCGCCGAGGCCTTCGTCTGGCACACCGGGCCCGACCGGCTGGAACCGGTGGCGCGGGTCTCGCGGGTGGACATCGGCCTTCTGGTCGGGGTGGACCGTTCGCGCGACACGCTGCTGGAGAACACCCGGCATTTCGCCGCCGGCCTGCCCGCGAACAACGCGCTCCTGTGGGGCGCGCGGGGGATGGGCAAGTCGAGCCTGGTCAAGGCGGTGCATGCCGCCGTGCGGGCGGAAGGCCATGACCTGAAGATCGTGGAACTGTCGCGCGAGGACCTGCCCTCGGTCCAGCGCCTGCTCGCGCACCTGCGCGCCGCGCCGCACCGGTTCCTCCTGTTCTGCGACGACCTGTCGTTCTCCCACGACGACCAGCACTACAAGTCGCTGAAGGCGGTCCTGGACGGCGGGATCGAGGGACGGCCCGAGAACGTTCTGTTCTACGCCACCTCGAACCGCCGCCACCTGATGCCGCGCGACATGATCGAGAACGAACGCTCCAGCGCGATCAACCCGTCCGAGGCGGTGGAGGAGAAGGTCTCGCTGTCGGACCGCTTTGGTCTCTGGCTGGGCTTCCATCCCTGCGGTCAGGACGATTACCTTGACATGATCCGCGGCTATTGTGCCGCGCATGGGGTCAACGTCCCCGAGGAGCGGCTGCATGCCGAGGCGATCGAATGGCAGGCGACGCGGGGCGGGCGGTCGGGCCGGGTGGCCTGGCAGTTCTTCTGCGACCTCGCCGCCCGCGAGGGGGTGCGCCTCCGGGCCTGACGGCGGGTTTGCCTTCGCGCCCGGCGGCGTGCATCCTGAGCGCGAGCCATCATGCTGACCGAGATCCTTGTCATCCTCGTCCTGATCGTCCTGAACGGCGTGCTCGCCATGTCCGAGCTGGCCATCGTCAGCGCGCGTCCGGCCCGGCTGAAGCCGCTGGAAGGCAAGAGCCGCGGCGCGCGCATGGCCTTGCGGCTGGCAGAGCATCCGGGGCGGTTCCTGTCCACCGTGCAGATCGGCATCACCGCCGTCGGCATCCTGTCGGGCGCACTGTCGGGGGCGACGCTGGGGCTGCGGTTGCAGCTCTGGCTGGTCGGGCAGGGCGTGGCGCCCGACTGGGCCGCGACGCTGGGGGTCGGCGGGGTGGTGGTGGCCATCACCTATGTAAGCCTGATCGTGGGCGAACTGGTGCCGAAGCAGCTGGCGCTGCGCAATGCCGAGGGACTGGCGATGCGCGTGGCGCCGGCAATGACGCTTCTGTCGGTCGTCGCCGCGCCGCTGGTCTGGTTCCTGGACCGGTCCGGCCGCCTGCTTCTGTGGCTGCTCGGCCAGCGCGGGGCGGGCGAGAACCGCGTCACCGAAGAGGAGGTGCATGTCCTTCTGGCCGAAGCCCACGAGGGCGGGGTGCTGGAGACCGAGGAGCGCGAGATGATCACCGGGGTGATGCGCCTGTCGGACCGCACCGCGCGGGCGCTGATGACCCCCCGGCACGAGGTGGAGATGCTGCCGCTGGAGGCTACCGGGGCCGAGGCGGTGGCCGCCGTTCGCCGCGTCGCCCGCCCGCGGATGCCGGTGGCCAATGCCGAGGGCGAGGTGGTGGGCATCGTGCTGCTGGCCGATGCCTTCCAGGCCGTCTCGCGCCGCGAGCCGCTGGAGATCCGGGCGCTGGTGCGCGAGGTGCCGGTGGTCTCGGACCGGGCCGAGGCGCTGGACGTGCTGGAGATCCTTCAGAAATCCGAACACCATTTCGCGCTGGTCTATGACGAATACGGCACCTTCGAGGGCATCCTCACCACCGGCGACGTGCTGGAGGCGATCACCGGCGCCGTGGCGGCCAGCGAGGCGGACGAACCCGCGCTGGTCACGCGCGAGGACGGCAGCCATCTGGTCGCGGGCTGGATGCCGGTGGACGAATTTTGCGACCGCCTGGGCCTGCCGCGCGGGATGGCGGGGGATTACGACACCGTGGCCGGACTGGTCCTGCACCAGATGGGCCGGATCCCCGAGCTTGGCGCGCATTTCACCGCCCATGGCTACCGCTTCGAGGTCATCGACCTGGACGGGCGGCGGATCGACAAGGTGCTGGTCTCGCGCCCGGGGGGCTGAGCCGGGTCCGGCGGACTATTGCAGATAGCCCACCGGGTCGAAGCTCTGCTTCGAGGTGTTGCGCACCTCGAAATGCACGAAGGCGGGATCGCCTGCCGCGACCTTGCCGATGGCCTGGCCGCGCTTGACCGCATCGCCCTTCTTCACCGTCATTCCGGTCACGCCGACATAGACCGTCAGAAGATCCCCCGCGTGGCGGATGATGACGATGCCCTTGCCAGTGGTGTCCGAAGAGATGACCGTCACCGTCCCGGCCTCGGCCGCGACCACCGGGCTGCCGGCCGGTGCGGCGATGTCGATGCCCTGGTTCTTCTTCGGGTCGTAGCCGCGGATGATCTTGCCCGAGGCCGGCATCGCCATCTTCGAAGGCGTGGACTTGGCCGCGCCGAGGTCGGGCGAGGGCGGGGTGCCCTTGGGCTTGGTCCCCGCGGGCTCGGTCTTTTCGTCCGGCAGGGGCTTTTTCGCCGAGGGCGGCTCTGGCGTGGGGCTGCCGACGCCCGGCGGTGTCGGCACGGGTTCGGGGTTCGGCGCCGGGGCGGTGGCGATCGGGATGATCAGCGTCTGTCCCTCGCGCACCGCCATGTCGGGCCCGAGCTGGTTCCAGTCGGCCAGGGCCTTGGCCGAGACGTTGTAGGTCCGCGCGATGGTGAAGGCGGTCTCGCCCCGCGCGACGCGGTGGGTCAGCGGCTGGCCGGAGATCGGCTTCGAAGCGGCGGGAGAGGTGCCCGCGGCCGGTTTGGCCGGAGCGGCGCTGTCGAGCGCGGTGGTGGCGATCGAGGTGATGTCGATGCCGCCGCCGGACGCCGGGCCGGTTCCGCCGATCACCGCCGGTTGCGGGCTGGCCGCGACCCGTTTCGGCAAGAGGAGCATCTCGCCCTCGCGCAAGGGATCGGTCGCGCGCAGCGCGTTGGTCCGCGCCAGCTCTTCGGGGTTCATCCCCAGCCGGCCGGCCATGCTGGCGACCGTTTCGCCGCGCCGGGCCGTCGCCATCTGGTAATCGGGATAGGAAATGATGCCGTTCGCATCGGGCTGCGGCGCCGCCGCCGTCGCCTGCAAGGCCGCGTTCGAGGTGTCGCCGGCACCCTGACGCAGATCCCAGTCCAGCGCCCCGGTATTGATACAGCCCGAAAGGGCCAGGGCCCCCGCGCTCAGCAGCAAACCCGCCCGAAGTCTTGTCGCTCTCGCCATCTGGTCCCGCCTGATCATCCGCCGCCCGGTTTGGCCCGGTTCTGTGGGCCCGCAGTCTACTCGGAGCCCATCCCCTCTACCAGTGGAACAAAGCGCACCGGGCGGAGTTCCTCGTAATCAAACCCGCGTGAGGTCCGCGTCACCTTGATGAGCGCCTGCACCGCATCCGACTGGCCGACCGGCACCACCATGATCCCGCCGGGCTTCAGTTGCTCCAGCAGGGGGCCGGGGGGATCCTCGGCCGCCGCCGTCACGATGATCCGGTCGAAGGGCGCCTGGTCGGGCAGCCCGTGCGAGCCGTCGGCCGGGATTGCGGTGATGTTCACCAGCCCGAGCTGACGGAACAGCTCGCTGGCCTCGCGCACCAGGCGGCGGTAGCGGTCCACGGTATAGACCCGGCGGGCCAGCTGCGACAGGACTGCGGCCTGGTAGCCGGACCCCGTGCCTACCTCCAGCACCGTGTCGCGCGGGCTGACCTGCAGGGCCTGGGTCATCAGGCCGACGACCGAGGGCTGGCTGATCGTCTGGCCGCAGGCGATGGGCAGGGGCATGTCCTCGTAGGCGCGGTCGGCGAAGATGTTGCGGACGAAAAGGCCGCGGTCGATCTTCTCCATCGCGGTCAGGACGCGGGTGTCGGTCACGCCGCGCGATCGGAGGGCAAAGAGAAAGCGCATCTTGCGTTCGGCAAGCTCTTCGGAGGTGGGGCGGTCCTCCGGTCCCTCGGTCATGCGAGCCTGGCCTCGAGGTCGGCCAGAAGGTCGTGCGCGGTGAGATCCGCGCGCATCGGCGTGACCGAGATGAAGCCGTCCAGGTTCACCGCCGCGTCCGATCCCGGCAGGGTGGGCGTGTGCTGGTGGCCGCCCTTGATCCAGAGGAACTTGCGCCCCGAGGGCGACATGTGCGGCTCGACGCTGAAGGCGGTGTCGCGGCGGAAACCCTGCGGCGCGACCCGCATGCCCCGGGTCGCGGCGGCTGGCTGAGGCGGGAAGTTGATGTTGTAGAACACCCGGTAATCGTCCTGCGTCCAGAGCCCCTTGTCCAGAAGCGCCCGCACCACCCCCGCGCCATGGACGCGCGCGCTTTCGAACGGGTCGGCCAGTTTCGCGTTGTCCGGCCCGAAGAACTGCGACAGGGCGATGGCCGGGACGCCCTGCAAGGCCGCCTCCATCGCGCCGCCGATCGTGCCGGAGTACAGCACGTTCTCGGCCGCGTTGTTGCCCCGGTTGACGCCAGAGAGCACCAGATCCGGCCGCGCGCCGTCCAGCACGTCATAGATCGCGGCCAGCACGCAATCGGCCGGGCTGCCCTCGGCGGCAAAGCGGCGGGGGCCGAGTTCGGCGATCATCATCGGGTGGGTATAGCTGATGCAATGGCCCACGCCCGATTGTTCGAAGGCGGGGGCGACGGTCCAGACCTCGCCCGTCGGTCCGGCGATCTCGGTGGCGATCTGGGTCAGAACCTCAAGCCCCGGCGCGTTGATGCCGTCGTCGTTGGTGATCAGGATGCGCATGTGTCGGGGGTTCCTTCGGGCTCGTCCCTGATTAGACGAGCCCGAAGGACGCTTCAAGGCAAAGGCGGGCGCTCGTTGTTCGACTTCGTCTCCTCCTCGCCCGCTGCGAGGAGCGCCGAAGGCGCACGACGAGCCGCCACGGTCGAGCTTGAGCCCCGGCGAAAGTCCGAGGAAAGTGGTCTGCACTGTGCGGGGATCGCCACCCGGTCCGGCCTGGACGGGTTCAGGCGTCCCGCCTGGCGATCCAGTCGTGGTCGGGGTCGTTCTGGAACCGCCACTTGCGGATCGGTCCGGCCATGACGTTCAGGTAATACATCTCGTAGCCATAGGGCGCGCCGCAGGGGTGATGTCCTTTCGGAACCAGCACGACATCGTGATTCTTCACCGCCATCGTCTGGTCCAGCGACCCGTCCTCGGTATAGACCCGCTGGATGCCGAAGCCCTGGGCGGGGTTCAGGCGGTGATAGTAGGTCTCCTCCAGATAGGTCATCCGGGGAAAGTCGTCTTCGTCGTGCCGGTGGCTGGGATAGCTCGACCAGTGACCGGCGGGAGTGAAGACCTCGGTGACCAGAAGGCTGTCGGCGACCTCGCGGCCCTCCATGGCGATGTTGTTGACGTGTCGCGTGTTGGTGCCCTTGCCGCGCGGGGTCAGCTCGATCCCGTCCGGGCCGAGGCGCTGGGCCTTGTGCCCGCCCTTGCCGGGTGCCTTGCAGACGCCGATGGTGCAGGGGGTGGTGGCGACGGCGCGCCAGGTCGTGCCGTTCGGAACGTAGAGGCAATGCGGCGGGGTCTTCTCGAACACGTCCATCCGCTCGCCCATCTCGCCCCAGTCCTGCCCGGCGGCCTGCACCTTCGCCTTCCCTTCGACGATCACCAGGATCACCTCGGTCTCGCCGGTTGTCTCCTCGGCTACGTCGCCCGGCTCCAGCCGGTAGAGCGTGAAGCCGACATAGCCCCAGCCCGCGCTTTCGGGGGTGATCTCGTGCACCTTGCCGCGGGTGCCGGTGGGATGGCGAAGGAGGTCGGGCATGGCTTACCTCACGGGCGCGAGTGGTCGATGGTCAGGCCGGCCCTGGCGCAGACCTTCAGGATGTGGTCATAGCCCATTTTCCCGTATTCGTAGGGCGGGGCCTTGGCCGGGTCCTGTTCCGCCTCGACAACGATCCAGCCGTGATAGTCCATCGCGCGAAGCTTGTCGGCCACGGCCTGGAAGTCGATGCAGCCGTCGCCCGGCACGGTGAAGGCCCCGGCGATCACGGCGTCGAGGAAGCTGCGGTTGTTCTTCCGAACGTCCGCCACGACCTCGGGCCGGATGTCCTTGAAATGGACGTGGTGGACGCGGGAAGCCCAGGTGTTCAGCACCCGCATCACGTCCGCGCCGCCGAAGAGGAGATGCCCGGTGTCGAACAGAAGCTTCACCTCGGGCGTCGAGCCTTCCATCAGCGCGTTCACGTCGTCCTCGCTCTCGATGAACGAGCCCATGTGGTGATGGTAGGCCAGCGTCACGCCCTGATCGGCCATCCACTTCGCCAGTTCGGACAGCTTCGCGCCATAGGCCCGCACTTCGGCGGCGGCGAATTTCGGGCGGTTGTTCACCGGCACGGCGATGTCGCCCTGCACGGTGTTGGAACATTCCGCATAGACGATGCAGGGGGCGTTCAGGGCCGCGAACTGCTTGACCTGCTGGCGCACCGCCTCGATTTCCGTCTTCACGTCGTTTCTGAGGAGATTGCCGGAACACCAGCCGCCGCAAAGGAAAAGTCCGTTCGCGTTCAGATAGGACCGCAGCCCTTCGGTATCCGCCGGCATCCGCCGCCCGCGTTCGACGCCGGTATAGCCGATCTCGCGCGCCTCGCGGAGCGCCTGCTCCATCGTGTAGGCGGCGGTCAGGTCCGGCAGGTCGTCGTTCTGCCAGGAGATGGGAGAGATCCCGATCTTCACGCTCATTCGTCTGTCCTCAGTTCACCAGCCATTGCGCGCGTGCGCCGGCCTCATGTTCCTTGCGCGCTTCCAGCACCGAGGGCCGGGTCGAGACCTCGGGCACGCCCACCTCCCACCAGCTGCCGCCCGCGCCGGTGCCGGGTCCGGGGTCGGTGTCGATGACGATGACCGTGGGCACGGTCGCCCCCTTCGCCGCTTCAAGCGCAGCCTCGAGCCCCGCGATGCCGTCGGCCTTGACCGCCTTCGCCCCCATCGCCGCGGCATGGGCGACAAAGTCGATGTGGCTGGGGTTCACATGATAGGCGTCGTCGAGAAGGTTGTTGAACGGCGCGCCGCCGGTGTGCTTCTGCAACCGGTTGATGCAGCCGAAACCGCGGTTGTCGGTCAGGACCACGGTGAAGGGCACGCCCATCATGACGGCCGTGGCGAGTTCGCTGTTGGCCATCATGTAGGACCCGTCGCCGACCATGCAGATCACGTCGCGGTCGGGCCGGGCCATCTTGATCCCCAGGGCGCCCGCGATCTCGTAGCCCATCGTCGAGAAGCCGTACTCCATGTGATAGCCGCCCTGCGCGCCGCGCCAGAGCGTGTGCAGGACGCCCGGCATCGACCCCGCCGCGCCCATCACGATGGTCTCTGGCGTGGCGCTGCGGTTCACCGCTCCCACGACCTGCGCGTCGCTGGGCAGCTGATTGCCCGCCGGCGCGGCCATGAGCGAAGCGGTGGTGGCGAACCAGGCGTCGCGCGCGGCGAAATCGGGATCGGCAAAGCGCTTTCCGCCCAGAGCGGCCGAAAGCCGCTCCAGCGCGACCTTCGCATCGGCGACCAGCGCCTGCGCCCCGCGCTTGGTGGCATCCCAGGGCTGGACGTTGATCGACAGGATCCTGCGCCCAGGCCGCCTGAAGATCGTCCAGCTGCCGGTGGTGAAGTCCTGAAGCCGCGTGCCGACCGCCAGCACCAGATCGGCCTCGGCCGCAAGCTTGTTACCGCAGTCCGAGCCGGTCACGCCGGGAGTGCCGAAGTTCAGACGTTCTTCCCAGTCCACCGCACCCTTGCCGGCCTGGGTCTCGATCAGGGGGATGTTGTGGCGGCGGGCGAAGTCCAGAAGCGTGGCCTCGGCGCCGGAGTAAAGGACGCCCCCGCCCGCGACGATCAGCGGCCTTTCGGCGGCCTTCAGCGCGGCGACGGCGGCCTCCAGCTCGCGCTGGTCGGGTTCGGGACGGCGGATGTGCCAGATCCGGGGGGTGAAGAATTCTACTGGATAATCAAAAGCTTCTGCCTGCGTGTCCTGGCAGAAGGCAAGGCAGACCGGCCCGCAGGTGGCGGGATCGGTCATCACCTGAAGCGCGCGGGGGAGCGCGGTCAGGATATGTTCGGGCCGGCTGATCCGGTCGAAATAGCGCACCACCGGGCGGAAGCAGTCGTTCGCGGAAACGATGCCGTCGCCGAAATCCTCGACCTGTTGCAGCACCGGATCGGGCGCGCGGCTGGCAAAGACATCGCCGGGCAGGAACAGGACTGGGATCCGGTTCACATGCGCCAGCGCCGCTGCCGTGACGAGGTTCGTCGCGCCGGGGCCGATCGAGGTGGTCACCGCCATGGCTTTGCGCCGCCGCATCGCCTTGGCATAAGCGATGGCGGTATGGGCCATGGTCTGTTCGTTGTGACCGCGCCAGGTGGGCAGTGCCTCGCGGTGGGCGTGCAGCGCCTCGCCCAGGCCCGCGACGTTGCCATGGCCGAAGATCGCCCAGACGCCCTCGATGAAGCGGCTGCCGTCTTCGGCCTGTTGCAGCGACAGCCAGCGGACCAGCGCCTGCGCTGCGGTCAGCCTCACGGTTTCGTGGCGGGTCATTGTCATGCCTTTCCTCCCTCGCGGCTGGCGTCCCAGATGGCGCAGAGCCTTGCGTATTTCTCTACCATGATCGCCACCGCCGCCCCATCGGTGATCTCGCCCCGGAACCAGGCGCGGGCGGCATCGGCAAAGATCGTGCGGCCGACGGCGAAACCTTTCACCAGCGGCTGGCGTGCCGCAATCCGGAACGAGGCGGCCAGGTCTGCCTCGGCCGCGTCGAGGCCAAGGACGACGACGCCGCGCACATGGGGGTCGTTCTCGGCGATCGCGGCGCAGGCCTTCGTCCAGGCGGCGTCGGAGGTGAAGGGTTCCAGCTTCCACCAGTCGGGATAGACGCCAAGCGCGTAGAAGCGGCGGATGACCTCGGCGCTGGTCTCGTCGGTGACGGGGGCGACCTTGGAGGGGATGATCTCCAAGAGCATCTCCAGCCGGTTGCGGCGGCAGGCGTGGAACAGGCGCAGGACCGTTTCTTCCTGCGCGGCCTTCGTCGCCGCGTCGTCGGCGGGATGGTAGAAGCACAGGACCTTGACCACATGGGACAGCGGCCATTCCTGCAAGCCGCCGAGGTCGGGGCCAAGCTCGGGCTCCAGCGTCAGGGGGCGCGAGCCGGGCCATTCGACGGGCCGCCCGATCCAGAGGCCGGTGCCCGCCGCGCGGTAGAGCGCATCGCGCCCCAGCCGGCTGTCGCAGAGGATGCCGTGGCCGGGCTTGCCGTCCGCGACCTTGAGGGCTGCATCGAGGCACAGCTGCTTGAAAGCGCCGATCCTGTCGGGCGTGGCGCCCTCCATCTGTTCCAGCTGCATCCGGTGGTCGAAGGCGAAGACGCGCATCGTGGACCAGTCGCCGTGCCGGTTGGTGGACCAGTGGATCTGTTCCAGCGCGCGGTCCTTGCGGAGCGCCTTTTCCACCACGCCGCGGTTCAGGAAGAACTGCAATTCCTCCCAGCTGGGGTAGGCGGGGGTGCAGCCGTGGCGGCTGACGGCGAACGCGCCGCAGGCGTTGGCGTATTTCAGCGCCACGGGCCAGGGTTCGCCGTCGAGCCAGCCCTTGAGGAGCCCCGACATGAACCCGTCGCCCGCGCCGAGAACGTTGAAGACCTCGATCGGGAAGCCGGGGCCGCTCTCGCCCTCGTCCAGGCTGTCGGGGATGGCGCCGGTGAAGGCGACGGCGCCCATCGGGCCGCGCTTGCAGACCAGCGTCGCGCCGCTGACGGCACGGACGGCGCGGAGCGCGGCCACGGTGTCGGTCGTGCCGCCTGCGATGTGGAATTCCTCCTCGGTGCCCACGATCAGGTCGAAGAGGTGCAGGGTCGATTGCAGCTTGGCGGTGACGGCCGCGCTTTCGATGAACCTGCTTTCCCCCGCGCCATGGCCGGCAAGGCCCCAGAGGTTCGGCCGGTAGTCGATGTCGAGCGCGGTCTGCGCCCCGTGTTTCCGGGCCAGGGTCAGCGCCTTCAGGACGGCGGCCTCGGTCCGGGGGTGGCTGAGATGCGTGCCGGTGGCCACGACCGACCGCGCCTCGGCGATGAAGCTTTCGTCGATGTCGTCCTCGCAGAGCGCCATGTCGGCACAGTTCTCGCGGTAGAAGATCAGCGGGAACTGGTGCTGGTCGCGGATGCCGAGAAGGACGAGCGCGGTCAGACGCTCCGGGTCGGTCCTGACGCCCCGCACGTCCACGCCTTCGCGCGCCAGTTCCTCGCGGATGAAGCGGCCCATGTGTTCGTCGCCGACGCGGGTGATGAGCGCCGATTTCAGGCCAAGCCTCGCGGTCCCGGCGGCCATGTTGGTGGGCGAGCCGCCGATGTATTTCTGGAAGGACCCCATGTCCTCGAGCCTGCCGCCGACCTGCGCGCCGTAGAGATCGACCGAGGAGCGGCCGATGGTGATGACATCGAGGGATTTCGGGGTGGGCATCGGCTGGGCTCCGACTCGGGCGGCTGCGTGGAATGAATATTCCATTCTCTCCCCTGGCGGAAGTCCTAAGTTTCGCGCCGGGCGGCGACGGCGACGGCAAGGGACAGCGCCAGCGCGATGACGGCGGACAGCGACCGGAAGGCGCCGAAGTCGATCTCGGCCACCGTCAGCACGGTATCGGCGACGGCGGAGACCTGGGTGCCCGGCGGGTCCGTCAGCGCGACGACCGGCAGGCCGCGTTCCCGGGCCAGGGCCGCCAGCGCAAGGGTTTCCTCGGACCACGGCGCAAAGGTGATGGCGATCAGCGCATCGCCTCGCTGCAGCGACGCGCGCTGGCCAAGCCCGGCCACCCCATCGTGCAGCACCGCCGCGACGCCCAGCTTGTCGAACACATAGGCCAGGTACGAGGCCACGGGGAATGACCGCCGGAACCCGGCCAGGTGGATGGTCCTGGCCTGGGTCAGCGTTTCAACCGCTTGATTCAATGTGGATTCGTCCAGATCGCGGGCGAGCGCCTCCATCGACTGGCGGCCGGCATCGACGAATTCGGCGACCAGGGTCGCGGGCCGGCCGGCGCCGCCGGCCTTCAGGTTCGCCAGCCGCGTGGCATAGTCGGGCGCGGTCCGGGACAGGGCCTCGCGGAACAGCCGCTGCATCTCGGCATAGCCGGAGAAGCCCATGATCTGACAGAAGCGCATCACCGCCGAGGGCGGAACGCCGGCGCCCTCGGCGACCTGGGCCACCGTGGACAGCGCGATGGAATCCATGTGCCGCGCGATGTGGTCGGCGCATTGCTGCAGACGGCGGGGAAGCTGGCCGTTCAGGCCCGTCAGCCGGTCACGGAAGGCTTCGACCGATTGCGGGGTATCGCGTGCGGCGAGCGCGGAGTCGTCCTTGGACATTTCGGGTCTCCTGGCGGCTGCCGGACCAGCATAGCATATGGAACAAATGTTCCAAGACTTCTCTTCCGTGCGGGATGCGACCGGCCAAGCCCCTGAAAATGCGGCAGGCCCCGGTCCTGGGGTCCGGGGCCTGCGATGGTGCGGGGCAGGGCGGGTTACTGGCTGAGCTTGTTGTACTCGGCCAGGCCCGTGGCGAGGATGTCGTACCATTCGCCCGACTCGCGCATCTCGGTGATGCCGCGGTTCAGCATGGCGATGTAGACCCGGCCGCGCGGATTGCTCTTCGAGGTCAGGAAGTGATACGAGATGAAGGTTGTCAGGGCCGGGTTGGTCACCACCTTGTCGGTGACACCCAGTTCCTTGAAGTTCGCCACCGAGGTTTCCGTCTCGATCGAGTAGATGTCCACCTCGCCCTTGAGCAGCATGTTGGCGCAGTCGATCGGATTCTTTGGCGCGACGTATTCCACCACCGGCGGGGTCAGGCCCTGGACTTCGAGGTCGCCCAGCGGCCAGGCTTCGGGCCGGCAGATCTTGGCACCGGCGTATTCCGCGAAGGACCGGGCATTGGCATATTTGCTGTCGGGCAGGGTATTGAAGGTGTAGGCCGCCTCGTAAATCGGCAGCGAGAAGTCGAAGTCGGTGCACATCCGCGCCGAGAATTCGCCCAGCATGTCGAGCTTCGAGCAGTCCGGCGCTTCCCAGGCGATCGACACGTCGAAGGCGCCCGAGGGCAGCAGCGTGTCGATGTGCGACATCCAGTCGTCCACATAGGCCACGGTGTAGTCCCGGTCGTTGCCGCCGCGCTGCATGGCCGTCGCGGCCATGCGCACGAAGATGCCGCCACCGGTCAGCGATTCGTCGGTGAACGGTTTCCAGTTGTTCGAGGTGACGAACTTCAGCGGCGGCTCGTAGATGTTCGACTTCTTGGCGGAGGCTTCCTGTTTCTGGGTTTCGGCCTCGATGATCGAGCTCAGCTCCTGGTCAGGCGTCAGGCGGCCGTCCTCGCAGGGCAGGATCAGCTGCAACCCGGCCGGCAGGCTGTTCGGGTTGGCCGCCAGCGCGTCGCGGTTCGCGTTGAAGATCATCTGGTAGTCGAAAGTGCCGTAGGCGGCCTGGGCGATCGAGCCCAGCGTGTCGCCGTCCTTCACGGTATAGGTGGTGCAGGCTTCCTGGGCCGAGGCGATGAACGGCAGCGAAATCATCGCAGCCGCGAGAATCGGAAGCCGGTGCAGATGCGAAGCGGTTCTCATGGCGGGTTTCCTCGTGGGGTGCTTGATGGGACTGATGACGCGCAACAAACGAAACAATACTGGTCTTGGCACAGCATAGGGTTGAGTAGATGGCGCGAATAAGGCGAATGATTGGTCATTCGCAGCCAAACTGAAAACGTCGGGGCCTGTGACTTGGGGCGATCGGGCCTGCATGGATCACTCCGACTGGCGCTGCTGGTTCAGCGCGGTGGAGACGATGTCGTACCACTCGCCGGATTCGTACATCTCGATCATCCCGGCATCGAGAGCCCCCAGCATGGCAACTGCGCGCGGATTGGACTTGTGCGCGATGACATGCAGGCTGAGGATGCTGGAAAGGTGCGGATTCTGACCGATCGTCGCGATGAGTCCAAGCTTGGCAACGGTCGAGTCGCCGACCTCGGAATCGACCGAGACCAGGTCCACCTCGCCCGAGGCCAGCGCCCGGAAACATTCCTTGACGTTCTCGGCGCGCACCAGCGTCACCACTCCTGAGGTCAGTCCCGCCGCATCGAGCACGCCCGCGGTATAGCCCTCGGGACGGCAGATCCGCTTGCCCTCGAACTCGGCATAGCTGGTTGCCGCCATGAGCCCGCTGTCGCGCGTGGCGAAAAAGGCGTCCACGATCTCGTAGAACGGGCCCGAGAAGGCAAAGTCGTTGCAGCGGGCCTGGTCCCCGGGCGACAGTGTGGCAGCGCCCTCGCAGTCGGGGCGGATCCAGGGAAAACTCAGGTCGTAGGCGCCCGAGGGCAAGAGCGCGTCGATATGCGCCTGCCAGTCAGACACGAAGCTGATCGTGTAGGGAATCGAGGGGTCGGCGCGGAAGATCGCCATCTCGACGAGCTGGGTCATCATGCCGCCACCAGGCAGGGTCTTGTCGGCAAAGGGCGCATAGCCGTTGCCGGTAACGATGGCCAGGGGCCGCTCGGTCACGGGCGCAGGCTGGGTTTCCGCGGTTGCGCTGACCGTAGTCGCGCTTGTCGGCGTCGCGTTGGCTGCCGCCGTGCTGACCGGCGTCACGCCTTCCGGTGCCGCTTCGGCCGTCGGCTCCGCGCAGGGGATCGTCAGAACCGAACCGATTTCGATCAGGTCGGCCTTTTCGCCGATCACGGCGACATTGGCGTCATAGATCCGCCGGTAGAGGTCGCCGTCACCATAGGCCTTGCTGGCGATCCGGCGCAGGTTGTCGCCGGCGCGCACCGTGTAGGAAGAGCAGGCCTCCTGCGCCTCGGCGGTCGCCCCGGTCAGAAGCAGGGCCGCGGTGCCAAGCAGGAATATGCGCGGGACGTTCATGTTGCTTGCTCCTTGTTCCGTCTGATCGGTCCTGCGACCGTTCCGCCGAGTCCGTCCTGGCATGAGCGGGTCCTTGCCATTTCGTGTCAAAAGACCTCAGTCCGACCGATCCGGGTGGGCATGGCTTGCCTGTCCCTGCGCTGCCGATCGCGCCACCGCCCGGCCAAGGGCAACAACCAGGTCGTCAAGGCCTGCCGTGCCATGGCCGGGGCGGGAGCTGTCGCGTGGGGATACCCGCTGCACCAGAGCCGGACCGGGGCCGGGCATGGCCGTTCTGGCCTCGGGATCGGCGACTATGCACCTCATGGCGTCGGGGCCAGGACAAGGTTCATGTCTGCGGTCTCCACCTTGTTGTCGCGGACGATCGAGAATTCGGTCCGCGTCGCCTTGTCCTTCACCAGCTGGCCGAGGATGGCCTCGATCGAGGTCGGCCCGTCCAGTGCGACGCCGGTGCTCTTGTCGCGGAACAGCACGTCTCCGGGACGGAGCGTAGTCATCCCCTGCTGGGGAACGGCAGTGACTTCCGTCTTCCACACGCCGTCCACGGTCAGGGTGCGCAACTGGATCCCGTTCGCCAGGGTGACGAGGCGCAGGGCGTCTACGGTCAGCAGGCCCGAGTTCCGTTCGCCGTTCGATTTCGAATAGTCGGCCACCATGCGCGCCTTGCCGTCGGCATCTACCTGCATCGCGTTCAGAATGGCCGCAGTCAGCGCCTTGGTCGTGGGGGTGGGACTGCCGTTGATCGCATGGATGACCATACCCTGCTGCAACCACGGGCCGGCCGAGGCAAGGTCGGCCTCAGGCGAGATGCGCAGGATCTGCGCGGCAGGCTTGCCGCCGACGATCCGGTCGTCGGCGGTGAAGGGAAGCACCGCATCCCAGACGGCAAAGGCCACCTGGACCGCTGCCGGCCGGGCGCCGGACGAGGCCGGCTTCTCGGCAGCGGGGCTGGCCGCTGCCGTGGTCTCCGGCGCGGCCGATGAGTCTGCCGCGGGTGCCGGGTCCTGCGGTGCCGCAGCGGTCACTGCGGTCGTGTCGGCGTCCTGGGCGGTCGCGGCTGCGGTAGCGTTGGCAGGTGCGGTGTCGGTGGCGGCGGGTTTGGGATCGGCGGCAGTCGTCGGGGCCTGGATCGCTGGTTCCGGCGTCCCGGCAGACGCCTCGGTCACCTCTGCCGCGGGCACCGCAGAAGCTGGTTGTCCCGCATCGGGCGCTGCGTCGGGTTCAGTGACGGCAACCGGGGTTTCCGGGTTGGCCGGTGCTGAGACCGCGACGTCAGTTGCCGACACGGTGGGCTTCGCTTCAGGAACGGTCGCCGCAATGCTCTCCGGCTTAGCCTCTGGTGCGACCGGAGCGTCGGACAGGTAGACGAAGCCACCCGCCGCAACTGCCATGGCCAAGGCCGCACCGGCGATCAACGGCATCGGTCCCTTGCCACGCTGCCGCGAGGCGGGTTCGTGCGCTGCGGCAGACGGAGCCGGCGCAGAGGGTGCCCGGGCCGAGGGCGCGCGCGCGAGGTCCGGTTCCGCGGGGGGGGGCACGGCCCTTTCCTGACCTGCATGGCCGTGGTCGGTTACGCCTGTGTCGCGCTTGAAATCGCTCACCAGCCGGTGCACCGCGTCCTCGGTTCCCGGCGCGGGTTCGGCCGGAGCCGCCGCGAAGGGCGCCCCGGTGTCATACATCGTCAGCCACTCCGCGGCCGACTGGATGCGCTGTTTCGGCAGCGTGTTCAATGCCTTGTCGATCGCTTCCAGGAAACCCTTCGGATAGCCCCGGATGCGACCGCTCAGCGGCACGAAGGGATCGGGCCGGTCCTCGGCCAGAGCGGCGAGCCGCGCCTGGCCGTTGACGGGAGCCTCGCCCGAGATGACATGATAGAGCGTGGCGGCAAGGGCGTAGAGGTCGCTCCAGGGCCCCTGCTCGGACCCGGCGATGTAGAATTCCTGCGGGGAGTAGCCGTCCTTGACCACCCGCAGCGCCGACATGGCGCGGTTGGTCTGGCTGGCCTTCTCGCGCGCGGCACCGAAGTCGATCAGGATCGGCTCGCCCGACTTGTCGATCAGCACGTTGTCCGGTGAGATGTCGCGGTGCAGCATGTCGTTTTCGTGGATGAACCCGACTGCCTTCAGAAGCTTGGTGGTAATCTCGACCACATGCGCGTTCGTCAGCGACGGGCCTTCGCCGTCGATGATCTGCTGCAGATCGAGCCCTTCGATGTAGTCGAGCGCCATGTAGGCGGTGCCGTTGTCCTCGAACACCTGGTGCACGGCGACGATGTTGGGGTGCACGATCTTGGCCAGGCTGCGCGCCTCGCGCACGAAGAGCTGGACGATCGAGCGCAGTTCGGCCGAATGCGCGCGCGACCTCGCGGCGACCATGGCCTTGGACCGGCGGCAGACCGAAGAGGGGAAGCACTCCTTGATGACGACGTCGCGGTCGAGGCTGTCCTTGGCCAGATAGGTAATGCCGAAGCCGCCGCTGTTGATGTAGCGGGTGATCGTGTACTGGCCCTTCAGGAGCTTTGCACCCGGCTGCAGTTCGTCGATCAGGTCATCGACCTCATCGACCGCGGGTTCTGCCGCCTTTTGCTGCGCCATCTCGCCCTTCCCTCCGACACCAGTGCCAGATCGCCGGCGCCTTGACCCTTCCGGGGCCGCAGTCGCAAGCGACAGGCCCCAGCGCCCGGACAATCGTCCACACAAATGCACCAATTCACTGCATCCGTGATGGTTGTGGATGAGGGCGAAAATGGGGCGATCCAGAGGAGTTTTGAAGGATGGCCCGGATCAACCGTGGCGCGAGTGGCCGGGGAGACCACCCGGCGGTCGCCTTTTCGGCCTACTGTTGTTTCGCATGCGGATTGAATCTGCCTGTCGTTCCGGTTCAGGCCGCGGGGACTGCGAATCGCCAGCTCAGCCCAGCCGGCGGCGCAGGGATCCGGGCCGTCCCGGCAGGCGCATCCTGGCATCATTGCGCTGCCGTTCGGCCACCAGGCGACCCTTGGAGATCACCGCCAGCCGGTCGGGACGCAGGCGCAACGCCTCGACCGGGTGGCCGGCGTCCAGGATCACTAGGCTGGCCGTGCAGCCGGGGCGCAGACCGTAGTCCGAAAGTCCCATGATCTGCGCGTTGGTCTCGGTCACCATGGTGAAGCAGCGCACCATTTCCGCCGGATGGGTCATCTGCGCGACATGCAGGCCCATGAAGGCCACATCCAGCATGTCGGCGGTGCCCAGCGAATACCAGGGGTCCAGCACGCAATCCTGCCCCCAGCCGACCGGGATGCCCAGGGCCTGCATCTCCTTTACCCGGGTCAGGCCGCGTCGTTTCGGGTAAGTATCGTGGCGGCCCTGGAGCGTGATGTTGATGAGCGGATTGGGGATCGCGGTCATGCCGCTTTCGGCGATCAGCGGCAGAAGCTTGGAGACATAGTAGTTGTCCATCGAATGCATCGAGGTCAGGTGGCTGCCCGCCGCGCGGCCCCCCAGCCCGTGCCGCGTGACCTCGCGCGCCATTGTTTCCACATGGCGGGACATCGGATCGTCGGTCTCGTCGCAATGCACGTCCCACATCAGGCCGCGCTCGGCGGCGATGCGGGCGAGGTCGCGCAGGCTTTCCGCGCCTTCCTCCATCGTGCGTTCGAAATGCGGGATGCCGCCCACCACGTCGACGCCCATGTCGAGCGCGCGCAGGACGTTCTGCCGGCCGGTCTTGGTGCGATAAAGCCCGTCTTGCGGGAAGGCCACCAGTTGCAGGTCGAGGTAAGGTGCAACCCGCCGCTTGACCTCCAGCATCGCCTCGACCCCGCGCAGGTGGTCGGGCGTGGTATCGACATGGGTGCGGATCGCCAGAAGGCCCATGCTGACCGCCCAGTCGCAATAGGTCAGCGCGCGGGCGACCATCTCGTCCACCGTGGCGATCTCGCGCAACTCCCCCCAGAGCGCGATGCCCTCCAGCAGCGTGCCCGAGGCGTTCACCCGGGGCAGGCCGTAGCTCAGCGTCGCGTCCATGTGGAAATGCGGGTCTACAAAGGGCGGCGAGACGAGGTCTCCGGTCGCGTCGATCACCCGGCCCGCCTCGGCCTCCAGCTGGCCCACGGCGGCGATCCGGTCGCCGGTGATCCCGATATCGGCCACCGTCCCATCCGGCAGCGTCCCGCCCTTGACCAGGATGTCGAACATCTCAGCGTTCTCCCTTGTTGTAGGGCACCATAAGCGCCGCGGGCACCTCGGCCCGGCGCGACATCAGGATAAGCGCCAGGATCGACAGGATGAAGGGCAGGGCGAGGAACAGCTGGTAGGGCAGCACCGCGCCGAGCGAGGTCTGTTGCAGCCGGATCTGCAAGGCATCGAAGGCGGCAAAGAGGATCGCCCCAAGCACCGCCTTGCCGGGTTTCCAGGCCCCGAAGACCACCAGCGCGATGCAGATCCAGCCGCGGCCGTTCACCATCTCGAAGAAGAAGGAGGAGAAGGCCGACAGCGTCAGGAACGCGCCCCCCACCGCCATCAGCCCGGACCCGACGATCACCGCCCCCGTCCGCAGGCCGGTGACCGACAGGCCCTGCGCCTCGACCGCCGCCGGGTTCTCGCCCACCGCGCGCACCGCCAGCCCGAGCGGCGTGCGATAGAGCGTGAAGGCCACCACCCCCGCCACCGCGAAGGCGGCCCAGGTCAGCGCCGTCTGCGACAGGGCGGTGCCGATCCAGGGCAGGTCGGACAGGCCGGGGATCGACAGCGGCTGGAACGGCTGGATCTTCGGCGGGCTGGTGACTTCGGGCAGCATCAGCCGGTAGGCGAAGGAAGCGGACGCCGTGGCCAACAGCGTTACCCCCAGCCCGACGACATGCTGCGACAGGCCGAACGGCACGGTCAGGGTGGAGTGCAGAAGCCCGAACAGCATCCCCGCCGCCATCGCCACCGCGACCCCGCCCCACAAGGGCATCCCCTGATACACCGCCATCCAGCCGGTGAAGGCGCCGATGACCATGATCCCCTCGATGCCAAGGTTCAGGACGCCCGCGCGTTCGCAGATCAGTTCCCCCATCGTCGCCAGGATCAGCGGCGAGGCGATGCGGATGACGGCGGCCCAGAAGCTGGCCGAGATCAGGATATCGACGATCTCGCTCATCCCCGCACCACCCGGACCCTGGTCAGAAGGATCGCCAGCACCATGAACAGAAGCGCCACGGCCAACAGCATGTCGGCGATATAGGTTGGCACGCCCGCCGCCCGGCTCATCGCGTCCGATCCGACGAAGATCCCGGCCACGAAGATCGCCGTCAGCACCACGCCCAGAGGGTGCAGCAGCGCCAGCATGGC
>NZ_JBKBLV010000007.1:36935-100062 GCF_046295235.1 Tabrizicola flagellatus
TGTCGGCGATATAGGTTGGCACGCCCGCCGCCCGGCTCATCGCGTCCGATCCGACGAAGATCCCGGCCACGAAGATCGCCGTCAGCACCACGCCCAGAGGGTGCAGCAGCGCCAGCATGGCGACGATGATGCCCGTGTAGCCGAAGCCGGGCGACAGGTCGGACGACAGGTGCCCCTTCAGCCCCGCCACCTCGGACCAGCCGGCCAGCGCGGCCAGGCCCCCCGACAAGAGCGCGGTCTTGACCAGCACCGTATTGACCGGCATGCCCGTGAATCGCGCGGCCTCGGGGTTCTGGCCCACGGCGCGGATCTCGAATCCCAGCGTGGTGCGGGTCTGGATCACCCAGACCACGACCGCCGCGATGATCGCCAGCGCAAAACCCCAGTGCAGCCGCAGACCAGTCACGATGCGGGGCAGGCGGGCCTCGGGGAACAGGGCCGGGGACTTCGGCCAGCCCATCCCCATGGGATCCTTCATCGGCCCCTCCAGCAGGTAGCTGACGAAGAGGAGCATGATGAAGTTCAGCAGCAGCGTGGTAACCACCTCGTCCACCCCGAGCCGGGTTTTCAGAAGGACCGGACCCAGCAGCAGCGCCGCCCCGGCCAGCATTGCGGCGAGCGCCGACAAGGGCAGGACCAGCGGACTGCCGAGCGCCCCGGTGCCCAGAACGACCGCGACGATCGCCCCCGCATAAAGCTGCGCCTCGGCGCCGATGTTCCACAGCTTCGCCCGGAAGGCGACCGCGACGGCGAGGCCGGTGAAGATCAGGGGCGTCGCGCGGTTCAGCGTCTCGAGGATCGCGAGCTTCGACCCCAGCGCGCCCTTGGCGATCTGGCCGAGGACGGCGAAGGGGTTCGCCCCGGCGATCAGCGCAAGCGCCATGGCGACGCCCAGCGTGGCGACCAGCGCGAGCGCCGGCAGGCCGAGGCGCCGCGCGGCCGAGGGGTTGGGAATGGGTTCAAGCCGCATCCGCATCCCCGAACTTCTGCCCGGCCATCCAGAGACCCAACTCCGCCGCCGTCATCGTCCCGCGCGGGAATCCGGGCGACAGGCGACCTTGAGACATCACATGAATGATATCCGACAAGCCCATGATTTCGTCCAGGTCTTCGGAAATCAGCAGCACCGCCGCCCCCCGGTCGCGCGCGGCGATCAGCTGGCCCTGCACATAGGCGATCGCGCCCACGTCCAGCCCCCGCACCGGCTGGTTCGCGAGGATGATGTCAGGCCCCGGCGCCATGGCGCGGCCCAGGATCAGCTTCTGCATGTTCCCGCCCGACAGGAGACGGATGCGCGTCGATGGCCCCGGGCAGCGCACATCGTAGTCCTTGATGATCCCTTCCGCGAAGGCCCGTGCCGCGCGCCAGTCCATCCAGCCGCGCCGGGAAAAGCGGCTGCGATAGGCCTCCAGCACTGCGTTCTCGGTCAGGTCGAAATCGGCGATCGAGCCCTGGTGGTGCCGGTCCTCGGGGATCCGCGCCACGCCGCGTGCCAGCGCCTCGCCCGGCGACCAGGCCTTCGGCTCTTCCCCGTGCAGCGACAGGTGCCCCGCCGCAGGCACGGCCAGCCCGCCGACGATCTCGGCCAGCGCCGCTTGACCGTTGCCCGACACCCCGGCAAGCCCGGTGATCTGCCCCGCCCGCAGTTCCAGCGTCACCGCCTTCAGCCCCGGCGCTGCCCCGCGGTCGGGGGTCGAGACCCCCTCCAGCCGCATCAGCACCGGTCCCGGCGCCCGCGCATCGGCGCGCGGCAGGGACAACTCTCCCCCCACCATCAGCGCCGCGAGCGCCGCCTTGTCGGTGGCGTGCGTATCGACCTCGCCCACCACGCGGCCATGCCGCAAGACGACGCAGCGGTCGGCGATCGCCATGACCTCGTGCAGCTTGTGGCTGATGAAGATGACCGACAGCCCCAGCGCCGTCGCCTTGCGCAGGGTGGCGAAGAGCGCATCCGATTCCTGCGGCGTCAGCACGGCGGTCGGCTCGTCGAGGATCAGGATGCGCGCGTCGCGGTAAAGTGCCTTCAGGATCTCGACCCGCTGGCGTTCGCCGACCGACAGGCGGCCGACCTTGGCGTCAGGGTGGACGGCCAGCCCGAAATCGCGCGACAGACGCTCCACCTTCGCCCGCGCGCCGCCGTGCGAGCGCGACCAGAGGCTTTCGGTGCCGAGCGTGATGTTCTCCAGCACGGTCAGGTTGCCGGCCAGCGTGAAGTGCTGGTGCACCATGCCCACCCCCGCCGCCAGCGCCGCGCGCGGGGTGCCGGGCGGCAGCGGCTGGCCGAAGACCTCCACCGTCCCCTCGTCGGCCACATAGTGCCCGAAGAGAATGTTCATCAGCGTGGTCTTGCCGGCGCCGTTTTCCCCAAGCAGGGCCACGACCTCGCCGCGCCGCAGGGTCAGGCTTACCGCATCGTTCGCGGTCAGCGCGCCGAAGCGCTTGGTGATGCGGTCGAGGCGAAGGACGACCTCCGCCTCCGCTGGTCCGGTGGTCACGACGACTTCGGCTCGGTGTCGTCGATGGTCACGGTGAAGCTGCCGTCCCTGATCGCGGCTTCCTTCTCGGCCACCAGCGCCATGATCTCGGCCGGGACCTTGCCCTCGAAGGAGCCGAGCGGCGCCAGCGAGCAGCCGCCCGCCTTCATGTAGGAATAGACGCCGTAGTTGTCGGCCTTGAAGGTGCCCGCCTGCACTGCGGCCACGGCGGCGTTCAGCGTCGGCTCGAAGTGCCACAGCGCCGAGGTGACGACGGTTTCGGGGTAGTCGGCTTGGGTGTCGATCACGTTGCCGATGGCCAGCACGCCCCGTTCCTTGGCCGCGTCCGACACGCCGAAGCGTTCAGCATACATCAGGTCCGCGCCGCCATCGATCATCGCGAAGGCGGTTTCCTTGGCCTTGGGCGGATCGAACCAGGACCCGATGAACGAAACCTGGAACTTCGTGTCCGGCTTCACCTCGCGCACGCCCGCCATGAAGGCATTCATCAGCCGGTTGACCTCGGGGATCGGGAAGCCGCCGACCATGCCGATGTTGCCCTTGGTCATCCCGCCGGCGACGATGCCCGATAGGTAAGCCGCGTCCTGGATGTAGTTGTCGAAGACCGCGAGGTTCGGGTTCGCGGCCTCGTCCGGCATGAAGGAGGACCCCAGCAGGAAAGCCACGTCCGGGTATTCCGCGCAGACCTCGCGCGCCTCGGCCTCGGCGCCGAAGATCTCGCCCACGATCAGCTTGACGCCGGCCTCGCAGTATTCGCGCATGACGCGGGGATAGTCGGTGTTGGCCACATTCTCGGTGTAGGTGTAGTCCACCGTCCCGGCGGCCTTCAGCGCCTCGGCCGCGATGTGGATGCGGCTGACCCATTGCTGTTCGACCGGCACCGTGTAGATGCCCGCCATCCTTACCGGATCCTGCGCCATCGCCATGCGCGGCAGGTTCGCCGCGACCGAGGCCGCCGCCCCGCCCATCAAGAGCCCGCGACGCGAGACCGTGAAGCTTCCCTTGGTCATCTTGTTGCCCATCCCTGTTGCTGGTGTCCGGTTATATTTTTACCAAAAGGTAAAACTCTTTCCCGATTCGTTACAAGCAGCAGTTTAGCCGCGCTACGCCCGCCTGCGCGGCGCGGTGTGCAAAGCACCCGACTGGCGAAAATTGTTGCACCGCAAACCGTTGTCTGTCGTCCTGAAAGCAGTTTGTGAAACCGGCTTGCCTCGAAGGGAGGGCATCGACCTGCCCGATGCTCCGTGGCAGGGTCCGGGGAAGGAGACGACGCGATGACCATTCCCTTTGCCGGCCCGCAGATCCCCGCTCTGGTCCAGCGCATCCTGGAGCGGATCGACCTTGGCCAGCTGAACCCCGGCGATCTTCTGGACGAGGCCGAGTTGGCCGAGGCGCACCGGGTCTCCCGTACGCCGGTGCGCGAGGCGATCCTGTATCTGGAGGCGCTTGGCCTCGTCCGGCGCCTGCCGCGCAAGGGGGCGACGATCTTCCGCCCGACGCTGGAAGAGTTCCTGGCCATCCTCGAGGTCCATGCCAAACTGGAGGGCCAGGCGGCGGGCCTGGCCGCGCGGCGCCTGTCGCGGCAGGGGGCCGAGGATCTGGAGGCCGCCGTCCGCGCCTGCGAGGCGAAGGCCGAGGCCAACCCGGACAGCGACCCGGACGGCTATTACCAGCTGAACCTGCGTTTCCATGCCTGCGTCGCCACGGCCTCGGGCAATGGCGTGCTGCTGGAAAGCCTCAAGACCAATGCGCGGCGGCTGCTGGCCTACTACCGGGCGCGCTATCGCTTTGCCGGCGCGATCCCTGCCTCGGCGGCCGAGCATCGCCGGATCGCGCAGGCGATCTTCGACCGCGATGCCGCCGGGGCCGAGGCGCTGATGCAGGCCCATGTCCAGTTCGACCAGGTGACGGCGATGGACCTGCTGGCCGCCCTGTCCTAGCGGTTCGCCTGCTCGAAGAAACGCGCGATCCATTCGGCGAAGCGGGGGCCCTCGGTGCCCTGCGGCAGCGAGGCGCGCGCGTCCCGGCCGACCGGATCGGGAAATTTCGGGGCGAATTCCTCGACCAGCGCCGCAAGGAATCCGGGCGTCATTTCCGGGTGATACTGGGTGGCAAAGACCCGGTCGCCGATCCGGTAGCAGGCCGCGGGGCAACCGGGCGCGCGCCCGATGACCTCGGCCCCCGGAGGCAGGTCCGTCACCTGCTCGCCATGCGCGGCCGCAAGCCGGAATCGGTCCACCGGGTCCATCCAGGGGGCGGAGGCGATGACCTCGGTCTCGGCGGTTCCCAGCACGAAGGGGCCGGGATTCGGCCCCACGGTCCCGCCCAGGGCCTTGGCGATGGCCTGGTGTCCGAAACAGGCCCCGGCCATGGGCTTGCCCGCGGCAAAGGCATCACGGATCAGCTTCAGAAGCCGGTCGATCCAGGCCTCGTCATCATGGACCGATGAGGGGCTGCCGCCGATCAGGAACCCGTCAAAGCCCTGAATATCTGCGGGAAACTCGCCCTTCGGCAGATCGAAGGCCGTCACCGTCCATCCAGGCCGGACCGCATGGATCAGGCTGCGGAACTTCTCGACATCGCGCGGATGGCGGGCCGCGAAGGCGCTGTCGTCGGTGTTCGTGGCCAGCACAGCGATATGCATGAGATTTCCCTTTACATATTTAACATGCGTATCATTATGCAAAAGCAGGGGAGGGGCAAGCATGACGATCTGGGTGCCGAACGATGACGGCTATGCCGACCTGACCAGCCACGACACCTTCGTGCAGGGCGCGCCGCACAACACCTTCGCGCGCCTGCGGCGCGAGGACCCGATGCACTGGACCGACTATGCGCAAGGACAGGGCTTCTGGTCCGTGACCCGGCACGCGGACATCCTGCGCCTGAACGGCCAGCCCGACCTTCTGTCCTCGGCCCGCGGCATCCGGATGGAGGATCAGAGCTACGAGGAATACCTCGCGCGCCGCACCTTCCAGGAAACCGACCCGCCTGAACACATGCTGACGCGGGTGAAGGTGGCGAAGGCCTTCTCCAGGCCGGTGATCGCCGGGTTCGAACAGGCGATCCGCGACCTGTGCACGGCGATCCTCGATGCCGCGCTGGAGAAGGGCACCTTCGACGCCACCAGGGAGATCGCCCGCGAACTGCCGATGCGCATGCTGGGCCGCATCGTCGGCCTGCCGGACGAGGACCTGCCCTGGCTGGTGGAAAAGGGCGATGCGCTGATCGCCAACACCGATCCCGATTTCACCAGCCATGTGCTGGACAAGCTGACGACCGACGAATTCCGCATGATGCCCTTCAACTCTCCGGCGGGGGCGGAGCTTTACGCCTATGCGCGCGACCTGATGGCGCGGAAGGAGGCCGCGGGGGACACCTCGGGCGTGCTGCACATGATCCTGCAACCGGGTCACGACGGGTCGGTGATGCCCGAGCACGAGTTCCGCAACTTCTTCTGCCTGATCGTGGCGGCGGGCAACGATACTACGCGCTATTCCATCGCCGCCGGCATCCAGGCTCTGGCGCATCAGCCCGAGCTTCTGCCCTTGATCCGCTCGGGCGCCGTGGACGAGACCATGGCGGACGAGATCATCCGCTGGGCCAGCCCCACCGCCTATTTCCGCCGCACCGCCACCCGCGATTTCGAGATGCACGGGCGCCAGGTCCGGGCCGGCGACAAGGTCCTTTACTGGTTCGCCTCCGCCAACCGCGACGAGACGGTGTTCGACCAGCCCTTCCGCGTCGATCTGGCGCGCAGCCCGAACAAGCACCTCGCCTTCGGCCAGGGGGGGCCGCATCTCTGCCTCGGCATGTGGCTGGCGCGGCTGGAGGTGCGCGTGCTGTTCCAGGAACTGGCGAGGCGCATCAAGTCCGTCGAGCCGGCCGGAGAGCAGAAGTTCCTGCGCTCGAATTTCGTGGCCGGACTGAAAAGTCTGCCGGTGCGCGTGACGCTGCACTGACCAAGGGGGGATGACATGGCCGACCGCCTGCGCGCGATGTTCTGCGACCACCTCAGCCTGATGCGGGGCAAGTACCTGCCTGCGCACAAGCTGAAATCCGACGGCACGCGGCTGGCGCGGCCGACCTTTTCCGTCCATTGGGACAAGGATCTGATCCTCGACGCCCCCCATACGAAATGTCGCGAGGGCATCCCGGACATGGAACTGCGCTGGGTCGCCGAGGAAATCCGCGACGGCTGGGAGCCCGACACCAGGGTCGTCACCGGCGATCTTTACGACAGCGAGGGCCAGCGCATCCCGCTCTGCCCGCGCGGGGCGCTGAAACGCGCGGTGGCCGACTGGGCGGCGAAGGGTCTGACGCCGAAGGTCGGGATCGAGCTGGAAGCCTATGCCTTCGAGATCGCCGAGGACGGCAGCGTCGCGCCGATGCGCGCTCAGGGCGGCGTCGTCTATGGCACCGGCCCCTTCGCCGATCCAGCCGGCTTCACCGATGCGATTTGGCAGCGGGCCGAGGCGGCGGGCTTCCGGCTGGAGCTGATCACCGCCGAATACGACACGCCGCAGTTCGAATTCACCCTGGCCTATGACGAGGCGGTGCGTGCGGTGGACGAGATGGTCCTTTTCCGCCAGATGGCCCGCGAGGTGGCGCTGGACCACGGCATCCTGTTGACCTTCCTGCCGAAACCGATCCCGGAAAAGGGCGGCTCGGGGCTGCATTTCAATATTTCCTTCGCAGACAGGACCGGGGCGAACGCACTGATGACCGGGCCGAAGGGCGGGCCGGGGCACATGAACGATCTGGCCAGGGGCGTCGTCGCGGGCTGGCTGCATCACCACAAGGGGCTTGCGGGACTTCTGGCGCCCACGGTCGGCAGCTACCTGCGGCTGCAACCCGCATCGATGTCGGGCTACTGGTGCAACTGGGGCGGCGACCATCGCGGCGTCACGGTCCGCGTGTCGGAAGAGGGCGGCCCCAAGACGCGGCTGGAACACCGGATGGCCGATGCCAGCTGCAACCCCTATACCGCGCTGGCCGCGCTGTTGCAGGCCGGCCGGCTGGGGGTGGAGGCGGGCCACGCGCTTCCCGCGCCCGAGGCCGGCGACGGCTTCGACCGCACCGATGCCGGGCATGGCGTGGCCGGGTCCCTCTCCGAGGCGATGGACGATCTGGCCGCCGATACCGCCCTGGCACAGGCGCTGGGCCCCGAACTCGTGGAGCATCACCTGTTCATGAAGCGGATCGAGGTGGACAAGACCGCGGGCCTCGAAGGCGCGGCGCTGCGCGACTATTACATCTGGTATGTCTGAGGGCCCGCGATGCACGCCACCTGGAAACTGGCCGATGGCCGCGAGATCACCCTGGACGTGCCGGAGGGCGAAAGCCTGATGCAGGCGGCGACCCGGCACGGCGTGCCCGGCATCATCGGCGAATGCGGCGGCTCGCTGTCCTGCGCGACCTGCCACGTCGTCGTCGATCCCGCCTGGGCCGACCGCGCCGGCCCGCCCGGCGCCTTCGAGGAGGACATGCTGGACATCACCGAGGCCGGGCGCGAGCCGACCTCGCGCCTGTCCTGCCAGATCCGGATGAGCGCGGCGTTGGACGGGATCGTCGTTCGGGTGCCGCAGGGCTGACCCTTCCCCCGGCATCGCTCGTCGATGCCTTCGGCACTCCTCGCTGGTGCCCCCGACGAGAAGGCGAAGCCGCACGAGGAGGGCAGCTTGTCTTTCGCCGGTGATGTGGTCCAGCTAGCCTGACACGGCCAGCCAGAGGATGCGCCCATGACCGACCCGATCGACCTTGACCGCCTGTCCAAAATCCTGACCGAAGCGGGCACGCAGGCACTGGGCTTCTTCGACAGGCTCGCCGACCGTGCCGTCGCGGCCAAGGCGCCCGGCGACCTCGTGTCGGACGCCGACCGGGCGGTCGAGGCGACGCTCCGCCGCCTTCTGGCCCACGACTTCCCCGGCGACGGCATCCTGGGCGAAGAGATGGGCGGCACGTCGAAGGGTCGCTTCTGGGCCGTGGATCCGATCGACGGCACGGCGAACTTCCTCTCCGGCCTGCCGTTCTGGACCATCTCCATCGGCTTGATGGACGCGGGCCGCCCGCTTGCCGGCGGCATCATCGCCCCGGCGCTGGGATTGATGGCGGTGGGCAGCGCCGGTGGCCCTCTGCGCGAGACTGGCCTTGCCCCCGGCTCTCGCGCCGCGATGCCCGGCTGCATCGGACTTGGCCGCAACCCGCGCTGGCCGGTGGCCGACCGCCATGCCGTCGAGGCCGCCTGCGAGGCCGCGGGCCTTGCGCCGCGCGTGGTCGGCTCCTGCGCGCTGGGGCTGATGCTGGTCGCGAGCGGACGGCTGGCCGGCTATGTCGAGGCCCGGGTCGGCGGTCTCTGGGATTGCGTCGGGGGCCTTGCGCTGTGCAGGGCCGCCGGCCTGCCGACCGCCTTCCGGACCCTTGCAGACGGCACGGTGGACCTTTTGGCGGGCGAGGTGTTCGGGCTGGTCGAAGGCAGGCCCTGGGCCGCGGATCTGGTGCCGGGAGATCTCCAGACTTTTCAAGCTTGAAACATCTTGAGGCCGCCCGGCACTTCCCCTAACCTGCCGGGGCGCGAACCGGGCGGGAAGGACGGGATCACTTGGCCACGAACAGCACGGCGGGGGGCTATTTCCTCTATCATTCCATCGGCATCTATCCGGGCAAGGAGGACGACCTCGCCCGCGCGATGGCCGAGTTCTCGGCGGTCTGGTCTGCCCCGGATGACAGGCAATGGGGCTATGTGCTGCGCAAGCGGCAGGATTTCATCGACCGCTGGCGGCGGCTGATCAACGTCCCCAAGGGCAGCCTGACCACGGTGGACAACGTGACCGAGGGGTTGCAGAAGATCCTCCGCGCGCTGCCGGAAGGGATGCTGTGCGGGAAACGGGTGCTGGCGGCGGCGGACTGTTTCCCCTCGCTGCATTTCCTGTTGCAGGGTCTGGCGCCGAAGCTGGGGTTCACGCTGACCACGGTGCCGCTGTCCGAAGGCCGCGCCTGGGTGGAGACCGAGGACTTTATCGCCCACTGGGGCCCGGATGTGGGGCTGGCGCTGCTGACCTGGGTGACCTCGATCGGCTCGTCGAAGATGGATTATCCGGCGCTGGTCGCGCATGGCCGGGCCATGGGCAGCCTGATGGTCGCCGACATCACCCAAGGCGCTGGGCTGATGCCCTTCGATGCGATGAACCCGAAAGTGGATTTCGTCGTCTCGACCAGCCTGAAATGGCTGTGCGGCACGCCCGGCGCGGGGATCCTTTACGCCGACAAGGACCTGATCCCGATGCTGACGCCGGAAGGGCGGGGGTGGTTTTCGCAGAACAACCCCTTCTCCTGGGACCTCGACAGGTTCGACTACGCCCCCGACATCCGCCGCTTCGACACCGGCACGCCGGGGTCGGTGGCCGCGCTGGCCTCGCTGCCGGCGCTGGAATGGTTCTCGAAGCAGGACCTGACCGAGGTCGCCGCGCACAACCGCCGCCTGGTGGACCGGGTGATCGAAAGGGCAGACCGGTTGGATTTGCCGCTGCACTCTCCACGTGACGCCGACCGGCGCGGCGGCGCGGTGATGATCCGCATGCCCGACAAGGCCGAGGCCGCGGCCTGCGTGGGGGCCTTGGGGGTCGAGGGCTATTCCGTCGATTTCCGCGGCCCGATCCTGAGGATGTCGCCGGGCTTTGTGACCGAGGACCGCGCGGTGGATGCCGTCTTCGACCTGGTGGAAGAGGTGATGGCCCGCCGCCGCAGGCGGTTTGCGGGGCAGGGGGATAAGACGGGCAATCCGGCAGAGGTTCTGTCGGCCCTGACCGCCGGTCTTGCCGGCGGGGGCGTGCGGGTGGTTGACCTGACCGCCCAGCTTGGCCCCGAAACCCCGATCCTGCGCCTGCCCGAGGATCTCGCCCGGAACACGCCCAAGGTCGCCATCCACCGGATCAGCGCCTATGACAAGGACGGTCCGTTCTGGGCCTGGAACTGGCTGGAACTGGGCGAGCACTCGGGCACCCATTTCGACGCGCCGCATCACTGGCTGTCGGGGCGGGACCACCCGGACGGCTTCACCGACACGCTGTCGGTCCAGCGCCTGATCGCGCCGGCCAATGTCATCGACTGTTCGGCCGAGGCGGCGGCGGACCCGGACTTCCTGCTGACGGCCGCGCATGTGAAGGCCTGGGAGGCGCAGCATGGCGAGATCGGTCCCGGCGAATGGGTGCTGATGCGCACCGACTGGGACCGCCGCGCCCATGATGAGACGCTGTTCCTGAACGAGGACCCCGATCCTTACGAGGACGGATCGCATTCCCCCGGCCCTTCGACCGACTGTATCGACTATCTTCTGGGCAAGGGCATCGTCGGCTGGGGCAGCCAGTGCATCGGCACGGATGCGGGCATGGCCGGCAAGTTCAGCCCGCCCTTCCCGGCGCACAACTTCCTGCACCGCGACAACTGCTTCGGCCTGGCGAGCCTGTGCAACCTCGACCAGCTGCCGCCGAAGGGCGCGCTTCTGATAGCGGCGCCGCTGAAGATCCGGGCCGGCACCGGCTCGCCCATCCGCGCGCTGGCGCTGGTGCCCGGCTGAGGGCCGCGTCTTTCGACTGCGTCTCCTCCCCGGCGGTCCGCGAGGAGGGACGCAGTCGCCGACGAGCATTCGCGCTGCCGACCGATGCGCGGCATTGAGGCGCGCGGCAAAACAGGCAATAAGCGGAAGATGTCCGACGATCCCCCTTCCTTCCGCCAGACCCGCCGCTCTTTGCCGATCGCGCTGTTGCGCGCGCGGGAAACGGTGATGGGGCCCTTGCGGCAGATGCTGGCCACATCGGGCATCAACGAACAGAAATGGCGCGTGCTGCGCGTGCTTCAGGAACGCGGTCCGCTGGAACTCAGCCAGGTCGCGGCCGAGGCGGTGCTGCTCCTGTCCAGCCTGACCCGGATGATCGGACCGATGGTCGCGGAAGGGCTGATCACCCGCACCACCCCTCCCGAAGACCGCCGCAAGTCGATCGTCGCGATCACCCCGGCCGGGCTGGCCTTCGTCCAGGCCCATGCCGCGCAAAGCGCAGCGATCCTCGGTCGGATCGAGGCCGAGTTCGGCCATGAACGGCTGGAGCAGCTTCTCGAGCTCCTCGAGGATCTCCAGAAGCTCGACCTGCGCGGTCCATGACGGAAACGGCGCGCGAAACGGGCAAAACCGGTCTGCGTCCGGCCCGGATTGCGCTATCTTTTCCCGCCACGTTCCCAGCCCGGAGCCTCGGCCGATGATCCCGGACCCCGCCGCCTTCCTGCGCCAGCTTTTCGACCGCGCGGTCGAGGTGGCCGACCCGATGCGCTCGCTCGCGGGCTTCCTGCCGGAGAAGCCAGCGGGGCGCGTGGTCGTGGTCGGAGCGGGCAAGGCCAGCGCCCGGATGGCCGAGGCGGTCGAGGCCGTCTGGGGCCCCTGCGAGGGGCTGGTCATCACCCGCTACGGCTATGCGCGCCCCTGTCGCGGGATCGAGATCGTCGAGGCCGCGCATCCCGTGCCCGATGCGGCCGGGGTCGCGGCCACCGCCCGGATGCTCGAACTCCTGCGCGGGCTGGGAGAGGACGACTTTGTCCTGGCCCTGATCTCGGGCGGGGCCTCGGCCCTCCTTTGCGCCCCGGCAGAGGGGCTGTCGCTCACCGAAAAGCAGGCGGTCAACGCGGCACTTCTGGCCTCGGGCGCGCCGATTTCGGCAATGAACACGGTGCGCAAGCACCTCAGCCGCGTGAAGGGCGGCCAGCTGGCCGCCGCAGCCCATCCGGCGCGGATGCTGGCCCTGATGATCTCGGACGTGCCGGGGGACGATCCCGCCTTCATCGGCTCGGGCCCCACCGTGGGCGATGCCAGCACCCCCGACGAGGCGCGCGCGATCCTGGACCGCTGGCAGATCCCCGTGCCCCCGGCCGCGCTGGCCGCACTGGACCGGTCCGGCGTGGTGGCGCCGGGCGATCCGCGGCTGTCGCGCGTCACGAACGTGATCTATGCCGCCCCTGCCCAGTCGCTGGCCGCGGCGGCGGCACTGGCCGCGCCTCTCTCCGAGGTGCGGACGCTGGGCGACAGCCTCGAGGGCGAGGCGCGCGCGGTCGCCCGCGACCAGGCTGCCCTGGCGGTCGGCATCGCGGCGCACCTGCGCCCCGGCGACCGTCCGGTGCTGCTCCTCTCGGGTGGCGAGTTGACCGTGACTCGGCGCGGCGACGGTATCGGTGGGCCGAACGCCGAATTCTGTCTGGCGCTCGCGCTGACGCTGGAGGGCCACCCCCGCATCCATGCCCTTGCCTGCGACACCGACGGCGTGGATGGCGCGGCCGAGGTGGCGGGCGCGGTGATCGGGCCGGACACGCTGGCCACGCCCGGCGCGGCCGAGGCGCTTGCCCGCAACGATGCACACGGCTACTTCGCCCGCGCAGGGGCGCAGGTCGTCACCGGCCCGACCCTGACCAACGTCAACGATTTCCGCGCCCTCCTGATCCTGCCGCCGGGGTGAGTCCTGGTTGCGGGCATCGGCGACTGCCGGTAGGCGACCGGCGGGTCTGCGCCACTCTTCTCTCTGCTCCCGGACAGGCGGCAGCGGCGGGCCGGACCTCGTGCACGCGCGATCGCTTGCCGGCATGTCCTTGCCCAGTCCTGGAACGGGCAAGACAAGACACTTGATTCAAAGCGATTTCAAAGTCAGCCTTGCTCCAGATTTCCTATTGAAGGCATGCGGACCGAGTGGATCGAATGGCAGACGGCGGTAGGCGTGTTGTCCTGTTGCGGGCAAATTCCGGGGTGCGTCTGGTGCCTGATCTTGCGGTCTCGTTTCGGTCCTGCCCCAATCCGGCGGTTTCATGGGTGGAAAGACCGGGTCGGTCCGTCGTGCGTGATCCCCTGATGCGGGCGAGTTGAGGCGATGCTGCCGATCAAACGCGACAGTCTGCGGGACCTGTCCTGATGGCGATGCTATCCTGGATTCCAGCAGTCATTTCCGGCCAGCTGGCGGCAAAGCCCGCGCCGGGTCAGGAATGGGATGTCATCGTGATCGGAACCGGCATCGGTGGCGGTGTCGCCGGCCGCCGGCTGGCCGAAAGCGGCTTGTCGGTCCTGTTCGTCGAGAAGGGACCCCTCGGCTACCGCACGGAAAACCAGAACCTCCGCTCCGACGTGGACGACTATATCGCCCGGCAGATGCGGGGCTTCTGGCCGACCAGGATCGAGGCGCGGCTGGATGGCGGTCAGCCGCAACGCTTTTTCGCGCCGATCGGCAGCGGGGTTGGCGGCACCTCGGTGTTCTACGCCGCCGCGGCCGAGCGGCCCGCGCGGCACGACCTGGAAGGCACCGACAGCATGCCGCATCCGACAGGGGGCTGGCCGGTCGGCTATGATGCCTTCGCGCCCTATTTCGACGAGGCGGCAGAACTCTTGTCGATCCGGGGTGAGGCCGAACCCGCCTCGGGCCTGCCGGCGCCGCCTTTCGCCGCGCCGCCGCTGAGCCTTGCCGAGGCTGCGCTCTTTGAGGACCTGCGCGCGCTCGGCTTGCATCCCTACCGCGCGCACGAGGCGCTGCGCCGGGTGCCGGGCTGTGCGGACTGCCTCGGTCGCAAGTGCCCGTTGCCCTGCAAGATGGACGGTCGCTCGGCCGGGATCGAACCGGCGATGGAAACCGGACGCGCGACGCTGATGGCCAACGCATCAGTGGAGGAACTCATCGAAAGCGGTGGGCGGATCACCGAGGTCCGGGTGCGCCGATCGGGGCACGACATGGTCTTGTCGGCCCCGATCATCGTGCTGGCCGCGGGCGCGCTGCATTCGCCGCGGATCCTCTTGGGATCGACGGGGACGCATGCGGCGGGCTGTGCCAACTCCAGCGGCTGGGTTGGGCGCGGACTGATGTTCCACCTAAGCGAGATGGTCGCGTTGTGGCCCCGGCGCGGCCGGCCTGCCGTGGGCGCGACCCGCAGTCTGGCGTTCCGCGATCTGTATGCGGTTGGGGGCAAGCGGCTTGGACTGGTCCAGTCGATGGGGGTATCGGCAGACGCCGGGCAGATTGCCGCTTATCTGAAGGGTCTGATCGGGCGGTCCCGGCTGTCGCGGGTTCCCGGGATAGGTCGGGTGGCGACGCTGGCGGCCCGGGTGGGCGGCTTGCTGTTCGGCAAGGCCACGGTGCTGGTCGGTGTCCTGGAGGACCTGCCCTATTTCGAGAACCGGGTGCTGCGGCATCCCGAGGATCCCGAGGTGCCGCTGATCGAGTATCGGCTGCACGACGAGCTTCTGGAGCGGCGGGCTTTTTTCCGCCGGGTTATCCGCAGGACCCTTGGCCGGTGGCGGACGCTGCTGCTGGGTATCGGGCCGGATCTCAACTTCGGCCATCCCTGCGGCACCCTGCGCTTCGGTTCCGATCCGAAGACCTCGGTTCTGGATGCCAACTGCAAGGCGCATGATCTGGACAATCTCTACGTTGCGGATGCGTCCTTCCTGCCCACCTCGATGGGGGTCAACCCCAGCCTGACAATCGCTGCCAATGCCCTGCGGGTCGCCGACGTGATCGTGGCTCGCCTGAAAGCCGAAAGGCGGAAGGCGGTTTGATGCAGGACAGTCCGATCAGGCCGGATGCGCCCGACGCGGTGGCGGTGGTCACGGGTGCGGGCAGCGAACTGGGGCGGGCCCTTACCGCAACGCTTGCGTTGCGCGGCGTTGCGGTTGCCGGGATATCCGCCACGCCCTATCAGGCCGAGCATGCCGCGGTCCTGCCCGTCGTCGCCGATGTCCGCGACCCCGTCGCGGTGGCCGAGGCCTTCCGGACCATCCGCGAAACTCTGGGAGCGCCGACGATCCTCATCAACGGGGCCGAGGTCTATCCGCATCGCGACATCCTGGAAGAGACCCCGGACAGCTTCATGGACACGGTGCAGCTCAACCTCGGCGGGGCCTTCAACTGCTGCCACGCTGTCCTGCCGCAGATGGTGGCGTCGGGACGAGGCCGGATCATAAACATCGTGACCTTCGCCGATGTCCGGCCCGCGCCTCTGGCGGCCGGATATTCGGTCTCGAAGGGTGCGCTGCGCATCCTGACCCGGGCGCTGGTCGCCGATCTGGGCGACCGCTTTCCCGGCATCGTCATCAACGACTGGGTGCCCGGAAGCCATACCCCGCGCAAGGGCATCCCCGACGGGGTGGACCCGCGTCTTGCGGCGGAGTGGGGCGCCAATCTGGCGCTTCTGGACGACCGGTCGATCAATGGCCTCGTCTTCCTGCAGGACCGCGAGCACCTGCCGCCGCGCTCGCTGCGCGGCAGGGTCAAGGACCGCGTGCTGGGCCGGGGCAGGGTGCGGGTGCGCCTGAAGTAGCGCCTTCGACAGGACCGGGAGCGATTGCAGAACGGCGCCCATCGCGCTATCCCGGTCCCGACCGCGACAGGGGGAAACATGAGCCGCGCATTCGTCTTTCCGGGGCAGGGCGCCCAGACCATCGGCATGGGCAAGGCAGTCGCAGAGGCCTATCCGGCCGCGAAGGCCGTGTTCGACGAGGTGGATGCGGCGCTGGGAGAGAAGCTGTCCACCCTGATCTGGGAAGGCGACATCGCCGAGCTGACCCTGACGCAGAACGCCCAGCCCGCGCTGATGGCCACCTCGATCGCCGTGCTCCGCGCGCTGGAGTCCGAGGGCTTCGGCATCGACCAGGCCAGTTTCGTCGCCGGGCACAGCCTCGGCGAGTATTCCGCCCTCTGCGCGGCGGGATCGCTGACCCTGTCGGACACCGCGCGCCTGCTGCGCATCCGCGGCCAGGCGATGCAGGAGGCGGTTCCGGTCGGCGTCGGCGCCATGGCGGCACTTCTCGGCCTCGACTTCGAGACCGCGACCGCCGTCGCGCAGGAGGCCGCGCAGGGCGAGGTCTGCCAGGCCGCCAACGACAACGATCCGGCGCAGGTCGTGGTGTCCGGTCACAAGGGCGCCGTCGAACGCGCCGTGGAAATCGCCAAGGCGAGAGGCGCGAAACGTGCGCTGCTCCTGCCCGTCTCCGCCCCTTTCCACTGCGCGCTGATGCAGCCCGCCGCCCGAGTGATGGCCGAGGCGCTGGCGGCCGTCCCGATCCTGAAGCCCGCCGTGCCGGTCGTGGTCAACGTCCGCGCCGAGGCGGTGACGGAACCTGACCGGATCATGGACCTGCTGGTGGCCCAGGTCACCGGATCGGTCCGCTGGCGCGAAAGCGTACTGTGGATGGAGACCGCCGGCGTCACCGAGTTCTGGGAGATCGGTGCCGGCAAGGCCCTTTCGGGGATGATCAAGCGCATCGCCTCCGGCGCCACAACCCGGGCCATCGGCACGCCCGAAGACATCGTCGCCCTCAAGGCGTGAAGGAGAGCCCCATGTTTGATCTGACCGGAAAGACCGCACTTGTCACCGGGGCTTCGGGCGGCATCGGCGCCGAGATCGCCCGCGCTCTCCACGCCGCCGGGGCCACCCTGGGCCTGTCGGGCACGCGGGTCGAGCCGCTGGAGGCCCTGGCCGCTGAACTCGGCAGCCGCGCGCATGTGCTGCCCTGCAACCTGTCGAACCCCGAAGAGGTCGAGGGTCTGGTGAAACGCGCCGCCGAGGCGATGGGCGCGGTGGACATCCTGGTGAACAACGCGGGCATCACCCGCGACGGCCTCGTCATGCGCATGTCGGACGAGGACTGGCAGGCGGTGATCGACGTGAACCTGACCGCGACCTTCCGGCTCTGCCGGGCGGCGGTGCGCGGCATGATGAAGGCGCGCTGGGGCCGGATCGTCAACATCTCCTCGGTCGTCGGCACAACGGGCAATGCGGGCCAGGTGAACTATGCCGCCTCCAAGGCGGGCATGGTGGGTCTGTCCAAGTCGCTTGCGGCAGAGGTCGCAAGCCGCGGCATCACCGTGAACTGCGTGGCGCCCGGATTCATCGAGACGGCGATGACCGACAAGCTGAACGAGGCACAGCGCGGCGCGATCCTGGCCTCGGTGCCCGCGGGCCGGATGGGCACGCCGCAAGAGATCGCGGCCGCCGTCCTCTACCTTGCCTCGCCGGAAGCGGCCTACGTTACTGGGGCGACGCTGCACGTCAACGGCGGCATGGCCATGGTCTGAAACCGAAGCCGCGCAAGTCAGGTTAAAGCGTTTGCCATGCGCGCCGACCCTTGCTATAGGCGCGCAGGATTGAGGCCCGGGCGACCGGGTGGAACGGCAAAGGCCGGGAGTGAGCCCAGGCCAAGATAGAGGAACGGACATGAGCGACATCGCTGATCGCGTGAAGAAGATCGTCGTCGAGCATCTGGGCGTCGAAGCCGACAAGGTGACGGAATCGGCCTCGTTCATCGACGACCTGGGTGCGGACTCGCTCGATACGGTCGAGCTGGTCATGGCCTTCGAGGAAGAGTTCGGCATCGAGATCCCGGACGACGCCGCCGAGACCATCCAGACCTTCGGCGATGCGGTGAAGTTCATCTCGGAAGCCGCCTAAAGGCATTCGTCCTTTCGCGGGACAGCAGGGCACCCTTCGGGGTGCCTTTTGCTTTGGGGCTTGGCCCTTGCCCGCTGCTCGTCGAGCACTTCGTGCACTCCTCGCCGATGCCCTCCCGACGAGTGCACGAAGTGCTCGAGGAGGCGCTTGTTCAGGCGGACCGTCGCCGTCCTGCCCCTGCCGCCTTGCCAGTCCGCCTGACGCCCGCCAGTCTGGCTTGCAGCACGGGAGACCAACATGACCGGAAACTCCGCCCTTGGCACGATGTTCGGCGCGTCGAACGTGGACACCTTCATGGGCCTGCCACGCTGCCGCGACCTGTCGCGCCTCTCGGCAAGGATGGCGCTGATCGGGGCGGATGGCTGCACGCCCTATCCCAGCGTCGGCTTCTACTGCGCGGGCGGGCCGGCTGCAATCCGGGCGGCCGGGGCCCCTTACGCGGCGAACCTTGCGCACATGAACTTCGACCTCGGCGGGCCGGTGTTTCCCGGCGGCGTCTCGGCCGTGGATGCGGGCGACCTGCCGCAGGACATCGGGGACCCGGCGGGCAACCGGGCGCGGATCTTCGGGGCGGTCAGCCAGGTCCTTGACCGGGGCGGGGTGCCGATGCTGATCGGCGGCGACGACAGTCTGCCGACCCCGATGCTCGAGGCCTACGGCGCGCGGGGGCGGGGCTATACGATCCTCCAGATCGACGCCCATATCGACTGGCGCGACGAGGTGCAGGGCGAACGGCTGGGCCTGTCCTCGACCATGCGGCGGGCGTCGGAGATGGACCACATCGACGCGATCATCCAGGTCGGGCAACGCGGCATCGGCAGTGCGCGCGTGCAGGACGTGGCGGATGCGGAAGCCTGGGGCGTGGGCTTCGTTCCGGCGGGCGAGGTAGCGAGGTACGGCACAGCCCGGGCGCTGGACATGGTGGCCGAGGGGGCGGAAGTGATCGTCTGCCTCGACCTCGACGTGCTGGACCCATCGGTGATGCCGGCGGTGATCGGGCGGACGGCGGGGGGCCTTGGCTACTGGCAGGTGCTGGAGCTGATCGCGGGCGTGGCCGAGAAGGCGCGGATCGTGGGCTTCGACATGGTGGAGTTCATGCCCGACCGCGACATCGACGGACAGGGGGCTGCCGTGGCTGCGCAACTTCTGGCGGCCGTGATGGGCATCGTGGCGCGGCAGGGATGAACATGCCGGGCGCGTCAGACTGGGTGCTGCATTTTCTGGATGCTCGCGGCCGGATTGGTGCATTGCGGGCGGATGTCGAGGCCGCCGTCAACGAGGTTCGGGCGGCGCTTGGCTTGGAAGCGCCGTCCGCAGATATCGTAATCAAGGCGGCGGACTGGCCCATGCACCCTGAGTTGGCCGTCTTGGGTGCCAGTCAAGGACCTGGGCGCATCGATCTGCGTCTGGACACCGGGCAGATCGTTCAAGGCTCAGCGGAGCTTAATGCCCGGCTTCTTCGGATCCTTTTCCACGAGGCCCACCATCTGCTGCGCTAGGATGGACCGGGCTACGGGTGCAGTCTTGGTGAGGCGCTCGTGTCCGAAGGGCTGGCTCAAGTCTTCGTGCATGAAATGATGGACTGCCCGCCCGAACCAGGGGAGGTCGCGGTCTCTGCCGAAGGTTGCGAGGCATGGCGCGAACCGGCGCTGGTCGCCTTTGACGCGGAAGGCTATGACCACGAGGCGTGGTTCTTCGGCCGCGGCAACCAGCCTGACGCGCTTGGGTACGCGCTCGGGCGTCTGATGATCCTGCGTGTGCTGTCGCAGGCCCCAGGTGAGAGCGCACTGTCGCTGGCGACCCGGCCAGCCGTGTGGTTCAGGTCCAGCCTGGAGCGGCCGTTCTGAACGACGGCACACTTTTTCGGCGGCGCTCATGGGCATGGTGGACTGGCAAGCGGCAAGACGTTAAGAAACTCTGAATGTCAGAGTGTAAGTTACTGATTGCATTAAGATTGCAGTTTTTGTCCACTGTGGACACACCCGCGCGCCGCCGATCCCGCTCCCCCAAGGTTGCGCGGGTTCGGGGGGCCGTGTATCACCCTGAAAAAGCCTGGGTCCCTGGAGGAAGAGCATGCGTCGCGTCGTGGTCACTGGTCTTGGAATGGTCACCCCCCTGGCATGTGGGGTGGAGGAGACCTGGTCCCGCCTGATCGCCGGCCAGTCCGGGGCGAGCACCATCACCAAGTTCGACACCTCGAACGTCGTGACCCAGTACGCCTGCGAGATCCCGATGGGGGACGGCTCGGACGGGACCTTCAATCCCGACGACTGGATGGAGCCGAAAGAGCAGCGCAAGGTCGACGATTTCATCATATACGGCATGGCCGCCGCGGTGCAGGCTGTCCGGGACGCCGGGTGGGAGAACCCCTCGGAGGATGAGAAGCTGCGGACCGGGGTGATGATCGGATCGGGCATCGGCGGGCTGAACTCGATCGCCGAGACGGCGGTGCTGATCAAGGAGAAGGGGCCCAAGCGGGTCTCGCCCTTCTTCATCCCGGGGGCGCTCATCAACCTCGTCTCTGGGCAGGTCTCGATCCGGTTCGGCTTCAAGGGGCCGAACCATGCCGTCGTCACCGCCTGCTCGACGGGTGCGCATGCCATCGGCGACGCGGCGCGGCTGATCGCCTTCGGGGATGCTGACGTGATGATCGCGGGCGGGGCCGAGAGCCCGATCTCGGAAATCGGCATCGCGGGGTTCAATGCCTGCAAGGCCCTGTCCACGAAACGCGCCGATGAGCCGCAGAAGGCCAGCCGCCCCTATGACGCCGACCGCGACGGGTTCGTGATGGGCGAAGGCGCGGGGATCGTGGTCCTGGAGGAGTACGAACACGCCAAGGCCCGCGGCGCGAAGATCTATTGCGAGGTGCTGGGTTACGGCCTGTCGGGCGACGCCTACCACATCACCGCGCCCTCCGAGGACGGGGACGGCGGTCTCCGAAGCATGTCGGCGGCGCTGAAGCGGGCCGGGCTGGAGGCCCGGGACATCGACTACATCAACGCCCACGGGACCTCGACGATGGCCGATACCATCGAACTGGGCGCGGTTGAGCGGCTTTTGGGCGACCATGCGGCGCAGGCCACGATGTCCTCGACCAAGTCGTCCATCGGGCACCTGCTAGGGGCAGCCGGAGCGGTGGAGGCGATCTTCTGCGTGCTGGCGATCCGCGACCAGATTGCTCCGCCGACGATCAACCTGGACAACCCGGCGGTGGCACCCAAGCTCGACCTCGCGCCGAACAAGGCGGTCAAGCGCAGGATCGACGTGGCGTTGTCGAACAGCTTCGGCTTCGGAGGCACGAACGCGAGCCTCGTCCTGGGCAAGGTCCGCTAGGGATGTGGCGCTCCATCGCCTCGAACGCGCTGACGCTGTTCATCGTGATCCTGATCGCGGTGGCCGCCCTGGTCGCCTGGGGCCGCAATGAGTTTTTCGCAGCCGGCCCGCTGCAAAAGCCCATCTGCCTGGAGGTGGAGCGCGGCGCAACGCTTTCGGCGGTCAGCAGGACGCTGGAGCAGCGCGGGGCGATCACCGATGCAAGGATCTTCCGGATCGGCGCCGAATATGCCGACCGCGCTGATGACCTGAAGTTCGGCAGCTACACGGTACCGGCGGGCGCGAGCATGTCGCAGGTTCTTGAGGCGATCACGGCGGGTGGCAGGTCGACTTGCGGCCGCGATCTGAACTTCCGGATCGGGATCTCGAAGGCTGATGTGGTCCTGAGCGAACTCGATCTGGCGACCAATGCCTATTCCGAGGTGGCTCGGTTCGATGCCGGCGCCACGCCCCTGCCGCCGGAGTATCTGGAAGTCTCGGACGACCCGGCGCTGGTCTTCCGCATCACGGTGGCCGAGGGCGTGACCAGCTGGCAGATCGTGGACGCGCTGAAGAAGGCGGACTTCCTGCAAGGCGCGTTGGAGACCGTCCCACCGGAAGGCAGCCTCGCGCCTGGCGGCTATGAGGTCGAGCGGGGCACGCAACGCGCGGCGCTGATCGCCAGCATGACCGCAAAGCAGGAAGCGATCCTGGCGCAGGCCTGGGAAACGCGGGCCGCAGACCTGCCCTATGATACGCCCGAAGAGGCGCTCATCATGGCCTCGATCATCGAGAAGGAGACCGGCATCGCAGAGGAGCGCGGCCGGGTGGCCAGCGTCTTCATCAACCGCCTGCGGCAAGGGATGCGCCTGCAGACCGATCCCACGGTGATCTACGGCATCACCAAGGGCGAGGGCGTGCTGGGCCGGGGCCTGCGGCAGAGCGAGTTGCGGCGTGAGACGCCCTATAACACCTATGTCATTGATGGCTTGCCGCCGACCCCGATCGCGAACCCGGGGGCCGAGGCGATCAAGGCTGCGATGAACCCCGATGAAACGGACTATCTGTTCTTCGTGGCCGACGGCTCGGGGGGACATGCCTTCGCCGCGACGCTGGAAGAGCACAATCGGAACGTAGCCGCCTGGCGCAAGATCGAAGCGGCACAGGGGGTGACCGAAGAAAGCGGTGTACAGGGGGAGTAAGGTTAACAAAGCCTGAACATGGCGTACGGCAAGCCATTGATATGGCTGCGTTTTGTCTTGACTTTGCGGACGGTCTGATGTAACTGTTCCGGCATGCTGGAAGAAGTGTCGAAGCGGCCCGGGGGCAACCCCGTAGGCCGCTTTTCCATTTCTCTCGTGCGGGGGGCAGCATGAGGGGTGTCGGAACTAGATGACAGTGCGGTTCACGGGGGACGGGCCCACGCCAGAAGAGGTTCTGGGGAGCGCGGAACGGCTTTACGGCATGGCGGTGATGGAGCTGGAGCGCACCATCGACGCGATCCGTGCCGGCGAATTCAACGAGGTAAAGGCAGCGCAGGCAGCCATCCGCGATCTCCGCGCGACGGCCCTCGCCGTGTTGCAGGAAAGGGGAAAAGTTGACCAACTCCGCAAGCAGATCGCCGGCCATGTCGGAGCCGGAGGGGCGCTCGACCTTGACGAGGCCCGAGCTGAGATCGGGCGCCGCCTGGCTTGCCTCCGCGGTGCCGGAGGAGGTGGATGAGTTCCTGTCGGGGTTGAGCCGGAACGCGCTTCTGGCCCTGCCCTGGGTGTTCGAGTTCTGGGCCTTGCCGCACCAGTTGCCGCCGAGGGGGGCCTGGAAGACCTGGGTCATCATGGGCGGGCGCGGTGCCGGCAAGACCCGGGCGGGGGCGGAATGGGTGCGGGCGCAGGTGGAAGGTGCGGGACCTGCGGACCCCGGCAAGTGCAGGCGGGTGGCGCTGGTCGGTGAGACGGTCGATCAGGTGCGCGACGTGATGGTGCTGGGGGAAAGCGGGATCGTGGCCTGTTCTCCGCCCGACCGGAAGCCGGAGTGGCTGGCCTCGAAGAACCAGCTTCTGTGGCCGAACGGGGCGATGGCGCAGGTGTTCTCGGCCCATGAGCCCGAGGCGATGCGGGGGCCGCAGTTCGATGCGGCCTGGGCCGATGAGCTGGGCAAGTGGAAGAAGGGGGCGGAAGCCTGGGACCAGTTGCAGTTCGCCTTGCGGCTGGGCAGGAACCCGCAGCAGGTGGTGACGACGACGCCGCGCAATGTGGCGGTGCTGAAGGCGATCCTGAAGAACCCCTCGACGGTCATCACCCATGCGCCGACCGAGGCCAACCGGGCCTACCTGGCGGAAAGTTTCCTGGCCGAGGTGCAGGCGCGCTATGGGGGCACGCGGTTCGGGCGGCAGGAGCTGATGGGGGAGCTTATAGAAGAGGCCGAGGGGGCCTTGTGGACCGCCGCGATGCTTGAGGCGGCGCGGGTGGACGAGGTGCCTGTGGTCAATCGGATCGTGGTGGCGGTGGACCCTCCAGTCACGTCGATGAAGTCGAGCGACGAATGCGGGATCGTGGTGGTCGGCGCGGACACGCGCGGCGAGCCGAAGGATTGGCGCGCGGTGGTGCTGGAGGATGCCTCGGTCAAGGGCGCCACGCCCGAGGGCTGGGCAAGGGCGGCGCTGGCGGCGATGGAGCGGCATGGGGCGGATCGCCTCGTGGCCGAGGTGAACCAGGGTGGCGATCTGGTGGAGCGGCTGGTCAGGATGATCGACCCGCTGGTGCCCTTCCGGGCGGTCCATGCGACACGGTCGAAGATGCTCCGGGCCGAGCCGGTGGCGGCTTTGTATGAGCAGGGCCGGGTCCAGCATGTGCCGGGCCTCGGCGCGCTGGAAGAGCAGATGGGCAGGATGACGGCGGTGGGCTGGCAGGGCGCGGGGTCTCCGGACCGGCTGGATGCGCTCGTGTGGGCGCTGACCGACCTGATGCTGGCCCCGTTGCATGACGGCCGCCCCAGCGTTCGGTCGCTTTAGCGGATTTAGGGAATTGGCGGGTCATATGGCCGGGCGCATCAGGCAGCCCGGGTCAGTCGGGCACGGTCCCGGGGCATGAAGGAGCACGAGATGTTCGATTTTCTGCGGAAGGCGCCGGTAGAGGCGGTTCCGGAACGCAAGGCAAGTGCCGTGGGTCGGGTGATCGCCTGGGGCAATGCGGGCCGCGTGGCCTGGAGCCCGCGGGATACCGCCAGCCTGACGCGGACGGGCTTTCAGGGCAACCCGGTGGGCTTTCGCGTCGTGCGGCTGATCGCCGAGGCGGCGGCGGCGCTGCCGCTGGTCTGCCAGACGACGGAGCAGCGGTTCGATACGCATCCAGTGCTGGAACTGATCTCGCGGCCCAATGGCGCGCAGGGCAGGGCGGAGTTCCTGGAAGCGGTCTATGGCTATCTGCTCCTGTCCGGGAACGCCTATGTCGAGGCGGTGCCGGGGGCCGGCGCGGTCCCGGGCGAGCTGCATGTGCTGCGGTCGGACCGGATGAACCTGGTCCCCGGCGCGGATGGCTGGCCGGTGGCCTACGACTATACGGTCAGCGGGCGGACGCATCGCTATGACGTGACCGGCGAGATGAGCCCGATCTGCCATCTGAAGACCTTCCACCCGCAGGACGACCATTACGGCTTTTCGCCGATGCAGGCGGCAGCGGTGGCGGTGGATGTGCATAACAGCGCGTCCAGCTGGTCCAAGGCGCTGTTGGACAACGCGGCGCGGCCCTCGGGGGCAATCGTCTACAAGGGCGCGGACGGAGCGGCGAGCCTGTCGCAGGAGCAGTACGACCGGCTGGTGTCAGAAATGGAGGCGCACCACCAAGGGGCGCGGAATGCCGGGCGGCCGATGCTGCTGGAGGGGGGGCTCGACTGGAAGCCGATGGGCTTCAGCCCCAGCGACATGGAGTTCCAGAAGACCAAGGAAGCCGCAGCGCGGGAGATCGCGATTGCCTTCGGGGTGCCGCCGATGCTGCTGGGGATCCCCGGGGATGCGACCTATTCGAATTACCAGGAGGCGAACCGGGCTTTCTACCGGCTGACCGTGCTGCCGCTGGCGACGAAGGTCATGGCGGACCTGGCGCACTGGCTTTCGGGCTTCGCCGGGGAAGCGGTGGATCTGAAGCCTGACCTCGATCACGTCCCGGCCCTGGCCAGCGAGCGGGACCAGCTTTGGTCGCGGGTGGCTGCGGCCGATTTCCTGACGGTGGCGGAGAAGCGGATGCTGCTGGGTCTGCCGAAGCTGGCGGAGGAGGAATGACGACGCGGCGGGGCGAGGGCGGCTCGCGGTTTGTCTACGACAGCTTCGATGCCGCGGCAGCGCGGATCGAGGCGAACGAAAGGGTCGCGAATGAACGCTGGGCGGGGCTGGAGTATCGGCTGGGGCTGATCGAGGCGACGCTGGAGCGGCTGGAGAAACGGATCTGGGTCGGCGTCTACGGTGTGGCGGCGTTCCTGTTGGCGCAGATGGCCGAGACGGTCATCAGGGCAGCGATGAGGTGAGGCGATGACGGAATTCGGGGCTCCTGAACGGAAGTTCCAGCAGGCCGAGGCGGGCCTGGTGGTGACCGAGGGCCATGTGGTCGAGGGCTATGCCTCGCTGTTCGGCAAGACCGACCAGGGCGGCGATATCGTGCAGAAGGGTGCCTATGCGGCGAGCCTCAAGCGGCTGGCGGCCAAGGGAGGGCGGGTCAAGATGCTGTGGCAGCATGACCCCGGCCAACCCATCGGCGTCTGGGACGAGGTGCGCGAGGATGCCACGGGCCTATGGGTCAAGGGGCGCATCCTGACCGAGGTGGAGAAGGGCCGCGAAGTGGCGGCGCTGGTCCAGGCGGGGGCGATCGACGGGCTGTCCATCGGCTACCGGACAGTAAAGGCGGAACGCGACGGCAAGGGCAAGCGCCTGTTGTCGGAGCTGGAGCTCTGGGAGGTCTCGCTGGTGACCTTCCCGATGCTTCCCGAGGCGCGGGTCGCGGCCAAGGCGAGCGCCTCGGACGACGACTGGCGCGACATGGCGGCGGTCTTCGAGGACGCGCGCCGCAGTCTGGCCGGGCGATAGCGCGGGCCGTCCCAACTGAAGAGAAGGATGATGAGATGACCGAGACGAAGGCTCGGGCCGGGGAAGGTTTGTCCCAGGCCCAGACTCTGACCAACCAGTCTCCGGCCGCCGAGGCGAAGGCGGCCATGACCGGGTTCCTGAACGAATTCAACCGCTTTCAGGACGAAGTGAAATCCACGCTGAAACATCAGGAAGAGCGACTGACCATGCTGAACGCAAAGACGATGTCCTATGGCCGCCCGGCGCTTTCGCACCGCGCGGAAACGGAGGCCCCGCATCAGAAGGCGTTCAACGCCTATCTGCGCACGGGCGACGATGACGGCCTGCGCGGCCTGACCCTGGAAGGCAAGGCGATGTCCACCGCCGTGGCCGCCGATGGTGGCTATCTGATCGATCCGCAGACGGCCGACCGCATCCGGTCAATGCTGTTCGCGACCTCGTCGCTGCGGTCGATCGCCAATGTCGTGCAGGTCGAGGCCTCGTCCTTCGACGTGATCGTGGATCGATCGGAAGTCGGTTCGGGCTGGGCCACGGAAGCGGCAGCGACCACCGAGACCGCGACCCCGATCATCGAGCGCATCTCGATCAAGCTGCACGAGCTGGCGGCGATGCCGAAGGCCAGCCAGCGCCTGCTGGACGACAGCGCCTTTGACGTGGAAGGCTGGCTGGCCGAGAAGATCGCCACCCGCTTCATCCGCGCCGAAGCGGCGGCCTTCATCAACGGCGACGGTGTCGACAAGCCGAAGGGTATCCTGCTGCCGACCAAGGTGGCGAACGCGTCCTGGACCTGGGGCCAGATCGGCTATATCCCGACCGGCGCGGCGGCGGATTTCGCGGCGACGAACTCGGTCGACTGCATCGTGAACCTGGTCTACGCGCTGGGCGCCGACTACCGGGCCAATGCGACCTTCGTGATGAACTCGAAGACCGTGGGCGCGGTGCGCAAGATGAAGGACGCCGATGGCCGCTTCATGTGGTCGGATGGCCTTGCGGCGAACGAGCCTGCGCGTCTGATGGGCTATCCGGTGCTGGTGTCGGAAGACATGCCGGACGTGGGGGCGAACACCTATCCCATCGCCTTCGGCGACTTCCGCGCGGCCTACACCATCGCGGAACGCCCGGACCTGCGCATCCTGCGCGACCCGTTCTCGGCCAAGCCGAATGTCCTGTTCTACGCCAACAAGCGCGTCGGCGGCGACATCACCGACTACTCGGCGATCAAGCTGCTGAAGGTCGCGGTTTCCTGACGAGCCTGGCCCGGTCCCCATCCGGGGGCCGGGCCGCACCTGCCTCAATATCCCGGCCGCTGGCGGAGATCAGATCATGATGTTGACCGAAGAAACTCCGGTGCCGTCGCTGGCGCTGCCGGTGGAAGAGATGAAGGACCATCTGCGGATGGGGTCCGGGTTTGCCGATGACGGGATGCAGGACGGGCTGATCGAGACCTACCTTCGCGCCGCGATTGCGGCGATTGAGGGGCGGATCGGCAAGGTGCTGTTTCAGCGCCGGTTCCTGTGGGTGCTTGAGGGATGGCGCGACGACGAGCAGGCGCTGCCGGTCGCTCCGGTAGCTGGCATCGCGAGCCTGACCTTGGTCGATGCGGAGGGAGGGGAGAGCATCGCCCCGCCGTCGAGCTATCGCCTGGTCAAGGACACGCATCGGCCCCGGCTGGCGGGGAGGGGGACGGCGCTGCCCACGATCCCGACCGACGGTGCGGTGAAAGTCGTTTTCGACGCAGGCTTCGGGGCTGCCTGGACCGACATTCCGGTGGATCTGCGGCAGGCGGTGCTGCTGCTGGCCGGCGAGTATTACGAGCATCGCCATGACGACGGCGCCCAGACTGCCGGATTGCCCTTCGGAGTGGTGACGCTGATCGAACGCTGGCGCACGGTGCGGATCCTCGGCGGGGGCAGGACATGAACGCGCCACACCTGAACCGCGCGCTGGTGCTGGAGGGTGTCGTCAGAACCCCGGACGGCGCGGGCGGCTTCACCGAAGCCTGGACGGTCCTGGGCACGCTCTGGGCGGAGGTCCTGCCCGGTTCCGGCAGCGACACGTTGGGCGAGGAGCGGATGCTGTCGGCGGTGCCCTACCGCATCACAGTGCGGGCCGTCCCGGCAGGGTCTCCGTCACGCCCGAAGGCCGGGCAGCGGTTCCGCGAGGGAATCCGGCTGTTCCTGATCCAGGCGGTGACCGAGCGGGACCAGTTCGGCCGCTACTTGACCTGCTTTGCCCGCGAGGAGGTGCCGAAATGAGCTATGGAGCAGCCCCCGCCTTGCAGACGGCCGTATTCCAGCGGCTGTCGGGCTGGCCCGCGCTGGTCGGAGTTCCGATCCACGACGCGGTGCCGCCGAACGTCACCGGGACCTTCGTGCTGATCGGCCCGGAAGAGACACGCGACCAGTCCGACAAGTCGGGCGCGGGCGCCGAGCATCAGCTGGTCATCAGCGTCATCACCGATGCGACGGGCTTTCTGTCGATCAAGACGATCGCCGCCGACATTTCGGACGCGCTGGTCGGGGCTCCGCTGACTCTGAGCCGCGGCGCGCTGGTCAGCATGTTTTTCCTGCGGGCCTCGGCGCGACGGATCGAAGAGGGCGAAACCCGACGCATCGACCTGACCTTCCGGGCGCGGGTCCAACTCTGACGCCCCTGAACCTTTCTAGTGGAGAGCGAACATGGCTGTGCAAAGCGGCAAGGATCTGCTGATCAAGATCGACCAGACGGGGGACGGCCAGTTCGTCACCATCGCGGGGCTGAGGGCCACGCGGATCAGCTTCAACACGGAGTCGGTGGACGTCACGAGCCTGGAAAGTCAGGGCGGCTGGCGCGAGCTTCTCGCCGGGGCGGGTGTCAAGTCGGCCGTCATATCGGGCTCGGGCGTGTTCCGGGACGAGGCGACCGACGAACGTGCCCGGCAGGTGTTCTTCAATGGCGAGATCCCGGATTTCCAGGTGGTGATCCCGAGCTTCGGCGTGATCGAGGGGCCTTTCCAGATCACCTCGATCGAATATTCGGGCAGCCATAACGACGAGGCCAGCTACGAGATGGCGATGGCCTCGGCCGGCGCCCTGACCTTCACGGCGCTCTGACATGGCGAACCCCTGGGCAGGCGAAGTCGCGATTGTCCTGGATGGGCAACGTCATCTGGCCAAGCTCACGCTGGGAGCCCTGGCCGAGCTGGAAGGGGCACTGGAGGCTGGCTCGCTGCTGGACCTGGTGCAGCGGTTCGAGGAGCGGCGGTTTTCCACACGAGACGTCCTTGCGTTGATCGTGGCGGGGCTGCGCGGCGGCGGTTGGCAGGGCACGGCGGCCGACCTCCTGCGGGTCGAGATCGGCGGCGGTCCGGTCGAGGCGGCACGGGCGGCGGCCGAGTTGCTGGCGCGGGCCTTTGCGCTGCCGGAAGAGCCATGAGCGCCGGCGCGCGCAGGATCGACTGGCGCGGGCTGCTTCAGGCCGGCCTCCACGGGCTGAGGCTGGAGCCTGCGGTGTTCTGGCGTCTGACGCCGGTGGAGTTGCGGATCATGCTGGGGCGGGAAGGTCTGGTCCCGCCCCTGACACGCGCGCGGTTGGCCGAACTGGCCGCCGCGTTCCCGGATGTGAGGAAGGAAGAACGCGATGGCGGATATCGGAACGATGCAGGAGCAGCTCCAGGCGCTTGAGGCGCAGCTGGGGTCATCGGTGTCGATGGTGGCGGCATTCGATGGCGAGCTTGCGCGGATGCGGGAGACGATGACCTTCACCGGCCGCGAGGTGAATACCCTGTCGAGCGGGATCAGTGGCGGCCTGCGGAAAGCCTTCGACGGGCTGGTCTTCGACGGCATGAAGCTGAACGACGCCCTGAAGAGCGTCGCCAGCACCATCTTGGACACGGTGTATACCATTGCGATGAGGCCGGTGACTGGCGCCCTTGGCGGATTCCTCGCGCAGGGCGTGGCTGGCCTGATGGGGGCAGGGATGCCCTTTGCCAAGGGCGGAGCCTTCAGCCAGGGCAAGGTGATGCCCTTTGCCAAGGGAGGGATCGTCGGCGCCCCGACCACATTTCCAATGCGCAGCGGCATCGGACTGATGGGGGAGGCCGGTCCCGAGGCGATCATGCCGCTGGCGCGGGGGCCGGATGGTCGGCTTGGCGTGCAATCCGCCGGCGGACGGGCGGTCAATGTCGTGATGAACATCACGACGCCTGACGTCCAGGGCTTTCAGCGCAGTCAGGCCCAGGTCGCGGCGCAGGTGAACCGGGCGCTGACGCGCGGACAACGGAACCGGTGAGGTAGAGACATGGCCTTTCATGAAATACGCTTTCCAGCGAACCTGAGCTTCGGCTCGGTCGGGGGGCCGGAGCGCCGCACCGAAATCGTCACGCTGGCCAACGGCTTCGAGGAGCGCAACACGCCCTGGCAGCATTCCCGCCGGCGCTACGATGCAGGGGTCGGCCTGCGGTCGCTGAACGATGTCGAGACCCTGATTGCGTTTTTCGAGGCGCGGGCCGGACAGTTGCACGGGTTCCGCTGGAAGGACTGGTCCGACTACAAGTCTTGCGCCCCTCTCTCGACCCCGGCGCCGGACGACCAGCTTGTCGGCATCGGTGACGGCGCGACGACGGTCTTCCGGTTGTCGAAGACCTATGTGTCGGGCCTGCAAAGCTACACGCGACCGCTCCTGAAGCCCGTTGAAGGGACCGTTCTGGTCGCAATCGAGGGCGACCAGAAGATCGAGGGCCTCGAGTTTTCGGTGAATTCTGCTACCGGCGAGGTCACCTTTGCTCTTCCGCCCGACATCGGCACCCGGATCACCGCGGGCTTCGAATTCGACGTGCCCGTTCGTTTCGACACGGACACGATCCAGACTTCGGTTGCGTCGTTTCAGGCGGGTGATGTGCCCACCGTTCCCGTGGTGGAGATCCGGCTATGACGCGGGAAGCCTTGCTGGAGCATCTGGCCGGCGGCACGACGACCGTCTGCCGCGCCTGGACCCTCCGGCGCCGTGACGGCACCATTCTCGGGTTTACCGACCACGACCGCGAAATCGTGGTTGATGGCGTCTTGTGCCGCGCCGATACCGGGATAACGGCCCGGGTGCTGCAACAGACCACCGGCCTGTCGGTCGACAACACCGAAGCCTTCGGCGCGCTGAGTGCCGCTTCGATCTCGGAAGCGGATCTGCTGGCCGGTCGCTTCGACGGGGCAGAGGTTCGCGCCTATCTGGTCAACTGGCAGCACCCGGATGATTTCATCGAGCAGTTCCGCGGCTATCTGGGGGAAATCACCCGGTCCGGTGGTGCCTTCAAGGCTGAACTGCGCGGTCTGAGCGAGCGGCTGAACCGGCCGCACGGCATGGCCTATACGCCGCTCTGCTCTGCCGTGCTGGGCGACAGCAGATGCCGGTTCGACCTGGACCAGCCTGGCTTTACCGTCACCGCAACCGTGGAGAGCGTGCATGACGGCATCGGATTTGTTCTTTCCGGTGTCACCGCGTTCGACGACCACTGGTTCGAGGGCGGACGGTTCGAGGTCCGTTCGGGTGCGGCTTCCGGCCTGGTCGGCGTTGTCAAGAATGACCGGCAGGACAGCACCGGGCGCAGGATCGACATTTGGCAGTCGATTTCGGCCGAAGTCATCACAGGGGACATGGTCACCTTGCGCGCCGGCTGCGACAAGCGGCCTGCGACCTGCCGCCTCAAGTTCTCCAATTTCCTGAATTTCCGAGGTTTTCCGCATATTCCCGGAGAAGACTGGCTGGCTTCCTATCCAGTTCCCGACCGACCTGCCGGCGGGCCCCGCAGCGTTGGCGGGGGTGGCCCATGACCGTCTCGCAGACTGTTCTGGCCGAGGCCAGGCTCTGGATGGGAACACCCTATCAGCATCAGGCAAGCGTCCGCGGCGCCGGAACCGATTGCCTTGGTCTGCTTCGGGGAATCTGGCGAAGACTCTATGGCGAAGAGCCCGAACCGGTCCCTCCCTATACCGAGGATTGGGCGGAGCCGGACCACCGGGAGCTCTTGCTGGCTGCTGCAAGCAGGTGGCTGCGGGCCAAGGATCCTGCAGACGCCGCAGAGGGCGACGTTCTGCTGTTCCGGATGCGGGAGGGGAGCATCGCCAAGCACCTGGGCGTGCAATCCGCTGTCGGGGCGCATCCGAAGTTCATTCACTCTTACACGGGTCACGGCGTGGTCGAAAGTTCGCTTTCCATGCCGTGGCAGCGCCGGATCGTGGCGCGGTTCTGCTTTCCAGAAGGAGCCAGATGAATGGCGACGCTGCTTCTTTCCGCCGCCGGGGCTGCGGTTGGTGCCGGTTTTGGCGGATCCGTCCTTGGACTGTCGGGGGCGGTAATCGGACGGGCGATCGGCGCAACCATCGGCCGTGCAATCGACCAGCGCGTCCTTGGCGTCGGGTCGGAACCGGTCGATGTGGGACGGATCGAGCGGCTGCGCCTGACCGGGGCAGGGGAAGGAGCTCCGATTGGCCGGATCTGGGGAAGGATGCGGGTCGCGGGGCAGGTGATCTGGGCAACCGAATTCGTCGAGACCGTGCGCCGCCGCCGGACGGGGAAGGGGGCTCCGAAGCCCAAGGTGAACGAATACAGCTACTCGGTCAGCCTCGCTATCGGACTGTGCGAGGGCGAGATCCTGCGTGTTGGCCGCATCTGGGCGGACGGGAACGAAATCTCGGCGCTGGACCTGAACATGCGCGTCTATCCGGGAAGCGAAACGCAATTGCCCGATCCGTTGATCGAGGCGGTGGAGGGCGCGGGGCTGGCTCCTGCCTATCGTGGACTGGCCTATGTCGTGATCGAGGGGCTGGAGCTTTCGTCCTATGGCAACCGGGTGCCACAATTCAGTTTCGAAGTGGTCCGGGCCGCGCAGGGGGCTGCCGAGACCCTCGATCAGATCATTCGTGGCGTGGCGCTGATCCCCGGCACCGGGGAATACGGGCTGGCCACGACGCCGGTTCATTATGCCGAAGGTCCCGGGCGCAACCGGAGCGCGAACGTCCATTCGCCTTCGGGCAAGACCGACTTTGCGACCAGCTTCGAGCAACTGAAGCAGGAACTGCCGGCGGCCAATGCCGTATCCCTGGTCGTTTCCTGGTTTGGTGACGACCTGCGATGCGCATCCTGCACCATACGGCCGAAGGTTGAGCAAACCCTGCTGGACGGTGTCGGCATGCCGTGGCGGTCCGGCGGCATTTCGCGCGCGCAGGCACAAGTGGTGCCAAAGGTCGAAGGGGTGTCGATCTATGGTGGGACACCGTCGGATGCATCAGTGATCGAAGCGATCCGCGCGATGCGGACTGCCGGCAAGGATGTCATGTTCTATCCGTTCATCCTGATGGATCAGGTTTCCGGCAATACCCTGCCTGATCCCTGGACGGGTGCCCTGACCCAGCCAGCATTGCCATGGCGGGGAAGAGTGACGCTTTCGACGGCCCCCGGACGCCCCGGATCGCCGGATCGCACGACTGCCGCTGAAGCGGAGGTTGCTGCCTTCTTCGGGACAGCCCTGCCGTCACACTTCACGGTCAACGGCGAGACCGTGATATATTCCGGCCCGAATGAATGGGGCCTTCGTCGGTTCATTCTGCACTACGCGCATCTCTGCGTTGCAGCCGGCGGAGTCGAGTCTTTCTGCATCGGCTCCGAAATGCGTTCGCTGACCCAGATCCGTGGTGCGGGCGATTCCTTCCCTGCCGTCGCGGCGCTTCGTGCGCTTGCGGCAGATGTCAGGTCGATCCTGGGACCCGGGGTCAAGATCAGCTATGCGGCAGACTGGTCAGAGTACTTCGGCTATCATGCCGACGGCAGCGTCTACTTCCATCTTGACCCGCTTTGGGCCGACCCGAACATCGATTTCATCGGCATCGACAATTACATGCCCATGTCGGATTGGCGTGATGGCGAAGATCATGCGGATGCAGATTTCGGATCGATCTACAATCCGCTCTACTTGACGGCAAACATTGCCGGCGGAGAGGGGTTCGACTGGTATTACGCCGGCGCAGAGGGGGCGCAGGCCCAGCGCAGGCTGCCGATCAGGGATGACGCATACGGAGAGCCTTGGGTCTTCAGGTACAAGGATATCCGGTCCTGGTGGTCGAACCTTCACCATGATCGGCTGGATGGCGTCCGATCTTCTGTTCCGTCGAGCTGGATTCCCGAAATGAAGCCGATCCGGTTCACGGAATATGGCTGCGCGGCGGTTGACAAGGGCAGCAACCAGCCAAACAAGTTCGTGGACACCAAGTCCTCGGAATCCGGTCTGCCTGCCTGGTCAAACGGGCGGCGGGACGACCTGATCCAGATGCAATATCTGATCGCGATGTCGTCTTTCTGGTCCGATGAGGGCAACAACCCGGTGTCCTCGATCTACGCCGGTCCGATGATCGACACAGAGCATGCCTACGCCTGGGCTTGGGACTCTCGCCCTTTCCCCGAGTTCCCGGGACAGGTCGATGTCTGGAGTGACGGAGCGAACTACACCCGCGGTCACTGGCTGAATGGTAGGGCATCAAACCAGCCGCTTTCGGCGGTCGTAGCCGAAGTCTGCCGGGGCTCAGGCGTCGAGGCAATTGATGTCCGATCGCTCTTTGGGCTGGTACGTGGCTACCAGCAGGCCGATCTAACAACAGGACGAGCAACGCTGCAGCCCTTGATGCTGGCCCTTGGGTTCGATGCTTTCGAGCGCGAGGGTCGCATTGTCTTTCGCAATCGGACCGCCCGGATACAAGCCAAGGTCACGGAGGACGACCTCGCCCTTTCGTCCGACGTGGACGGTCGCATTGAGGCAACGCGGCTTGGGGAATCCGATACCGCAGGCCTGATCCGACTGGGGTATGTGGACGCGCAATCGAGCTACGAAGTCCGTGCCGTCGAGACTCGATACCCCCAGGATGAATCGGCTTCGGTTTCGCAGAGCGACCTGCCCTTGGCCCTGACCAGACTTGAGGCCCTGGGGGTGGTGGAACGCTGGATGGCCGAAGCGCGGGTCGCTCGCGACACTCTTCGCTTTGCCTTGCCGAAATCTCGGCTCGCCCTCGGGGCTGGCGATGTCTTCGGCTATTCGGGGCGCCGGTTCCGGGTCGATCGGGTCGAGCAGGCGGAAGGTCAGATCCTCGAGGCTGTGCGCGTCGAGCCCGGAACATTGCTGCCGTCCAGCCGAGCGGATGAGACGATTTCCGTCCGGCCCTATGTGGCACCTGTGCCGGTCCTTCCTGTGTTCCTGGACTTGCCGCTGCTGACAGGAGAGGAAGTGCCGCACGCCCCGCATGTTGCTGTGGCGGCCCAACCGTGGCCTGGATCGGTCGCCGCCTGGTCCTCGAACGAGGATGCCGGTTATGAGATCAACCGTCTGATCGGTGCGTCGGCTATCGTTGGGGTAACCGAGTCACCCTTGACCGCCCACCGACCAGGTCTGTGGGACTACGGTCCGCCGCTGCGCGTCAGGATTATTGGCGGCGAGCTCTCCTCTGTTTCCGCTACTTCGGTTTTGAATGGGGCAAATGCCTTGGCGATTGGCGACGGTAGCGTCGCCAACTGGGAGATCATCCAGTTCAGGGACGCCCAACTTGTCGCTCCGGACACTTACGAACTCTCATGCCGACTTCGCGGACAACTCGGGACTGACGGAACGGTGCCAGAAGTCTGGCCGGTCGGAAGCACGGTCGTGCTCCTCGACATGGCGGTCGCTCAGATCGACCTGGCAACCTCGGCGAGGGGTCTTGCCAGGTTCTATCGTGTCGGCCTCGCAGCGCGCGGTTACGATGACCCCAACGTGGTCACGCGTGTGGAAGCATTCAGCGGTATTGGCCTGCGACCGTATCCTGTCGCGCATCTGCGGTATTCGGATCAGTCAGGAGACCTCAAGTTTACCTGGAAGCGAAGGACCCGGATCGACGGAGATAGCTGGCAGTCCGCAGAAGTTCCTTTGGGAGAAGAGTTGGAAGCCTACCTCGTGCGGATCACCCTGGGGGCGGCAAACGTTGCCGAGTATGGCGTCAGTTCTCCCGAGTTCACCTATACGTCCACCATGCGGGCTCTGGACGGAGTCACCGGCGCGTTCGACGTCTCGGTCGCCCAGGTGTCGCAGCGTTTCGGCGCAGGACCTTTCCGGAAAATCGGCGTCGCCATGTGACATGGCGCAGCGGCAACGATAATGGTGCCGTGTTTGCCACACTCCGGCCCTCGCAAGGGCTGCCTGGGCCGGAAGCCAACTTCGCGAACCAAGAACTGGCTTGCCGTCATTACCGCCGTTGATCGGTAGTACCACAGAAATGCGTCTCGTCAGTCGTGTCCGATGTGGTATGAAAGTACTACATCGGAGGTTATGGCGATGCTTGAGACCAAGACCAGAGTTACGGCCGTCGATCCCGTTTGGCGCCGCGTCTGCGAAGAAGCGGTAGAAGCCATACGCAACGAGCCGCTGCTCGGTGGTCTCATCCATTCTGGCCTCCTGCACCACTCCTCGATGGAGCGCGCGCTTGCCTACCGCTTTTCCCTCAAGCTCGCCTCGGGAGAGATGAGCGAACAGATCCTGCGGGAGATTGCCGATCAGGCCTATGACAGTGACCCCGAAATTGGCGCGGCGGCGCGTTCGGACCTGATGGCTGTCTACGAACGCGATCCGGCGTGCCACCGGTTCCTCCAGCCGATCCTTTTCTTCAAGGGATATCAGGCTGTTCAAGCCTATCGGATTGGCCACTGGCTCTGGCAGGCCGGGCGTATTGACCTAGCCTACTTTGTCCAGATGCGGGTGTCAGAGGTTTTCGGCGTGGATATCCACCCCGCTGCCCGTGTCGGCAAGGGGATCATGATCGACCATGCCCATTCGATCGTCATCGGCGAAACGGCCGTCGTAGGCGACAATGTCTCGATGCTTCATTCCGTCACTCTGGGCGGCACCGGCAAGGAAGACGGCGACCGGCACCCGAAGATCGGAGACGGCGTTCTGATCGGCGCCGGAGCCAAGGTGCTGGGCAACATCCGCGTCGGTCATTGCTCACGCATTGCTGCAGGGTCCGTTGTTCTTGAGGATGTGCCACACAACACGACTGTTGCCGGCGTGCCGGCACGAGTTGTCGGCAAGGCGGGATGCGCCCAACCTGCGCTGACCATGGACCAGATCCTGAAGTCGGAATGACCAACCTAGCATGATCCCCGTCCTCAAGGCTTTCGCTGCCCGCGTGACGGGGATGGCGATCTCGACCTTCGCGCGATTCATGACCGCCCCGCGCGCCGTGTGGCAGGGGATCGAACCGGCACCGCGTCTGCGTGTGTATTTCGCCAACCATTCCTCGAACGGCGATTTCGTCCTGCTGTGGACTGCCTTGCCGACACCGCTCAGACGGCAGACCCGTCCCGTCGCAGCGCTCGACTACTGGCTCAGCTCACCCCTCCGCGCCTTCATAGGGCGCGAGGTGTTCAACGCCGTTCTCATCGATCGCCGTCCCGAGGCGAGGACCGAGGATCCTGTGGCCCAGATGGTTGCGGCCCTCGATCAGGGATCATCGCTCATCCTCTTCCCCGAAGGCCAGCGCAACAGTTCTGACGCGCCACTTCTTCCCTTCAAGTCCGGGCTTTACCACCTTGCCAAGGCACGGCCCTCCGTCGACCTTGTCCCTGTCTGGATCGCAAACCTGAACCGCGTGATGCCGAAGGGCGAAGTCATCCCCGTGCCTCTTATCTGCACCCTGACCTTCGGCGCACCGCTCCACGTCGAACCCGACGAAACGAAAGAGGCCTTCCTCGTCCGCGCCAGTGAGGCGCTGCTCGCGCTGAAGGGGCCCGCATGACCTCCCCGCACCTCCTGTGGCTCCTCGCCGGCGTCGGCACGATCCTTGTCGTCGCCTCTGTCATCGGCGAGATCCTTCGTGCCCGCCTCTCGCCCGCGGGCGAGAATCCGGTGATCGAGAACCTCAACGCCCGCATCAATGCCTGGTGGGTGATGGTGATCTGCCTCGCGCTGGCGTTCATCGCCGGCAAGCCGGGTGTCGTCCTCCTCTTCGCGCTCTGCTCCTTCGCGGCACTTCGGGAGTTCCTCACCCTCACGACTCACAACCGCGCCGATCACTGGTCACTCCTCGCCTGCTTCTTCCTGATCCTTCCCCTGCAATACTGGTTCCTCGCCACCGACTGGTACGGGATGTATTCGATCTTCATCCCGGTATACGCCTTCCTTCTCCTGCCAGTCGCCTCCGCGCTCCGCGGCTCCACGAAGGATTTCCTGATCCGCGTATCGGAAACCCAGTGGGCGCTTATGATCTGCGTCTATTGCGCCAGCCACGTCCCTGCGCTCCTCTACCTCCAGATCCCCGGATTCGAGGGCCGCAACGTCATCCTCATCGCCTACCTCATCTTCGTTGTGCAGCTTTCCGACGTTCTGCAATACGTCTGGGGCAAGCTGATCGGCCGCACCCGCGTCGCCCCCAATCTCTCGCCATCGAAAACCTGGGAAGGCCTGGTCGGAGGTACCCTCTCCGCCACCGCCATCGGCACAGCGCTCTACTGGATGACCCCGTTCACGCCGCTCCAGGCCGCGGGAATGTGCCTCCTCATTACCCTGATGGGCTTCTTCGGCGGCCTCGTCATGTCAGCGATCAAGCGCGACCGGGGGATCAAGGACTGGGGCCATCTCATCGCAGGCCATGGTGGCTTCCTCGACCGGCTCGACAGCGTGATCTTCGCCGCACCCATCTTCTTCCACGTCACCCGCTGGGCCTGGTCCACCACATGAGCCCCCCGGAACCCTCGGAAAACCGCCGCCCCCTCACCTCGCGCAACTCCGCCTGGGCCGCGCGCCTTGCCTCCTGGGCCGTGGCGCGCGAGATCACGCCGAACCAGATCTCGCAGGCCTCGATGGGCTTCGCCACGGCTGGCTTCTTCCTTTATGCGCTCTCCACCCAGGGCAACGGCTTCGCCCAGTTCCTCTGCCTCCTCCTCGCCGCCGCCACGATTCAGGCACGCCTCGTCTGCAACCTGATCGACGGCATGGTGGCAATCGAGGGCGGCCGTGGCGCCAAGGACGGCCCCTTCTGGAACGAGGCCCCCGACCGCGTCTCCGACGTCCTCTTCCTCGCCGGAGCCGGCCTCGCCGCAGGAAGCCCCGCCTTGGGCCTCCTCGCCGCAGCCCTTGCCATCGCGACCGCCTACATCCGCGAGCTTGGTCGGGCCGAGGGCTTCCCCTCGGACTTCTCCGGCCCCCTCGCCAAGCCGCAGCGCATGGCCGTCCTGACGGCTGGCACCGTCCTCGCGGCCCTCTACGCGACGCATTGGACCCTGACCCTCACCCTCTGGATCATCGTCGCAGGCACCGCCGCTACGGTCCTCCGCCGGTCCTGGACCATCATCGACAAACTGAAGTCCCGATAGAAAAGGGGGACCGAACCCCCCCAATTTCATCTGTCCAGAAATATCCCGCAGGGGGTGTGGGGGACGCGAAGTCCCCCACCTCAACAAGATCACGCCAGCATCACCATCGGGTTTTCCAGCGCCTCGATCACGGCCTTCAGGAACTCTGCCCCCAGGGCCCCGTCGATCACCCGGTGATCCACCGACAGGGTCATCGACATCACCGTCGCCACCCCGATCGTCCCGTCCGCCATCACCACCGGCTTCTTGATCCCCGCGCCCACCGCCAGGATCGACCCATGCGGCGGGTTGATGACCGCGTCGAAGTTCTCGATCCCCATCATCCCAAGGTTCGAGATCGCGAAGGACCCGCCCTGATACTCGTGCGGCGCGAGCTTCTTGGTCTTCGCGCGCGCCGCCAGGTCCTTCATCTCCGCCGACAGGGCCGACAGCGACTTCTTCTCCGCATCGCGCAGGACGGGGGTAAACAGCCCACCCTCCACCGCCACGGCCACCGCCACGTCCGACGGCTTCAGCCGCAGCATACGGTCGCCCGCCCAGACCGCGTTCGCGTTCGGCACCGCCTGCAAGGCCATCGCGCAGGCCTTGATGATGAAGTCGTTCACCGACAGCTTCACCCCGCGCCCCTCAAGCTGCCTGTTCAGCTGCTCGCGGAACGCCATCAGCGCATCCAGCCGCACTTCGCGGCGCAGATAGAAATGCGGGATCGTCTGTTTCGCCTCGGTCAGACGTGCCGCGATGGTGCGGCGCATGCCGTCGAGCGGCATTTCCTCGTAGGCGCGATCCGCATACATCTTCAGCACCGTCTCGGCCGCCATGCCCGTCGGCATCGCCGCAGCCGGAGCAGGGGCAGGGGCAGGGGCTGCCGCCTTCGCGGCCTCGGCCACCGGAGCAGCCTCGGGCTTCGCCGCACCCGGCAGCGCGGCTTCCACATCCGCACGCACGATCCGCCCATGCGGACCCGAACCCTTCAGGGCTGAAAGGTCCAGGCCCCTCTCCTTGGCGATCCGACGCGCCAGCGGCGAGGCGAACACCCGGGCGCCACCCGCCGCCGGGGCAGGGGCCGCGGCAGGTGCAGGTGCCACCGACGAGCCGCCCGACGCGGCGACAGCCGAGGAGGCGGACGAGGAGGCAGCAGCGGAGGCTTTCGGCGCTGCGGCCGCCGAGGCATCCTCCCCTTCCTCCAGCAGCACCGCGATGGGCGTGTTGACCTTCACGCCCGCCGTGCCTTCGGCCACCAGGATACGGCCCACCACACCCTCGTCGACCGCCTCGAACTCCATCGTCGCCTTGTCGGTCTCGATCTCGGCCAGGATCTGGCCCGACTTCACCGCATCGCCTTCCTTCACCAGCCACTTGGCCAGCGTGCCCTCTTCCATCGTCGGGGACAGGGCCGGCATCAGAATTTCGGTCGCCATGGCCTCACCTCTACCTGTAGCAGACGGACTTGACGGCGGTGACAACCTCCGCCGGGGTGATCAGCGCGAACTTTTCCAGGTTCGCGGCATAGGGCATCGGCACGTCCTTGCCCGTGCAGGTCACGACAGGGGCGTCCAGATAGTCGAACGCCCGCTGCATGATCGTCGAGGCAAGGTGGTCGCCGATCGAGCCCACCGGGAAGCCTTCCTCGACCGTGACGCAGCGGTTGGTCTTCATCACCGAAGCCAGCACCGTGTCATAGTCGATGGGGCGCAACGTCCGCAGGTTCACCACCTCGGCGCTGATCCCCTCCTTCGCCAGCTCCTCCGCCGCCGCCAGGGCGTGCGAACAGCCGATCCCGAAGGACACCACCGTCACATCCGTCCCCGGCCGCAGGATACTGGCCTTGCCGAACGGAATGGTGAAATCTCCATCCGTCGGCACCTCGAAGGACCGCCCGTACAGGATCTCGTTCTCCAGGAAGACCACCGGGTTCGGGTCCCGGATCGCGGTCTTCAAGAGACCCTTCGCATCCGCCGCCGAATAGGGCATGCAGACCTTCAGCCCCGGGATCGCCGCATACCAGGCCGCGAAGTCCTGGCTGTGCTGCGCCCCCACCCGCGCCGCCGCGCCATTCGGGCCGCGGAACACCATCGGGCTGCCCATCTGGCCCCCCGACATGTACAGCGTCTTGGCCGCCGAGTTGATGATGTGGTCGATGGCCTGCATCGAGAAGTTGAAGGTCATGAACTCGACGATCGGCTTCAGGCCCCCCCAGGAGGCGCCAACCCCGATCCCGGCAAAGCCCATCTCGGTGATCGGCGTATCGACAACCCGGCGCGCGCCGAACTCGTCCAGGAGGCCCTGCGAAATCTTGTAGGCCCCCTGATACTCGCCGACCTCTTCCCCCATCAGGAAGACCGTCGGATCGGCCCGCATCTCCTCGGCCATCGCCTCGCGCAGCGCCTCGCGCACCGTCATCGTCTTGGTCGGACCTTCGGGCAGGTCGGTATGCGGCCAACCCGCCGCCGCAACCGGGGCAGGGGGCGCAGCCACGGGGGCAGCCGCCACAGTCTTCGGCACTTCAGCAGGTGCCGCCACTGCCGCCGCCGGAGTCGCCTTGGGAGCGTCCGACACGGTTTCCCCGTCCTCGATCAGCACCGCGATCGGCGTGTTCACCTTCACGCCCGCCGTGCCCTCGGCCACCAGGATCTTGCCGACGATCCCTTCGTCGACCGCCTCGAACTCCATCGTCGCCTTGTCGGTCTCGATCTCGGCGATGATCTGGCCGGACTTGACCGTGTCACCCTCCTTGACCAGCCATTTCGCCAGCGTCCCTTCCTCCATGGTCGGGGACAGCGCGGGCATCAGTACTTCGGTTGCCATCTCACATCCCCCCTTACGCGTAGATATCCGTCCAGAGCTCGTCCATCGGCGGCTCCGGGCTGTCCTTGGCGAATTCCGCGCTTTCGTTCACGATCGCCTTGATCTCCTTGTCGATGGCCTTCAGCTCCTCGTCCGAGGCCAGCCCCCCCTGCGTCAGCAGATCGCGCACATGCTCGATGCAGTCCTTCTCGGTCTTGATCTTCTCGACCTCTTCCCGCGTGCGGTATTTCGCGGGGTCCGACATCGAGTGCCCGCGGTAGCGGTAGGTCATCATCTCCAGGATATACGGGCCATTCCCCGCCCGGCAATGCGCCACCGCCTTCTCGCCCGCGGCCTTCACTGCCAGCACGTCCATCCCGTCGACCTGCTCGCCCGGAATGCCATAGGCGAGGCCCCGGCCATACAGCGTGGTGGACTTGGTGGACCGCTTCACGCTCGTCCCCATCGCATACTGGTTGTTCTCGATCACGAAGATCACCGGCAGCGCCCAGAGCTCGGCCATGTTGTAGGTCTCGTAGACCTGCCCCTGGTTCGCCGCGCCGTCGCCGAAATAGGTGAAGGTCACGCTGTCATTGCCAAGATACTTGTCGGCGAAGGCCAGCCCGGCCCCCAGCGGCACCTGCGCGCCGACAATCCCGTGCCCGCCGTAGAAATGTTTCTCTTTCGAGAACATGTGCATCGAGCCGCCCTTGCCCTTGGAATAGCCCCCGATGCGCCCGGTCAGTTCCGCCATCACGCCCTTGGCGTCCATCCCGCAGGCCAGCATGTGCCCGTGGTCGCGGTAGCTGGTGATCCGCTTGTCGCCCGCCTTCGCGGCCGCCTCCAGGCCCACGACCACCGCTTCCTGCCCGATGTACAGGTGGCAGAACCCCCCGATCAGGCCCATGCCGTACAGCTGGCCCGCCTTTTCCTCGAACCGGCGGATCAACAGCATCTCGCGGTAATATTTCAGCAGCTCTTCCTTCGAGACGTTCGGTCTCGCTTCGGGCTTCTTCGCCATCGGGCTCCTCCCAGGCAGTTTGCAGGTGCAGAATATGGTTTAGTATTAAACCATCCATACAGCATCGGTGTTTATTGGGTCAAAGGGAATCTCCCCCGCCGCGCAGGGCTGCGCGGCATGGCACCTATGCGCCCAGGTCAAGGCTGGGAGCGGGCCCCTTCAGCGGATGGCGATCTCGTCGGCGCGCATGTAGCCCAGCACGTCGCGCGCCTGCTGGTCCAGCAGGTCGAGGTCCAGATAGGTGTCCGACAGGCGGTGCGTCAGGTTCTCCATCTCGGCCAGTTCCGCCGAAAGCCGGTCGCGTTCGGCCCGCAGGCCCTCCGCCTCGGCATGGATCGCGACGCGGGCGAACATGCCGTAGTCGCCCTGCACGGCGTTGAAGGTGAAATAGACCCCCAGCGCCGAGACGAAGGCCAGATAGGCCAGTCCCCCAAGTCCCCGTTGCGATTGTGCTGCCGACATGCGCCCTTCTCCGGCCCGTCTCATGCGGGCCTTTGGCGAATCATGACATAAGCCGAATCGCTTGTGAATCCCGAAAACGCGCCGTCCTCAAAGACTTGAACGCAAACGGGGGGCCGCCGGCCCCCCCCGTGCGCGCCGAAGCTGCGGCGTCTCAGGTGATCGAGGCCGCGTAGATCCCGTCCACCGCGCCCTGCAGCACCGCGTCGAACTCGGCATCGGACTGCTGCGCGCTCAGCCCCTCGCTCAGCGCGCGGCTGAAACTCGCGATGATCCCGTGGTTCTGCGCCAGGATCCGGTTCGCCTCGTCCCGGCTATAGCCGCCCGAAAGCGCCACCACCTTCAGCACCTTGGGATGCTTCACCAGCGGCTGATAGAAATCCGGCACCGTGGGCAGCGACAGCTTCAGCATGACCTGGCCGTCCACACCCTCCAGCGCCTTCAGGATCTCCTCCTGCAGGATCGCCTCGGCCTCGGCCTTGTCGGGGATCGAGATGGTGACCTCGGGCTCCAGGATCGGCATCAGCCCGTGGGCGGCCACCTGCCGGCCGATCTCGAACTGCTGCGCGACGATGGCGGCGATGCCCTTGCGGTTGGCCGCATTGATGACCGACCGCTCCTTGGTGCCGAAGATCCCGGCCTTCTTCGCCCGCTCAAGAAGCGCATCCAGCCCCGGGATCGGCTTCATCAGCTGCACGCCGTCGGCTTCCGCCTCCAGCCCCTTGTCGATCTTCAGGAAGGGCACGACCCCGCGCTTTTCCCACAGATAGGTCGCGGTCGGGATGCCGTCGATCTTGCGGTCCATGGTCTGCTCGAACAGGATCGCCCCCACCACCTTGTCGCCGGTGAAGGCGGGCGACTTGATGATCCGCGCCCGCATCGCGTGGATCAGGTCGAACATCTGCTCCTCGCCCGAGTAGTCGCTTTCGGAAATCCCGTACAGCTTCAAGGCCTTGGGGGTCGATCCGCCCGACTGGTCCAGGGCCGCGATGAATCCGCGCCCGTTCCGCACCTGTTCGGTCATCTTCGCGTTGGTCATGTCCGTCTCCCGAATGTCACCGCAGGCATAGCCGGCGCGGCCCCGTCCCTCAACCCATCAGCGCCATCACGCCCGGCAATTCCTTGCCCTCCATCCATTCCAGGAAGGCGCCCCCGGCGGTGGAGATGAAGGTGAAATCCTCCGCCGCCCCCGCCGCGTTCAGCGCGGCCACCGTATCGCCGCCGCCCGCGACCGAGATCAGCTTGCCGGCCTTGGTCAGCCGCGCCACCGCCTGCGCGGCCGCATTGGTCGCGGCATCGAAGGGCTCGATCTCGAAGGCCCCCAGCGGCCCGTTCCAGATCAGCGTCTTGGCCTCGGCAAAGACCTGCTCCAGCCGCCGAACCGTCTCGGGCCCGGCATCCAGGATCATCGCGTCGGGCGGGCAATGGTGAACGCCCACCGTCTGGCTCTCCGCCCCGGCCTTGAACTCGCGCGCCACCACCACATCGACGGGCAGATGGATCTGGCACCCCGCGTTCTGCGCCCGGTGCCGGATCTCGCGCGCGGTCTCGGCCATCTCGCGCTCGGCCAGCGACCGGCCGACCTCGATCCCCTCGGCCACGAGGAAGGTGTTCGCCATCCCCCCGCCGATCACCAGGTGATCGACCTTGGTGACCAGGTTCGCCAGCAACTCGATCTTGGTCGAGACCTTGGCACCCCCGACCACCGCCACCACCGGCCGCTCGGGCGACCCCAGCGCCGCCTCCAGCGCTTTCAGCTCCGCTTCCATCAGCCGGCCCGCCGCCGCCGGCAACAGCCGCGCCAGCCCCTCGGTCGAGGCATGCGCCCGGTGCGCGGCGGAAAAGGCGTCGTTCACATAGACCTGGCCCAGTTTCGCCATCTCGGCGGCAAGCGCGGGATCGTTCTTCTCCTCGCCCGGATGGAAGCGGGTATTCTCCAGAAGCACGACCTCGCCCGGCACGGCCTTGGCGATGGCCTCTGCGGCAGGTGCGCCGACGCAATCAGTCCCGAAGACCACCTTCCGCCCCAGCGATCCGGCCAGCGCCTCGACGACATGGGACAGGCTCATCTCGGGCACCACCTTGCCCTTCGGCCGGTCGAAATGCGCCAGCAGCACCACCTTGCCGCCCTTGGCCATGATGTCGTCCACCGTGGGCCGGATCTTGTCGATCCGGGTCATGTCGGTGACACGACCGGCCTCCATCGGCACGTTGATGTCCACCCGCACCAGCACCACCTTGCCGTCAAGGTCCATCTCGTCCAGCGTTTTCCAGGGCATCGTGTCATCCTCCGTGAAAGCCTGCCTGCACATGCCCCCGATATCACGCGCCCGTCAACCGCTTGCGACGCTTTGCGCTTCCCTTGGCCGGATGCCGCCGCTACGGTCGCGCCCGACCGCAATCCCGAAGGAGACTCCGATGGCCGAGATAAAGGACCCGGAAAACACCATCATCATCACGCTGAAGGACGGCGAGGTGGTGATCGAGCTGCTGGCCGACGTGGCCCCCAAGCATGCCGAGCGCATGAAGCAGCTGGCCCGCGACAAGGCCTATGACAACGTGGCCTTCCACCGGGTGATCGAGGGCTTCATGGCCCAGACCGGCGACGTGGAAAACGCCAACATGGCCTCGCCCGGCTACAACCCGCGCCGGGCGGGGACGGGCGGGTCGCAGTATCCGGACCTGCCGGCCGAGTTCTCGAAACTCCCGCACGACCGGGGGACCCTCGGGGCCGCGCGCTCGCAGAACCCGAACTCTGCGAACAGCCAGTTCTTCATCAACTTCCGCGACAACCATTTCCTGAACGGACAATACACCGTCTATGGCCGCGTGATCTCGGGGATGGAGCACGTGGACAAGATCGCCCGGGGCGAACCGCCGGCGAATCCCGACCGCATGATCTCTGTCCGGGTGGCCGCCGATGTCGCGTAAGCTGATCCTTGCCGCGGCGCTGGCCACCGTCACCGCCCCCGCCTTCGCCCAGGAAGCCGATGGCCCCGGCCCGAACCTGGTGATCGAGATCGCCGGCCAGGCCAACGGCACAGTGGTCATCGACCTCCTGCCCGATGTCGCGCCAAAGCATGTCGAACAGATCGTCGCGCTGGCGAAGGAGGGCGCCTATGACAACGTGGTCTTTCACCGCGTGATCGACGGTTTCATGGCCCAGACCGGCGACGTGCAGTTCGGCAAGGCCGGGGGCGATATGTCCATGGCCGGGCGTGGCGGCTCGTCGAAGCCCGACATCCCGGCCGAGTTCACCGACACGCTCAGCTTCCAGCGCGGCGTGGTCGGCATGGCCCGCGCCCAGGACCCGAACAGCGCCAACAGCCAGTTCTTCATCACCTTCGGCGATGCCAGCTTCCTCGATGGCCAGTATACCATCTTCGGCAAGGTCATCTCGGGGATGGAGGTCGTGGACGCGATCAAGCGCGGCGAGGGCCAGAACGGCGAGGTCTCGGCCCCGGCCGACGTGATGGTCAGGGTCACCGTTCAGGACTGAGGACGGGGCAGGGCGGTCGCACCCGCCCTGCCGCTATCAGGCCAGTACCACCAGGGCATGGCGCTTCTTGCCGGCGGTCAGCTTCAGAGGCTCGACCAGGTGACTCGCGCCATAGCGCAGGCCGGGGTCGGTGATGAGTTCGTCGTTCACCCGAGCGCCGCCCTCGGCGATCAGCCGCTTCGCCTCCTTGCCGCTCGCCGCCAGCCCGGCCCGCACGAACAGCTGCACGATCCCCACACCCTCGGCGATCTCGGTCACGTCCAGCGTGACCGTCGGCAGGTCGTCGCCGATCCCGCCCTTCTCGAACACTTCCCGCGCCGTGGCTTCCGCCGCCGCCGCCGCCTCGGCCCCGTGCAGAAGGCCCGTCGCCAGGTTCGCCAGGAGGATCTTCGCCTGGTTGATCTCTGCCCCGCCAAGGCTGCCCAGCCGGTCGCATTCCTCGACCGGCAGCTCGGTGAAGATCTTCAGGAACCGGCCCACATCGGCATCGGTCGTGTTGCGCCAGAACTGCCAGAATTCGTAGGGCGACAGCATGTCGCCGTTCAGCCAGACCGCGCCGCTTGCCGACTTGCCCATCTTGCGCCCGTCGCTCGTGGTCAGAAGCGGCGTCGTAAGCCCAAAGATCTCCTTGTCGATCACCCGGCGCGTCAGGTCGATCCCGTTGATGATATTGCCCCACTGGTCCGACCCGCCCATCTGCAACAGGCAGCCATAGCGCCGATGGATTTCAAGGAAATCATAGGCTTGCAGGATCATGTAGTTGAATTCCAGGAAGGACAGCGACTGCTCGCGGTCCAGCCGGGATTTCACGCTCTCGAACGACAGCATCCGGTTGACGCTGAAATGCCGCCCGATGTCGCGCAGGAAATCCAGATAGTTCAGATTGTCCAGCCATTCGGCATTGTTCAGCATGATGGCGTCGGTCGGGCCATCGCCATAGGTCAGGTAATTTGCAAAGACCTTCTTCAGCCCCGCGATGTTGGCGTCGATCGCCTCGGGCGTCAGCAACGGCCGCTCCTCCGACCGGAACGAGGGGTCGCCCACCTTGGTCGTCCCCCCGCCCATCAGCGTGATCGGCTTGTGCCCGGTCTTCTGCAACCAGCGCAGCACCATGATGTTCATCAGATGCCCGACATGCAGGCTGGGGGCGGTCGCGTCATAGCCGATGTAGGCCGGCACCACACCCTTCAACAATGCCTCGTCAAGCGCCTGATAATCCGTGCAATCGGCAACAAAGCCCCGCTCGAACATCACACGCATGAAGTCAGATTTCGGATGGTAGAGCATGGCCGCCTCGGTCTAGGATGTCGCGCGGTATAGCTTCGCGTGAGGCGCAAGGGAAGATGCGGAAGTACGGGGCCTTGTGGGCGCTGGGGGCGATGTCGGGCACATCGCTCGACGGCGTCGATGCGGCGATGATCAAGACCGACGGGCACGCGGTCTTCGCCTTCGGCCCCTCCGCCTATCGCCCCTATTCGGACGAAGAGCGGGCAGTGCTCCGCGCCGCGCTCGGCCACTGGCCGGGCGATCCCGAAACCGCCGCCGCCGCCGAGGTGGTCGAGACCGCCCATGCCGAGGTCCTCTCCCGCTTTACCGGGGCCGAGGTGCTGGGCTTCCACGGCCAGACCCTCGCGCACGAGCCCGCCGGGCGCGGCACGCATCAATGCGGCAACGGCGCAATCTTCGCCCAGCTGCTCGGCCTGCCCACTGTCTGGGACTTCCGCAGCGCCGACGTGACCATCGGCGGGCAGGGGGCGCCGCTCGCGCCCTTCTACCATTTCGCGCTGGCCCGCCACCTCGGCGCGACCGAGCCGCTCGCCTTCCTCAACCTCGGCGGCGTCGGCAACATCACCTGGATCGACCCCACCGCGCCCGGCCCGGAAAACCCCGGCGCGCTTCTCGCATTCGACACCGGCCCGGCCAATGCGCCCCTGAACGACCTGATGCAGGTCCGGCTCGGCAAGGCGCTGGACGAGGACGGCGCGCTCGCCGCCCGGGGCGAGGTGGACGAGGACTTCCTGGCGCGCTTCCTGCGCCATCCCTGGTTCGACCTTGCGCCGCCCAAGTCGCTGGACCGCAATGCCTTTGCCGATCTGGTCGCGCGGCTGGACCTCCTGTCCGACGCCGATGCCGCCGCCACGCTGACCGCCCTTGCCGCCGCCTGCGTGGCCCAGGCGCAGATCCACTTTCCGGCCCCCGTGACGCGAATCCTCGTCACCGGCGGCGGGCGGCTCAACCCGGTGATGCTGGGCGAACTGCGCCGCCGCATCCCCTGCACGATCCTGCCGGTCGAGGACGTGGGTCTCGACGGCGACATGCTGGAAGCCCAGGCCTTTGCCTTCCTCGCGGTCCGCGTCCTGCGCAAGATGGCGACCTCTGGCCCCGACACCACCGGCGCGCCCGCGCTGGTCGGCGGCGGGCAGATCAGCCGGCCCGACTGATGCGTGCGGCGAGGATCGGCAGCGAATAGATCGCCAGCGCCGCCCAGATCAGGCTGAAGGCCAAAAGCTTCACGCCGCTGAACGGCTCGCCGAAGATGAAGACCGCGGTCAGGAAGATCATGGTCGGCGCGATGTATTGCATGATGGCGATGGTGGACAGGGTCAGCCCCTTGGCGCCGTTGGCATAGATCATCAGCGGCACCGCCGTCACGATCCCACAGCCCAGAAGCAGCGCATTGTCCCAGGCCACTCCTTGCAGGAAATGCCCGGTGCCCTGCGCCTGCAACCAGCCGACATAGGCCAGCGCCGGGGCCAGCAGGATCAGCACCTCCAGCGTGAAGCCCTGGTTCGGCCCGATCGGCAACCGCCGCTTGAGATAGGCATAGGCCCCCCAGGTCAGCGTCAGCCCCAGCGCCACCACCGGCAGCCGCCCGGCCTCCCAGGTCAGGATGCCGACCGCCGCCACCGCCAGCGCGATCGCCGCCATCTGCATCCGCGCCATCCGCTCGCCCAGCAGGACCGCGCCAAGGAAGATGGAAAACAGCGGATTGATGTAATAGCCGAGTGCGGCATCCAGCGCATGGCCGGATCCGATGGCCCAGACATAGATCCCCCAGTTCACGCTGATCAGCGCCGCCGTCATCGCGGCCATGCCCAGCATCCGGGGGCTGCGCAAGGCGGCCTTCAGGTCCGCCGTCCGGCCCAGCCAGACCAGGACCAGGATCGCGATCGGCACCGACCAGATCACCCGGTGCGCGATCACCTCGACCGGCGGGATATGCGCCAGCGCCTTCATGTAGATCGGCAGGAACCCCCACAGCAGATAGGCCGTCAGCGCGTACAGGAAACCGGGCAGGGTATCGCCGCCGGGAACGGCCGCGCGGGGCAGGGCAGGGGTATCGCTCATGCCCCAGACCTAGCGAAACCCGCCGCCGCCGGCCACCCCGATCTTGTGCCCGGCACAATCCGGCAAACCCGACCCTGCGCTTGCCCTTTTGCCAAATACTCCCGCCGGAGGCATCCGCCCTCTGCCCCCGGGCGCGCCATCAGGGTTGACAGATCCTGAATGTCCACGGCCAAGCTCTTGATTTCATTTGGCCCGCTCCCCTGCCCAGCGTGGACGCCGCGCCAGGTAGTCGCGCGTGAAGGCCGCATAGCCCTCGGCCGTGACCTTGAGGTCCTCCCGCATCATCCCATGCAGCGCGGGCAGGCGATGGAAGGGCACTGTCGGCCAGACATGATGCTCCACATGGTATGGCATGTTCCAGGCCAGCCAGCGCACCGCCCGGGTCGTGAAGGTGGTCCGGGTGTTCTCGAACATGTTCGCCACCTCCGGGCAGTCGCCATGCTCGGCCAGAAGGTAGAGGCGCAGGAAAGGCTGGCCCAGAAGGACCGGCACCAGCCAGACCCAGAGCAGAAGGTCCGTCCAGACCAGCGACAGCCCGGCCAGCCCATAGACCACCGCCATCCCCCGCGCCTCGGCCACCACCCGTGCCTTGGCGCCTTCGGCCACGAAACCGTCGTCCACCCGCCCCGCGACCAGCCGCGCCATCAGCCGGACCTCGGCGATCCAGTAGGACAGGCCCGAGACATGCCACGCCCACGCCCCCCGCGTCGCGGGCTTCGGCCCCGCCAATTCCGGGTCCTTGCCGGGAAGGTTGGTCCAGCGGTGGTGCGCCATGTGAAAGGCGCGGAACCATTCGAAGGGCAGCACCAGCAGAAGCCCGCAAAGCCGCCCCACCCAGTCGTTCAGCCAGAACGACCGGAACGGCGTCCGGTGCGTCGCCTCGTGCTCCAGCGTGAACAGGAACACGATCAGCACCCCATGCACCGGCAGAAGCAGGCCCCAGCCCGGCACCCCAGCCGCAATCAGCGCACCGACGACGAGGATCAGCCCCAGATGCCCCGCCAAATGCCGAAGACCCGGCTCGTCCCGCCGCTCTGTCATCGCCTCGCGCAGGTCGGCGGGAACCGCGGCAAGAAAGGCGCGGTGGTCCCTCACAGGCTCCACCCCGGCGGGGCCAGCTCGAACCCCTCGAAGCGGAAACCGGGGCTCACCGTGCAGCTGACCAGCGTCCAGTCGCCGGTGGACCGTGCCGCCTGCCACCAGCCCGCCGGCACCACCGCCTGCACGACCTCGCCGCCCAGCACGTCCGGCCCCAGCCGCATCTCCTCGGCGCGCGCCACGCCCATCGACAGGACCAGCGGCGCCCCGGCATGCCAGAGCCAGAGCTCGTCCGCATCCACCCGGTGCCAATGCGACCGCTCGCCCGCCTTCAGCAGGAACAGGATCGCCGTCCCGCAGGCCCGGCCGCCCACCTCCGGCCCCTTCCAGGTCTCGCGGTACCACCCACCCTCCGGGTGCGGCATCAGCCCCAGCTTCGCGATGATCGCTTCGGCCGTCATGCGTCTCTCCACTCCCCCGGCGCCAGCCCCTCCAGCGTCCAGTCCCCCACCCGCCACCTTATCAGCCGCAGGCACGGGAGGCCCACCGCCGCACACATCCGCCGCACCTGCCGGTTCCGCCCCTCGCGGATCGTCAGTTCGATCCACCCGTCCGGCACCGTCTTGCGCACCCGGATCGGCGGAACCCGGGGCCAGAGCCAGCCGGGCTCATCCACCGCCCGCGCCCGTGCCGGCAGCGTCGGCCCATCGTTCAACTCCACACCCCGCCGCAACCGCTCCAGCGCGGCCTCGGTCACCACCCCCTCGACCTGCGCAAGATAGGTCTTCTCCAGCTTGAACTTCGGATCCGCGATCCGCGCCTGCAGCTTCCCGTCATCGGTCAGCACCACCAGCCCCTCGCTGTCGCGGTCCAGCCGCCCCGCCGGATAGACCCCCTTCACCGGGACGTAATCCGCCAGCACCGCCCGCTCGCCTTCGCGGCTGAACTGGCAGAGCACGTCATAGGGCTTGTTCAGCAGGATCAGGGTCATGTCCGATACCTACAGGAGGACTCTCGAACCGGGAAGCCGGTTGCCAACCTGCCCGCTCCATGCCAGCCTTCCCCCATGCCCCGAACCCTCATCATCGGCGCAGGCATCACCGGCGCGGCGCTGGCCTTCCAGCTTTCCCGTCGCGGAGAGCATGTAACCATCGTCGCCACCCATACGCACGGCGGCCTCGCCTCGGTCGCCAGCTTCGGCTGGCTCAACGCCTCCTACTACCTCAGCCCCGCCCATTACCACTTGCGCCACGAAGGCCTTGCCGCGCACCGCCGCCTGACAAAGGCCCTGCCGGACCTGCCAACCCGCTGGCCCGGCTGCCTCTGGTACGAGGCGACAGGCGAGGCGCAGGACGAAACCGCCGCCGACCTCGCCGCACTCGGCTACCGGGTGGACAAGCTGACCCGCGCGCAAGTGGCCGAACGCCTGCCCGCCCTCGGCCCTGTCCCGGACACCGCGCTGTACTTCCCCGAGGAAGGCGTCGCCGACCCCGGCATCCTCGCCCGCGCGCTGATCGAGGCCTTGGGCGCAAAGGTCGTCACCGCCACCATGCACCAACTGACCGAGGCGCAGGGCAGGGTGACCGGAGTCCTGACTGACCTCGGTCCGATGCCCGCCGACCGGGTCATCCTCGCCACCGGCACCGGCACGCCCGCGCTCCTTCAGCCCCTCGGCTACAGGCTGCCCATGCTGACACGCCCCGGCCTGATGATCCGCACCAACCCATTGCCGCCCATCTGCCCGCTGGTCCTCGCCACGCCCGAGCAGGAGGTCCGGCAGGACCGCGAGGGCCGCCTGACGGCCCCAGCCTCGGCCGGCCACCAGTCCGACCATGCCGAGGCGCTGGGGGCCTTCCCGGTGGTGGTCAACGCGACACTGGCACGGCTCCGGACCCTGTTTCCGGGTCTCGACATCCACTTCGCCCGGCAGGCCATGGCCCTGCGCCCCGTCCCCGAGGATGGATTGCCGGTCGCGGGGCAGGGGCCGATTGCGGGGCTCTGGATCGCCGTGATGCATTCGGGGGCGACGCTCGCACCCGTGGTGGCCGAATGTCTTGCCGACGAGATCCTGGGCGGGCCCGACAGCCCGCTGTTGGCCGATTTCCGGCCCGGCCGCTTCCAGTAAGAACGGGGCGCTCCCCGCGGAACGCCCCGATTTCATGCGGAAATCGGACCGGAATTCGCAGGAATTCCGGCCCCGGCCTCAGCCCTTCAGGATCGACCGACCGGCATATTCCGCCGTCTCGCCCAGCATCTCCTCGATGCGGATCAGCTGGTTGTACTTGGCCAGCCGGTCCGACCGCGACAGCGACCCGGTCTTGATCTGCCCGCAGTTCGTCGCCACGGCCAGGTCGGCAATCGTCGAATCCTCGGTCTCGCCCGAACGGTGGCTCATCACGTTCGTGTAGCGCGCGCGATGCGCCATCTCGACGGCCTGCAGCGTCTCGGTCAGGGTGCCGATCTGGTTCACCTTCACCAGCATCGAGTTCGCGATGCCCTCGGCGATCCCGCGCCCCAGCCGTTTCGGGTTGGTCACGAAGATGTCGTCGCCCACCAGTTGCAGCTTGTGGCCAAGCTTGTCGGTCAGAAGCTTCCAGCCCGCCCAGTCGTCCTCGGAACAGCCGTCCTCGATCGAGATGATCGGATAGTCCGCAGCCAGCTTCGCCAGCCATTCGACATTCTCCTCGGGCGTCAGCGACAGGCCCTCGCCCTTCATCTCGTACTTGCCGCCCTTGAAGTATTCCGTGGCCGCGCAGTCCAGCGCAAGGCAGATGTCCTCGCCCGGCTTGTAGCCTGCTTTCTCGATGGATTTCAGAATGAAATCAAGCGCGTCGCGGGCAGAGTTCAGATTCGGCGCGAAGCCGCCCTCGTCGCCGACACTGGTGTTGTGGCCGGCCGCCGACAGTTCCTTCTTCAGCGTGTGGAACACCTCGGACCCCATCCGCACCGCATCGCGGATATTGTCCGCGCCGACCGGCATCACCATGAATTCCTGAATGTCGATCGGGTTGTCGGCGTGCTCGCCGCCGTTGATGATGTTCATCATCGGCACCGGCAGCACGCGGGCCGAGGTGCCGCCCACATAGCGATACAGGGGTTGCGCCGTGAACTCCGCCGCCGCCTTCGCGACCGCCAGCGACACGCCCAGGATCGCATTCGCCCCCAGCCGCGACTTGTTCGGTGTCCCGTCCATCTCGATCATCGTGCGGTCGATTCCGACCTGCTCGGTCGCATCGAAGCCGACGATCTCTTCGGCGATCTCGCCATTCACCGCCGCCACCGCCTCCAGCACGCCCTTGCCCTTGTAGCGCTTGGCATCGCCATCGCGCCGCTCGTTCGCCTCATGCGCTCCGGTCGAGGCGCCCGAGGGCACCGCCGCGCGGCCCATGCTGCCGTCTTCCAGCGTGACGTCCACCTCGACCGTGGGGTTGCCCCGGCTGTCCAGGATTTCGCGGGCGTGAATGTCGATGATCGTGCTCATGGGTGGTTTCCTCAAGGCCGAAGGGTGCTCTCCCGGCCCCTTTACCCCGGCTCAGCCGATCAGGGAAGCACGTTTGCGCGCCCTTTCCCGGGCAAAGGCGTAAAGCCCCGATCCGACGACCAGCGCCGCGCCGACCAGCGTCGTGCCCGAGGGCCGCTCGCCCAGGAAGACCATCGCGATCGCCATCGCGAAGACCAGGCGCGTATAGCGGAACGGTGCCACGACCGAGACCTCGCCCAGCCGCATCGCCGCCACCACCGCGTAATAGCCGAACAGCCCCGAGACCAGCGCGCCCCCCAGCCCGGCCCATTGCCAGGGTGTCGGCCAGAGGAAGCTCTGCCCCATGCCGGCCATCAGCAAGGCCCCCGAGGGCACCAGCCCAAGGTAGGCCCAGGTCGCCACCTGGAAGGTGCCGATCCGTGCCGGCATCGTCCGGGTCAGCAGGTCCCGCGCCGCAAGCGCCACGACGCAGGCCACCGTCAGAAGCCCGGTCGGATCGAAGGCCGCCCCCCAGGGTTCCAGGATCACCAGCACCCCCGCGAAGCCGACCAGGATCGAGGCCCAGCGTCTCCACCCCACCTTCTCGCCCAGGAACAGCGCCGCCCCCGCCACCACCACCAGCGGCGAGGCCTGCAACAGCGCCGAGGTCATCGACAGCGGCGCCAGGGCCAGAGCCACGATGTACAGCATCGCCGCCGCCGCCTCGGCCAGCGTCCGCCACAGGGGAACGCCGCGCAGAGCCTCGCGCGACAGGACCGCCTGCCGCTGCCCCGCCGCCAGCGCCCAGAACACACAGGCCCCGGCGGCCCCGGTCAGCGCCAGCACCTGTCCCGGCGGCATGGTCTCGGCCGAGCGTTTCAGGAACAGGTCCTCGACCGCGAAGAAGGCCATCGAGGCGACCATCATCAGGGCGGCGCGGGTGTTGTCGGCCGCAGGGGTCGCGGGGGGCATGGGTCTCTCCGGTCAGGCGGCCCCCGGCCTACACCGCCCGACCGGCGAAGGGAAGCTCAGCGATAGAGCCGCGGCGCGCCCGCCCGGTCGTGGATCGCGTTCACCTGGTCCGGCGACAGGTCCAGCTCTCCGGCGAGCTTGTGCAGGTAGTCGGCCTCGGCCCGGTTGTCGAGGTTGATCGCCATCAGCGACATCAGATAGACCTGCGGCTCCAGCCCCGCCGGGACCGCGCGGGCCAGGCCCTTCACGTCAACCGGACGCTGCAACTCGGCCTGCACCGCCTGCACCTCGCGCTGCGTCGCATCGCCCATCGCCTGCATCAGGCGCGCCTTCTCGTCCGCGTCCAGTTCGCCGTCGCATTTCACCGCCTGGATCACCGCCCGCAGCATCAGCGCCGCCGAAAGTTCCTCCTCGCGCTTCGGCTCCGGCAGCGCCACCGGACCACCCGGCCGACGGTCGGCCAGCACCTGATCCAGCAGATCACCCACCCCGCCCGAGGCGCCACCGCCGCCCGCCGTCCGCGTCGTGGCCGAGGTGCCGCCGCCGGTCAGCTGCCCCAGCAGGTCCTCCAGCCCGCCCTTCGGCGCGCTGGCCCGGGGCGAGGACCGCTTCTGCCCCGACATCTGGGTCAGGAGATCGCCGAGGCCCCCGCCATCGCCGCCCGTCGTGCGGGGGGTGGAGGCCGGCTTCGCGCTGCCGCTGCCCAGGACATCCTTCAGCAGATCCTCGATCCCCCCCGTCTGCCCCGAGGCCTTGGGATCGAAGGGCGTGCCGCGCCCGGCGGTCCGCCCAGAAGCCGTATCGGCGCTGGCGCTTCCCCCTTGGGTCAGGCTGGTCACCCCCTTCACGATGGCCACCCCGATTGCAACCTTCAGCAATGTCTTGCCCAGGCTCATGCGCTACCTCCCACCATGTCAAGAAACCTCACCCATGGTTGCTTGCCCCGGCGCCCCGGTCAATGCAAAAGGGGCCGCCGGCCAGGGGGGAAACATGCGCAAGGATCGACTCGACGGCATGGGTCTCGCCATGCTCCTGGGGGTCCAGGGCGTGCTGGCGCTGAACCAGGTCATCATCAAGCTGGTAAATGCCGGGCTGCAGCCGGTATTCTTCGCCGGCCTGCGGTCGCTTCTGGCCATCGGCTTCGTCTGGGCCTGGCTTGCCTGGCGCGGCCGCCCGCCGCGCCTGCGCCGCGCCACGCTTGGCGCGGGCCTCCTGATCGGGACGCTCTTCGCCGCCGAATTCCTGTTCCTCTTCCTCGCGCTCGACCTGACCTCGGTCGGCCGCTCGGCGCTCATCATGTATTCCATGCCGGTCTGGTATGCGATCCTCGCCCATTTCGGCCTGGGCGAACGGATCACCCCCACGAAGGCCGCCGGCCTTGCCCTGGCCTTCGCCGGCTGCGCCTCGGCGATCCTGTCGCGCCCCGACACCGGCGAGGCGAGCCTCGCGGGCGATCTCTGCGCGCTGGGCGCCGCCTGGGGCTGGGCGCTGACCGCCTTCATCGCCCGCCGCCCGGTGATGCGCGCCGAAGGGCCCGAGATGCAGCTCTTCTGGATGGTCCTCGTCTCGGCCCCGATCCTGCTTCTGGCCGCGCCCTTCTTCGGCCCGCTGATCCGCGACCTGCACCCCGCGCATATCCTCGGCCTCCTGTTCCAGTCCTCGGTCGTGGTGGCAGGGGGCTTCATCGCCTGGCTCTGGCTCCTGTCGGTCTATCCGGGCGCGACCGTCGCCGCCTTTTCCTTCCTGACCCCGGTCCTCGCCGTCGGACTTGGCGCGCTCGTCTTCGGCGAAACCGTCACGGGATCGATTCTCCTTGCGGTCATCCTGGTCGCTGCGGGAATCGTCCTCATCAACCGCCCGCCGCGCCCGACCGCCTGACCCCCTCCGGCATGGAATCGCCCGCCCCGGCCCGACCCGCCCGGCGCGCGGTGTCAGGAGCCGGCCGCAACCGGGCCGGTTGCCTTGAAAATCCGGCACTCTTCACAAACTGCGCGAAGCCTGTCCCCAGACCTGTCCACAAATGCCTCCACAAGACCGGCTCACGCCTGCTGACGGCCGCGTGATGTGGCCGAAAAAACGTCAAGCCGAAAATCTGCTTTGACGCGAAATTTTTGCGTTGATCGAGACCAAAGATTACGACACTTTGATAAAGCGGCAGGGGACACCACTAAATCTAGTGCCGCAGCGGACAGGCAGAACGACCCACACAAAGGGCATCCAAATCGGATGCGGCCCTCTTGGCGGCGCGAACCGTCAGGATCCGTCAACTGTTGCCCGACGCTGCGAAACCGGTTCGGCGCCCCCTGCGATTTGACAGAACCAATGGCCGTTTCTGGCCTAAAAACAGGAGTTCAGGGGCATGAAGATCGAGCGGCACTTCACCACCGAAGCCACCGGCGCCTACGGGGCGATGGCCTTCACCACCACGGTTTCCGAAATCCGCAACCCGGACGGCAAGGTCGTCTTCCGTAACGACGCCGTCGAGGTTCCCGAGGGCTGGAGCCAGGTCGCCTCCGACGTGCTCGCCCAGAAGTATTTCCGCAAGGCGGGGGTTCCGGCGATCCTGAAGAAGGTGAAGGAAAAGGGCGTGCCCGAATTCCTGTGGCGCTCGGTCGCCGATGAGGAGGCGCTGGCGAAACTCCCTGAAGATCAGCGGCTTGTCGGCGAAACCTCGGCCAAGCAGGTCTTCGACCGTCTCGCCGGCGCCTGGGCCTATTGGGGCTGGAAGGGCGGCTATTTCACCACCGAGGCCGACGCCCGCGCCTATTATGACGAGATGCGCTTCATGCTCGCGCGCCAGATGGCCGCGCCGAACAGCCCGCAGTGGTTCAACACCGGCCTGCACTGGGCCTACGGCATCGACGGCCCCTCGCAGGGTCACTTCTACGTCGATCACGCCACCGGCAAGCTGACCAAATCGGCCTCGGCCTACGAACACCCCCAGCCGCACGCCTGCTTCATCCAGTCGGTCAAGGACGACCTGGTGGGCGACGGCGGCATCATGGACCTCTGGGTCCGCGAGGCGCGGCTCTTCAAGTACGGCTCGGGCACCGGCACCAACTTCTCCTCGCTGCGGGGCGAGGGCGAAAAGCTCTCGGGCGGCGGCAAGTCCTCGGGCCTGATGGGCTTCCTCAAGATCGGCGACCGCGCGGCCGGCGCGATCAAGTCGGGCGGCACCACCCGCCGCGCCGCCAAGATGGTGATCTGCGACATGGATCACCCCGACATCGAGCAGTTCATCAACTGGAAGGTCATCGAGGAGCAGAAGGTCGCCTCGCTGGTCGCCGGATCGAAGATGCATGAGGCCCGCCTGAACGACATCTTCGCCGCCATCCGCCAGTGGGACGGCGCGGAAGCGGACGCCACCGACCCGGCCAAGAACCCCGCGCTGAAAGCCGCGATCAAGGCCGCCAAGAAGGCGATGATCCCCGACACCTACACCAACCGCGTGCTGCAATACGCGCGGCAGGGCTTCGACTCGATCGAATTCCCGACCTACGACACCGACTGGGATTCCGAGGCCTACATCTCGGTCTCGGGCCAGAACTCCAACAACTCGGTCCGCGTCACCGACGCCTTCCTGCGCGCCGTCAAGGAAGACAAGCCGTGGGAGCTGATCCGCCGCACCGACGGCAAGGTCGCCAAGACCGTCTCGGCGCGCGAGCTCTGGGACCAGATCGGCCACGCCGCCTGGGCCTGCGCCGACCCGGGCATCCAGTTCCACGACACCGTCAACGCCTGGCACACCTGCCCCGAGGACGGCCCGATCCGCGGCTCGAACCCCTGCTCGGAGTACATGTTCCTCGACGACACCGCCTGCAACCTGGCGTCGATGAACCTGCTGACCTTCTACAAGAACGGCAAGTTCGACGCCGAGGCCTACATCCACGCGACCCGCCTCTGGACCGTGACGCTGGAAATCAGCGTGATGATGGCGCAATTCCCCTCCAAGGAAATCGCCCAGCTCTCCTACGACTTCCGCACCCTCGGGCTCGGCTACGCCAACATCGGCGGCCTTCTGATGAACATGGGCCTCGGCTACGACTCGGACGAGGGCCGCGCGCTTTGTGGCGCGCTGACCGCGATCATGACCGGCGTCGCCTATGCGACCAGCGCGGAAATGGCCAAGGAACTCGGCCCCTTCTCCGGCTACGCCCGCAACCGCGAGCACATGCTGCGCGTCATCCGCAACCACCGCGCCGCTGCCCATGCGACCGGCGCCTACGAGGGCCTGAACGTCCCGGCCGTCGCCCTTGACCACGCGAACTGCCCGGACCAAAGCCTTGTCGCGCTTGCAAAATCCGCCTGGGACGAGGCACTGCGCCTCGGTGAAGTCCATGGCTATCGCAATGCCCAGACGACCGTGATCGCCCCCACCGGCACCATCGGCCTCGTCATGGACTGCGACACCACGGGCATCGAGCCCGACTTCGCCCTCGTCAAGTTCAAGAAACTCGCCGGCGGCGGCTACTTCAAGATCATCAACCAGTCGGTCCCCGCCGCGCTGGAAACCCTCGGCTACTCCACCTCCCAGGCCGCCGAGATCGTCGCCTACGCCGTCGGCCACGGCTCTCTCGGCCAGGCCCCGGCGATCAACCACACGGCCCTCATCGGCCACGGCTTCGGCCCGCGCGAGATCGAGAAGATCGAGGCCGCCCTGCCGTCCGCCTTCGACATCCGCTTCGTCTTCAACCAGTGGACCCTGGGCGAGGACTTCTGCAAGGGCACCCTCGGCATCCCGGCCGAGAAACTCGCCGACCCGACCTTCGACCTCCTGCGTCACCTCGGCTTCACCAAGGCCCAGATCGACGCCGCCAACGACCATGTCTGCGGCACCATGACGCTCGAAGGCGCGCCGCACCTCAAGCCCGAACACTACAAGGTCTTCGACTGCGCCAACCCCTGCGGCAAGACCGGCAAGCGGTTCCTCTCGGTGGACTCCCACATCACCATGATGGCCGCCGCCCAGTCGTTCATCTCGGGCGCGATCTCCAAGACCATCAACATGCCGAACTCGGCCACGATCGCGGATGTGCTGGCGGCCTATGAGCTGTCGCACTCCCTCGGCATCAAGGCCAACGCGCTTTACCGCGACGGCTCCAAGCTCAGCCAACCCCTCGCCGCCGCCCTGATCGAGGACGACGACGAGGCCGAAGAGGCGCTGACGAACGGCTCGATCATGGAGAAAGCCCAGGTCGTCGCCGAGAAGATCGTCGAGAAGGTGATCGTCAAGGAAATCGTCCGCAGCCACCGCGAGAAACTCCCCGAACGCCGCAAGGGCTATACCCAAAAGGCGATCGTCGGCGGCCACAAGGTCTATCTCCGCACCGGCGAATATGCCGACGGGTCGCTGGGCGAGATCTTCATCGACATGCACAAGGAAGGCGCGGGCTTCCGGGCGATGATGAACAACTTCGCCATCGCGGTCTCGGTCGGCCTGCAATACGGCGTGCCGCTGGAGGAGTTCGTCGAGGCATTCACCTTCACCCGGTTCGAGCCCGCCGGCATGGTCCAGGGCAACGACTCTGTGAAGAACGCCACGTCTATCCTCGACTACATCTTCCGCGAACTGGCGATCTCCTACCTCGACCGCACCGACCTCGCCCATGTCGCCCCGAAAGGCGCGTCGTTCGACGACCTCGGCCGGGGCGACGAGGAAGGCAGGCGCAACATCGCCGAGCCTTCGGACGTGGCCGCGTCGAAGTCGCTGGAGGTGCTGAAGCAGGTCGCCTCGACCGGCTACATGAGGAAACGCCTGCCGCAGGAATTCACCGTCCTGCAAGGCGGGCAGGGGGTCACGGCCTTCGGCGGCGGCCTCGCCACCGGCACCGACACGGCCGCCCCGATGACCGCGGTCCTGTCGGAGACGAGGGTCTCCGGCTTCTCGGAGTCGACCTCGACCTTCGCCCTCGGCGCCACCGACGCCCGGACCAAGGCCAAGCTGCAAGGCTACACCGGCGACAGCTGCGGCGAGTGCGGCAACTACACGCTGGTGCGCAACGGCACCTGCCTGAAGTGCAACAGCTGCGGCGCGACGACCGGGTGCAGCTGAGTCGCTTGACAGGCTGAACAACCATAGCGGCGGGCCAAATGCCCGCCGTTTTCTGCTTCATTGTTGGGGTTGATCAATGAGAAGCATCGTTGAGCGCATGCTCCCGCAGCAGTTCCTGCTTGATCTGGGAACTTACATGCAGACCGCGGCACACATTGAACTCGCCGTGTGGCAAACCACTATGCACGCAGAAGGGATCGACCCACACTCCGTAGAAGAGTACCGCGGCTATGTCAGTCTCAAACTCAAAACTCAGGAGCTGCTTTCTCGATTCAGGAACAGTGCGAAGAACTGTCCAAACACCATTGCTGAACGCATTCTGTCCCTAGCAGCGGACGTAGAGAGCGGGCTGGAAACGAGAAACTTGGCTGCGCACGGTGCTTTCTACTTCGAGGACCATCTGAACGGAACGTTAGGTGCGGCGCATTACTTTGCGCGCGGGAAAGGCAAAGAGCGTGAGCTCTTCGAAGTGAAGCAATCCATTACAAAACAACAGGTTGACGAAACCATACGAATCGCAGATCGGCTTCTCCATGACGTGATCGCGCTAAGGAAACTCGTAATCGACTGGCGATTTCCGGACGGAATGCCCGAGTTGCAGGACGCGTAGGCAAGCAGTTTAAGGGCTCATCTAAGCCCTTTCACCTGTTCCCAAATATCCCACGGGGGTCCGGGGGTGTGAAACCCCCGGTCCGCCCGGCCCACCAGGCGCACCGCCTCAAGCAACAGCACCGGACCCATCCCCATCGTAGGGTGGGCGACAACCCCCCCAACCAAAATTGGCGGTTG
>NZ_JBKBLV010000007.1:100072-116360 GCF_046295235.1 Tabrizicola flagellatus
GCGCTACCGCGCACCATCCTATGTTGCGCTGTAGCGCACCCTACGCGGCCGACACGACATCCCCCTTGGCCCCATCCCCCGGAATGATTACCTCTCATGGTAACCGGAGGCCGCGCATGCAGCACTATTCCTACCTCGACCTGGCCCCGATCCCCGAAGGCCAGACCCCCGCCCAGGCGCTGAAATCCACCGTCGCGCTCGCGCAAGCCGCCGAAAAGGCGGGCTTCCACCGCTACTGGCTGGCCGAGCATCACAACATGCCCGGCATCGCCTCTGCCGCGACCCCCGTCGTGGTCGGCCATGTCGCGGGCCACACCAAGACCATGCGCATCGGGGCAGGGGGCATCATGCTGCCGAACCACTCCCCCCTGGTCGTGGCCGAGCAATTCGGCACCCTCGCCACCCTCTACCCGAACCGCATTGACCTCGGCCTCGGCCGCGCGCCCGGCACCGACATGCAGACCGCCCGCGCGCTGCGTCGCCACATGGCGCAGGAAGACACCTTCCCCCAGGACGTGCTGGAACTAATCGGCTACCTCGGCGACACCCCCGGCCCGGTGCAGGCGATCCCCGGCACCGGCACCAATGTCCCGGTCTGGATCCTCGGCTCCAGCACCTTCGGCGCGCAACTCGCGGCCTACCTGGGCCTTCCCTACGCCTTCGCCTCCCACTTCGCCCCCACCCACCTGGAAGAGGCGCTGGAGATCTACCGCCGCACTTTCCGCCCCTCCGCCCACCTTGCGAAACCCTACGCGATGATGGCCATCGGCGTCTCGGCCGCTGCCACGGACGAGGAAGCCACCTACCTCCGCTCCTCCCAACTCCTCGCCTTCGCGCGCCTGCGCAGCGGTCGCCCCGGCCAACTCCCGAGGCCCACGCTCGACCTCGGCGACATCCCCGAACCGATCCTCGCCCAGGCCCGCTATGCGCTCTCCTGCTCCGCCGTAGGCTCCCCCGAAACCGTCCGGCGGCAGCTCACCGACCTCATCGCCCGCCATCAGCCGGACGAAGTGATGATCACCGGCATGATGCACGACCATGCGGCCCGCGTGCGCTCAATGGAGATCGCCGCGAGCATCCTGTCAGATCTCGCCACCCCCGCCGCAGCCGCCTGAAACGGCGCGAAAACGGGCTTGCCACAACTCTTAACACCACCCTAACAGAAAATCGCAACCCATTGAAATGAAACGTATCTCAGAGTTTGTCCACCGTGGACACATCCGCAGGATTTGACCCCGTTCCCCGGTCCCGCTACCATTCGGCGTCATGAAACCGACCCCGAAACAGGCCCTCCGCGACACCGGCGTCCGCGTGACCCGCCAGCGCGAGGCGCTCCTCAAGGTCCTGACCGAGGCCGACGACCACCCCGACGCGGCCGAGCTTCACCGCCGCGCCCGGACCCTCGACGACAGCCTGTCGCTCGCCACAGTCTATCGCACCCTCTCGGTCCTCGAACGGGAAGGGGTGGTCCTGCGCCTCGCCCTCGAAAACGGCGGCGCGCGGTACGAGGTGGCGGATGCCCCCCACCACGACCACATCGTCGACCTCGACACCGGCCGCATCACCGAGTTCCGCTCCGAGAAGATCGAGGAACTCCAGCGCCAGATCGCCGCCGAACTCGGCTACGAGATCATCCATCACCGGATGGAACTCTACTGCCGGAAGAAGCCGTGACCCCGTCCCGGGCCTGACCCGGGACCTCGCCGGCCCAGGGCATCACCGGCTCAGACGGTCCTCACCAGCCGCAGCGCATCATAGATGGCCGCGTGGGTGTTCCGGGCCTCCACCGCGTCGCCGATGCGGAACAGCTGGAACCCCTCCACCGCCGGCTGCGGTCTCCCGTCGATGAGGGCATCGTAATCGACCGCCCCCCTGTTCCCCGAGACCGGTTTCAGCGCGAAGTAGAGGTCGGCAAGCGGCTGCGTCCCGGCATTCACCACCACCTGATCGTGGAGCTGCGTCTTGTCGAGCTTCATGTAATCCGACCCGATCACCGCCTCCAGCCGGTTCCCCGCCCGCCGCACGGCATCCAGCCGGTAGGTCACCGTGAAGGTCACCGTCTTGTCCTGCAGCGCGCGCATGTAGGGGACAAGGTTCATCCCCATCACCTCGGGCGAGAAGGTCCGGTCGCGCGTCATCACCTCGACCTTGCCCCCGGCCTCGGCGATCACCTGCGCCGCCTGCAGGGCGGCATGGTCCCCGGCCTCGTCGTAGATCAGCACGTTCTCGCCGGGCTTGGCATCGCCCGACAGGATGTCCCAGGCCGAGACCACCAGATCGTTCCCTTCGGCCAGAAGCTCGGTCGTCGGCATCCCCCCCGTCGCGATCACCACCACGTCCGGCGCCTCGGCCAGGACATCCTCGGCCTCGGCCCAGGTGTTGAACCGGAACTCCACCCCAAGCCGCTGACACTGCGCCAGCCGCCAGTCGATGATCCCGATCATCTCGGCCCGCCGCTTCGATTGCGCCGTCAGCCGGACCTGCCCGCCGGGCTTGTCGGCGACCTCGAAAACGACCACCGGGTGCCCCCGCTCGCCCGCCACCCGCGCAGCCTCCAGACCCGCGGGACCGGCGCCGACCACGACGACCTTCTTCCTGACCCCGGCCTTCTCGATCTGGTGCGGCTGCGTCGCCTCGCGCCCTGTCGAGGGGTTGTGGATGCAGAGCGCCATGCCCCCCTGATAGATCCGGTCCAGACAGTAGGTTGCGCCGACGCAGGGCCGGATGTCGTCCTCACGGCCCTCGACGATCTTCCGCACGATATGCGGGTCGGCCATGTGGGCGCGCGTCATCCCCACCAGATCGACCTGGCCGGTGGCCACTGCGTGCCGGGCCGTGGCCACGTCCGGGATGCGCGAGGCATGGATCACCGGCATCCCGACTTCGACCCGGATGCGGCCAGCGAAGTCCAGGTGCGGAGCGGACCGCATGCCCTGCACAGGGATCAGGTCCGTCATCGCCGGATCGGTGTGGATCCGACTTCGGTTGATGTTCAGGTAGTCCACCATCCCGCTGTCGCGGAACAGCTTTCCCAGCGCCAAGCCTTCCTCGATGTCGATGCCGCCGGGCTCCATCTCGTCCACGCCATAGCGCAGGCCGAGGATGATCTCGGGCCCGACCCGTTCGCGCACGGCGGCCACCATGTCCAGCGTCAGCCGGGCGCGGTTCTCCAGGCTGCCGCCATAGGGGGCGGGCAGACTGTTGGTCAGCGGCGACATGAACTGATCCAGCAGGTGGCCGTGGCAGAGGAACTCGATCCCGTCCACCCCTGCCGCCTTCATCCGCTCTGCCGCATCGGCGTAGTCGCGGATGATGCGGGCGATGTCCCAGTCCTCGGCCGGTTTAGGCGTTGCCCTGTGTGCAGGCTCGCGTTCGTGGGTCGCGGAGATCACCGGCAGCCAGTCGCCCTTGTCCCAGCGTGTCCGCCGGCCGAGATGGGACAGCTGGATCATCACCGCCGCCCCGGCCTCGTGGCAGTCGTCCACCAGCCGCCTCATCCACGGCACCACCTCGTCCTTCCAGACAAGGAGGTTCGAGAAGACCGGCGGACTGTCGCGGCTGACGCTGGCCGAACCCGCCGTCATCACCATCGCCACCCCGGCCTTCGCCCGCTCGAGATGGTAGAGCCGGTAGCGGTCCTTCGGCATGCCGTCATCGCCGTAGGCCGGTTCGTGGCTGGTGGTGATGATCCGGTTGCGCAAGGTCAGATGCTTCAGGCGATAGGGCTGGAGAAGGGGATCGTTCGACATCGGAAGGCCTGCCTGTGGGAGGGATGGCCCGGATGCTAGATCGGCCCCGTTGCCCGCGCAAGACAAAACTCGACACATATGTCGAGTTCTTGTGGTCTTGTGTTTGAAACCGCCCCGGGCCTAGGGTGGCGCATGACGATGCAAAGACCGGAACGCGGCTGGCGGGGCACGCCCGACCTCTGGCTGGAGGCGGCCTATGACCTTCTGGTCGAGGGCGGGGTGGATGCGGTGAAGGTGATGCCGCTGGCCGAGCGGCTGGGACTGTCGCGCACCAGTTTCTACTGGCATTTCCCGGACCGCGAGGCGCTACTGGCCCGGCTGGTGGACCGCTGGCGCGAGAAGAACACCGCCAACCTGGTTGCCCGCTGCGAGGCGCCGGCGGCGACCATTTCCGAAGCCATGCTCAACCTGTTCGACTGCTGGTACGACAGCGCGCTGTTCGACAGCCGGCTGGAATTCGCCATGCGCACCTGGTCGCTGACCGATGCCGCCGTCGCCCGCGCGATGGCCGAGGCCGACGAGACCCGGATCGCCGCGATCACCGGCCTGTTCCGCCGCTTCGGCTATGACGAGACCGAGGCCGACACCCGGGCGCGGACGCTTTATCTCACCCAGGTCGGCTATATCGCGCTGCGGTCCGAGGAAAGCCTCGAGGTCCGCCTGCGCCGGGTTCCGGCCTATGTGCTGACCTTCTGCGGCGTCGCGCCGACCGGGGCAGAGGCCGAGGCTTTCCGCCTGCGACATCTGCCCGCGGCCTGACCCTATTCCGCCGCGTGTGGCCGGGGCGTGCTGCGGGCCAGGGCGGCCTCTAGCACAGACACCCGGTTCTGCAACACCGCGACATCGACCTGGGTCCGCGCCATGCCATCGGCCAGCACCAGGGGATCGGGCGGGGTCGGCTCGGCCTCCTTCTTGCCGATGAACCGGCCGAGGATCCACGAGAAGAATCGCGACAGGTCGTCCATCGCCAGATACATCGAGGGCACGACGACGAGGCTCAGAACCGTCGAGACGATGATCCCGCCGATCACGGCGATGGCCATGGGCGAACGGAACGCCCCGCCTTCGCCGACACCGAGCGCCGAGGGCAGCATCCCCGCCGACATGGCGATCGAGGTCATCACGATGGGCTGGGCGCGCTTGTGGCCGGCCTCGATCACCGCCTCGATCCGCTTCATGCCGCGGGCCCGCATCTCGATGGCGAAGTCGATCAGGAGGATCGCGTTCTTCGCGACGATCCCCATCAGCATGAGGATGCCGATGAGAACGGGCATCGACAGCGGGTTCTGCGTCAGGATCAGCGCCGCCGCCACCCCGCCGACCGACAGGAGCAGCGAGAAGATGATGGTCAGGGGTTGCAGGACCGAGTGGAACAGGAGGATCAGCACGAACATCATCAGGAGGACGCCCAGCACCATCGCGTTGACAAAGCTGCCGACCAGTTCCGCCTGGATCTCGGCATCGCCCGAAGGCGTGACGCGGACGGTCGCCGGCAGGTTCAGCGTGGGCAGGATCTCGTTGAAGCGGGCGGTCGCCTGGTCCAGCACATAGCCGGGCGCGATGTCGGCGCCGAGCGTGGCGACCCGCTGGCGGTTCAGCCGCTTGACGACCGAAGGACCCTCGGCCACCTCGACCGTGGCCACGGCCGACAGGGGCACGGGGCCCGCTGAGGTCATCACCTTCAGCGCCGAGATGCGGGCGAGGTTGTCGCGCGAGGCCTCGTCCAGCTGGACCCGGATCGGCACCAGACGGTTGTCGATCGACAGTTTGCCGAGCGCGGCCGAGACATCGCCGATGGTGGCCACGCGGACGGTGCTGGCGATCTGCTGCACGGTGACGCCCAGCCGGGCGGCCTCGTCGGGCTTGGGCGTGATCTGGATCTCGGGCCGGGGCAGGGCGGCCTCGGTCGAGGGGCTGAGGAACATCGGCTCGTCGCGCAGCGCCTCTTCGATCTTCTGCACCGCGAGGTTCAGATCGTTGTCGTCGCTGGACAGGATGTCGTAGGCAAAGGGACGCGAGCCGCCACCGGGGCCGCCGACCTTGAAGGCGCGCACGTCGGGAACGGATTTCAGCCGGTCGAAGACCTCGGTCTCGATCTCGTGCTGCGGGCGCAGGCGGCCCGTGGACGGGATCTCGGGGATCAGGCCGCCGACCACGGGCAGGGCGCGACCAAGGTCGATCAGCTTGCGCTCCAGCCCGTTGTCCAGCCGGTCGAGGATGATGGTGAAGGTCGCCCGCCGGATGTCGCGGTCGCCCAGGGGGGCCGAGCCTCCGATGACCAGGACGGATTTCACCCCGTCGATGTCCTTGACCGCCTCGCGCATCGCGTCGGTCGTGGCGGCGGTGTCGTCCAGCGTCGCGCCGGGCGGCAGTTCGACCGAGACCACGATGCGGCTTTCATCCTCGGGCGGGAACAGGCTGCCGGGCACCTGAAGCATGGCGAAGACCGAGAAGATCACCACGATCACGGCGGCGACGAGGGTGATGTAGTAGGTCGGCAGCGCGAGCCAGGGCCAGCGCTTCGACCGCCGCACCCGCGTCGTGGCGCGCACCAGCCAGAGATAGCCCCGCATGACGAGACCGTCCCGGTGGCCCTCGCCATGGCCGACCGCGGCATCCTTCGACCGCATCAGGTAGGCGGCCATCATCGGCGTGATCAGCCGCGCGACCATCAGCGAGAAGATGACGGCGATGGCCACGGTCAGGCCGAACTGGCGGAAATACTGGCCCGGGATGCCGGGCATGAAGCTGACCGGAACGAAGACCGCGACGATGGTCGCCGAGGTGGCGATGACGGCAAGGCCGATCTCGTCGGCGGCGTCGATCGCGGCGCGGAACGGCGTCTTGCCCATGCGCATGTGGCGGGCGATGTTCTCGATCTCCACGATCGCGTCATCGACCAGGATCCCGGTGGCAAGCGTCAGCGCCAGGAAGCTCACGAGGTTCAGCGAGAAGCCGAGGAGGTCCATCAGCCAGAAGGTCGGCACCGCCGACAGGGGCAGCGCCACGGCGGCAATCAGCGTCGCGCGCCAGTTGCGCAGGAAGGCCAGCACCACCAGCACCGCCAGCAGCGCGCCTTCCAGCAGGGTGTGGATCGCGGATTCGTAGTTGCCATAGGTGTAGAAGACGGAATCGTCCACCATGGTGATGGTGACGTTCGGGTGGTCCTGGCGCAGCTGGTCCACCACCTGGTTGGTCAGTTCCGCCACACTGACCTCGGACGCCCCCTTGGCGCGGAAGACGAGGAAGCTGACGCCCGGCTCGCCGTCGATGCGGGAAAAGCTCTTGAGCTCCTCATAGCTGTCGATCACCTGGCCAAGGTCGGTCAGCTTGACGAAGCGGCCCGAGGGTAGGGCGATGGTGGTGTTGGCGAGGCTTTCGACCGTGCCGCTGTCGCCCAGCGTGCGGATCACCTGCTCGCCGTCGCCCAGCTGCAGCTTGCCCGCGCCGAGGTTGACGTTCGTCGCCGCGATCTGGGCGCTCACCGCCTGGGCCGTGACGCCGTAACTTGCCAGCCGCACAGGGTCCAGCTCCACCCGGATCTCGCGGTCGGCCCCGCCGATGCGGGTGACGCGGCCGATGCCGGGGCGGCCTTGCAGCGCGCGGGTCACCGTGTCATCGACGAACCAGCTTATCTCTTCCATCGACATGTCGGGGGCCGAGACCGCAAAGGTCATGATCGCCTGTCCCTCGACGTCGATCCGGCTGACGATCGGGGCCTCGATGCCCCCCGGCAGGTCGCCGCGGATCTGGTCCACCGCATCCTTCACGTCCTGCACCGCCTTGTCGGTCGGCACTTCCATGCGGAACTCGACCACGGTCGTGGACAGGCCGTCGGTCACGGTCGAGGTGACGCGCTTGACCCCGGTCAGGCCCGCGACGGCATCCTCGATTTCCTTCGTCACCTGGCTTTCCATCTCGGCCGGCGCGGCGCCGGACTGGCCGACCGACACGGCCACCAGCGGCACGTCGATGTTCGGGAAACGGGTGATGGGCAGGCTGTTGAAACTTTGCCAACCCAAGACCATGAACAGGAAGAAGGCCAGAAGCGGCGCGACCGGATTGCGGATCGACCAGGCAGAGAAGTTCATCGCGCCTCTCCTCAGTTGCCGGCAACGGGGGCAGGGACCGGGTTGATCCGGTCGCCCGCGCGGACGAAGGCGCCCGCCTTCAGCACCACCTGGTCGCCGGCCTGAAGGCCCGAGACGATCTCGACCATGCCGCCGTCGCGAATGCCGGTGGTGACCGCGACCCGCTCGACCACGCCGTCCCGCACCCGCATGACACTGGTGCCCTCGGGCGAGGCGCCGATGGCGGTGACCGGGACGGCCAGCCCGTCACGTTCGGCGGCGATGATCTCGGCCTCGACGAACATGCCGGTGCGCAATTCGCCCGCCTGATCGACCGCGATCCGCGCCCGGCCCAGCCGGGTCACCGGGTCGATGGCGGGTTCGACCAGCCGCACTGTGCCCTCAAGCGTGCCGGCCATGCCCACGGCGCGCAGGTTTGCCTTCTGGCCCGGCGCGAGACGCAGGAGGTCGGTCTCGGACACGTCGGCCCGCAGTTCCAGCGCCGAGTCGCGGACGATGACGAACATCGGCTGCCCGGCCGCGGTGGCAATGGCGCCGATCTTGGCGTTGCGCGCGACGATCTTGCCCGCGACCGGGGCCTTCACCTCGGTCCGCGCCAGCATCAGGTCCACGTTCTCCAGCCGCGCCTCGGCCAGTGCCAGCTGCGCGCGCGCCGATTCAAGCCCTTGCCGCGCCACCGTCACCCGGGCATTGGCCGCCGTCGCATTGGCCTGCACCGTGTCCCATGTCGCCTGCGGGGCGGTGCCGCTCTGCCGCAGCTTCGCGGTCCGCTCGACCGCGCGGGCGGCCTCGGCGGCGGCGGCCTCGGCCTCGACCAGCCGCGCCTCGGACTGGGCGATGGCCGACTGCGCGGCGGCCAGCGAGGCGACCGCCTCGGTCCGCTGCAGGTCAAGCGTGGTGCGCGACAGGACGGCCAGCACCTGTCCCTCGGTCACCGTGTCGCCGACATCGGCCAGCAGCCGGTCGAGCGGCTGGCCCTCGACCAGCGGGGCGACCTGCACTTCCTCGACCGCGGCGATCAGGCCCGAGGCGATGACCCGGTCGGTCAGGCGGCGCGTGGTCACTTCGGCTACGGTGATGGCCGGCAGGGCGGGGGCTGCGGCAGGGGCCGAGGCGGCCTGCGCAGCTGCGGCGCCTTCGGCAAGGGCGGGCAGCGCGGGGCTGACCAGCGTCAGGGCGGCGGCAAGGATCAGGGTGGGGCGCATGGGCTTAGCCTTCAGCTTTGTCATTGGAAATCTCGGTCAGGATGCGGTCGATCACCGCCACCACTTGGGCCGCCAGCGCGGGGCTGGCCGGGCCGCATTGGGCGGTGCGCATCGCCATGGCCTTCACCAGCATGACCAGCATCTGGCATTGGCCTTCGTAGCGGTGGCAGGCGTCCTCCATGCTGCGCCGGGTGACGTTGGCGAAGATCGCGCAGAGAAAGCGGGTGATCGTCTCTTCCATCTGCCGCGCCGCCGCGCCGATCTCGGGCTTGCGGATCGCGGCGGCGGTGATCTCGGCCCAGAGCTGGCCGTCCTTCGTCCCTTCCTCGTCGAAATGCGCCAGAATCCGGTCGCGCAGGCAGGCCATCGGCTGGTCCGAGGTCTGGATCTCGGCGAAATCGGCCTGGATCTCGGCCAGGTCATAGCCGCACATCGCCTCGACGATGGCCGCCTTCGAGGGGAAGTAGCGGTAGAAGTTGCCCACGCTCATCCCGGCGGCGCGGGCCAGGTCCTGCATCGAGGCGCCGTCGAATCCCTTTTCGGCAAAGGCCTGCCGGATCAGGCCCAGGATTTCCAGGCTGCGCTCTTCGGAGGATTGCGCGGGTTGCGGCAAGGACGACATGCGGGTGATACCGGGCTTGATGGTTCTGGGAATGAACGTTCATTCACGCAGATAGAGAGATTGCCGCGAAGATCAAGCGGAATTACGGGGCAGGGGGCGGATCGGATCGGTCCGGCTTCACTTTTCCCCGGATTTGGCCCAAGGAAGCGGCAGCGAAGGGGGCGGTCGGCATGGCGACGGGCATCAGTTTCAGCGTGACGGCGACCGAAGGCGCGGCGCGGACCGGGGTGATCTCGACCCCGAGGGGAGAGATTCGCACCCCCGCCTTCATGCCGGTGGGCACCGCCGGGACGGTCAAGGCGATGCTGCCCGAAAGCGTGGCGGCGACGGGGGCCGACATCCTTCTGGGAAACACTTACCACCTGATGCTGCGCCCGGGGGCCGAGCGGGTGGCAATGCTCGGCGGGCTGCACCGGTTCATGAACTGGCCAAAACCGATCCTGACCGATAGCGGCGGGTTTCAGGTCATGTCGCTCGGCCCCCTGCGCAAGCTGACCGAGGAAGGGGTCCGATTCTCTTCGCACCTTGACGGGTCAAAACACATGCTGACACCGGAGCGCAGCATGGAGATCCAGCGGCTGCTGGGCTCGGACATCGTGATGTGTTTCGACGAATGCCCTGCCTTGCCCGCCACGGATGCCGAGGTCGCCCGCGCCATGCGCCTGTCGATGCGCTGGGCACAGCGGTCGCGCGATGCCTTCGGCGACCGGCCGGGCCATGCGCTGTTCGGCATCATGCAGGGCGGTGTCACGCGCGCGCTGCGCGAGGAATCGGCCGAGGCGCTGAAATCCATCGGCTTCGACGGCTATGCGGTGGGCGGCCTTGCGGTGGGCGAGGGGCAGGAGGCCATGTTCGGCGTCCTCGACTATGCGCCGGGGTTCCTGCCCGTGGACAAGCCGCGTTACCTGATGGGCGTGGGCAAGCCCGACGACATAGTCGGAGCCGTCGAGCGGGGCATCGACATGATGGACTGCGTGCTGCCCTCGCGGTCGGGCCGCACCGGCCAGGCCTGGACGGCGCGCGGGCAGGTGAACCTGCGCAACGCCCGCCACAAGGACGACCCCCGCCCGCTGGAGGACGGCTGCCAATGTCCTGCCTGCCGCGGCTATTCCCGCGCCTATCTGCACCATGTGGTCAAGTCGGACGAGATCATCGGCTCGATGCTGCTGACCTGGCACAACCTGCATTACTACCAGGTGCTGATGCAGGGGCTGAGGGATGCCATCGCGACGGGCGGACTGGCGACATTCGTGGCCGCGTTCCATGCAGGGCGGGCCGAAGGCGATATCGAGCCGATCTGACCCTCAGGGCCGGGCGGGACCCAAAAGCGGCATGTCCTGTGACAGCGCGGCGGTCAGAAGCACATGAAAGCCCCGGTTGCGCAGCAAGTCGGGAGACAGCACCTCGGGCGGCGTCTGCATGGCATAGATCGCAAGGTACGGCCCGTTCCCCGCCACCCGCGCCGTGCCGGGCGCCGCGGCCTCGGCCAGCGTCTTGCCCCCCAAGCCTTGCAGGACCGATGCGCCAAGCCCCGCCTCCATCGCTTGCGCGGCCGCCTCGGCCTCTGCCTGCGTGGCAAAGCTCAGCACCAGCAGGGTCAGATCTCCGGTTCCGTCGCCCAGGTCGGCCAGCAGCATCGCGTTCCACCAGGGCATCGCACCCGGAGGTGCCGGGGCAGGGGTCAGGCCGTCCTCGATCACAAAGCCCGGGGCAAACAGCGTCGGGTCGGTGAACAGCACCGCCTGCACCAGCTGACGCGCGCCCCAGTCCGGCAGATCAAGCGCCGGGGCAAGGGCTGCCATCGCCGCACTGTTCGCCCCGCGCCCCACCATCGACTCCAGCCCCGGCCAGCTTGCCGCCTGCAACAAAACCTCGCCCGCCAGCGCAATGCGCGAGGACCTGGGCAGCGGCACGGCAAAGGGATCGTCCGGGTTGCGGGCGCCAAGGTCGATCGCCAGGTCCTGCCCGCCGCGCCAGAAAGCGGCAAAGCCCCGGTCCGTGCTTGTCGCATAGCCATTTGCCAGCAGCGCCGGGGCCACGCGCCCCATCGCGGCAGGAGTAAGCAGCAGCGCCATCCTGTCGTCCGGTGCCTGCCGCAGCACGGCGGCGGCCCGCAGGTCCCCCGGCCCGAACCCCACCGTCTTTGTCCAGTTGGCGCCGGCCGGCGCCTGGGCGAAGGGGCCGCCCAGGATGCGCGCGGCATCAGCCTCGATCCCGGCCGTTCCGGCCGTCGCCAGAGCCACCCGGGCTGCCGCCTCGAAGTCATAGAACTCGGGCATCATCGCCGAGGGGCCGGCCAGCGCCGCCTCGGGCAGGTGCGACATCATCGCGACCAGACGCGCGCTGCGGTTCTCTGCCAGCGCCTGCGTCGCCAATAGCAGGGAAAGGGCAGGGGCAAGGATGGGCTTCATCGAAATCTCCGGTCTGAGCCTGCGTCCTGACCATTCAACCGGATCCTGCCGCGCTTGTGCAGTAAGCCAAGCCCGACCCGCCGACCCGACATGTGCACAGATTTTACCGCCTTGCAGCCGCCCGCGCGCCGGTTCATTCTGCCGAACCAACCGGGAACTTGAATCCCCCGCCCGGGGACCACAAGTTAACACATCTGAAGACGGAGCGGGCCGGGTTGCCGATGGTCGGGGCCCCGCCGGTTGCCGCGAACGAAGGTAGACATATGAGCATCCAGAGCTATCCGGTCCTGCCTCTGCGCGACATCGTGGTGTTTCCCCACATGATCGTGCCGCTTTTCGTCGGCCGCGAAAAGTCGGTCCGCGCGCTGGAAGAGGTGATGCAGGACGACAAGCAGATCCTACTGTCCTCGCAGAAGGATCCGACCGCGGATGACCCGCAGGCCGACGGCATCTTCCGCGTGGGCGTGCTGGCGAACGTCCTGCAACTTCTGAAACTGCCCGATGGTACCGTGAAGGTGCTGGTCGAGGGCAAGTCGCGCGTGAAGATCACCGGTTTCGTCGAGAATCCGGCCTTCTTCGAGGCCACCGCCGAGACCCTGCCCGAGACCGAGGGCGATCCGACCGCCGTCGAGGCCCTGGTCCGTGCGGTCAGCGAAGAGTTCGAACGCTATTCGAAGGTCAAGAAGAACATCCCCGAGGAAGCACTTGCGGCCGTTTCCGACACGCGCGAACCGGCGCGGCTGGCGGACCTGGTGGCTGGCCACCTGGGGGTGGACGTGGGCCAGAAACAGGCGATCCTCGAAACGCTCGAGATCGCCGAACGGCTTGAGAAGGTCTATGGTCACATGCAGGGCGAGCTTTCGGTCCTGCAGGTCGAGAAGAAGATCAAGTCGCGCGTCAAGACGCAGATGGAGAAGACCCAGCGCGAGTACTACCTGAATGAGCAGATGAAGGCCATTCAGAAGGAACTTGGCGACGGCGAGGACGGCCAGAACGAGGTCGCCGAGCTGGAAGAGCGGATCAAGAAGACCAAGCTGTCCAAGGAAGCGCGCGAGAAGGCCGAGGCCGAGCTGAAGAAGCTGAAGACGATGTCGCCGATGTCCGCCGAGGCCACGGTGGTGCGCAACTATCTCGACTGGCTCCTCGGCGTGCCCTGGGGCGTGAAGTCGCGCGTCAAGAAGGACCTGGGCGCGGCGCAGAAGGTGCTGGACGCCGACCATTACGGGCTGGAGAAGGTCAAGGAACGGATCGTCGAATACCTGGCGGTCCAGGCGCGGTCCACCAAGCTGAAAGGCCCGATCCTCTGCCTCGTCGGTCCTCCGGGTGTAGGCAAGACCTCGCTGGGCCGGTCGGTCGCCAAGGCCACGGGGCGCGAGTTCATCCGCATCAGCCTGGGCGGCGTGCGGGATGAATCCGAAATCCGCGGTCACCGGCGGACCTACATCGGGTCGATGCCGGGCAAGATCATCCAGTCGCTGAAGAAGGCCAAGACCACCAATCCGCTGATCCTTCTGGATGAGATCGACAAGATGGGTCAGGACTTCCGGGGCGATCCGGCCTCGGCGCTCCTGGAGGTGCTGGATCCGGAACAGAACTCGACCTTCGTCGATCACTATCTGGAGGTCGAATACGACCTGTCGAACGTGATGTTCATCACCACGGCGAACAGCTACAACATGCCGGGGCCGCTGATGGACCGGATGGAGATCATCCCGCTGGCGGGTTACACCGAGGATGAAAAGCGCGAGATCGCCAAGGGCCATCTCCTGCCCAAGCAGATCAAGGCCAACGGGCTGAAGAAGGGCGAATTCAGCGTCAGCGACGACGCGCTCAACCATGTCATCCGCTACTACACCCGCGAGGCGGGTGTGCGGAACCTTGAGCGCGAGATCGCCAAGCTGGCCCGCAAGGCCGTGACCGATATCCTGAAGGGCAAGGCGAAGAAGGTCGAGGTCGATCCGGCCAAGGTCGAGGAATACCTGGGCGTCCAGAAATACCGCTATGGCCTGGCCGAGAAGGAGGACCAGGTCGGCGTGGTCACGGGTCTCGCCTGGACCAGCGTCGGTGGCGATCTCCTGCACATCGAGGCGCTGAAGCTGCCGGGCAAGGGCCGGATGAAGACGACCGGGAAACTGGGCGATGTGATGAAGGAATCGATCGACGCGGCGGCGAGCTATGTTCGCTCGATCTCGCCCCAGATCGGGGTGAAGCCGCCGAAGTTCGACACGATCGACATCCACGTACATGTCCCGGACGGCGCCACGCCCAAGGACGGGCCCTCGGCGGGTCTGGCGATGGTGACCTCCATCGTCTCGGTCCTGACCGGGATCCCGGTCCGCAAGGACATCGCAATGACCGGCGAAGTGTCCTTGCGCGGCAACGCCATGCCGATCGGCGGGCTGAAGGAGAAACTCCTTGCTGCCCTGCGCGGGGGGATCAAGACGGTCTTCATCCCCGAGGAGAACGCCAAGGATCTGGCCGAGATCCCGGACAACGTGAAGCAGGGCCTGCAGATCGTCCCCGTGAGCCATGTCCGCGAGGTTCTGGCCCAGGCGCTGGTGCGCCAGCCCGAGCCGGTGGAATGGGACGAGGCGGCGGAAGAGGCTGCCGCAGCGGCCCGGGCGGCCCAGGCCCAGCAACCGGCGCAGACCGCGCACTAAACCGAGACAGACGAAGGCGCGCCCTCCGGGGCGCGCCTTTTTTCGTTGCGGTCGTTGGCCTCTGTCGATGCGGCGCGGCCCCAGACCGAGGCCGGCGGAGTCCAGCGCCTCGCAGTCTTCCTGGAGGTTGACCGGCCTGCCCGTGGTCGATGGGGAAAGCGTGCCAGTGCACGCGGGCTGAACAGGACTCGGGGCCGGCGCTTTGGACTCCGCCTGCACCTTGCGAGGCAGTGTCCCTCCGCGCTGCCCGAACGGGCACAGACGGAGTACCCAGCGGCAGCGCATTCTCGTTCTCAGCCTGCCGAAGGTGCTGGCGTGGCAGCGAAACGGCGACTAGTCTTGTGCGACCCCGCAACAGCCCGAAGAAAGCATCATGGCCGCGCGCAGCAAGGATACCGAAAAGAAGTCAGCCTCCCCGGCGAAAGCGGCCGCAAAGGTCCGGAAATCCGCCGCCAAGGCGAAACCCGGACCGGAGTCTTCGGAAAAACCAGCCCTGCGGGTGGTCGAAGCCGAGGTCGAGGCACCGCCGGCCACTGTCGGGACCGTCAAGCTGAAGGATCTTGTCGACCAGGTTGCCGAAGCGACTGGCGCCAGGCGGGCGGACGTCAAGCCGACGGTGGAGGCGCTGCTGACCGCCATGGGGGCCGCCCTTGCGGCCGGGAAGGCTCTGGCGGCGCCTCCGCTTGGCAAGGTCAGGGTCGTCAAGAACAAGGGTCCGGCGCTGACCTTGAAGCTTCGTCTTGCGGATGGGCCGAAAGCTGCCGGATTGGCCCTTGCGGATGACGGGGAGGATGGCTAAAAGCCCCCGCATCGGGCGATTAGCTCAGCGGTAGAGCGCTTCGTTCACATCGAAGATGTCAGCGGTTCAAATCCGTTATCGCCCACCATTTTCTGCGAAAGCGCGCCACGCACGGCGCGCTTTCGTCATTTCCGGGTCGGGATCGGGCGGCTAGACTGGCCCCGGACCCCCGGCGAAAGGACCTGCGGATGCGCGGCTTCGACTTCTCCAGCTAGCAGTCGGTTCTGACCACGCTGATCGGCATCGCGCTTCTCGCGCTGGTCGGGATCGGAATCCGCATCCTGTTCATGGTCACGCTGCAACAGCGGCGCGAGCGGATGAACCGGCAGATCAACGAACGTCTCAAGGTGCTGATCGCGGCCTACAAGGTGCTCGGTGGCTCGTTCACCGGCAACCTGACGGTCGATCCCCGCCACCTGCGGGAGATCGGGCCTGAAGACGCCGATCCCGGCTCCGACCGCGCGCGGCGCATCCGTGACGCGGTTGAAGGCGCCCTGTCCGACATCATCCTTCTCGGCACCGAAGAGCAGGTCGCCCTGGCCGCTGCCGCCGCACGCGATCTGGTGGCGGGCCGGCCGGTCGAGACCCAGGCGCTCGTCGCCTCGCTGCGCGCCTTCATCCGCGCGGCGCTCGACCTGACCCCGGTCCCCGAGACGCTTGAGATCCCGCAACAGGGCCCCACCCGGCCCGGTGCCAGCGGCGCGGGCGCGGCGCGGGGCGGGCGCGAGGCGGCCGGGCGAGGGGCCGGGGC
>NZ_JBKBLV010000008.1:0-112845 GCF_046295235.1 Tabrizicola flagellatus
CTGGACCGGATGCTGCGACACGCGCCGGACAGCCGGCTGGGCCGCAGCGCCCGGACGCATCCGGTATGGCTGCTGCACGGACCTTCCGCGCCCGAGCCCGCCCGGCAGGCCTGGCTGGCCAGGGGGGCCGAACTGATCGAGGGGACCGAGACCGGAGACCGTCTCGACCTGCCGGCCGCGCTGGGGGCGCTGGCCGCACGGGGCCTGACGCGGGTCCTGAGCGAGGGCGGCGGCACGCTGGCGGCAGCCCTGGTAGGCGCGGGCCTCGTGGACGAGCTGGCGCTGTTCTCGGGCGCGGCGCTGATCGGCGCCGACGGGCATCCCGCCCTTGGGTCGCTTGGCCTGGACCGCCTGGCCGAGGCCCCCCGGCCAATCCTCGTCGAGACGGAACGGCTTGGGCCGGATCTCTTCGCGCTGTGGCGGATGCCGGCCGCGAGGTGACGCCCGTGGCCGCAGGGGCCGGACCGGACAGGCCCGCGTCAGGACCGCAGGTGGTCGTCGTCCACCGGCGCGTCGGTGTGGACGCCCGAGCGGACCTCCTCGACGGCACGGTCGATCGCCTCGATGCAGCTCTGGCAGATGTCATAGGTGACATGCGTCGGATGCCGCTCGCCGATTTCGTCGCAGGATGTCCACTGCACTTCGCCATGCAGCCGGACATTGCCGCAGAACGAACATTTCACGTCCCCGGACGAGGGGTCGTAGTGCCAGCGGTTCAGCGGCGGCGAGAAATGCCAGGCATCCTTCAGGTCATGGACCATCAGCGCGCGGTCGTCCTTCATCGGCTGGATGGTCATCAGGAATTTCCGCGCCATGCTGGGGGAATCGCAGCGGTACTCCAGCCGCAACGTGCGCTTGTGCTGCAAAACGGCGTCGATCATCTTCGCAGTTTCGGCGCGGGTCTCTGCACCGGCGATATGTGCCATGATCGAGGTCGAGAGCACCGCGTTCGAGGTGGCCGACTGCGCCCCGCCGTTGAGCGCGAACTCATCCCACTCGCCGCCGACCCAGAGGACGCGATATTCGCTGTCTACGACCGCGTAGACCTGCAGGAACTTCACTGCTCTCGCCCTCCCAAGCGTCGTCAGCGAGGGGACAGTAGCACAGTTCCGCAAGAAATCGCGCGCGAAGTTTACACTTCCCGCAGAATCCGCAGGGGTAGTGGCGACTGTGTCAACGCAGATTGACAACATCCGCCGATCTTGCCGGCAAGGTGACGGCGCGAACCGTCGCGGCGATATCCGAGGCGGCCAACCCGGCCCAGGCATACATCTGCGCCGGGCTGGCCTGGTCGATGAAGCGGTCGGGCAGCGTCATGGTGCGGACCACCCCGCGCCGATCGAGCGCGCCGCTGGCCGCGAGATGGTGCAGCACCAGCGCCCCGAAGCCCCCGGTCGAGCCCTGCTCCACCGTCACCAGCGCGCGGTGGTGACGGTGCAACTGGTCGATCAGCGCCTGATCCAGAGGCTTGGCAAAGCGGGCATCCGCGACGGTGGTCGAGATGCCCTCGGCTTCGAGGATCGTGGCCGCGGCCAGCGCCTCGGACAGGTGCGCCCCGAAGGAGACGAGCGCCACATCGCTGCCTTCGCGCAGGATGCGGCCCTTGCCGATGGCCAGCGCCTCGCCCCGGTCGGGCATCGGCACGCCGACGCCTTCGCCGCGCGGATAGCGCAGCGCGATGGGGCCGTCGTCGTGGGCGGCGGCGGTGGCGATCATGTGGACCAGTTCTGCCTCGTCGCCGGCGGCCATGACCGTCATGTTGGGCAGGTTCGCGAGGAACATCGTGTCGAAGGCCCCCGCATGGGTGGCGCCGTCCTGTCCGACCAGCCCCGCGCGGTCGATCATGAAGCGGACGGGCAGGTTCTGCAGCGCCACATCATGCACGATCTGGTCGTAGCCGCGTTGCAGGAAGCTGGAATAGATCGCGCAGAAGGGCTTCATCCCCCCCGCCGCCAAACCCGCCGCGAAGGTCACGCCGTGCTGTTCGGCGATGCCCACGTCGAACACCCGCGCCGGGAAGCGTTTCTGCATCACGTCAAGACCCGTGCCGCCCGGCATGGCCGCGGTGATCGCGACGATGCGCGGATCGCGCGCGGCCTCGTCGGTCAGGGTCTGGCCGAAGACCGCCGTGTAGTTCGGCGCATTCGGGGGCGTCTTGTGCTGCTTGCCCGTGGCGATGTCGAACTTCGCCACCCCGTGATACTTGTCGTCGGCACCCTCCGCCGGAGGATAGCCGCAGCCCTTCTTCGTCACCACATGCAGAAGCACCGGCCCCTCCGCCCGCTCGCGCATCGAGCGCAGCGCGTGCAAGAGCATCGGAACGTCATGGCCGTTGACCGGGCCGAAGTAGGAAAAGCCCAGCTTCTCGAACAGTGTCACGCCGGCTGGACGGTCGCCGACCATCTCGCGCGCGCGGCGGGCGCCTTCGCGCAGGGGAGCGGGAAGGTGGTCCTCGATCCCCTCGGCGATGGCCTTCAGCGTGGCCAGCGGCCCCTTGCTGGCGATGGAGTTGAGATAGGTCTGCATCGCGCCCACGGGCGGGGCGATGGACATGTCGTTGTCGTTCAGGATCACGAACAGCCGCTTGCCCAGGTGTCCGGCGTGGTTCATCGCCTCGTAGGCCATGCCGGCGGTGATCGCCCCGTCGCCGATGACGGCCACGGTGTCGCCCACCGCCTGCCCCATCTCGCGCGCCATGGCAAAGCCAAGCGCCGCCGAGATCGAGGTCGAGGAATGTGCCGCGCCGAAGGGGTCGTATTCGCTTTCCGACCGCTTGGTGAAGCCGCTCAGGCCCCCGGCCTGGCGCAGGGTAAGCATCCGGTCGCGGCGGCCGGTGAGGATCTTGTGCGGATAGCACTGGTGGCCGACGTCCCAGATCAGCTTGTCGCGCGGCGTGTCGAAGACCGCGTGCAGGGCGACGGTCAGTTCGACCACCCCCAGCGAGGACCCGAGATGCCCGCCGGTCTGGCTGACGACCTCGATCACCTCGCGCCGCAATTCGTCGGCCAGTTGCGGCAGGTCGCGGTCGGGCAGCGCGCGCAGGTCGGCGGGGCTGGCCACGCGGTCGAGCATGGGTTTGGGGGACAGGGCGGCGATGGAACCGGGCGCGGTCATGGCGGCCTCCTTTCCGGGGCAAAAGGTGCCGTGTGGGGGTTGGCCACACGGCACAAGTGCCTGTCGTCCGACAGGAAGGGAACCGGGGCCCGAAGGTCCCGCATCCGGCCCCGTGGAAGGGTCGGATCATGGCCATCCGGGCCGCGCGGATCAGCGCCGCACGGCCCGGATGAAGCTCAGGTAACGGCGCGCGCCTCGACCGTCAGGGGCGCCTCGAGTGCACCATAGGGCGAAGGCGTCTGCCGGCTTTCCTCGGGAAGAAGCAGGCCGATCAGGTAGATCGCCCAGACGAAGATCCCGATGGCGAGGAGGAAGGCCGCGGCGTAGAGCGCGCCCTTCAGCATGTGGCCGAGGCTCCAGTACACCAGGCTCGTCTGTTTGCTTTCGCTGAAATAGTCGTTCGGCATCATGCCCTCCTATTGCAACGGCGCGTAGCCGTGCTCCTGTGCCCAGACGTACCAGTTGTCGACGACCGTGCCCGTGAGCAGGATGCCGATGCCGCCGGTCAGCGTGACCAGCACCGCGAACCACCAGGCCCAGCGGTGGATCCCTTCCATCGTCGCGTTGAACCCCATGGTCCAGCGCCAGAAGAGAGCCGCCCGCTCGGAGGCGGTGCCGCGGTCGACGATCTGTTCCAGTTCCCGGTCGCCGCCAAAGCGGGAGACGGCGAGGATGGTCGCCCCGTGCATCGCGAACAGGAGCGCCGATCCGTAGAGGAAGGCGATCGAGAGCGCGTGGAAGGGGTTGTAGAACAGGTTGCCGTATTGCAACGAGAAGTTGTTGGTCCAGTCGAGGTGGCTGAAGATGCCGTAGGGCACGGCGTGGCTCCAGGACCCCATCAGGATCGGCCGGATGAGGCCCAGCACCAGGAACAGCCAGATCGCCGATGCGAAGGCCCAGCTGACATGCTTGCCCATGCCGAGAGCCTGCGCCCTGAGCCAGGTCCGGACCCACCATGAACAGACCGAGATCAGCAGGAAGAAGCTGGCGATCAGCCACCAGCCGCCTTCCTTGAGCGGCGCGAAGCCCAGGCCGTATTCCTCGGCCGGGGGTTCCAGGCTGAACCAGAACAGGTCGCGCAGGAAGACCGCCGGGTTGAAGCCCGCCTGATACCAGAACCACAGGCCCACCATGACGAACCAGGTCAGGCCCGAGGCCAGCGAGATAACCCCCATCGTGCCGAGATAGACCGGCCCTAGCTGGGCGTTGCCGAACCAGCCGGCCAGCGTCGAGAAGCTGGCGCCCCTGGTCCGGTTCGACAGTTCGACATCCTCGGTCATCCCCATTTCGGGGGCACCGCGCACCTGAACCTGGGTGAAGATGTTCTGATACTCAGCCATTTACGCCTCCCGGAATGCCAGCCCACCAGGGCAGTTCAAGCCACCAGTCCCACCAGACGACCCATTGGTCGAACCAGATGGTGCCCGAGATCACGATGCAGACCGCCGACCAGAAGACCGCGTTCAGCGCCAGGAGAAGCCCGAGGCGGTGGATCCCCAGCGTGCCGACCGAATAGCCGATGAGGTCGCGGAAATAGGTGTCCTCGTGGTCGGGCGTGCGCATCTCCTTGCCCTTCTCGGGGTTGGCGGCCGACAGGATCAGCGCGCCATGGAGCGCAAGCGCCAGCGCCGTGGTGAAGAAGAAGCTCACCGCAATCATGTGCGCCGGGTTGTAGTGGAAGTTGCCGTAGGTGTAGCCGGTGTTCGAAACCCAGTCGAGGTGCGTCCAGATGCCGTAGGGGAAGGCATAGCCCCAGGCCCCCATCAGCACCGGCCGGATCACCACGAGGGTGACATAGGCCAGGATCGCGAAGCCGAAGGCCACGGGCACATGGTAGCCCATCCCCAGCTTGCGGCAGATCTCCACCTCGCGCAGCGCCCAGGTCACGAAGGCGCCGATCGCGCAGATGGTGATGATCTGCCAGAGTCCGCCTTCGCGCAGGGGCGCCATGGCGAGACCCATCTCCACCGGAGGCGGGTTTATCGAGATCAGCCAGGGGTTCCAGGTCCCTTGCAGCACGGCCCCGTAGAAGATCAGGATCGTGCCGAGGACCGCGAAGAAGAAGGTCAGGACCCCGAAGAACCCGACGTAGAAGGGGCCGACCCAGAAGTCGAACAGATTGCCCCCGATCAGCGTGCCCCCCGGCACGCGGTATTTTCGTTCGAAGCTGAGCAGTGCCATGCTTCCCTCTCCGTTTCTCTCCGGTCACAGCCGCCGTCGGGCGCGGGCGGTCGGGCTTGCCGGATGTGTGTCTGACGTCAGGTTGTCGCGGGCGGCAGACGGCGAGGCCCGCCGCCCGCAACGGTCAGTTGGACCTACTGGCCGGCGGTGACATAGCCGTGCTTGGCAGCGGCGATGTCGAACCAGTTGTAGGCCGGGGTGCTGAGCAGCACGAGGTGGATCATGGCCGCCAGGAGGAACAGGAACACGCCCTGTGCCACGAAGACGCGACGAGGATCGAAGATGAGCCAGATCTTGTAGAATTTGGACATTTATCGTTCCTCCTCAGAACCACGGGCGCCAGATGTACACCGCCAGGTGAGCGACGACGGCGATGGCCACGAAAAGCCAGAGCCCGCTCATGTAGACGGAGTGCAGTTCTTGCGCCTGCTCGTCGGTGAGACCTGTGAAACTCAGGTCGGATTTATCAGCCATTCTATCCTCCGGATTGGCAGACTGACGCCGCATCCCCTGCGGCTGGGTACACGGGGCAGCGGAGTGCTGCTCCGTAGGTTCCGGAAAGGCCGGGTTTCCCCGCCCTCCCCGAAGGCTTCACCGGACGGGCGGGCGCACCGCGTCGGTCATTCGTTCCGCCTTTCAGGGACGGAAGATCGAGGGTGTGATCTCCTCGGCATCGCGCAGCGCGCGGGCGAGCGGACCAACAGCCGGAAGTCGCATGTGGCGGAGCGCCGAGCCGAGCCAGACCAGGCACTGCACCGGCAGCGCCAGGATCAGGATCAGCGCGAAATAGGTCGCGTATTCCGCCCTTGGCGTGCGCTTGTGATGCGCCGTCTTGAGCTGGACGTGGGCAATGTAGCTCTGGTCGCTCATGCTCTCTCTCCCCTTTCCATCCCCGTCAGGCTTCCGCCCGCCAGGGGTTCGACGAATTCCAGGATGACGCGCTCGGCCCCTTGGTCGAGCGCGGTCTTTTCAGCCGCATCGCGCAGGGTGCGCGCGGCCGAAATGCGGGTCAGCACCGGGTGCTGTTGCAGGATGCGGTCCAGCGCGAGTTGCGCGTCGGTGTCCCAGGGCATGTCGCGGCGCAGCGTCGTCGGCGTCGCCGCGGCGCTGTCCATCTCCGACCCGAGCGGCAGGAAGTGGAACAGGGCGTCGAACAGCCCGTTGCAGACCTCCTGCAACAGATAGACCGCGCCGGCATAGCCCATGAAGGGCGTTCCCATGGCGCGGCGGATCGCAGCGCCGGGGAAGCTGGCCGGGATGAAGCTGGGCGCGGGGCCGTGCCCGCCCTTCAGCTCGGCCAGGTACATCTTCTCGTTGATCGACCCCAGCACGATCAGCGGCCGGTGCTGCTTCATCAGCGCGCGGACACCCTCGTTGTTGGTCTTCTGCCCGGCGAGCCGCGGCACCGCGAAGGCGCAGGGCAGGCCAAGGTCTTCCTCGAGATACTTGCGGATGCCGCGCGTGTAGGTCTCGTTCGCGACGATGGCGAAGCTGGCTGTCGCAAAGAAGTCCTGCGTGACCGACCGCCAGAGGTCCCAGAGCGGTTTCAGCGTCGAATGCTTCTCCTGCGCGATGAACGGTTCGGGATCGAGCCCCAGCATCTCGCCCAACTTGCGCAGGAAGAGGGTCGTGGACTCCAGCCCGATCGGTGCTTGCAGGTAGGGCTTGCCCAGACATTCGGCGAGGCCCCGGCCGAATTCGCGATACATCACGATGTTGGCGTCGGCATTCACCAGGTTGCGCATCTCGGCCAGGTGCGCGCCCAAGGGCATCACCATGTTGATCTCGGCCCCGATGCCTTCGACCAGGCGGCGGATCTCGTGCAGGTCCGAGGCCATGTTGAAGGTGCCGTACATCGGCCCCAGGATGTTGACGCGCGGCTTCGACCCTTCGGCCCGAGGCGTCTCCGGCGGCATCCGCCCCTTGGTCATCCCGAATTCGGTGAAGATCCAGGTCATCGCCCGGTCGGCGGCCTGCCACTGGTCCTCGTCGATGGTCCTCGGGAGAAACCGCTGGATGTTGGTGCCCTGCGGCGTGACCCCGCCGCCGATCATCTCGGCAATGCTTCCGGTCACCACCACCGCCGGCAGAGCGGGGTCGAGCGTCTTCCAGGCCCGCCGCATCGCGCCTTCGGTGCCGTCGCGGCCAAGCTCTTCCTCGCCGAGGCCGGTGACCACGATGGGCAGCTCATGCGGCGGCAGCGCGTCGGTGTAGTGCAGGACCGAGGTCACCGGCAGGTTCTCGCAGCCCACCGGGCCGTCGATGACAACCTGCAACCCCTTCACGGCGCAGAAGGCATAGACCGCGCCCCAGTAGCCGCCCGCCCGGTCATGATCCTGGATCAGCATGGCGGCCTCCGGGAAGGATGCCCCCCCACCCCATCCCTCCCCCACGCGGGGGGAGGGAGGCACAGGGCGTCGATCGTTGCGCGAGGTTTCGGACCGGCGGCTCCCCTCCCCCTGGTGGGGAGGGGAGGGGGGAGGGGGGTTGCGCGGGCAAGGATCATATCATCTCCTCCGCCCTGGCAGCCTTGGCCGCCTTGTCGAGTTTCTTCTGGTGAATCGCCCGGAAATCGGGGCGCAGATTCGGCGCACCTTCCCAGATGCCGGCGGTGTCGCCCGAACCGACCCCTTCGAAGAAGGCCTTCATGCCCTCCATCCGGGTCCTGTTGGCCATCGCGGCGTTGACGACCTGCGCCAGCGACCCTGCCCCCGCCGGTCCCATCAGGGGCCGCGCCGAGATCAGGTTGGTGAAATAGAGGGACGGGATCGCCCGTTCCTTGGCCTTCTGCACGACCGGAGTCGTCCCGACTGCCAGGTCCGGTTTGAATGCCTCCATCGCGGCCAGGTCATCCTCAAGGCTCGCGCGGTATTTCACCACGCAGCCCCTGGCCTCCAGCCAGTCGCAATCCGCCTGGGACCATTCGTTCCGCGCGCAGGCCGTGCCGACATACGGCACCTCGGCCCCGCTTTCGATCAGCAGGCGCGCGACCAGCAGCTCGCTGCCCTCGTAGCCCGACAGCGTGATCCGGCCCCTGATCGGATTGGCCGCCAGGGCGCCCTTGATCGCCCCACCAAACGCATTCTGCGCCGCCGCGATCCGCTCGGGCGCCACGTCGCAGGCCGCCCCGATCGCCGCCAGCCAGTCCATCGTGCCGTCATGCCCCACGGGGGCCGAGCCGACGATGGTCCGCCCCGCCGCCTCGAACTCGCGGATCGCCGCCGTGTAGAACGGGTGGATCGCCGCCACGACGCCCGAATCCAGCGCCGCATAAAGCTCGCGCCATTCGCGGCATGGCACCACCGGCCCGGCGGCAAGGCCCATGGGCGCCAGCATCGCGCCGATCATCATGGGGTCGGCGGGGAACATCTCGCCCAGAAGCGTGACCGTCGGACGGTCGGACCGACCCGCAGCGGGGGCCGCCACCGGCCCCGCCTCGATCTCGGACCGCGCATAGGCGAGCATCGCGCCCGCCAGCACGTCCTTGGCCTCGGCATGGGTCGGGACACCAAAGCCCGGCACGTCGATGCCGATGATCCGCACACCGTTGATTTCGTTGGGCAACAGCCGCAGCGGCACGCCCGAGGCAGTGGGCACGCAGAGGTTTGTCACCACCACCGCGTCATAGCGGTCGGGGTCGGCAAGTTCATGCACCGCGTCGCGGATGTCCTCGAAGAGCTTGCCGGTGACCAGCGTCTCGGAGTTGAAGGGCACATAGCCCACCGACCGCCGCGCCCCGTAGAAATGGCTGACGAACGACAGGCCATAGACGCAGCAGGCCGATCCCGACAGCACCGTCGCCACGCGCCGCATCCGAAGGCCCACGCGAAGCGAGCCGAAGGCCGGGCACATCGACTGCGGCTTGTCATGCGGGCCCTGCGGATAGTCGGCCGCGTAACGGTCCAGCACCTCGGAATTGCCCGCCGCCCGCGCGGCTTCCGCCATCTGCCCCGCACCTGCATGGCAGCCCATTCCGTCAACCGGAGGGGTGGCGGAGAGGTCGGTCACTTGCGACCCTCCCGCGCCTTCAGCGCCTGTTCGATGATGGCAAGGGCGTCAAGGTCAAACATTGTCGTAGACCACTTCCAGGCTGGGTTTCACGGCGGCGAAGGATCCGCGCATGTCGGCGTCCGAGGCGGGCTCCAGCACGAAGTCCTTGCCCGTCGTCTCGGCATCGAAAAGGCCGAGGAGCGCATCCTGCGACAGGGGCTTCGGGCGCAGCGGCGGGGCCTCGGCCACGGCGGCGGCCAGGATCTCGAACAGCGGGCCCCATTGCGTCGCATTGGTGCCAACGATCTGATAATTCGCGGATTTCCGCCGCAGATCCTCGTCCGCCGGGATGCTGGCCAGCACCGGGATGTTGACTGCCTTGGCAAAGGCCGCAGCCTCACCCGTGCCGTCATCCTTGTTGATGACCAGCCCCGCGACGCCGACATTGCCGCCAAGCTTGCGGAAATATTCGACCGCCGAGCAGACGTTGTTCGCCACATACAGCGACTGAAGGTCGTTCGAGCCGACCACGATCACCTTCTGCGCCATGTCCCGCGCGATGGGCAGGCCGAAGCCGCCGCAGACCACGTCGCCGAGGAAGTCGAGCAGCACATAGTCGAAGTCCCAGTCGTGGAACCCCAGCTTCTCCAGAAGCTCGAAGCCGTGGATGATCCCCCGGCCCCCGCAGCCGCGACCGACCTCCGGCCCGCCCAGCTCCATCGCGAAGACCCCGCCGCGCTTGAAGCAGACATCGCCGATCTTCACCTCTTCGCCCGCCAGCTTCTTGCGGGTCGAGGTCTCGATGATCGTGGGACACGCCTTGCCGCCGAACAGCAGGCTGGTGGTATCCGACTTTGGGTCGCAGCCGATCAGCAGCACACGCTTGCCCATCTCGGCCATCATGTGGCTCAGGTTTGCCAGCGTGAATGACTTGCCAATCCCGCCCTTGCCGTAGATCGCGATGATCTGGGTCTTCTTCGACGGCGGGTCCTGGGGAATTTCCAGCGAAGGCTCCTCGGATGCCTCGTCGCGCAGGCGGGCGTCGAAATCCTTCAGATTGGGAACTTCGGTCATGCGGAGGCACTCCAATCCAGGATCATCTTCAGGCAGGCGGGGTCGGTGAAGGCGGTCTCGTAAGCCGCCCCGGCATCCGCCGCAGCCGCGCGGTGGGTGATGAGGCCGGCAAGCGAGAGGCGCCCCTCGTCCAGAAGGCGCCGGGTGGCGTCGAGGTCGGCCGGCTGCCATTCCGAGGCGATGCGCAGCCGCAGCTCCTTCATGAAGGCGGGAGGGAAGGCGAAGGAAATGGCCTCGGTGTAGAAGCCGCAGAGGACAACCTCGCCACCCCTGGCCAGACGCGGGACCAGCTGGTCCAGCAGGCCCGAGGCCCCCGAGGCGTCGAAGATCACCCGGTAGTCGCGCCGAGGATCGTCCTCGGGCGCGATGACCTGATAGCCCTCGGCACCCAGGCGTCGGGTCGGGTCGATTTCCCAGACGGTCGGGGTGGCACCCATGGTCAGCGCGATGCGGGCCAGAAGGCGGCCCAGCGTCCCGTGTCCGATGATGAGGTCGGGCAGCGCCCCGCCGGCCAGCGCATGATGGGCCGTCGCGGCCAGCGCCAAGAGCGCGCCTTCGGCGCCATGGCCGCCGTCAAGCCTTGCAACCCGTGCGGCGGGCGTCACCAAGAGGCCCGCAGCCCCGCCGAACAAGCCCCGCACCCCGCCCTCATAGCAGTTGGCGCCCGGCACGAAGACCGCATCGCCGACCGCAAGGCCGGTCTCGCCACAGGCCTCCACCACCTCGCCGAAACTTTCGTAGCCCGGGACCAGCGGATAGCCCATGCCCGGGAAGGGCGGCATCGTGCCCAGCCAGAACAGCTTTTCCGTGCCCGTCGAAATTCCCGAATGCCGCACGCGAACGACAACGTCCCCCGCGACCGGAGCCTTCAACCCGACCGTGCCCAGTTCCAGGGACTTGGGGCCAGAGAGGATGACGGCATTGGTGTCCACGACTTGCAGCCTTCCTGAATCATGCGGGCTCCGCACTAGGTGTAAGTCTAGACTGACAGTTTAAGATGTCAAACTAATTGGACACTTTTTCGGCTTATGAGGGAACCGAAGGCGAATATGACGCGTTTCCTATCCGCGGATCGCGGTCAGGACCGAGGTCACATAGGGCCTGTCGCCCGGCCGCGGCCGGATTTCGGTGAAACCGGTTGCACCAAGAAGGCCCGCGATCTCGGCGGCGGACCGGGTGCGGCCGGTCCGCATGGCCAGGGTGTAGATGGCGAAATAGACGTCCGTCGCGGGATCGGGGCGGTCGCCGCCCGACATTGGCTCTGACACCAGGATCATGCCACCGGGCGGCAGGGCGGCATGGACCTTGGCCAGTAGCGCCGCCACGGTTGCATCGTCGTGGTCGTACAGGACCCGGACCAGGCTGATCGTGTCGGCGCCCACCGGCAGGGGATCGCTGCGGAAGCTGCCGGGATGGAGCCGCAGCCGGCTGCGCAGGGCGGCGGGCACCCCGGCCAGCACCGCGGGCATGTCGAAGAGCGACAGCGTCAGCCCCGGATGCGCCCGGCCGACCTCGGCCAGGAAGGCCCCGGTGCCGCCGCCGACGTCGAGGAGATGCTTGCGCTGCGACAGGTCCACCAGCCGCAGCGTGTCCTCGGCCACCAGCACCTGGCTTTCGGCCATCAGACGGGAATAGCGCGCGGCCAGCCCCGCATCCTCTTGCGCCAGCGTGCCGAAGACATAGGGCCAGAACCCGGCCAGCTCGGTTTCCGTCTGACCCCGGAAGAACGCCAGCGGATCCGTCAGATCGCGGTACAGCACATGATGGTGCCGCACCATCGGCTCCAGCCCCGGCACGGTCAGGAAGGCGGCCCCGCGCGGGGCCAGATGCCAGCGCCCCTTGCGGTCGCCGTTCAAGAGCTTCAGCGCCGCCCCCGCCCGCAACAGCACGACCAGCGGCGCGGGCGGGATGGCGCAACGGCGCGACAGGTCCTCTGTCGTCATCGGGCCGGAAGCCAGGACATGCAGCACCCGCCCCTCGACCAGCGCGACCAGGGCCTGCGACTGGACAAAGCCGGACAGGATGGAAAACAGCTCCGCTCCCTCGCGCCTTGCCTTCCAGCGCAATCCCGGAATCCGCGCGGCCAGCCGGTGAAAGCGCGGCGATAGCGCGAGGCGCGTGAGGAACCCCAGCGCCTCGGGCCGCGCGGGCGGCGGGCGCGGCTCGGCGTTCATCTGGCGGTCTCGGGCAGGACGGTCATCTTGCGGGCGTAGGCGGTCACGAGGCCCGCAAGCATCGCCTCGCCCGGGCAGGACGGAATCGAGGCGATGGCTCCCGCCAGGATGTCCTTCATATGCGCCACCGCGCCCTCGACCCCCATCTGCGCCACGGCATTCGGCCGCAGGTGCGCCGCATCCTGCCCCGCCGGCTTGCCGGTCTGGTCGCTGGTCAGAAGCGCGTCCTTCAGGTCGTCGGCCACCTGGAAGGCCGCGCCGATCCGGTCGCCCAGTTCGGCCCAGGGCTCGGCCTCCTGCCCCGCCGCGATGGCCCCCATCTGGGTCGCCGCGACGAAGAGGGCCGCCGTCTTGGCCCGATGATAGGCCAGAAGGTCCACCTTCGGCTCGCTTTCCCAGGCTTGCCCCGCGCAGATGCCGAAGGGCGCGCCGGTGTGCCGCGCCAGGGCCCCGGTCAGGGCCAGCGCCCGGTCGGGCGCCGCGTGGCCGGCCCGCGCCAGCACCTCGAAGGCAAGGACAATCAGGCTGTCGCCTGCCAGAACCGCCAGGGGTTCGCTGAAGGCCCGGTGCAGCGTGGGCTTGCCGCGCCGGAGGTCGGCATCGTCGAAGGCCGGCAGGTCGTCGTGGACAAGCGAGGCGCAATGGATCAGCTCAAGCGCCACCGCCGCCGCCGTGGCGATCTCGGGCCGGTCGTCGCCGCAGGCGGTCGCCACCGCCAGAAGGATCGTCGGCCGGATCCGCGCGCCGCCCGGAAAGACCGCATAGGGGATCGCCGCCGCCAGCTTCGGGGGCGCGTCCTTGCGGTTCAGGGGGGCAAGGCTGTCGTGGAGGGCCTTCTCGATACGTTCGGCGAACGGCATGGGCGACGCTCCTTGGCCGGATGGCCTGTCGATTCAGTTTGGCATTGCGACCGGCATGTGTAAACTTGAATTTACATTAGTCTGTCATGTGTAGCTGACAAGAGGCGATCCGCCATGCCCTCCGCCGATCCGAAAGGCCAACCCCGCGCGGTGGTGATCGGGGCCGGCATGGGGGGCCTTGCCGCCGCGATCCGGCTGGCCGCAGGGGGCTGCCGCGTGACGGTCGTGGAGGCCGCCGAGACCCCCGGCGGCAAGGCCCGCGCCCGCGCGACCCCCGGCGGGCCCGCCGCCATGGGCCCCACCGTCCTCACGCTGAAGGCCGAGGTCGATGCCCTGTTCGCGCTGGCCGGCACCACCACCGAGGCCGAGGTCCAGGTCACCCGCCTGCCCCGCCTCGCCCGCCACTGGTGGCCAGACAGCGGCCCCCTTGACCTTTTCCCCGACCGCGAGGCCAATATCGAGGCGATCCGCGCCTTTGCCGGCCTGCGCGCGGCGCAGGGCTTCGCCCGGTTCGACACTGCCGCCCGCGCCCTTTACGACGCCTTCGAGACGCCCGTGATGCGCGCCGCAAAGCCCGACCTCCGCGCCATCGCCCGCACCACGCTCCGTCAGCCCCAGCTTTGGCCCGCGCTCCTCCCCGGGATGAAGCTGGACCGCTGGCTGACGCAGTTCTTCGTCGATCCCCGCCTGCGCCAGCTGTTCGGGCGCTATGCCACCTATGTCGGTGGCCGCCCGGCCCATACCCCCGCCGTCCTGTCGCTGGTCTGGCAGGCCGAGGCGCAGGGGGTCTGGGCGGTGACCGACGGCATCCAGGCCCTTGCCGCCGCCCTTGCCCGCGCCGCCGAACGGCTGGGCGTCCGCTTCCACTACGCGACGCAAGCCCGCCGCATCACCCGCCAGTCGGGCCGCGTGAGCCTCGTGGAGACGGACCAGGGCCACCACCCGGCCGACATCGTCATCTTCAACGGCGACCCGCGCGCCTTGACCGACGGCCTCCTCGGCGAAGCCGCCCAGACCGCCCTGAAACCACCCGGCAAACCCAGCCTCTCTGCCTGGGTCTGGTCCTTCGCCGCCACCCCGGAAGGCCCCCGCGCGGCGGACCTGATCCACCACAACCTCTTTTTCACCGCCGTCCCGCAGGCCGAATTCGGCCCCATCGGTCGCGGCCAGATGCCGCAAAGCCCGACGCTCTACCTCAACGCCCAGGACCGCGAGCTTGGCCCGACCCCGGCCCTCGAACGCTTCCAGATCATCCTGAACGCCCCCGCCAACCGCCCCGACCATCCAGACGAGGACCCAACATGCCACGACCGTACCTTCCCGCCCTTGGCACGCATGGGCCTGACCTTCTCGCCCCCGCCGGGGTCCGAGGCGCTGACCCGACCGAAGGACCTGGCCCAACGGTTCCCGGCCAGCCTCGGCGCGATCTATGGCGCCTCGCCCGAGGGGGCGCTGGCGGCGTTCCGGCGGCCGGTGGCGCGGACGGGCCTGCCGGGGCTCTACCTCGCGGGGGGCGGGGTGCATCCGGGGGCGGGGGTGCCGATGGCGCTTTTGTCCGGCCGGCAAGCCGCCTTACAGGCGCTTCAGGACCTGACTTCTCCCTCCCCGTCGGGCCGGACGGCTATGCCTGGTGGTATGTCGACGGCATCTCGGACGACGGCACAAAGGCCGTCTCGCTGATCGCCTTCATCGGGTCGGTCTTCTCGCCCTGGTACAAGTGGTCGGGCCGGCAGGACCCGCAGAACCACTGCTGCCTGAACGTGGTGACCTCGGGCCTGAACGGCCGCTTCACGATGACCGACCGGGGGCGATCCGCCCTGAAACAATCCCCCGAAAGGCTGGAAATCGGCCCCTCCAGCGTCACCTGGACCGGGCGCCAGCTGGTGATCGAGGTCAACGAATGGGGCGCGCCGCCGATGGTAACGCCCGTCAAGGGGCGCATCACCCTCACCCCCCGCGCGGTGACGGGGGCCGAGGTCTGGCTGACCCCCGACGGCGCCCATCTCTGGCGCCCCTTCGCCCCGATTGCCGACATCGAGGTGGACCTGACCCAGGGCCACCGCTGGCGCGGCCACGGCTATTTCGACGCGAACTTCGGCACCCGCGCGCTTGAGACGGATTTCAGCTTCTGGACCTGGGGCCGCTACCCGCTGCGCGACCGCGCTCTCTGCTTCTACGACGCGACCTTGCGCGACGGCAGGCATTTCGACCTTGCGGTCGAGATCACCCCCGACGGCCAGGTCCGCGAGACCACGGCCCCGCCCCGCACCCGGTTCCGCCGCAACCCCTGGGCCGTCCGCCGTGAGACCCGCGCCGACCCCGGCACCACGCCGCGCCCGCACCTGTCGCTGCTTGAGGCGCCGTTCTACTCGCGCGCGCTGGTCGAGACGCAGATCGAGGGCGAAAGGACCATCGGCATGCACGAGGCGCTGGACCTTGTCCGCTTCCGCCAGCCGCTTCTGAAACCGATGCTCGCCGTCCGCGTCCCCCGCCGCGCGCGCTGGCCCTGATGTCCACCCGCACCCGGACGCGCCTCCCCTTCCCCTCCGTGGGGAGGGGATAGGGGTGGGGGGCCTTACGCCGCCACCGGCCCCTTCGCCTGGTCCGGGTTCAGCGCCACCACCGACCAGTTCAGCGCCGCCGCGATGCTGACCCAGGTGATGTAGGGCAGGAACAGCAGCCCCGCGATCCAGTCCACCCGCCAGAAAGCCACCAGCGTCGCGGCGACCGCGACCCACAGCAGCGCCAGCACCAGCATCCCCGCCCGCATCCGTTTCAGCCCGAAGAAGACCGGAGTCCACAGGCAGTTCAGCCCCATCTGCAAGGTGTAAAGCGCCAGCGCCATCCCGACCGCCGGGGTGACGCCCGCCTGCCGCGCCACCCGTTCGGCGGCCAGCGACATGCAGAGGTAAAGCGTGGTCCAGGCTACCGGGAACAGCCAGTTCGGCGGGGTCCAGCTGGGTTTCTTCAGCGCCTCATACCAGGCCCCGGGCGAAAACATCGCGCCCGTTGCAGCAGCCGGCCCGCAGGCCAGAAGAAAGACGAAGAAGACCCAGATATCCATGAGACCACCCTACCGGTTGCTCAGGACAAACGCCAGCGCCCGCGCCGGGGTTCCGTCAGCCCGCCGCGCCCGTCCGGTCGCGCGCCTCAAGCTGTGCCAGGATTTGCAGCAAAGTCTCGGACCGCTGCGGCCGGGCCGCGCGCTGTCCCGCCGCCTCGACCAGGAAAGCCACCTCCGGCACCGGCCGCGCATGCAACTGCGCCGGTTGCGGCAGGATATGCGTCAGGGCCGAGGCACCCAGCGCCCGGCTCATCAGCACCAGCTTCTGCCCGCGCGAGGTGCGCGCACGGCGGGTGATGCTGTCATGGCCGGCCCGCGCGACCTCGGTCCCGATCGCCGCGTAGATGTGCCGCGCGGCCTCGATGCCCAGCCGGCAATCCGACGGCAGCGCGGAAACGCCCGCCCCCGCCCGGTGGTACAGATCCTCGGCCACCGCCAGAAGCCGCCGCACCACCCCCGCCAGCGCCGGCGAGGGCCGGGGGTCCGCAAGGAAGCCTTCGGCATCGATCCCGGCCTCGGCCAGCCAGTCTAGAGGCAGGAACAACCGCCCTGCCCGCGCGTCCTCGCCCACATCGCGGGCGATGTTGGTCAGCTGCATCGCCAGCCCCAGGTCCGCCGCCCGCGCCAACGCATCGGGGTCGCGCACCCGCATCAGGACGCACATCATCACCCCCACCGCCGAGGCGACCCGGGCGCTGTAGGCATGCAGGTCCGAAAGCGTGCGATAGCGCCGCCCCATCGCATCCCAGGCCAGCCCCTCCAGAAGCGCATCCGGCAGCGCGCGCGGCATGTCGAACCCCTCGACCACCGCCGCGAAGGCCCGGTCCGAGGAGCGCGGCTCGGGCCGCCCGGCATAGATCAGGTCCAGCCTCTCGCGCAGGCGAAGGACGGCATGCGCCTTGTCCTGCACCTCGTCCACGTCGTCGTCGGCCACCCGGCAGAAGGCATAGAGCGCGAGCGCCGGGTCCCGCACCCGCGCTGGCAGCAGACGCGAGGCGGCATGAAACGACAGGCTTCCGGTGCGGATCATCGCCCGGCAGGCCGCCATGTCCCCCGGCGCGATCATTCCGCCGCCATCGGCAACGGCGCCGCCGCCCGCACCGGGGCATCCGGCACCAGCGTCGCCAGCACCTCGGCCGTCCCGATCACCCCCGGCACGCCCGCGCCGGGATGCGTTCCGGCCCCGGCGAGATACAGCCCCGGCAGTTCCTCCGACACATTGTGCGGCCGGAACCAGGCCGATTGCAGGATCCGCGGCTCCAGCGAGAAGCCCGCCCCGTGCGGCGACAGATAGCGGTCGCGGAAGGTCTCGGGCGTGAAGACCAGGCTTTCGGCGACCCTGGCGGACAGCCCCGGCAGCAACCTTTCCTCCAGCATCTTGAGCATCTTCAGCCGGTAGGGCTCGGCCTCCCTTGCCCAGTCCACCCCGTTGACGTGCCCCAGATGCGGCACCGGCGACAGGACATAGAAGGTGTCGTCCCCCGCAGGCGCAACCGAAGGGTCGGTGACCGAGGGCCGATGGACGTAAAGGCTCATGTCCTCGGCCAGCCTGCCGGTCTGGAAGATGTCGCGGATATGCTCGCGATAGCGCGGGCCCACGACGATGGAATGATGCCCGACCTCGGGCCACATCCCCTTGGTCCCCTTGGTCCCGAAATACCAGACGAACAGGCTCATCGACCAGCGCGACCGCATCAGTTTCGGCGCGGTCCAGCGCTTGACCGGCTGCTTGCGAAGAAGCCGGGTGTAGGTCGTCGCCGGATCGGCGTTCGACACCACAACCTCGGCCGGCAGCACCCGCCCGTCGGCGAGCCGCACCCCCGAAGCCCGGCCGCCGGCGACCAGCACCTCATCCGCCTCGACCCCCTGCACGACAAACCCGCCCTGGTCCTTCACGACCTGCGCCATGGCCTCGGCAATCGCCTGCACGCCCCCCATCGCGTAGTGGACGCCGAAAGCCCGCTCCAGATGGCTGACAAGGGCATACATGCTGGTCACATGGAACGGATCGCCCCCGATGAAGAGGGGATGGAAGGACAAGGCAAAGCGCAGCCTTTCGTCCCTGACCCGGCGCGCCGCGTGGGCATGGACCGAGCGGTCCGCGCGATACCAGGCGAATTTCGGCAGCACCTTCACCAGGTCCCAGAACCTGTGCATCGACCGCCGACCCAGGTCCTCGAACCCGAACCAGTAGCGCGCTTCGGCATCCTTCAGGAACCGCCGGAACCCCGGCAGATCGCCAGGGGAAAGCCGCGCCACCTCGGCCTCCATCCGTTCGTCGCCCGGGCGCATGGTGAAAGTCGACCCGTCCTGCCAGAGGATCCTGTAGAACGGATCCATCGGCACCAGCCGCACGTCCCGGTCGAAGTTGCGCCCGCAGGTGGCCCAGAGCTCGCGCAGCGTCTGCGGCACCGTCACGATGGTCGGCCCCAGGTCGAAACGGTGGCCGCCCTGGGTGATCGAGGACCCGCGCCCCCCCGGCCGGTCCAGCCGGTCCACCACCGTCACCTGCCAGCCCTTCGCCCCCAGCCGCATCGCCGAGGCAAGGCCGCCAAGCCCCGCGCCGATCACCACCGCCCGGCCCTGACCGGCTTTCACGTTCGGCAGGCTCTCGACCTGCCCGGACCTTGAGGACTGTGTCATGCGGATCAGCCTATACTGTCCATTCAGATTTACAACTTGGCTTTTGTGCCGCAGGAAACAAGGCCGATTTGACTTCCCTGCGGCTGCATTAAGTGTAATCTTGTCCTGACACCTGCGCCCGGGGGATCGACTCATTTCCGTAGCCACGCTCAGCGTCTTCCGCTTTTCCACCCCGGCCAGCCGGCTTTGGGTGATCGGGCAGATGGCGCTTGCGCGGTCGCGCGGTCTCTGGACCGGGGCGCGGTTCGTGAAACTCTGCGGCTCTGGCACGGGCGAGGGCTTCACTCCGAAACCCAACTGGTCCGTCTGGGCGATCTTCGCGGTCTGGCCCGACCTGGCCCGCGCCCGCGACCATATCGCCACCCACAAGGTCATCACCCGCTGGCGCGCCCGCGCGACCGAGGACTGGACGGTGTTCCTTGCCCCCTTTTCGGCCCGGGGCAGCTGGGCCGGGGTCAACCCCCTGACCGACACGATCGACCGCGGGGCGCATCAGGGCCCCATCGCCGCCCTGACCCGCGCCACGGTCAAGCCGCAGCACGCCCCCGCCTTCTGGCGCCGCGTCCCCGACATCTCGGCCCGGATCGGCGCGGACCGGAACGTGTTGTTCAAGATCGGCATTGGCGAGGTTCCGCTTCTCCACCAGGTCACCTTCTCGATCTGGCCCGACGCCGCCCGGATGGCCGAATTCGCCCGCCACATGGGCCCCCACGCCGAGGCGATGAAGGCCGCCCGTGACAACGGCTGGTTCTCGGAAGAACTCTACGCCCGCTTCCATGTCCTTGAAACACAAGGCAAATGGAATGGCGCCGACCCGCTCGCCGGGGCCTGGGACGCAAGAAAGGACGCCGCATGACCGCGCTGCACCGCGACAAGGCCCCCGCGCAAGCCGCCACCGGCAAGCCGCCCTTCCCCTTCACCGCCATCGTCGGCCAGGACGACATGCGCCTTGCCATGGTCCTTACCGCCATCGACCCGATGATCGGCGGCGTTCTCGTCTTCGGCGACCGCGGCACCGGCAAATCGACCGCCGTCCGGGGCCTTGCCGCGCTCCTGCCCCCGATCCGCGCCGTCCGGTCCTGCCCGGTGAACAGCCCCGACCCCGCGCAATGCCCGGCCTGGGCCGAGATCCCTGATCCGGCGGTCATCGAGAAGCCCACGCCCGTCGTCGACCTTCCCCTTGGCGTCTCCGAGGACCGCGTCACCGGCGCGCTGGATGTCGAACGCGCCATCGCCGCAGGCGTCAAGGCCTTCGAGCCCGGCCTCCTCGCCCGCGCCAACCGGGGCTATCTCTACATCGACGAAGTCAACCTCCTCGAAGACCACATCGTCGATCTCCTCCTCGACGTGGCCCAGTCCGGCGAGAACGTGGTCGAACGCGACGGCCTGTCGATCCGCCACCCCGCCCGCTTCGTCCTCGTGGGCAGCGGCAACCCCGAGGAAGGCGACCTGAGGCCCCAGCTCCTCGACCGCTTCGGCCTTTCCGTCGAGGTCCGCTCCCCCCGCGACATCGCCACCCGCGTCGAGGTCGTGCTCCGCCGCGAGGCCTACGAAGCCGACCCCATCGCCTTTGCCGCCACCTGGGGGCCCGAGGAAGCCAGGCTGCGCATGACAATCCTGCAAGCCCGGGCCGCCCTGCCCAAGGTCCAGACGCCCCGCGCCGCGCTGGAAGACTGCGCTGCTCTCTGCATCGCGCTTGGCTCCGACGGCGTGCGGGGGGAACTCACCCTCCTCCGCGCCGCCCGGGCGCTGGCGGCCAGCGAAGCCGCTCCATCCGTCACCCGCGACCACCTCCGCCGCGTGGCCGGCATGTCCCTCGGCCACCGCCTCCGCCGCGACCCGCTGGACGAGGCCGGGGCATCGGACCGCGTCGCCCGCGCCGTCAGCGAAACGCTGCCCTGATGGACAGCTGGGCGCGCCTTTCCCTCGCGCTGCGCGTCCTCGCCGTCGATCCGGTGGGCCTTGGCGGCCTCTGGCTGCGCTCCCGCGCCGGCCCCGTCCGCGACATCGCCACGACCGCGCTGAGCGAAACCCCCTTCGACCGCCCCCAGCGCCGCCTCTCGGCCAGCATCGACGACCTCGCGCTTCTGGGCGGCGCAGACCCCGCGGCCACCCTCGCCGCAGGCCGCCCCGTCCACCGCCCGGGCCTCCTCGCCGACCCCGCACTCTTGATCCTACCCATGGCGGAATCCGCGCCCCCCTCCCTCACCGCCCGCCTCGCGCAAGCCCTCGACCGTGGCCAGCACGCCCTGATCGCCCTCGATGAGGCCGCCGAGGACGGCGAGGGCCTCCCCAGCAACCTCTCCGACCGCCTCGGCCTTTTCGTCACTCTCGACGGCACCCGCAGCCCCCGCATTCTCCCCAAACCCATCGGCCGGAGACGCCTCGCCAAGGCCCGCGCGCTCTACCCCCTTGTCACCCTCCCCGACGACCTGACCCAAGCCCTCGCCCAACTCGCCGCCCGCCTCGGCATCGCCTCGACCCGCGCCCTCCTCACCACCCGCCGCGCCGCCCGCGCCATCGCCGCGCTGGACGCCCGCCTCACAGTCACCGAAGACGACCTCATCGCAGCGTCAGGACTCGGCCTCGCCCACCGGGCGCTCACCGAGGCCGAAGCCCAACCCGATCAGCCCCCCGGACCACCGCCAGACCAACCCGACCAGCCGGTCCAGCAGCCGCAAGATCAGGACCTCCAGTCCCTCGCCGACCTCCTGATCGAGGCCGCCCAGGCCGCCCTCCCGCCCGACATCCTGGCGAAACTCCAGTCCGACCGCGCCACCCGCGCGGCCCGTGGCGCCTCCGGCACCGGCGCCGCCAAGGCGGGCAACCGCCGGGGCCGCCCGCTTCCCTCCCGCCCCGGCCGCCCTGACGGCCGCTCCCGCATCGACCTTGTCGCCACCCTGCGGCAGGCCGCCCCCTGGCAGGTCCTGCGCAAACGCAGCGACCCGCACGACCGCGCCCTGATCGTCCACCGCTCCGACCTGCGCCTCAAGCGCTACAAGGAGGTGTCCGACCGCGTCCTGATCTTCGTCGTCGACGCCTCCGGCTCCTCCGCCATGGCCCGCCTCGGCGAAGCCAAGGGGGCCGTCGAACTGATGCTCGCCCAGGCCTACAGCCGCCGCGACCACGTCGCCCTTGTGGTGCTGCGCGGACAACAGGCCGAACTGATCCTGCCGCCCACCCGCAGCCTGACCACCACCAAGGCGCGGCTGCGCGGCCTGCCGGGCGGCGGCGGCACCCCCCTCGCATCCGGCCTCGCCACGGCCTTGGACACCGCCCTTCGCGCCAGACGTCAAGGCATGACCCCCAGCCTCGCCCTTCTCACCGACGGCCGCGCCAACATCGCGCTTTCCGGCCAGCCCGACCGCGCCCAGGCGCAAGCCGACGCCGAACAGATCGCCACTGCCATCCGAGCCGCCGGCATCGCCGCCGTCACGCTGGATGTCGCCAACCGCCCGCAACCGGTGCTGGCCCAACTGTCCGGCGTGATGAACAGCCGCTACGTCCCCCTCCCCCGCGCCGACGCCCGGGCGATCGCTGCAACGCTGGCCTGAGATGACCCCCGCCGCGCTCCCCGCCGACTGGCCCTTCAAGGCCCAATCGAGCCTGATCACCGCGGGCCGCCATCGATTCTGGGTCGCCGACACCGGCCCGAAAGATGCTCCTGCGCTTCTCCTCCTCCACGGCACCGGAGCCTCCCTCCACAGCTTCCGCCGCACGATCCCACGGCTGTCACAGGCCTACCGCGTGATAGCCCCCGACCTCCCCGGCCACGGTGCTTCCGCCGAAGACTTCAGCGGACGCCTCAGCCTCGACGCGATGGCGCAGGACCTATGGACCCTGTGCGACACCCTGAAAATCCAACCGAAAGCCATCATCGGCCATTCCGCCGGCGCCGCCATCGGCCTGCGCATGGCCGAACTGCGCCCCGTCCCGCAGGTTATCGGCCTGAACGCCGCGCTCGGGGAATTCGACGGCGCCGCCGCCTTCCTGTTCCCGATCATCGCCAAGGGCCTTGCCACGCTCCCCTTCGCCGCGACCGCCATAACCGCCTTCTTCGGCCGCCCCGGCACGGTGGACCGCATCCTTGCCGGCACCGGCTCGCCCCTCGACCCCGAAGGCCGCGCGCAATACCTGAGGCTCGTCCGCGACCCCGACCATGTCACCGGCGCGCTTGGAATGATGGCCGACTGGCGGCTGCAACCCCTGCTGAACCGCCTGCCCCAGACGACCACGAACGTCACCCTGATCGCCAACGAAGGCGACCGCGCCGTCCCCGCGCAAGTCTCCATCGACGCGGCCAAGCGCATCCCCGGCGCAAAGCTGCACCTGCTGCCGAAGCTCGGCCATCTGGCCCATGAAGAAACGGAAGACGGCCTCTCAGCCCTGATCCTGGACACGCTCGCGCAAGCCGGATCAACCGCAACCCCGCCCCGGACTTGATCCGGGGCCTCCGGTCACCCTAGGAGGCCCCGGATCAAGTCCGGGGCGGGGCAACTCAGACTGAACCGGCGATTTCCGAAGCCCGGAAGATCATTGCCGCGTGCTTCTCAAGATAGATCCGCAGCCAGGGCGTAAACGCCTCCGGCTTCGCGGCAATTTCGGCCCGCAAGGCGTCCAGCGACAGCCAGCGCACCGCCTGCACCTCGTCGGGGTCAAGCTCCAGGTCCAGGGGCCAGCCAGCCTCGCCCACGAAGACCTCGACCACCTCATGCTCGATCAGGTTCTCCCGAACCCCCGGCACTTCGGCGCGATACTCCACCTGCCCGACATGCCGCAGCGCCAGCCCGGTGATCCCCAGTTCCTGCCCCAGCCGCCGCACCGCGCAGTCCGACGCGGCCTCGCCCCAGTTCGGATGCGTGCAGCAGGTGTTCGCCCAGAGCCCGGGCGTGTGATACTTCCCCGCCGCCCGCTGCTGGATCAGGATCTCAGACCCGCGCAGCACGAAGACCGACACCGCCGGATGCCGCAGACCCTGCCGGTGCACGGCAAGCTTGCCCACGGGCTGCAAGGCACCGTCGGGCCCCCAGGCCGGGATCGGCAGGTCGATCGGCTCCATCACGACCATTTTGGCGACACGACTCCCATCAGGTGCATCACGTTCTTCACCCCGATCTTCAGATGGGCCAGGGGACGCGCCGCAACAAGCTTCTTGTTCATGTAGGCCTCGAAGGTCAGCCTTTGCACGTCGAGGTCGTGGCAGAGACTCACGAACCGCTCGCGCCGGTCGTCGCTGCGATAATAGGCATTCTGCATCGACCGCAAGACCTTGAAGACGGTCCCGTGCTCCTTGAGGAACATCTTCCGCGCCATCTTCAGCTCGCTGGCCCGACCCGTCCGCAAAAAGGCCTGAGCCGCCGTCGCCGCCGCCCGCCCCCCCGCCATCGCGTAATAGATGCCCTCACCGGAAGACGGAGCCACCACCCCCGCCGCATCCCCGGCCAGCACAACGTCCCGGCCATTGTCCCAACGGTCCAACGGCTTCAGCGGGATCGGGGCGCCCTCGCGCCGGATCGTCTCGCAGTCGGACAACCCCGACATCGCGCGCAGGTCGGCCGTGGCCTTCTTCAGGTCCACCGCCCCGTCCTCGGTCCCCATGCCCACGGAGGCCTTGTCGCCATGCGGGAACACCCAGCCGTAGAAATCGGGGGAAATCTGCCCATCGTAAACGACATCACACCGCACCGGGTCATAGCCGGCATTGGCCGCCGGGGCCTTGATGATCTCATGGTAGGCAATGACATACGGGATCTTGTCGCCCCCAGGCACCTCGGCCCGCGCGACCCCTGATTTCGCCCCGTCCGCGCCGATCACGACGCGGGCCTGCGACCGCTGCTCTTGCCCCGAAGCCTTCTCGCGCCAGACGACATGGGTGCCCGCCGCATCCCGCTCAACCCGCAGGAAGGTCCCGGTCAGCCGCTCTGCCCCGACCATCCGCGCGCGGTCGCGCAGGAACTCGTCGAAATCCTCGCGGTCGACCATGCCGACATAGCCGCCCTCGATGTGGATATCCACGGCCCGCCCCGTGGGCGAGATCATCCGCGCCGTCCTGATCCGGGCCACGACCAGATGGTCCGGGATGTCGAAATCCCGGATCAGCCGGGGCGGGATCGCCCCGCCGCAGGGCTTGATCCGCCCGTCCCGGTCGAGAAGGGCCACCTTGTAGCCCGCCCGGGCCAGATCCTCGGCCGCCGTCGCGCCCGAAGGTCCACCGCCCACCACGAATGCGTCATACATGCCTATTCTCCCGGAACGAGGTTCGGCGCGGGCGCGCGCAGGCGGCCCCCGTCGATGATCCGCCAGGCCATCAGCCCGGCTGCGAGGAACAACAGCGCCTCCAACGCGAAGACGATCCCGAAGGCATTGGCGGTGGACCCCGCCAGCCGCAGCGCATCGACCAGCGCCGTGCCCGCGAACCCACCCAGCCCCTGAGCAATCGCCTGCGACGCCCCCCAGACGCCCATCCGGGTGCCCTCGCGCCCCGCACGCCCCTGACCCGCCAGCTGCATCATCGCCCCGATCGAGGCGATGGCGAACATGCCCGAGAACACGCCCAGCACCGCCACCGCAGGCATCAAGAGCCCGATCTGCAGTTGCCCCAGGGCCACGATCACCGCCAGCATGAAGGCCGACCCAAGGCAGCCGCCCACGACCCAAGCCCTGAGCGACCCGATCTTCAGCCCCGAAACGGCGATCCCGACCGCCAGCATGCCCACGAACATGCCGCCATGCTGCGCGCCGGACAGGCTGGTCGAGGCCCCCGGCGAATAGGCAAAAACCAACCCCGCATAGGGCTCGAGGATCAGCTCCTGCAGGAAGAAGGCCGTCATCGACAGGAAGATGAACAGGGTAAAGACCCGCGTCCGCTTCTCCGCCCAGACCTCGGCCAAACCCTGCCGCAAGGGCGTCTCATCCGGCATCCGCGCCGGAATCACCCGCCGCTCGATCCCCCAGATGGCCAGCGAGGTCAGCACCACCGCCCCCACCGTCACCACCGCGACAATCGCCATCAGCCGGGACGGAGAATACGGGTCCAGCAGCGCACCAATGACCCCGGATGTCACCGCGATCCCGAAGATCATCATCAGCCAGGTGATCGTCGCTGCCGCCGCCCTCCGGCCGGGGGCGCAACCGCTTGCCAGCAGCGCAAGCAGCGAGGTCCCCGAGGCCCCCGCCCCCATCCCGATCAGAAGATAGGCCAGCACGGACAGGACCAGCCCGACCCCATGCCCGGCAATGCCCAGCGCCACCAGCCAGGATGCCAGCGCCGCCCCCGCCGACAGCACCGCCATCCCGCCGATGATGAACCGCGTCCGGTTGCCCTGCGCGTCCGACAGGAAGCCCCAGCTCGGCCGAGTGATCTGCACGAAGGAATGCAGCGCCACCAGCGCCCCCGACAGCATCGCCGGCAGGGCGAGTTCCACGACCATCAGCCGGTTCAGCGTCGAGGTCGTCAGCACCACCACCGCGCCGATGCACAGCTGCACCAGCCCGAGCCTTACGATCTGAACCCAGGACAAGGTCATGCCAACCCCCGGATCGCAAAGGCAGAAATCATCATGCCGGTGACATAGAGCACCACGCCCGTCCCGTTGTACCAGGGCGCCTTGCCCTTCGGATCGCGGAACAGCACCCGCATCGCGGCCACCTGTGCGGCCAGCACCGCCAGCACCGCCAGCGCATGCCAGGGCTTGCCCCAGATCGCCAGCAGCGCCACCACTAGCACCTGCGCCATGCCCATCACCGTGCAGGCGATCTTCGCCGCGACCTCCGCCCCCAGCACCACGGGCAGAGAGCGCACCCCATGCTGCCGGTCGCCCTCCAGAGCCTTGAAATCGTTCAGCGTCATGATGCCATGCGCGCCAAATGCGTAAAGCCCCGCGATCATCACGTTCTCGAACCTGGGCGCCGTACCCAGCAGCACCGCCGCCCCGGTGAACCAGGGCAGGCCCTCGTAGCTCAGCCCCACCAGCCCCGGCCCCCACCAGCCCGACCGCTTCAGCCGCACCGGCTCCGCTGAATAGGCCCAGGCCGCGATGACCCCCACCACGGTCGCGCCAAAGCCCCAGGGCCCCAGAAGCCAACCCACCGCCAGCGACAGGACCGTCATCGCCAGCGCGATCCACACCCCCCAGCGCCCGGGGATCCGCCCCGAGGGGATCGGCCGGTCGGGTTCGTTGATCGCGTCCACATGCCGGTCGCACCAGTCGTTCGCGGCCTGGCTCATCCCGCAGACGATGGGGCCGGCCAGCACCATGCCTAAGAGGACGGTGGTCCAGTTCGCACCCAGGGGCACGCCCGAGGAGACCGCGCCACAGAGAAAGGCCCAGATCGGCGGGAACCAGGTGATCGGCTTTATCAGCCGCAGCATCGCGCGCGGCTCGGGCCAGCTGTGCGGGGGGTGGATGAGTGCGTCGCTCATGTGTCAATTAAACCTGACACGTTCGAGTCTGGCAAGGATTACATTGCCGCGCCCCGTGCCGCACCGCCGCGCATCGCGCCTCCCCTCCCCCCCGGTGGGGAGGGGATGGGGGTGGGGGGGCTAGCGTGGGGACAACTCGAACCGGCAGGCCGGATCGCCGCAGGCGCAACAGGCGGTCTCGCGCACCTCGACGCCCGGCCAGACGAGCCGCCCGTACAGCCTGCGGAACACCGCGACATGCCAGATGCACTGGGGGCTCTCCGCCCGCCAGCCCGCCACCAGCGGATTGCGCGCGACCGACAGCACCAGGGGCCGGGCCGCCTCAACCCGGAAGACCCCGGTCCCCGCGAAGGTCCAGGCATGCCGCGCGATCGCCTGCGTCAGGACCGCCGCGGCCAGGGCGCCCGGCATCAGCCGCAAGGCGCGCTGCGCCAGCTTCGGAATCCGGTGGGCCAGGATGTAATCCCCCGTCGCCGAGCCCGCCTCCTCCAGCAACTGCCCGGCGCAGGCAGACAGTCGCCGCAGCGCCTGATGCACCGCCGCGCAGTCGGCCTCGGGCAGCATCCCGGCCCCGCGCGGGGGACGGGGAACCCGCGCCTCGGCCAGCACGGCGGACAGAAGCGCCCCCTCCCCCCGCCGCTCCAGCACGTCCACCAGTTGCAGGATCGCGTTGGGGCCGATCCGGCCGGGGTCCATTACTCCGCCGGCTCCTGCATCTGCTCGCGCCCGCCACCGCAAGCCATCGGCCCAAGGTCCGGCACCGCGCGCTCCGCCGCACGGTCGTCCGAACGGGCCCTCATCTGCGCCTTCACCGCCGCCCGCCGCTCGGCCGCCTTCGCGGCCTTGTCGGCCGAGGCCTCCCAATCCGCCATCTGCGCCTCGGCGATGGTGCGCGAGGTATCGAACCCAAACTCCAGGTTGTCCCGCTTCACCGGCTTGAAATAGCCATGCTTGCCAAGGTCATAGAAGCTGCGCTGCACCCCGGCCTTCAGGAACGCCTTCAGGCAGCCGAGGAGATACCGCCGCCGGAACCCCGTCCCCCGCCAGGGGTAATGGAACAGCGCCTTCTTCATGTAGAAGCGGCGATAGTTTTTCAGCACCCCCTCCAACAGCGCCCCGCGGGTCATCGCGGCGGGCTTCATGATCGGCGTGACGAAATTGTATTTCGAGAAGTCGAACACCTCGACCTGATCGCGGATTTCCTGGAACAGCGGAGTGAACGGCCAGGGCGTATACATCGACCAGTTCGCCAGGTCCGGCTGCCAGTCCCAGGCCATCCGGTAGGTCTCTTCCAGCGTCTCCGGCGTCTCGTTGTCGAGGCCGACGATGAACTGCGCCTCGGTGAAGATGTCCGCCTCGCGCAGAAGCCGGATCGCTTCCTTGTTCTCCTCGACCTTGGTCTCCTTGTTGAACAGGTCCAGCTTCAACTGCGCCGCGGCCTCGGTCCCCAAGGACACATGCACCAGCCCGGCCTCGCGGTAGAACTTCAAGAGATCCCGGTCGCGGTAGATGTCCGTCACCCGCGTGTTGATCCCCCATTTCACCCGCTTGTTGAGACCCCGGTCGATCAGCTCCTGGCAGAACTCCACGAACTTCTTCTTGTTGATGGTCGGCTCCTCGTCGGCCAGGATGAAGAAGCCCACGCCATGATCCGTCACCAGCCGCTCGATCTCGTCGGCGACCTTCTTCGGGTCCCGAACCCGATAGTCGCGCCAGAACTTCCATTGCGAACAGAACGAACAGGTGAACGGGCACCCCCGCGCCATGTTCGGGATCGCGACCTTCACGCCCAGGGGGATGTAGATGTAGCTGTCCCAGTCCAGGATCGACCAGTCGGGATCAATCCCGTCCAGGTCCTTGACGGTGGAGGCGGCTTGCGTCGCCACGATCTCTTCACCGTCTATGAACGCCAAACCCTTGATCTTGCGCTTGTCCGTTGGCCAGCGGCCATCCCGCACCGCCTCAGCCAGCGCCACCATGATCTCTTCGCCCTCGCCCCGGACGATCACGTCCACCCAGGGCGCCTCGGACAGGACCTGCCGGAACATGAAGGTCGCGTGCACGCCGCCCAGCACCCGCAAGGCGCCCGGCACCACCTCCTGCGCGATGCGCAAGACTTCCTCCGCCTCATAGATCGAGGGTGTGATCGAGGTCACTCCCACGATGTCCGGCTGCAATTCGGCCAGCTTCGCGCGCAGCACCTCCGGCCCCAGGTGATAGGTCATCGCGTCGAGGAAATGGATGTCCTGAAACCCCGACCGCTTCAGGCTGCCCGCCAGATAGGCGACCCAGGCCGGCGGCCAGTTCCCCGCGATCTCGGCGCCGCCGGAGTGATAGTTCGGATGGATGAAGACGATACGCATGGCGGCCCCTTCTATGCCAAGGCACCCGCCGGGAGCAGCGGTGTCAATCCAGATTGACAGATTTCCGTCAGCGCGACTTGACCCAGATCAAGCCTGGTCGCCGGTTTCCTTGTTCAGGATGCCGAACTTGCGCAGCTTCACATAGAGCGACTGGCGCGACAGGCTCAGAAGCTCGGCCGCCGCCGCGCGGTTGTTGCCGGACATTTCCAGCGCCGCCTCGATGCACATCTTCTCGATGATCTCGGTCGTCTCGTCCACGATCTCCTTCAGCGTGGAATAACCGACCAGCCGCATCACGTTGCGCAGGCCCTCGTTCTCGGCGCCGGGGGCCGAGGGCCAGACGATGCTGTCCTTCACGACCGAATCCCGGGCCACGATGGCGATGATCTGCTTGCCGCGATCCTGGAACAGCGTGGCCGACAGTTCGACCGACACCTCGCCCATGTAATCCGTGTTCAGCCGGGTACGATAGTGCCGCAGGTGGCCCAGCCGCCTGACGTTGTCCAGAAGCACCTTCAGGTCCACCGCGCCGCGCGACAGGAAATCGGAGAAGGCCCGGTCGATCACCACCGACTGGCTGTGGCTGTCCGTCAGGTTCAGGAAGGCCTCGTTCGCGGCCTTGATCATCCCGTTGCCATCCAGGAACACGATGGCATCGGTGCCCTTCTCGAACAGGTTCTGCAACATCAGGCTGCGGTCGCCTTCCTGCGACTGCGCGCTTTCCGACAGGCCGATCCGGCACAGCAGCAGCCGGTCGCGCGCGGCCCGGAACAGCTTGGCGTTGATCTTCACCCGCTGCGCGGTGCGGCGGACGGTCAGATCCAGATAGCTGTTCGCGTCGCTGGTCGCGTTGCGCGACAGGGACTCGATCAGTTCGCCGCGCCTGCGGCCGTCGAACTCCTGCGCGACGGGAGAATTCAGAAGATCGTTCCGCGCCGCCCCCAGAAGCCGCGCGGCCGAACTGTTCAGATCGACGATTCGCCCCGTGGTCTCGGACACGATCAGAAGCGGGAAGGAATTCTCCTCCATCAGCACCCGATACCGCGTTTCCAGTTCGCGCTGCGCCTCGTGGTCGCGCCCGATCGCGCGGTGGGCCAGCACCAGTTGCTGCTGCACCTCGGCCAGCGGGCGCAGGTCGCGGCCCATCATCAGGATACGGTCCTGCCAGCCGCGCAGGACATAGCGTACCGGAAACTCGTACTGCACCTGCCCGGCATGGTTCAGCTCCATCGCCGGACCCTCGTCGGGCTGATCCAGCCGCGGGCCGAGCTTGGCCCAGCTTTCCTCGGAGAAAAGCGATTGCAACGGGCGACCGACCCAGTCCGTCGCAAGCCCGGCCAGCCCAGCCTGCGGATTGGCGGCGACATACTCGACCTTGCGGTCGCGTCCGACGACGATCGTCAGGTCGGACGCAGCCCCGACCAGGTCCAGGACGGCCTGGACCTCGCCGGACAGGGCCGCATCGCCCGAACCAATGTCACCGTGACGCTTCAACTCCGTCCCCTTTCCCGGAAGATGGTCGGCGCAGCTTTAGGGCCTTGCGGCCCCCCCGATCAAGCATCAGGTCCTCCTTGCAGACATCAAATTCCGCAAGCAGGGCAGAAACGTCGCGCAGAACGCGGTCGGCACCCGTGTCGCGCAACAAGCCGTCATCCGGAACCGGGATCGAACCTCCCACGAAAATGCACATCTCTCCGCGCGACAGCAGTCGCAGCGTCCGCACCAGCGCGATCCCCGACTCAAGCGCAGCGGTGCAGCCCATCGACACCAGCGCCAGCTGGAAGCAGTTGGCCGACAAAAGCTGGGTCAGGTCCGCCGGAACCGGCGCCACCCGGACCACGACGCCGAACCCCGCCGAGCGCAGTTGCAGCGCCAGGACATAGGCACCCAGCGTGTGCTGCTCGGCCTCGGCCACGAGTACCAGCGCGGCGGGTCCGGAGACCGGGCTTGCCACATCCAGAACCTCGTCAATCCGCCGCACAAGGTCATGCAGCCGCTCGGTCCGGATGGTGACATCGACGAAGCTGACCCGGTCTGCCTGCCACTGCTCGCCAAGAAGCCGCGCCGCCTCGGGCACATAACCGCAGGCGACGGCGGACGGCTCGACGCGCAACTGGACCATGGCGTCCAGAGCCTGCGCCGCATCGAAGGCCCCTTCGCCGGCGAGAAGCTGCATGAACAGATCCAGATGCTCGCGTCTGACCTGAACGTCCTGAGAGCCGCGCACAGAGACCAAACGGTTCAGCGCCTCCCGCGCAAGGCCGGCAAAGGTATCATGACCACAGTCGACCTCGGCAATTCCGTTGTCTCGCATCGGCAACCCTTCCGTGCGGTGGCGCTGATGCCCGGCCACGTTAGCATTGCCTTCCGGCAATGAGAAGCCTGCGACTCGCGTATCCCATGACACTCCAATCCGCATCACATGTCCACATAAATTGACACCCGCCATCCCCTAACCGACCAGATTCCAGTCAAGACACTGTTTTATTTTAATTTTTCTGGCAACCTTTCCGGCCGAAGCCTTTCCGATCTGGCTGGTCGCGCATGCTTCTGGCTCGCGAAAGAGTGTAAATTTACATTGACAGACAATGCCGCCTGACTAGGTTGGATGTCAATGTTGATGAACTTGAGGCGTTAGGATGTCCGCGACTGCCTCTGCCCCGCGCCCCCGCCCGCTGTACACACCCAGCCAGCGTGCCCGGCGCGATGCGACCGTCTGGACCCTGGTCCAGGGCGTGCTTGCACCGGTGCAGTTCCTGGTCTGCGCCGTATCGCTGGGCCTCGTCCTGCGCTATCTCGCGACGGGCGAAGGCTACGCCGCCGCGACCGTCTCGATCCTCGCCAAGACCGCGCTCCTCTACACGATCATGGTCACCGGCGCGATCTGGGAGAAGGTGGTCTTCGGCCAGTACCTCTTTGCCCCGGCCTTCTTCTGGGAGGATGTGGTCAGCTTCGCCGTCATCGGGCTGCACAGCCTCTATCTGTACGGCCTGCTTACGGGCTTCCTGACGCCGCACCAGCTGATGGCGGTCACGCTCGCGGCCTATGCGACCTATTTCGTCAACGCGACCCAGTTCCTTCTCAAGCTGCGCCGCGCCCGTCTGGACACATCCGAACCGGAGGGCCAGCCGGCATGAGCCTCGACACCCCCACCACCGGCTGCCTGCACGCCCCCGTCCTGCGCGAGCGCGGCCAGCGCGAGGTGTTCTGCGGCCTCACCGGGATCATCTGGCTGCATCGCAAGATGCAGGACGCCTTCTTCCTCGTCGTGGGCAGCCGCACCTGCGCGCATCTCCTGCAATCGGCCGCCGGGGTGATGATATTCGCCGAGCCGCGCTTCGGCACCGCGATCCTGGAAGAGAAGGACCTCGCCGGCCTTGCCGATGCCCATGTCGAACTTGAGCGCGAGGTCGAACGCCTCCTTTCCCGCCGCCCCGACATCCGCCAGCTCTTCCTCGTCGGCTCCTGCCCGTCCGAGGTCATCAAGCTTGACCTCTCCCGCACCGCCGAACGGCTGAATGCCCGCCACGGGCCCTCGGTCCGGGTCTACAACTACTCGGGCTCGGGCATCGAGACGACCTTCACGCAAGGAGAGGATGCCTGCCTTGCCGCGATGGTGCCGGGGCTGGAGGAAACCGCCGAGGCGAACCTCCTCATCGTCGGCGCCCTGCCCGACGTGGTCGAGGATCAGTGCCTGTCGCTCCTCACCGCCATGGGCCTCCGCAACGTGGCGTTCCTGCCCTCCCGCCGCGCCTCCGGCGCGCCGAAGGTCGGCCCCAACACCCGTTTCGTCCTGACCCAGCCCTTCCTGGCCGACACCGCCCACGCCCTCGAAGGCCGGGGCGCCGAGCGCATTGCCGCCCCCTTCCCCTTCGGCGAGGAAGGCACCACCGACTGGCTCCGCGCCGTCGCCAAGACCCACGGCGTGACGCTGGAAACCTTCGAGACCGTCACCGCCGCCCCGCGTGCCCGCGCCCGCAAGGCCGTCGCCGCCCACGCGGAAACCCTGCGCGACAAGACCCTGTTCATGTTCCCCGACAGCCAGCTGGAAATCCCGCTCGCCCGGTTTCTCGCCCGTGAATGCGGGATGGTCCCGGTCGAGGTCGGCACCCCCTACCTCCACCGCGGCCTGATGGAACCGGAACTCGCGCTTCTGCCCAACACGGTGCTGTCCGAAGGCCAGGACGTGGACGCCCAGCTTGACCGCCACGCCGCGCTCAACCCCGACCTCACCGTCTGCGGCCTGGGTCTTGCGAACCCGCTCGAGGCCGCCGGCCACGCAACGAAATGGGCGATCGAACTGGTCTTCACGCCAGTCCATTTCTACGAACAGGCCGGCGACCTTGCGGGCCTCTTCTCCCGCCCCCTCCGCCGGCGCGCGCTGCTTCAGGGGGCCGCAGGATGACCCCTCTTCGGCACGCCCCCCACCCCCATCCCCTCCCCACCGGGGGGAGGGGAGCCGCCTGCCGCATCCGGTCCGCGAAGACCGCCGCAACCCGCGCCTCCCTCCCCCCCGGTGGGGGAGGGATGGGGTGGGGGGGCACCCGGCCGGCCCCAGGCGCACCCTCGACCACGGGGGCCGCGACATGAAACTCACCCTCTGGACCTACGAAGGCCCCCCGCATGTCGGCGCAATGCGCGTCGCCACGGGGATGAAGGGCGTCCACTACGTCCTTCACGCCCCGCAGGGCGACACCTACGCCGACCTCCTCTTCACGATGATCGAACGGCGCAACCACCGCCCGCCGGTCACCTTCACCACCTTCCAGGCCTCCGACCTCGGCGCCGATACCGCCACGCTCTTCAAACGCGCCGCGCAAGGTGCCTTCGACCGCTTCCAGCCGCAAGCGATGATCGTCGGCACCTCCTGCACCGCCGAACTCATCCAGGACGACCCCGGCGGCCTCGCCTCGACGCTGGGTCTCCCCTGCCCCGTGGTCCCCCTCGACCTGCCCAGCTACTCCCGCAAGGAAAACTTCGGCGCGGACGAAACCTTCCTCGCCCTCACCCGCGCCCTGGCCCAGCCTTGCGACCGGACCGCCGAGGTCTCCTGCAACATCCTCGGCGCCACCGCGCTTGGCTTCCGCCACCGCGACGACGTGGCCGAGATCACCGGACTCCTCGCGCAAATGGGCATCGCGGTGAACGTCGCCGCGCCCCTCGACGCGAGCCCCGAGGATCTGAAGCGCCTCCCTGCCGCGCATTTCAACGTCCTCCTCTACCCCGAAACCGGCGAGGGCGCCGCCCGCTGGCTGGAAAAGACCCACAGCCAGCCATGGACCAGGACCATCCCGATCGGCGCCCATGCCACCCGAGACTTCATTGCCGAGGTCGCCGCCCTGGCGGGCGTCAGCGCCAAGGTTGACGAAAGGAACCTCCGCCAGCCCTGGTGGTCGGCCTCGGTCGACTCGACCTACCTCACCGGCAAGCGCGTCTTCATCTTCGGCGACGCCACCCACGCGATGGCCGCCGCCCGCGTGGCGTCCAGGGAAATCGGCTTCGAGGTCGTGGGCCTCGGCTGTTACAACCGCGAATTCGCCCGCCCGATGCGCGCCTGCGCCAAGGACTACGGGATCGAGGCGCTGATCTCCGACGACTATCTCGAGGTCGAGGCCGCCATCATCGCCGCAGCACCAGAGCTGATCCTCGGCACCCAGATGGAACGCCACATCGCCAAGCGCCTCGGCATCGCCTGCGCCGTGATCTCGGCCCCCGTCCACGTCCAGGACTTCCCCGCCCGCTACTCGCCGCAGATGGGCTTCGAAGGCGCGAACGTCCTCTTCGACACCTGGATTCACCCCCTCGTCATGGGGCTTGAGGAACACCTCCTCACCATGTTCCGCGAGGATTTCGAGTTCCACGATGCCGCCGGCCCCAGCCACCACGGCGGCAAGGCCACCCCGGCCCCGGCGCAACAGATCCTCGAACCCACGCCCGACGCCGCGACGCAGATGATCGAGGCCGCACAGGCCCTGGCCCACGCCCTCCACTGGCTCCCCGACGCCGAGCGCGAGCTGAAGAAGATCCCCTTCTTCGTCCGCGCCAAGGCCCGTCGCAACACCGAGAAATACGCCGCCGAGAAGGGCGTGACGCAAATCAGCATCGAAACCCTCTACGAGGCCAAGGCCCATTATGCGCGATGACCGCTACACATCGCACGAAGCCCAGACCGCCCCGGCGGACCTTTACCACTTCGTCATCGTCACCCTCGACGCCCACGCCGCAGGCCCCGCCCAGCGCGTCGCCGGACGGCTGGCGAAAGACTTCCCCGGCATCGCCATTTCCGTGCATGCCGCCGCCGAATGGGCCGAGAACCCCGCCGCCCTCGCCCGCGCCCACGCCGACATAGCGCAAGCCAACATCATCGTCGCCAACCTGATCTTCCTGGAAGAACACCTCACCCGGATCCTTCCCCAGATCCAGGCCCGCCGCGACCAGCTCGACGCCTGCGTCGGCATCATCTCCGACCCGCAGATCGTGAAACTCACGAAAATGGGCGACCTCGACATGTCGCTCCCCGCCTCGGGCGCGATGGCCTTCCTCAAGAAGCTGCGCGGCACCAAGTCGCCCTCCGGCTCCTCGGGCGAAAAGCAGATGGCGATGCTGCGCCGGCTCCCGAAGATCCTCCGCTTCATCCCCGGCAAGGCCCAGGACATGCGCGCCTGGTTCCTGTCGATGCAGTACTGGCTGGGCGGGTCGGACGACAACATCGAAAGCATGGTCCGCTTCCTCGTCAGCCGCTATGCGCCCAATCGCGACTGGCGCAAGGTCAAGGCCGCCGCGCCCGTGGACTACCCCGATGTCGGCCTCTACCACCCCGACCACCCGGCCCGGGTCTTCACCGACCCCGCCCAGCTTCCGCGCCCCGATCAGCCCGTGGCCACCGTCGGCCTCCTGATGCTGCGCTCCTACATCCTCGCCTCGGACACCGCGCATTACGACGCCGTCATCCGCGCCTTCGAGGCCCGCGGCCTTGCCGTCGTCCCCGCCTTTGCCGCGGGCCTCGACGGCCGCCCCGCCATCGACGCCTTCATGTCGGGCGGAAGGATCGACGCCCTCGTCTCCCTCACCGGCTTCTCCCTCGTCGGCGGCCCCGCCTACAACGACAGCCCCGCCGCCATCGCCGCGCTGGAAGCCCTCGACGTGCCCTACGTCGCCGCGCATCCGCTCGAATTCCAGACGCTCGGCCAATGGGCCGCCACCGACGGCGGCCTCGGCCCGGTGGAAACCACCATGCTCATCGCGCTGCCGGAAATCGACGGCGCGACCAACCCCACCGTCTTCGCCGGCCGTCACGACGCCGGCGGCTGCCAGGGCTGCGCCAGGAACTGCCCCGCACCGGCCGACGCGACCTCCCGCGTCATGGCCCCCTGCTCCGAACGCATCGAGACGCTTGCGGAAAAAGTCTTCCGCCTCGCCTCGCTCCGCCGCTCTGAGGTTGCCAAACGCAAGGTCGGCATCGTCCTCTACGGCTTCCCGCCGAACGCCGGCGCCGTCGGCACCGCCGCCTACCTCGGCGTCTTCGAAAGCCTTCTCAACACCCTCCACGCCATGCGGGCCGAAGGCTATGACGTCGCCCCGCCCGACACGGTCGAGGCCCTCCGCGACGCCGTCCTGAACGGCAACGCCGCAGCCTTCGGACAGCCCGCCAACGTCGCCGCCCGCATCCCCGCGCGCGAGATCGTCCGCCGCAGCCGCTGGCTGGCCGAGACCGAAAAGGTCTGGGGCCCCGCCCCCGGCCGCGCGCAATCGGACGGGGCCGATGTCTTCGTCCTCGGCCGCCAGTTCGGAAACGTCTTCGTCGGCATCCAGCCCGTCTTCGGCTACGAAGGCGACCCGATGCGCCTTCTCTTCGAGAAAGGCTTCGCCCCGACCCACGCCTTCACCGCCTTCTACGACTGGATGAAAAAGGGTTTCGGCGCCGACGTGCTGCTCCATTTCGGAATGCACGGTGCCCTGGAATTCATGCCCGGCAAGCAGGCGGGCCTGTCGGAAAAATGCTGGCCCGACCGCCTGATCGGCAACCTGCCGAACGTCTACCTCTACGCCGCGAACAACCCGTCCGAGGCGACGCTGGCCAAGCGCAGGTCGAACGCCGTCACCGTCACCCACCTGACCCCGCCCCTGGCGCAATCCGGCCTCTACAAGGGGCTTGCGGACCTGAAAGACAGCCTCACCCGCTTCCGCGCGCTCTCGCCGGACGCCCCCGACCGCGACGACCTGAGCCTCCTCATCGCCGAACAGGCGAAGGCCGTCGACATGGACGCCTCCGACCTCGAAACCCTCTGGCTGAAACTGCTGGAAACCGAAGGCGCCCTCATCACCGACGGCCTCCACGTCCTCGGCCGCCCGATGACCGAGGCCCAGCGCGCCGAATACCTCGCGCTGATGCCCGACGACGCTGAGGCCCGCGCCCAAGCAGCCCAGCACCTTCAGACCCAAACCGAAATCCCCGCCCTCCTCCGCGCCCTCTCCGGCCGCTTCATCTCTCCGGTCCCGGGCGGCGACCTGATCCGCTCGCCGCAGATCCTGCCCACGGGCCGCAACATCCACGCCTTCGACCCGTTCCGCATGCCCACCGCCTTCGCGCTGGCCGATGGCAAGGCGCAAGCCGACCGCCTCCTCGCCACGCACCCCACCCTGCCCCGCACCGTGGCCCTGGTCCTCTGGGGGTCGGACAACATCAAGTCCGACGGCGGCCCCATCGCCCAGGCCCTTGCCCTGATCGGCGCGAAGCCCCGTTTCGACAGCTACGGCCGCCTTGCCGGGGCCGACCTGATCCCGCTGGAAGACCTCGGTCGCCCGCGGATCGACGTGGTGATGACGCTTTCCGGCATCTTCCGCGACCTCCTGCCCCTGCAGACCCGGATGCTCGCCGAGGCCGCCTACAAGGCCGCCATCGCCGAGGAACCCGAACACCTCAACTTCATCCGCGCCCATGCGCTGGCCTATGCCGCCGAGATGGGCTGCGACATGGAAACCGCGGCGCTGCGCGTCTTTTCCAACGCCGAAGGGGCCTATGGCGCCAACGTCAATGTCCTGGTCGGCTCTTCCGCCTTCGGGGACGAGGACGAACTGGCCGACGCCTACCAGAACCGCAAGAGCTTTGCCTATGGCGTGAACGGCAAGGCCAGGGGCAATCCCGCGCTCCTGCAGAAGGCGCTCAAGGACGTTGACCTCGCCTACCAGAATCTCGAGTCGGTGGAACTGGGCGTCACCTCGGTCGATCACTATTTCGACACGCTGGGCGGCATCGCCCGCGCCGTCAAACGCGCGCGCGGCGGCCAGGACACGCCGGTCTACATCGGCGACCAGACGCGGGGCGGCGGCGTGGTCCGCACGCTGTCAGACCAGATCGCGCTGGAAACCCGCGCGCGCTCGTTGAACCCGAAGTTCTTCGAGGGTCTCCTGCGCCACGGGGCCGAGGGCGTCCGCCAGATCGAGGCGCAGATTTCCAACACCTTCGGCTGGTCCGCCACCACCGGCACCGTGGAACCCTGGGTCTACCAGCGCCTGACCGAGACCTTCGTCACCGACGAAGCCATGCGCCGGCGCCTCGCCGCGCTGAACCCCGAAGCCTCCTCCCGCATGGCCCAGCGCCTGCTGGAGGCCTCGGACCGTGCCTACTGGACACCCGATCCCGCCACGCTTGCCGCGCTGCAACAGGCCGCCGACGAGCTTGAGGATCGCCTCGAAGGGATCGCCGCCGAATGACACCTTTTATGAAAGGGGCCACCACATGAGCCCGCGCGACGAAATTCCGAACCTCCGCGGCCTCGACGGCGAAGGCTCCGTCCAGGTCCAGCTTGACCCCAGAGTAAGGATCGAGGGCGCCAAGGTGTTCTCGGTCTACGGCAAGGGCGGGATCGGCAAGTCCACCACCTCTTCGAACCTGTCCGCCGCCTTCTCGGTCATGGGCAAGCGCGTGCTGCAAATCGGCTGCGACCCGAAGCACGATTCCACCTTCACCCTGACCGGCCGCCTGCAACCCACCGTCATCGACATCCTGAAGGAAGTCGATTTCCATGCCGAGGAACTCCGCCCCGAGGATTACATCGCGGACGGCTGGAACGGCGTGAAATGCGTCGAGGCAGGCGGACCACCCGCGGGCACCGGTTGTGGCGGCTACGTCGTCGGCCAGACCGTCAAGCTTCTGAAACAGCACCACCTGCTGGAAGACACCGACGTGGTGATCTTCGATGTCCTTGGCGACGTGGTCTGCGGCGGCTTTGCCGCCCCCCTGCAACACGCCGACCGCGCGGTGATCGTCACCGCCAACGACTTCGATTCCATCTACGCGATGAACCGCATCATCGCTGCCGTGCAGGCCAAGTCCGGCAACTACAAGGTCCGGCTCGCGGGCTGCGTGGCGAACCGGAGCCGCGAGACCAACGAGGTGGACCGCTACTGCGAACGTGTCGGGTTCAACCGCCTTGCCCACATGCCCGACATCGACGCCATCCGCCGCTCGCGCCTGAAGAAGAAGACGCTGTTCGAGATGGACGACGAGCCCGACATCCTGGCCGCCCGCGCCGAATACCTGCGGCTGGCCGACACGCTCTGGCGGTCCGTGGGCGGCGAGGGCTCCTCGCCCGAACCGCTGCCCGACCGCGAAATCTTCGAACTGCTGGGATTCGATTGATGTCCGACTACGGCCTCACCCGCGACCGGGTCGAAACCTATTTCGACCGCACCGCGACCCAGACGTGGGAGCGGCTGACGAGCCATGAGAAGGTCAGCCGCATCCGCGAGACCGTGCGCAAGGGCCGCGACCGGATGCGTGCCCTGATGCTGTCGCGTCTGCCGGACGATCTGCGCGGCGCGCGGGTGCTGGACGCGGGCTGCGGCACCGGCGCCATGGCCGCCGAGCTGGCCCAGCGCGGGGCGCAGGTGGTCGGCGTGGACATCTCGCCCCAGCTGATCGACATCGCAAGACGCCGCCTGCACCCCGCGCAAGCCGGGCAGGTGGACTTCCGCGCCGGGGACATGTCGGACCCCGCGCTCGGCCGGTTCGACTTCGTGATGGCGATGGACAGCCTGATCTACTACCGCGACGCCGACATCGGCCGCGTGCTGGGCAACCTGTCGCAGCGCACCGCGGAAGGCATCGTCTTCACCGTCGCGCCGCGCACGCCGTTCCTGATGGCCTTCTGGACGCTGGGCAAGGTCTTCCCGCGTTCCGACCGCTCACCCACCATGGTCCCGCACGACGCCGCCCGTCTCGCCCGGCACTGCCCCGGCAGCCTCACGAAGGTCGGGCGCATCACCTCGGGCTTCTACATTTCCGAAGCACTGGAGCATCGCCCATGATTCTCCGCCGGAAAGATGTCGCCAGACTGGGGGCCCGCTGGATGCCCTTCGCGGACGCGGCCTCCGAGGACCTGCCGCTTGGCCAGCTGTGGCGGCTGGCGCTGTTCCAGGTGTCCGTCGGCATGGCGCAGGTGCTGCTTCTGGGCACGCTGAACCGGGTGATGATCGTGGAACTGTCGGTGCCGGCGATGGTCGTCGCGCTGATGATCTCGATTCCCGTCCTCGTCGCGCCGTTCCGCGCCCTTCTCGGCCACCGCTCGGACACCTACCGCAGCGCGCTCGGCTGGAAGCGCATCCCCTATCTCTGGTTCGGCTCGCTCTGGCAGATGGGCGGGCTTGCCGTCATGCCCTTCGCGCTGATCGTCCTGTCCGGCGACCAGTTCAAGGGCCCGGCCTGGGCCGGCGAGGCGCTGGCCGCCGTCGCCTTCCTGATGGCCGGCCTCGGCATGCACATGGTCCAGACCGCGGGCCTCGCGCTTGCCGCCGACCGCGCGACCGAGGAGACGCGGCCCCGCGTCGTCGCCATGCTCTACATCCTCTACCTCTGCGGCATGGGCATCTCGGCCCTGATCGTGGGCTTCCTTCTGCGCAACTACGAACCGATCTGGCTGGTGCAGGTCGTGCAGGGCTGCGGCGCGGCGACCCTGATCCTCAACATCATCGCCTTCTGGAAACAGGAACGGGTCCGCCCGATGTCCAGGGCCGAACGCGAGGCGCCGCGTCCGTCCTTCTCGGGTGCCTGGCGTGAGCTGATGCAGCAGGATGGCGCGCGGCGGCTGCTCGTCGTGGTGTTCCTCGGCACGCTGGCCTTCAACATGCAGGACGTGCTGCTGGAGCCCTACGGCGGCCAGGTCCTCGGCCTGTCGGTCTCGGCCACCACCGTGCTGACCGCGCTCTGGGCGCTGGGGGCGCTGAGCGGTTTCCTCTGGGCCACGAGGCGTCTCTCCCGCGGCGCCGACCCCTACCGGCAGTCGGCAACCGGCCTCCTGACCGGCATCGCCGCCTTTTCCGCCGTGATCTTCGCCAGCCCGCTGGAAAGCTGGCCCCTGTTCTACGCCGGGGCCTTCGCCATCGGCCTCGGCAACGGGGTTTTCGGCCTTTCCACGCTCAACGCTGCCATGGCCCGCACGCAAGGCGACCTTGGCGCAGGCCTGATCCTCGGCGCCTGGGGCTCGGCCCAGGCCACCGCCGCCGGGCTTGCCATCCTGACCGGCGGCATCCTGCGCGATGCCGTGAACCACCTTGTCGACGCGGGTCTCTTCGGCCCGGTCCACGATGTCAGCCTTGGCTACACCGTGGTCTACCACGTCGAGATCGCCCTGCTCTTCCTGACCCTCGCCGCGCTCGGACCGCTGGTTCGGCTCGGCATCCCTGACGCAAAACCGGACCAAGGCCAGCCAGGCTTGCGGCTGACCGAATTCCCAACCTGACAACGGAGGACCTCTGAATGGTTGGTGTCACCTTCTTCGGAAACTTCGACCTCGCCTCGCTGGCGATCTGGCTCTTCTGGGGCTTCTTTGCGCTGCTCATCTACTATCTCCAGACCGAGAACATGCGCGAAGGCTTCCCCTTCGAGAACGAGGACGGCACCCCCGCCTCGAACCAGGCGATCTATCCCCTACCGAAACCCAAGACCTTCCTCCTGCCGCTGGGCAGGGGGACCGTCACCGTTCCCTCCGCGGAGAACGAGGCCGCGCATCGCCGCACCGACCTCGCCCTCGTCCCCTCTGGGTCCGAGGGCTTCCCGCTGATCCCCACCGGCAACCCGATGCTCGACGGCGTCGGCCCCGCCTCCTGGGTGCCGCGCCGGGACGAGCCGGAGCTGGACGCGCACGGCCACGCCAAGCTGAAGCCGATGTCCCAGGTCGAAGACATGATCGTCAGCGCCGGGCGGGATCCGCGCGGACTACCGGTGCAGGCGGGCGATCTGGAGGTCGTCGGTCGGGTCAAGGAGATGTGGGTGGACGTGCCGGAACAGCTGGTGCGCTACCTGGAGATCGACCTGAACTCCGGGTCCTCGCGCCTGGTGCCGATGACCATGTGCAAGATCTGGGCCGACCGGGTGCGGATCAACGCACTGACCTCGGACCTGTTCGACGGGATCCCGGCCACCAAGAGCCTGACCTCGGTCACCAAGCTCGAAGAGGACAAGATCTCCGCCTACGTCGCCTCGGGCTGGATGTATGCCAAGGGCCGCAAGCGCGGGTTCTGAGCTGAAAAGGGAAGCGGCGTGCGCCCGCGCCGCTTCGTCTTACCCCTGATGCGAAAGGGTCTGCCATGTCAGACCGTGACAAGGACTTCGACTTCGAGCCGCAACCCGGCCTTCCGAAACCCCTGCCGCCGGGAGAGGATCTTCTCTGGCAAGGCTCCCCCGATCCCGCCGCGCTGGCGCGTGAGGCGTTCAAGGCGAACTGGGTTCTGGGCTACCTTCTGGTCCTCGCCGTCTGGCGTGCCTCTGCCGCCTTTGCCGATGGCGGCTTCGGCCGGTCGGTCGCGGTGTTCCTGCCCTGTCTGGTGCTGGCGCTGGCCGCCTACGGGCTGGTCCGCCTGCTGGCCCGTGCCGTGGCGAAGGCCGCGATCTACTCGATCACCTCCCACCGCGTGATCCTGCGCATCGGGGCGGCCCTTCAGGTCACCTGGACCATTCCCTACGCGAAGATCGCCGCCGCTTCGCTTGCGACCCGTCCGATCAGCGGCACGGGCACCATCGCGCTGGAACTGGTCGAGGGGCAGCACATCTCTTACCTCGCGCTCTGGCCGCACCTCCGCCCCGGCTTCGCCCGCAAGGTCCAGCCTGCCCTCCGCTGCATCCCCGACGCCGCCCGCGTGGCCCGGATCCTGTCCGACGCCGCCCAGACCCGCGTCAACGAACCCGTCGTCTCCTTCGCGCCGCAGGGCGCGCTGGCCGCGGAATAGGAGGGTCCGATGTCCTATCTCAAGGCTCTCGCCGACCGCCCCAGCCCCGAACGCGAGATGATCCCGCGGGCGCTCCTTTGGGCGATGCTCGCGCTTGCGCTCTCGGCGCTGGCGATCACCACCTTCGCCGTCCTCACCGGCCGCCCGCCCGTGGGCCAGCCCGCCCCCGGCAAGGTCGTCGCCGAACGCGCGCTGATCCTGGAAGGCCGCTCGGCCCAGGCCGTCACCGTCTATGCGGCCGACGGCACCCTGATTGCCGACATGGACCACGGCGGCTTCGTCACCGTGATTCAGAACGCCATCCAGCGCGCCCGCACCGTGGCGCGCGTCCAGGGCAACCCGCCGATCCGGCTGGTGCGCTACGACAACGGCCGCCTCGTGGCCGAAGACCCCGCCTCGGGGGCGTCGATCGAACTCTACGCCTTCGGGAACGACAACAAGGCCGCCGTAGAGCGGCTCATGCTGCAACAATAAGGGAACGGAATCATGGGTATCTTCAGCAAAGCGAAGGAAACCGTGCCCTGCACGGTCGAAGTCAGCCACCGCTTCGAAAGCCTGCACGCCCACGTCCGCTTCAACAACGGCGCCGTGGTCTATCCGGGCGACGAGGTCCTGGTCCACGGCGCCCCCGTCCTTGCCGCCTATGGCGAGGTCATCGTCGAGGACCGCACCGCCACCATCACCCGCGCCAGCGCCCTCGAACGGCTCTGGACCCGGCTGACCGGCGATTTCGGCTTCATGGAACTCTGCGAATTCTCCTTCTCCGAGGAGCTCCTGCAATGAAAGACACCACCACGACCCACGGGGAACTCCACTCCGAACTGGCCGACGCCTTCGACACCACCGCGATGGCCACGGAGACGACGCTTCTCAACCCGCGCTTCTACACCACCGACTTCGACGAGATGGACCGCATCGACGTGACCCCCGTCCGCAAGGAATGGGACGCGCTTCTGGCGCAGATGAAGTCCGACCCGAACAAGGGCCATTTCAAGAAGACCGCCGACTGGGACCATGTGGACTGGGAGGGCATGGACCCCGCGCTCCGCGCCGAGTTCATCGATTTCCTCGTCTCCTCCTGCACCGCCGAGTTTTCCGGCTGTGTCCTCTACAAGGAGATGAAGCGCCGCGGCACCAACCCCGACATCTGCGAGCTGTTCAGCTACATGTCGCGCGACGAGGCGCGGCACGCCGGCTTCATCAACGACGCCCTGCGCGAGGCGGGGGTGGCAGTGAACCTGGGCTTCCTGACCAAGGCCAAGAAATACACCTACTTCCGGCCGAAGTTCATCTACTACGCCACTTATCTCTCGGAAAAGATCGGCTACGCCCGCTACATCACCATCTTCCGGCACCTCGAAGCCCACCCCGAACACCGCTTCCACCCGATCTTCAAGTGGTTCCGGGAATGGTGCAACGACGAGTTCTCCCACGGCGAGGCCTTCGCGCTTCTCATGCGGACCGACCCGAAACTGACCCAGAGCTGGAACAACAAGCTCTGGATCAAGTTCTTCCTGGTCGCCGTCTATTCGACGATGTGGGTCCGCGACCACGCGCGGAAGGATTTCCACAAGGCGCTGGGGGTGGACATCGACTGGTACGACCAGGAAGTGTTCCGCAAGACCTCGACCATCGCGCGGCAGGTCTTTCCGATCGAGATCGACATCGACCACCCGGCCTGGATTCCGGCACTCAACCGGATGAACGCCGCGATGATCGACATGGAGAAGGCCAAGCGCAAAGGCGGTCTTGCAGGCCGCATCGCGCATGCCACGGCTTCCACCCGCGCGGCGCTCGCCTTCGCGCGGCTCTATCTGATTCCGGTCAAGCCCAACACGCCGCCCGTCTCGGTGCGGCTGGAGCCGTCGTATTGACCGCACAGGATCATACCGCCGCGCAAGCGGCCGGTAGGATGCGGGATGGGCGCGTCCCGGCATCCTGTGCGGCATCCCTTCGGGGGTGCCGCACATGACCAATCCCTGGATCATCGCCCTTTCGGCCATCTTCCTCTGGTGGGCCTCGACGGGGCTGATCCTCTGGCGCGTGCGCCGCGCCGATCTGGGCGGACCGGACGACCACCTCTGGTCCGTCCTCCTCGGGCTGCCGCTCCTCGTCGGCGGGGTCGCGGGCGCGCATGCCTCGGCCGGCAGCCTAACCGTCGGGTCGGTCTACATGGGCTTCCTGTCGGCGCTGGCCTTCTGGGGCTGGATCGAGCTTGCGTTCCTGTCGGGCATTGTCACCGGCCCGCACCGCAAGCCCTGCCCGCCCGACGCGAAACTGCCTGAACGCATCTGGCGCGCCGTAGGCTCGATCCTCTGGCACGAATTCGCGCTGATTGCGGGCCTTCTGGCGCTGACCCACCTCACGCTGAATGCCCCGAACCCCTTATCGGCGCTGACCTTCGCCACGCTGTTCTTCGCCCGGGTCCTGGCCAAGCTGAACCTCTTCCTCGGCGCGCCGCGCATCAACGTGGAATTCCTGCCGAAACCGCTCGCCCATATCGCCAGCCACTTCCGCAAGGCCCGCGCGACGGCCCTCCTGCCGCTTTCCATCGCCGCGCTCGCGCTCGCCACCGGCTGGTGGGCCGCCCAGGCCGCCAGCGCGACCTCGGACGCCCCCTTCATCGGCTACCTCCTCCTCTCCGTCCTCACCGCCCTTGCCCTGATCGAACACCTCTTCATGGTCGTGCCGATCCCCGACCAGAAACTCTGGCGCTGGATGCTTCCCGAAGCCCCCACCGTCCCAACGAAACACGACACCTGACAGGAAGCACGCCAATGGACTTCGCCACCTACTTCCAGGACCGCCTCGCCGCCCTCAAGTCCGAGGGCAACTACCGCGTCTTCGCCGACCTGGAAAAACGCTGCGGCAGCTTTCCCAGGGCCGAACGCCACCGCGCCGACGGGACCAAGGATGAAGTGACGATCTGGTGCTCGAACGACTACCTGGGCATGGGCCAGCACCCCGACGTGGTGGCCGCGATGGTCGAGGCCGTGCAGACCTGCGGCACCGGCGCGGGCGGCACCCGCAACATCTCGGGCACCAACCACCACCACGTCATGCTGGAACGCGAACTCGCCGACCTGCACGGGAAAGAGGGGGCGCTTCTCTTCACCTCGGGCTACGTTTCGAACTGGGCCGCTCTGTCCACGCTGGGCGCGCAGATCCCGAACGCGGTGATCCTGTCGGACGAAAAGAACCACGCCTCCATGATCGAAGGCATCCGCCACTCGCGCGCCGACAAGGTGATCTGGAAGCACAATGACTGGCGCGACCTCGACCGGAAACTTCACGCCGTCGGCGACCGCCCGAAGATCGTGGCGTTTGAGAGCGTCTATTCCATGGACGGCGACATCGCGCCCATCCGCGAGATCGTCGAGGTCTGCGAGGCCCACGGCGCGCTGTCCTACATCGACGAGGTCCACGCCGTCGGCATGTATGGCCCGCGCGGCGGCGGCGTCAGCGAAGAGCGCGGCTTAGCCCACCGGATCGACGTGATCGAGGGCACGCTCGGCAAGGCCTTCGGCGTCGTCGGCGGCTACATCACCGCACGCGCCGAACTGATCGACTTCGTCCGCAGCTTTGCCAGCGGGTTCATCTTCACCACCGCGCTCCCCCCCGCCTGCGCTGCGGCCGCCGCGACCTCGATCCGCCACCTCAAGACCTCGGATCAGGAACGCGCGCGCCAGAAGGCGAACGTGGCGAAGGTCCGCGCCCAGCTCGATGCCCACGGCATCCCGCACATGCGCAACGAAAGCCACATCATCCCGGTGATGATCGGCGACCCGGTGAAGTGCCGGATGATCTCGGACATGCTGATGGCCGACTGGGGCATCTACGTCCAGCCGATCAACTACCCGACCGTCCCCAAGGGCACCGAACGGCTGCGCATCACCCCCGGCCCGCTGCATTCGGCCGAGGACATCGCCCATCTGATCGCCGCGCTTTCCTCGCTCTGGAGCCGCTGCGCCATCGCCCACGCGGTCGCATAGGCCATCTCGCGCCGAAGTGTTCCCATCGCCCTTGCCTTTCAACAGCGGCGGATCATGTCATAAGGCCGCCAACACCCCGGAGGAACCCATGAGACTCTCGCTTACCGCCGCAGCCCTTGCCCTGGTCGCCGCCCCCGCCTTCGCGCAGGACGCCCCCACCGGCGACGCCGCGGCCGGAGAAAAGGTCTTCAACAAGTGCCAGACCTGCCACATGGTGGTGAACGAGGCCGGCGAAGTGCTGGCCGGCAAGGCGGGCAAGACCGGCCCCAACCTCTATGGTCTGCCGGGCCGCACCGCCGGCACCTACCCCGACTTCAAGTATGGTGACTCCATCGTCGCCCTGGGGGCCACGGGCTTTGCCTGGAACGAGGCGGATTTCGTGACCTATGTCGCCGATCCCGCGAAATTCCTGCAGGACAAGCTTGGCGACAAGAAGGCCAAGTCCAAGATGACGTTCAAGCTGCCGAAGGAAGAGGACGCGCGCAACGTCTGGGCCTACATCGCCTCGCTCTCGCCCGCCCCGGCCACCAACTGATCGAACGGCCCGCCCCCGCTTCCGGGCGGCGGGCCCGCCTCCTACCAGTGGCCGGTCGAGGCCATGCTGGCCCAAGGCTCTGCCGGGGCCTTCGCCGCACCCCTCTGCAACAACTCGATCGACACGTTGTCCGGGCTGCGGACAAAGGCCATCCGCCCGTCCCGCGGCGGCCGGTTGATCAGCACGCCGTGCTTCTGCAGGTGCTCGCACATCGCATAGATGTCGTCCACCTCATAGGCCAGGTGCCCGAAGTGCCGGCTGTCCGATGGCAGGCCGGTGTCCCCGTCCCAGTTGTAGGTCAGCTCGATCGGACAGTCCTCCTGCCCCGGAGGTGCCATGAACACCAGCGTGAACCGTCCCTGCTCGCTTTCGTGCCGCCGCGTCTCCTTCAGGCCCAGAAGCCTGTAGAACGCCATCGACTTCTCCAGATCCTTCACGCGCACCATCGTGTGCAGATACCTGATCGTCATGCTTGCCTCCATCCATTCATCTAGCGGTATCACGCCCCGCACACGCAAGCTATAGTCACAACCGACTCGTCATTACGGAGCCCGCCATGCCGCTGACCCCCGAACAACAGGCCGAGATCGAGGCCGCACGCGCCACGCCACGCCCCACGCTCCGCACCGTCAGCCCCGGCATGGAGGCGCATCTCTACCGCGCCCATCCCGTCCTCGACCACGGCTTCATCCGCGTCATCGACTACATGGGCGACGACAGCGCCATCGTCCAGGCCGCCCGGGTGTCATATGGGGCGGGCACCAAGCACGTCCAGAACGACGAGGGCCTGATCCGCTACCTGATGCGCCACTGGCACTCCACCCCCTTCGAGATGTGCGAGATCAAGCTGCATGTCAAACTGCCGGTCTTCGTCGCCCGTCAGTGGATCCGCCACCGCACGGCGAACGTCAACGAATACTCCGCCCGCTACTCGATCCTCGACCGCGAGTTCTACATCCCCGCCCCCGAACACCTCGCCGCGCAGTCCACCGTCAATAACCAGGGCCGGGGCGAGGTTCTGACCGGCGAGGAAGCGGCCCGCGTCCTCGAGCTTTTGAAATCCGACGCCAACCGCGCCTATGACCATTACGAGGCGATGCTCTCCCAGGACGGCCAGCAGGGCCTTGCCCGAGAGCTTGCCCGCATGAACCTCCCCGCCAACATCTACACCCAGTGGTACTGGAAGGTGGACCTGCACAACCTCTTCCACTTCCTCCGCCTGCGCGCCGACCCCCATGCCCAATACGAAATCCGCGTCTACGCGGAGGCGATTGCGGCCTGCGTGAAGGACTGGGTGCCGCTGGCGTTTGGTGCGTTCGAGGACTACCGGATGGGGGGAGTGACGCTGTCGGCCAAGGCGATTGCGGTGCTGAAGCGGCGGCTGGCCGGGGAGACGGTTGGCCAGGAGGACTCCGGCATGAGCAGGGGCGAGTGGCGGGAGTTTGTGGAGGTTTGGGGCTGACGTGCCGAACCAGACGACTTGGGGGCGCCCGGACTGCCGGGCGCCCCCCTGTCTTTCCGGCCTTGACCGATCAGTTGGTCAGACCACCGACCGCCGGCATGCCCTTGACATAGCCCAGCGGCGAGATCTGACGGTCGCCCCATTTCGCCTCGACCACCGGCATCAGCGCGTCGCGCAGCGGGAACTTCTCGTCCAGAGCGAAGTCGCCGAGGTGCTGCGCGTTGGTCAGTGCATAGGCATGGCCGCCGACGTTCTCGTGCAGGCGCAGCCCGGTCAGCTCGGCGCCGGCCGGGGCGGTCATCAGCGGAACCGGCAGTTCCATTCCGTCCTGCCAGGCCCAGAGCACGTTGTTCAGGTGGCCCTTGGTCGAGTCCTCGCCGATGAACAGGGTCTTGTATGCCGACGACCAGTAAAGGTTGTCGGGGTTGGCGATATGCGCCAGGTCCGCCGTATTGCCCCACGCGTCCGCGTCGGCAAGATCGAGACCCAGCAGACCCTGCGGCACGGCCATCGACACCGGAACATAGGCGCTGTCGATCGGGTTGCCGTCGGTGTCAATCTGGCCGCCGGCCAGCGGCATGGCGTAGACCGCACCGGCCTTGACCTTGGCCAGACGGATGTGGTCCCCCGCCGTGCCCGAGGTCACGCCTTCTTCCATCCCTTTCGAGATGTCGGTCACGGCCAGGAAGGCGCGGTTGCCTTCGGGGTCGTAGGCGAGGCCCTCGGCCTTGTTGAACTCGGTCGTGCCGCCCATGTAGGAGGTGTAGCGCATGGTTTCCAGGAAGGCGGCCGCCAGCGGGTTCTTGACCTTCAGGTATTCCGGGGTTTTCGAGTTGCCGGCAAACACTTCGACAAACCCTTCCGCCGGGGCATCCGAGGCCTCGAAGATGTCCGAGAACTTGATGCCGCCCTCGACGAGCGCCTTGATCTCGTCATCGCTGGTGCGGCCAAGCTTGATCCATTTCAGATCGAAACTGCCGCCGTTCTCGGCCGATTTCTGCTCCAGCTTGGCGGCATAGAGCGTGCCCGAGGACAGATCGCCCGCGCGGTCGGCCACGAACATCGTCATGTGGCGCGCGTCGCCGTCATGCGCGGTGATCAGCGTGCGCTGGTCGCCCAGAACCTGCGCCAGCTCGTAGGTGCCGCGGCCCATGGCGAAATGCTTCACGACATGGGTTGCGCCATCGGCACCGATCCGGATTTCCGGCGTGATGCCGCGCCAGTAGGGCGAGGCCAGCTCGCGCCCGCCATGGTAGAGATGCGAGAAACCGCCCAGGTTGTCGCTGCGGCCCGAGGGGTCCACTGCGCGGTCAGCCTCGATCTGCCGGGCATCGACCGTGTAGTTTTCTTCCGACGACAGGAAGGTGCCCCACGGCGTCGTGTTCGCGTTGCAGGCCACGCCCAGCCCCTTGACCTCCGAAAAGTCGACCGGACGCTGGGCAACCGGGGTCAACTTGCCGGTCGCCGGGTCCTGCATCACTTCGGTCAGCAGCATCGTGGCGGGCATGTTGTCGTTCCAGCTGCCGTCCTCGCCATTGGCATGCTTGAACTTGTAGCTCGGGTGGTCGTCCGCGGCAGAACCGTCGGCCAGCAGCCAGTCATATTCGAACTGGTTCACGAGGTACAGCTTGCCACCGATGTTGGCCAGCATCGAGCCGTCCGGCTGTTCCGAGACCAGCGGCTGCGAAAAATCGGTCGGATCGGGGATCGGACGCATGTTGGCGTCATAGATCGTGCCCATGGGGCTGGCATTGCTGCCCACCCGGTCGCGATTGGTCATAACCATCTCGTAGGACAGCGGCTGTTCGGTGACGGAACCGTCCGACCAGGTGGTGCGAACGCGGGCCGTGGTGAACATGTCCGCCATTTCCGACAGGGTTTCGGGGTGTTTCGACCCGATCCACTCGACTTTCTCGATCGACTGGGCCAGGGCCCCGGTCGCAAGCAAGGAGGTGGACAAAAGCAGGTAAGCAGCAGTAGTGCGCATCGGCGACTCCTCAAGGTTGCTGTGCCCGTCTGGATTAGGTCGCGCGGATGTCAGACTTGTGACGGCTTCGGCAATCGGCGGGCTGGCGTCGGCCCTGTTCGGGCGACGGCCTTGCCGAAAGCCTGACGCCCCTTGGCAGCGCCCGCCGGGGGGCTACTTCCTTCCCACAGGAGGTCCGGAATGTCATTTGCAACGCTTTACGCTGCCACCGCCGCCGTCTTCCTGATCCTTGATGCGATCATGCTGACTTTCGTGATGAAGCCGCTGTTCACCCGCCACATCGGCCCCCTTCTGGCCGAGCCGATCCGGGTTTTTCCCGCCGCGGCCTTCTACCTCGCTTACGTCGGGGGGCTTGTGTATCTCGTCTCTCTGCCCGCGATCAGAACCGGGGCACCGCTGCTTCTGCCTGCGCTGGTCATCGGCCTGATGGCCTATGGCACCTACGAGTTCACCTCCTGGGCCGTAATGCGCGACTGGCACTGGACCATGGTGCTGACCGACACCACCTGGGGCGGGGTCCTGACCGCCTTCTCGGCCTGGGCCGGGGTGAGCATCACCCGGATGATCCACGGCTAGAAGCCCTTTGCTGCCCCGCTGGAATATGTTACCATCCGGTAAACGCCCGCGCGCAAGGTGTTGACTTCAGTCGATAATCCGAAAATGTCCACCGTGGACGGGAAGGCCCGCATGATCCTCTACGGCATTCCCACCTGCGACAGCTGCAAGAAGGCCCTCAAGGCCCTCCAGTCGGCCGGCAAGGACGTCACCTTCCGCGACATCCGAGCCAACCCGCTTGACCAGGCCGAGGTTGAGCGGATCGTGCAGGAGTTCGGGGATCAGGCGGTGAACAGGCAATCCACCACCTACCGGTCTTTCAATGAGTTCCTGAAAGCCTCCGACCCCGAGGCGCAGATCATGGCTCAACCGACCGTGATGAAAAGGCCGGTCATCCAGGACGGGGATCGCTGGTATCTGGGGTGGGACAGCGCGACCGAAGCCGCGCTGACCGCCTAGAGCAGGCGCAGGTCGCCGGCCGACATCTTGCCGTCGCGGCCCGACTGCAATTCGTAGCCGATCTTCTGGTTGTCGCTCAGGCCCTTCAACCCGGCGCGCTCCACCGCAGAGATGTGCACGAACACGTCCTTCCCGCCGTCATCCGGCGCGATGAACCCGTAGCCCTTGGTCGAATTGAACCACTTCACGGTGCCTGTCGGCATTCCGCTTCTCCTCTCAGAACCCCCTGCGGCGCCATTACCGCAAGTCGTGCCACCAGGTCTTCCAGGGCTTCGATCCGAGAGCCGTGCAGGAATTCTGTCGTCACTGAAGGGATGATGCCAAGGATTCGCAATAAATCAAGCCGCAAGGCGAGCCGGCGCAACCCCGAGGATACGATCCGCCGAAAGCGGTCCCGCCCCCTTGCACACCAGAACGGCAAGCAGCACCAGCCATAGCGCCCGCTGGTCCAGAATCGCCGCATCCGAGGCCCGGTCGAACCAGCTCCCCGCCTGGGCTTTGTGGCCGAAAATGTCGGTCAGGCTCTGCACCAGCACGAACCCCGCCATTCCCAGGGCCGCAAGCCGGGTCATCAGCCCCAGGACGATCAGCGCAGGCAGAATGACTTCGGCCCAGGCCCCGGTCAACACCACCACCCGGTGCCACAGGCCCAGCCGGCCGGGGTCGAAACCGGAGGCCTCGAAGGCCCGCGGGAAGATCTGGGCGTAGGCTCCGACCGACGGGGTGAAGGGCCCGTCGAGCTTGGTCAGCGCCGAGGACCAGAAATAGACCATGAGAACCCCGGCAAAGGCGAGGCGGGCAAGAGTCGGCAGCAGCCAGTCGGCCTGGTCCTCGCACAGCTGCGACAGCCGGGAATGAAGTCGGGCAAGGGCAGTCATGGCGACACTCCGATGATGGCACGGCCCCGGATCAGCAGGGCCAGATTGGCGGCAAGGTCGAGGTCCGGCCCGGCGCAAGCGACGGCCTCGCCCAGCCTGTGCCCGGCCAGCAGGGCGGCGACAAAAGCGGCTCCGCCGGGCGGCAGCGGCTCGGGTCGGGGGTCGAACTCGGGCCGCAGGATCAGGGCGTCCTCGGCGACGGGCCGCGGCGGCGGACCGTTTTCGGTGTTGGCCCGCCAGATCGACACGATCGGCCAGGCCGACCGCACAAGGCGCAGCGCGGGCGCAAGGTGCAGGCGCAGCTCGCCAAGCTCTTCGCCGATCAGCCGCTGGAACTCGGCCTCGGGCAGGGGCCGGCTGTCCGCAGCGTGATAGCTTTCGCGCATCGCCTGATCCAGCCGTGCCACATCGGGCAGGTAGCCCAGATGCGCCACCGGCGGGAAACGCTCCAGGAACTCCGGCATCTCGGCACCGTAGAGCATCAGCAGCCGCGACCGCGGCGGATGCGCGCGCAGGAACACCCCGGCCATGGCGGCAAAGAACGCGTCCCCGACCAGCTTGCGCACCGTGGGAAAGCCCACCTCCAGCGCGCGGGTCAGGGACAGGGCGACATTGTTGCGATAGACCGAGAAGCGTTTCGGGGCCGGCAGACCGTCGGGTCCGACAAGTCCGGGGGGGACCGCCGCGTCAGGGTCCAGCAGGGCCTGGGCAAAGGCGGACTGGCTCATGCGACCGGCTCCAGGATCCGGGCGGCGCGGGTGGCCTCGGCGGCCAGCACTGGCCACTCGGGCACGTCGTTGTCCCATTCGATCAGCGTCGGGATCGCGCCGGCCCGCCGGATCACCCGCGCGAACAGCGACCAGACCGGATCGGCCACCTCGGCCCCGTGGCTGTCGATCAGCAAGGGCCGCCCCCTGTCGTCGCGGTCCGCGTCATGGCCGCCCAGGTGGATCTCGCCCACCAGATGCAGGGGGAAGGCATCCAGATAGGCCACCGGGTCATGATTCTGGTTCGTGCCCGAGACATGAACGTTGTTGACATCCAGCAGAAGCCCGCAGCCCGTCCGCCGCGCGACCTCGGCCAGGAAGTCCAACTCGCCCAGCGTCGACTCGGCAAAGGCGATGTAGGTCGAGGGATTCTCCAGCAGCATCCGGCGGCCCAGAACATCCTGCACCTCGTCAACATGATCGGCGACGCGGGCCAGGGTGGCCGCAGTGTAGGGCAAGGGCAGAAGATCGTTCAGATAGGCGCTGTCGTGGGTGGACCAGGCCAGATGCTCGGAAAAGCTTGCGGGGTTCAGCCACCCGCACAGATGCTTCAGTCGCATCAGATGATCACGGTCGAGTGGTCCTTCGCCGCCGATCGACAGGCCGACGCCGTGGACCGAGATCGGAAAGCGTTCCGCGAGGTGCCGCAGTTGCGCCAGCGGACGCCCGCCCGCGCCCATGTAGTTCTCGGCATGCACTTCCAGCCAGCCGACCGGGCCGGGGTCGGCCAGAATCGCGGCGAAGTGCTGCGGTTTGTAGCCGACACCGGGTTTCGCGGGCAGCGCGGTCAGGCTCTGGTCAAGCATGGTGTCCTCCAGGGAGACGCCCCTCCGGCAGATCGGCCGGAGGGGCGAGGGGCGTCAGGCCTTCGGCAGGTCGCGCTCCAGCGGCGTCAGCGAGCCCTTGCGCGCCATCCCGTCCATGCCGGCGGGAAGTTCCATCGTCTCGCAGGTGCCGGCCGGGACCAGCTTCCACGCATTGCCCTGGTAGTCGACCTTCGAGGTCCCCGCGCAGGTGGTGCCTTCGCCCGCCGCGCAGTCGTTCTGGCCGGCCAGCGCCACGCCGAAGCACTTTTCGTTTTCCTGGGCCGAGACGGCGCCAGCAGCAGACAGGGCGGCCGCCAGCGCGCCGGCGATGACCAGGGTTTTCGATTGGTAGGACATGTGAGCAGTTCCCTCTATCCAGTGAGCGTCGCATCCCTTGCGACTGCCATCTGGATAAGGGCAGGCTACGATCACAGACGACCCACGGCGCCGTGAGGCACGGCATCGTGACAGGATGTCGCAGGCGCAGCGATGCCGAATGCCCCGAAGGCCATCCGGGTCTTTTGAAATCAGATCAATGGCTTGCGTTCAACTACCGGCGGGCGGCAGCGCTTCCAGGCCGAAGGTCGCCACGGCTTGATCGAGGGAGATCGTTTCAGTCCGGGTCTCGCCCAGGCGGCGCACTGAAACAGTTCTCGCCTCGACCTCCTGCATGCCCACGGCCAGGATCACGGGAACCTTGCCGACCGAATGCTCGCGGACCTTGTAATTGATCTTCTCGTTGCGCACGTCGGCCTCGGCGCGGACCCCGGCCTTCCTCAGCGCGGCCACGACCTCGTGAACGAAGGGATCGGCGTCGGAGACGATGGAAGCCACCACCACCTGCCGCGGGGCCAGCCAGAAGGGCAGTTTCCCGGCGTAGTTTTCCAGCAGGATGCCGATGAAGCGTTCGAACGAACCGAGGACCGCGCGGTGCAGCATGACCGGGCGATGCTTCATCCCGTCCTCGCCGACATATTCCGCATCCAGCCGGACCGGCAGGTTGAAGTCGGCCTGGAAGGTCCCGCACTGCCATTCGCGCCCGATTGCGTCGGTCAGCTTGAAGTCCAGCTTCGGGCCATAGAAGGCACCATCTCCAGGGTTGATCTCGTAAGGCAACCCCAGCCCTTCGATGGCTTTCTGCAGCGCGTTCTCGGCCTTGTCCCAGATCTCGTCGCTGCCCACGCGGACATCGGGCCGGGTGGAAAGCTTGATGTCGAACTTGTCGAAGCCAAGGTCGCGATAGACCGAGGACAGAAGCGAGATGAAGCCCGCACATTCCTGCTCGATCTGGTCCTCGGTGCAGAAGATATGCGCGTCGTCCTGGGTGAAGCCGCGCACGCGCATCAGCCCGTGCATCGAGCCGCTGCTTTCATAACGATGGCAGGACCCGAACTCCGCCAGCCGCAAGGGCAGGTCGCGGTAGCTCTTGAGGCCCTGGTTGAACACCTGCACATGGCAGGGGCAGTTCATCGGCTTCAGCGCGTTGATGCGCTTTTCCTTGGCGCCTTCCTCGTCCACCTCGACGATGAACATGTTCTCGCGGTAGGCCTCCCAGTGGCCCGACTTCTCCCACAGGATGCGGTCTACGACCTGCGGCGTGCGGATCTCCCTGTAGCCGGCCTGGCGCAGGCGGCCGCGCATGTAATCCTCGAGCTGGCGATAGATCGTCCAGCCGTTCGGATGCCAGAACACCATGCCGGGCGCTTCTTCCTGGAGGTGGAACAGCTCCATCTCGCGGCCCAGCTTGCGGTGGTCGCGCTTGGCGGCCTCTTCCAGCATCGTCAGATGCGCCTTCAGGTCGTCGCGGTTGCGGAAGGCCACGCCGTAGATGCGTTGCAACATGGGGCGGGACGCATCGCCCAGCCAGTAGGCCCCGGCGACATGGGTCAGCTTGAAGGCATCCGCCGGAACCTGGCCCGTGTGCTGCAAATGCGGCCCCCGGCACAGGTCCTGCCAGTCCCCGTGCCAGTACATGCGGATGTCCTCGCCCTCGGGGATCCGGTCCAGCAGTTCCAGCTTGAACGGCTCGCCCCGGCCCCGGTAGTATTCGACAGCGCGGGCGCGGTCCCAGACCTCGGTCCGCACCGGATCGCGCGCGTTGATGATCTGCTTCATCCGCGCCTCGATCTGGCCGAGGTCCTCGGGCGTGAACGGCTCCTCCCGGTCGAAGTCGTAGAACCAGCCCTGGTCCCTGACCGGCCCGATGGTGACCTTCACTTCCGGCCAGATCTCCTGCACCGCACGGGCCATGATGTGCGCCAGGTCGTGCCGGATCAGCTCCAGCGCCGGGGCCTCGTCCTTCATCGTGTTGAGGCTGATCGTCGCATCCGTGGTGATCGGCCAGGCCAGATCCCAGTGTTTGCCGTCGATCATCGCCGAAATCGACGCCTTGGCCAGCGAGGGCGCGATCGACGCAGCCACCTGCGCAGGCGTCACGCCCGCGTCGTAGACACGCTTGTTGCCATCAGGAAATGTCAGGGAAATCTGGGCCATCGGCCTGCTCCTCGTCGGTTTGGCGCCCACGAAACGCCCGGTTGCGGGTTGTATCGGGCGACCTCATGCCCCTGGCTGCGCGGCAAGTCAAGCCATGCGCGGTTCTTCGCCCGCCAGTTGCGGCGACACTGACCAAAGCTGCTTGGGCTTGCTATCTTCTGCCCATGACAACCTTTCTCACCACCCCGCAAGGCCGCCACATCGCCTATAACCACACCCCCGGGCGCGGTCCCGGCGTGGTGCTCCTGGGCGGGTTCCGGTCCGACATGACCGGCACCAAGGCGCTGCATCTGCAAGCCTGGGCCGAGGCCACGGGGCGCTCCTTCCTGCGCTTCGACTATTCGGGCCACGGCGCCTCGCACGGGGCCTTCGTCGATGGCGCGATCTCGGACTGGCGCGAGGACGCGGCGGCGGTGATCGAGGTGCTGACCGAGGGGCCGCAGATCCTGGTCGGGTCGTCCATGGGCGGCTGGATCGCGCTTCTGCTGGCGCGCGACATGCCGGAACGGGTTGCCGGCTTCGTCGGCATCGCTGCGGCGCCCGACTTCACCGAGCGGATGTGGGAGGCCGAATTCACCCTGGCCGAGCGCACCGCCCTTCTGGAAGAGGGCCTGTTCCTGCGGCCTTCCGACTATTCCGACGATCCCTACCCGATCACGCTGCGACTGATCGAGGACGGCCGGCAGAACCTGGTGATGAACGGGCCGCTGCATCTGCACATGCCGGTGCGCCTGTTGCAGGGCAGCGCCGATGCCGATGTGCCGCCCGCGGTGGCGATCCAGCTTTTCCACCAGATCGCCAGCCCCGACCTGCGGCTGACCCTCGTCAAGGATGCCGACCACCGGTTTTCCAGCCCGGCCTGCCTGGCCATGATCGCCGACGCGGTCGAGGACGTGATCCTCGCCCGCGAGGCATTGCCCGTGGAGGATGCGGCGGGCTTGCAGGTATCGAACCTTCGCTGATGTGACCTTTCCGCCAGTCTTGCGAAAGTTGGATGGAAACCGGATTTGAATCCAGACCCTTGTGGGTTAGCGTTCACGAAAGACGAAGAACAGCCGCTTGCAGAAACCCTGCGTTGAAGGCCCGCGCCCGTGAACATGCTCGTCCTGCGAGACCCGACCCCTCCCGAACCGCTGGTGCTGATCCCTGGCTTCATGGCCGATGCCCGAAGCTTCATGCCGCAGCTTGCCCGGCTGGGGGCGGACCGGCAGGTGATCCTGCTGGGTCCGGGTCTCGGCGACAGTCTCGAGAAGATCGTCGCCGAACATGCCCCGCACCTGCCGCCGCACTTTGCCGTGGTGGCGCATGGCCTCGGCGGCAACATCGCCATCGAGATCCTGCGCAAGCGTCCCAGTGCCGTGACCCGCATCGCGCTCATCTCGACCGATCCGCTGCCGGAACCGCCTCAACTCGCCGCGCAGCAAGAGGCCCTGCTGGTGGCGGCCAAGACGGGACACCTGCGGGCCTGCATCGCCCAGATGCTGCCGGCGACGGCGCTGCACGATGCGCCCTGGCGCGACGAGGTGATGGCCCTGGTCATGGACATGGCCGAAACCCTGGGCCCCAGGCAGTTCCAGCGCCACCTGCGCGTGCTTCAGCGCCGGCCCGACCAGCAGAAGACGCTGCGCAAGGCCAACATTCCCACGCTCATCATCACCGGTGCAAGCGATACGCTGATCCCCCGCCGCCGGGCCGAGTTCCTGGCCGCGATGATGCCGCAGGGCTGCCTGGAGATCATCCCCGAGGCCGGTCACATGCCACAGCTGGAACAGCCCGAGGCGGTGACCAAGGTGCTTGAAACCTTCCTCGCGGGACGCCTGCCCACGCTTGTCCTGAAGTAGACCTCCCCGGGCATGTCATGCAGGCGTCGGATGCGCCCGCCGCGAGGAGTGCACGAAGTGCTCGACGTGCCCCCCCCGCGACTATTGCGCCGAAGCGAGCGCGATCCTGGTCTTGGGCTTGCCGGCGGCACGGTCGATGAAGTTCAGGACCAGCGGACGGATGTTCAACCGCCAGCTCTTGCCCGCGAAGATGCCGTAGTGGCCCGCGCCCGGCTCCACATGGTGGCCCTTCTTGTCGTCGGACAGTCCCGTCAGCAGCTTCAGCGCCGCAACGCATTGACCAGGCGCCGAGATATCGTCGTTCGCGCCCTCGACCGTCATCACCGACACCCTGGTGATCGCCCCCATGTCCACCTTGCGACCGGCCACGGCAAAGTCGTTCCGGGCGATCTCGCGCTTCTTGAAGATGCGTTCGACGGTCGAAAGGTAGAATTCCGCCGTCATGTCCATGACTGCCAGATATTCATCGTAAAAGCGGTTGTGCGCGTCGTGGTCCGACGCCTCGCCCTGCGCGACACGGAAGATCTGCTGGACGAAAGCCTTGCCATGGCGTTCGGCGTTCATCGCCATGAAACTTTGCAGCTGCAACAGCCCCGGATAGACCAGCCGCCCCGCGCCCTTGTACTTGAAGCCGACTCGCTGGATCGCGATGTGTTCAAGCTGGCCCATCGTCACACGGCGGCCGAAGTCGGTCACCTCGGTCGCCGCCGCATCGGGATCGACCGGCCCGCCGATCAGGACAAGCGACCGCGGCTGCGCCTCGGGATGCTCGGCCGCAAGGTACGCCGTCGCGGCCAGCGTCAGCGGCACCGGCTGGCAGATCGCGATCACATGCGTGTCCGGCCCCAGCACCTTCATGTATTCGGCGAGGTAGAGCGTGTAATCCTCGACATCGAACTTGCCGGCCGACACCGGAATGTCGCGGGCATTATGCCAGTCGGTGACATAGACATCGGCATCGGGCAACAGCGAGGCGACCGTGGACCGCAACAGCGTGGCATAGTGTCCCGACATCGGCGCGACCAGCAGCACCTTGCGTGGCATGGGCGCGCGGCGGCGGACGAAGAACTGCACCAGGTCGCCGAAGGGTTTCTGCACCACCGGGTTCACATCGACCAGGTGATCCTGGCCATCGGGTCCGACGATCGACCTGATCCCCCAGTCGGGCTTGGCGACCATGCGGCCAAAGGTACGCTCGGTCACCTCACCCCAGGCGGCCATCAGCGGCAGGACCGGGTTCAGCGACATGGCAAAGGCCGGGTAACTGGCAAAAGCCCTGGCGGTCGCGCCCAGCCACTCATTCGTGTTGCGAGCGCTTTCCATCAGGTCATAGGTGTACATATACTTCATCATGTCTCCTTGCCCCGGTCGGGCGGATGTCGCATGGCGGGCAGGGACGACCGCAATGCTGCACAGCGGCGACGATAAGGGGGAATGGTTAGCATGACAACAGAAGAGAGCACCCCCGACACCAAAGCAGCATTGGAGAAGGCCGAGCGCCTGAACGCCAACCTCGCAAAGGTTGAGGAGTTGTCAAAGCGGCTCACTGCCGCGCTGACCCATCGCCGTGCGGTCGATCCCTCGCTGCATGGCCCCGCGCCCGACGTCTACATGAAGGCGGCGGCGGCCTATTTCGCCGAGATGGTCTCGAACCCCGCGAAGGTGGTCGAGCACCAGGTCAACTACTGGGGCAAGACGCTGAAGCATTATGTCGAGGCGCAGCAGGTGCTTGCCAAGGGCGAGTTCAAGGCGCCCCCCGACCCGAACCCGAAGGACCGCCGCTTCCAGAACCCCCTGTGGGAGACGCATCCCTTCTTCAACTACCTCAAGCAGCAGTACCAGATGAACGCCGAGGCGATCAGCACGGCGGTCGGCGACATGGAGACGCTGTCGCCCGAGGATCGCCGCCGGGTGGAGTATTTCACGAAACAGATTGTCGACATGTTCTCGCCCACCAACTTCCTCGGCACCAACCCCGAGGCGCTGGAAAAGGCGGTCGAGACGGACGGCGAGTCGCTGGTGCAGGGCCTTGAAAACCTGGTCCGCGACATCGAGGCGAACCAAGGCGACCTTCTGGTGACCCTTGCCGACCGCGAGGCCTTCCACGTCGGCCAGAACATCGCCACCACCCCGGGCGAGGTGGTCTATCGCAACCGGATGCTCGAGCTTATCCAGTACGCCCCCACGACCGAGAAGGTGCACAAGACCCCGCTCCTGATCTTCCCGCCCTGGATCAACAAGTTCTACGTCATGGACCTCAAGCCCGCGAATTCGCTCATCAAGTGGATCGTGGACCAGGGCTTCACCCTGTTTGTCGTCTCGTGGGTCAACCCGGACGCCTCCTACGCGGGCACGTCGATGGACGACTACATCCGCGACGGCTTCCTCCGCGCCATGGCCGAGGTGCGCCGGATCACCGGCGAAAAGCAGATCAACGCCGTCGGCTACTGCATCGCCGGCACCACGCTGGGCCTGACGCTCGCGCATCTGCACAAGGCCGGCGACACATCGGTCAAGACCGCCACCTTCTTCACCACGCTGACCGACTTCTCCGATCCGGGCGAGGTGGGCGTCTTCCTCAACGACGATTTCGTGGACGGGATCGAACGCCAGACCGCACAGGACGGCATCCTGTCCAAGTTCTTCATGAGCCGGACCTTCAGCTTCCTGCGCTCGAACGACCTGATCTATACGCCGGCGATCAGGTCCTACATGCTGGGCGAGGCTCCCCCGGCCTTCGACCTGCTCTACTGGAACGGCGACGGCACCAACCTGCCCGCGAGGATGGCCGTGGAATACCTGCGCGGCCTCTGCCAGCAGGATGGCTTTGCGAAGGGCGAGTTCAAGGTCTTCGGCCGCCCGGTTAGCCTGGCCGACATCACCCTGCCGCTCTGCGCCATCGCCTGCGAGACCGACCACATCGCGCACTGGAAGGGCAGCTTCAACGGCATCAAGCAGATGGGCTCGAAGGACAAGACCTTCATCCTGTCCGAAAGCGGCCATATCGCCGGGATCATCAATCCGCCGACCAAGGAGAAGTATGGCCACTACACCAACGACGGCCCCGTGGCCGGAGATCCCGAGGCCTGGCTGAAGGGCGCCACCTTCCACAAGGGCAGCTGGTGGCCCCGCTGGGGGGAATGGCTCGCACGCCAGTCCGGCCCCATGGTCAAGGCGCGGATTCCAGCCGATTCGCTTTGCCCCGCTCCCGGAACCTATGTCGTGGCGCAACCCGCACTCTGACATTTCAGCCAGATTACGCAGGGTTAAGCACGACAACCCGCGGTTTTGCTGCAATGCAGAAAAAGACTTGAAATGCTGCGCCGCAGCATCTATATGTCTGTCATCAAGACGGGGTAGGATCCCCGACACCGACAACCCCTCAGATCGGAGTGATCAGATGACCAAGACCCCGGATTTCACCAAAGTCATGCAGGACATGATGGCTTCGTTCCCGGTTGACGCCTCGGCGTTCCAGAACGCGTTCAAGACCCAGGCCGCCTTCGCCGAGAAATTCTCGAAAGTGGCGATCGAAGCCGCCGAGAAGTCGACCGAAATCTCGGCCAAGTGGGCCAAGGACGCGCTGGCCAAGGTTGGCGAGATCGCGAAGGCCAAGGCCGAACCGGCCGACTACACCAAGTCGATGACCGATTTCGCCTCGGCTGCCGCAGAAATGGCTGCCGAGAACCTGGCCGCCTTCGCCGAAGTCGCCAAGAAAGTGCAGATGGAAACCGTCGAGCTGATGCTGGCCGCGGGCAAGGACATGTCGGAAGACGCGACCGCCGCCGTCAAGAAAGCTACCGCGGACGTGACCTCGGTCGCCAAGAAGGCCGCCGCGGCCGCGAAGTAGTTCGCACCCGTAGTCGTAATCGGTTCGGCGTCCCCCAAGACGCGTGGAAGGCCCGGAGGCGACTCCGGGCCGCTTTCATTCTGCACTCCCCCGCTGCAAGTCCGCCCGGCGCGAGGCGCCCGTCGGGAACCTTGCAGATGCGGCACAAACGGATGCACCGCTGCGAAAGCTTTGCTTTTCGCTGCACCCTCCCCTAAGCTTCTCTGCAAGCGCATAATCCCGGGGGGGAACCATGGCCGAAACCGACAAGCCGCTTCTCATCAAGCGTTACGCCAGCCGCCGTCTCTACAACACCGAGACCTCGGACTACGTCACGCTCGAAGACATCGCGGGCTTCATCCGCCAGGGCCGCGAGGTGCAGATCGTCGATCTCAAGACCGGCGACGACCTGACCCGGCAATACCTGCTCCAGATCGTCGCGGAACATGAATCCAAAGGCGAAAGCGTGCTGCCCGTGGATGTCCTGACCGACCTCGTCCGCAGCTATGCCACCGGCATGCAGGCGGTGATGCCGCAGTTCCTCGCCTCCTCGTTCGAGATGCTGCGCGACAGCCAGGCCAAGATGATGGAGAACCTGTCCGCCTTCCCCAACCCGATGGCCGCCGTCCCGGGCTTCGAGGCGCTGCGCAAGCAGCAAGAGGCCTTCCTCAAGTCGATGATGGGCGGCATGCCCGGCTGGGGTGGCTCGGGCCCGTCCAAGGAGGAGGACGCCCCCGCCGCCGCGGACGACATCGCCGAGATCAAGAAGCAACTGGCCGAGTTGCAGAAGAAACTCTCCAAGCTCTGAGCCATGGCCGAAACCGAAGGCCGCGTCACGCTCTGGGGGATCGAGGTCTTCGTCGCGTCAGCCGAGGAAGGCTCGATCTCGGCCGCCGCGCGCCGCCTTGGCGTCAGCCCCTCCGCCATCAGCCAGCAGATCAGCGCGCTGGAAACCGCGCTCGGCGCGACGCTGCTCGACCGCGCCAGCCGTCCGGTGCAGGTGACGCCCGCAGGGGCGATGTTCCGCCGCCATGCCCAGACCATCCTCAATGCCGCCTCCGAAGCGCGGGCGGAACTGGCCATGGCCGACCTGTCGGGCATGACGATGCTGCGCCTAGGCGTGATCGAGGATTTCGACAGCGACGTGACGCCGCATCTCCTCACGCTGCTCGCGCGCGACCTGAAGGGCTGCCGCTTCCTGCTCGAAACCGGCGCCAGCCACCGGCTGCTCGACCAGCTCGATACCCGGGCGCTGGACATCGTGATCGCGGCCGATTCCGGGGCCGAACAGGCGCCCGAAGACTGGCGCGAGGTGCACCCGATCCTTGCCGAACCCTTCGTCGCCGTCGCCCCCAGGGGGCGCGGGATCGGGGACCTGCCGCTGATCCAGTACACCGCCCGGCACCTGATGGGCCGACAGATCGCCGCGCATCTCGCGCGTCACGGGGTGAAATCCGCCCACCGCTTCGAACTCGACAGCTACGCCGCGATCCTGGCCATGGTCGCGGGCGGCGAGGGCTGGACGATCCTCACGCCCCTTGCCCTGCACCAGGCCCGCGCCTTCCGCGCCCAGGTCGAGGTCCAGCCCCTGCCCGTCCCGCCGCTCGGCCGCACCCTGTCGCTCTCGGCCCGCGCCGGCATCCTTCAGGACATGCCGGCCCGGATCGCCCGGCACCTGAAACCCCTGATCGCCGCCGAGGTCATCGCCCCCGCCCTGGCCGACCAGCCCTGGCTCGCCCCCGACCTGCGCGTCCTCTAGCACTGCGCCGGGCTCTTGCCCTTTTCCAAATACTCCCGCCGGAGGCATCCGCCCGCCGCACCGGGAACGGCCGTCGCAGGCTCGAGACAATGGCAAGAACCCAAGCCTCCCCTCCCCCTCGTGGGGAGGGGATGGGGGTGGGGGGCGTCCCTGCGCCGTCGCGGGCGCCCGGCCGGATCAGCCGCGCACTTCGGCCGCCGCCTCGACGATGGCCCGGGCGATGAAGTCCAGCTCGGCCTCGGTCAGCCGGGTCGGCAGGCGCACGTCGCAGGCCCGCATCAGCATGGCGCGGGTCTTGGGAAGGTCCGGCACCTCGCCCAGGAACTGCCAGTTCCAGAACGCCCGCGCATTGCCCTCGCTCAACCCGAAGACCTGCACGCCGACGCCGCGCGCCTTTGCCGCGGCCTGGAACTCCACCGCCTCGCGGTCGGTCCAGCCGCCGACCAGGTTGAACTGGATCGAATCCGGCGCGCGCTCCTCCGGCCCCAGGGCCTCGGGCACCGCCAGATGCGCCGACAGGTTCAACTGCGCCGCCACCCGGTCATGCCCGGCGCGGCCCTTCGCCACCCGCTCGGCCACCAGGGGCAGCTGCGGGCGGATCACCGCCGCCGACAGGTTCTGCATGCGCAGATTGTAGAGCGGCAGCCGGTTCTGCCAGTGCGCACAGGAATTGGTCAGGCCGGGATGCTTCTTCCAGTTGGTCTCGTAGGCGCCCGACATGATGATGGCCTTCGCCGCGATCTCGGGATCGTCGGTGATCAGGATCCCGCCCTCGCCCGCGTTGACCAGCTTGTAGGACTGGAAGCTGAAACAGCCCACCTTGCCGATCGTGCCGATGTTGCGCCCGCCCCAGACCGTGCCCAGCGAATGCGCCGCGTCCTCGATCACCGGCACGCCCGCCGCATCGCAGAGCGCCATGATCGCATCCATGTCGGACGTATGCCCCCGCATGTGGCTGATCATCACCGCGTCCGCGCCCGGCAGCTTGGCGGCGAAATCCCCCATGTCCACGCGATAGTTGTCACCCACCTCGACCAGCACCGGCACGCAATCGGCATGCACCACGCTGGACGGGACAGCCGCGAAGGTGAAGGCCGGGATCAACACCCTGGCGCCCCTCGGCAGGTCCAGCGCCTTCAGGGACAGGAACAGCGCGGCGGAACAGGACGACACCGCCAGCGCGTAGCGCGCGCCCAGAAGCGCCGCGAACTCCTGTTCCAGAAGCGCAACCGGAGCGTCCGAGGGGGCGGTATAACGGAACAGGTCGCCCGAACTCAGCAGCCGGTCGATCTCGGCCCGCGCGGCCTCGGGGATCGGCTCGGCGTCATAGACATTGGGGGCTGTGGTCTGACCGTCGGGGGCCATTCGTGCACCTTTTCTTAATCGCGCATTAAGAAAAGGTTTAAACCCGGCTTCGATCACACGCCAGTGACAAAAACCGGGACCTGCGGCTTTCCGCCTAGATTTTCAGTCCCGCCCGGGCCGCGACCATGGATATTGTGGTCTCCAGCTCGTGCCAGGCGGTGCGGGCCATGGACCGGAACACCATGATCTCGAAGGCATGGTCCCCCGTGCGCAGGATCACCGCGTTCATGTGATTCACCTGTGTGCGCAGTGCGGTTCCCACCGGGCAGACCGGCAGCCGCAGATCGACCGGCACCAGCCGCGCCAGCACCTCGACCGAGGCCGCGCCGGCCAGCGACAGGACCGTCCAGCCGTCGGTCTGGTCGGTCACGGCCGCACCCTCGATCGCGGGCGGGGCGACACCGATCAGGAAGGCCTGCTCGCGCCCGGTCCAGACGATCCGCACCCCCTTCTTCTCGACGAAGGTATTCGGCGTGGGCATGGCCAGGCCCAGCGTCTTCAACCCCTTCGCCGCCAGCTTCGCCCCGCCGGGAAACAGCGCGACCGAGGTGATCGGCCCGACCTCGACCTCGGCAAGGGTCACGCCGCCAAGCGTCAGGGAGCGCCCTTCCAGGGCGGATTTCGCGATCAGTTCAGGCACGCAGCTTCTCCCCTTCCGGATCGTGGAACACTGGGGGGCAGACCTCGCAGATCACGTCGAGGCCCCGCAGGTGATCGACCAGCCGCACCTTCTCGCCATGCCGGGCGCGGCCGTCCTTCAGGAAGCCCAGGCCCAGCCAGGCCCCGACCGTGGGCGACCAGCAAACGCTGGTGACATAGCCCTGGTCGGTCTCGCGGTGGATCTCGGTCCCCGGCACGAAGAGATGCGCGCCCGCACTGATCGGGGCGCCGGCCTTCAGGCCGACCAGCTGCTCGCGCTCCGGCCCCCAGAGGCCGGGACGCTGCGCCGCCGCCTTGCCGATGCAGTCCTTCTTGGCGCTGACCATCTTCTCCATGCCGATGTCATGCGCGGTGACGCGACCGTGGATCTCGGCATGGGTGATGAAGCCCTTCTCGATCCGCAGCACGTTCAGCGCCTCCATCCCGTAGGGTCCGCCGCCCATGGTCTCGGCCCGCGCCACCAGATCGCGGAACAGCGCCTCGCCATAGCGGGTGGGCACAGCCAGCTCATAGCCCTCCTCGCCGCTGAACGAGATGCGGAAGAGCCGCCCCTCCACCCCGCCGACGCGGACGGGTGCCACCCCCATGAAGGGCAGATCGACCGGCTCTTCCAGGAAGGACTGCACCAGCGCCCGCGCCTTCGGCCCCGCCACGGCGAACTGCGCCCAGCTTTCGGTGACGCTGATGAAGCGCACCTGCCAGTCCGCGCAGAAGGCCTGATGCACGAAATCCAGATGCCGCATCACCAGCCCCGCCGCAGCGGTGGTCGTGGTCATAAGGTAATGATCTTCGCCAAGCCGGGCCGAGGTGCCGTCATCCAGCACATGCCCGTCCTCGCGCAGCATCAGCCCGTAACGGACCCGGCCCACCGGCAGGGTCGAGAAGGTGTTCGTATAGACGAAGTCGAGGAACCTTCCGGCGTCCTTCCCCTGGATGTCGATCTTGCCCAGCGTCGAGACATCGGCCACCCCCACCGCCTCGCGCACCATCGCGACCTCGCGGTCGCAGGCCTCGCGCCAGGTGGTTTCGCCGGGCTTGGGGAAATAGGACGGCCGATACCATAGCCCGGCCTCCACCATCGGCGCCCCCCGGTCGCGGCTGGCCTGGTCGCTGGTCAGGAAGCGTTGCGGTGCAAAGCCCTGGGCACGCCCCCCTGCCCCCATCGCGGCGATCGACACCGGCGTGTAGGGCGGGCGGAAGGTCGTGGTCCCTGTCTCGGGGATACCGCGCCCCGTCGCATCGGCCAGGACCGCCAGAGCCGCCACGTTGGAATTCTTCCCCTGATCCGGCGCCATGCCTTGCGTCGTGTAGCGCTTCATGTGCTCGACCGACCGGAAGCCCTCCTGCGCGGCCAGCTTCACGTCCTTGGTCGTCACGTCATTGGCAAAGTCGAGCCAGGCCCGCCCCTTGCCCTCGACCGCCCAGAGCGCGCGGACCGCATAGGGCGCGTCCTCGGCCTGCGGAACCTCGATCTGCACCTTGCGGCCCAGCGCGGCGACGATCTTCTGCGCCGCCGCGTGACCGGTGACCAGCGCGCCATGGGTGGACATGCTGCCGTTCGCCGCCCCCACCGCGACCAGGCCGGGCACCGCCCCCTCCATCGGCACGAAGGCCGCCAGATCCTCGTCCCAGCGGGGCCTCCCGTTCATGTGGCAGGTCAGATGCAGCGTCGGGTTCCAGCCGCCCGACATGGCCAGGCAGTCCGTCTCGATCTGCAGGACATCCCCGCCCTTGCGCACCTGGATGCCCGCCAGCCCCAGCCGCCCCCAGCTGCCCACCACCTCGGCACCCAGATGCACCGGGCAGTCCTCCACCGCCGAGGCATCGGGCCGTGGGTCGATGATCGCCGCCACCGTTACTCCCGCCGCCATCAGCTCGCGCGCCACGGCCCGGGCCTGATCGGTGTTGGCGAACAGCGTCACCCGCTTGCCGGGACTGACGCCATAGCGGTTCAGATAGGTGCGCACGGCCGAGGCCAGCATGATCCCCGGCCGGTCGTTGTCGGGGAAGGCGACCGGACGCTCCAGCGCGCCCGCGGCGAGGACCGCATGCTTCGCCACGATCCGCCAGAAACATTCGCGCGGCAGGTTCGGCCGCGCCGGCTTGTGCAGCCCCACCCGCTCCAGCGCGCCATAGGTGCCGTGGTCATAGGCCCCGGTGACCGTGGTCCGCAGCATCAGCCGCACGTTTGGCAAGGCCTCCAGCTCGGCCAGGACCTGCGCCAGCCACTCGCCCGCCGGCATCCCCCCGATCACGCCCCCGTCCGACAGCAGCCGCCCGCCGAAGGCATGGCTTTCCTCGCACAGGATCACATCCGCGCCCGCCCGCCCCGCCGTCAGCGCGGCCATCAGGCCCGACGGCCCCGAGCCGATCACCAGCACGTCGCAGAAGGCAAAGGCCTTCTCGTAGGTTCCCTCGTCATGCTTGCCCGAGAGGCTCCCCAGCCCCGCCGCCCGGCGGATCAAGGGCTCATAAAGGCCCTCCCAGAAGGCGCGCGGCCACATGAAGGTCTTGTAGTAGAACCCCGCCGACAGGAAGGGCGACAGGTAATCGTTCACCGCCAGCAGGTCGAAGCGCAATGACCCCAACCGGTTCTGCGACTGCGCCACCAGCCCCTCGAACACCTCCTGCATCGTGGCGCGCACGTTCGGCGTCTGGTTCGACGGCCCCACGACCTCGACCAGGGCGTTCGGCTCCTCCGACCCTGCCGTCAGCACACCCCGAGGCCGGTGATACTTGAACGACCGCCCCACCAGCCGGACGTCATTGGCCAGCAGGGCCGAGGCCAAGGTATCCCCCTTGTACCCGGCGTAATCCTTCCCGTCGAAGCGGAAGCGGACCGGCTTCGTCCGGTCGATCAGCCCCTTGCCGTCGATCCTCATGCCTTGCGCCCCGCTACCAGTTCCACCCCGGAAATCTCATGCGTCACCGTATTCCGCGTGACCAGCAGCCACTGCGAACACCCCGCCTCGTGATACCAGAGGTCGCGCACAAGCCCCGCCGGATTGTCCCGCAAGTGCAGGTAGTTGTCCCAGGCCGCAGGCTCGGCGTCCTCCGAGGGCCGGTGCAGGTAATCCTCCGCCCCGTAGTAGTAGAACTCCCGCCGGTCCCGCTCGCCGCACAAGGGACATGTCAGCCGCATGATCCGGCCCCCGCTTTCATCTGTCCAAAAATATCCCCGCCGGAGGCATCCGACGGTCGTGCTAGGTGCAGGTGGCCGTCCATTTCACGCGCCCTCAATGCAGATTATGCTGGCTGCCGGTGCCTTCTTCGTCCAGAAGATGCCCCGTCGCAAAGCGGTCCAGCCGGAAGCGCCTGGCCACCTCATGCGGCTCGCCCGTGGCCATCAGATGCGCCATGCACCAGCCGGACGCAGGCACCGCCTTGAACCCCCCGTAGTTCCAGCCGCAGTCGATGAACAGCCCGTCGACATGCGTCTTGTCGATGATGGGCGAGCCATCCGGCGACATGTCCATGATTCCGCCCCAGGACCGCAAGACCTTCGCCCGCCCGATCATCGGCATCAGCGTCATCCCCGCTTCCATCACATGCTCGACCATCGGCAGGTTCCCCCGCGCGGCGTAGCTGGCATAGAAATCGAGGTCCCCGCCGAACACCAGGCCCCCCTTGTCCGACTGGCTGATGTAGAAATGCCCCATGCCGAAGCTGACCACATGGTTGATCACCGGTTTCAGCCCCTCGGTGACGAAGGCCTGCAGGATGTGGCTCTCGATCGGCAGGCGCATACCCGCCATCGCCGCGACCTGGCTCGACCGCCCCGCCACCACGATCCCGACCTTCTTCGCCCGGATCGCGCCGCGCGTGGTCTGCACGCCCTTCACCACCCCGTTCTCGATGTCGAGGCCCGTGACCTCGCAGTTCTGGATCAGGTCCACACCCCGCTTGTCCGCCCCCCGCGCATAGCCCCAGGCCACCGCGTCATGCCGGGCCGACCCGCCGCGCGGGTGCAGAAGCCCGCCATAGATCGGGAACCGCGTGTTGTCGAAATCGAGGTAGGGCAGATGTTCCCGCACCCCCTCGCGGTCCAGCAGGATCGCATCATCGCCCTGATTGATCATCGCATTGCCGCGCCGGACGAAGGCATCGCGCTGGCCGTCGGAATGGAACAGGTTGATGAGACCGCGCTGCGAATGCATCACGTTGTAGTTCAGCTCGGCCTCAAGACCCTCCCACAGCTTCAGCGAATGGCTGTAGAATTCGCTGTTGCCCGGCAGGAAATAGTTGGCCCGCACGATGGTCGTGTTCCGCCCCACGTTCCCGCCGCCGAGATAGCCCTTCTCCAGCACCGCGACACTGGTGATGCCGTGGTTCTTCGCCAGGTAATAGGCCGTCGAAAGCCCATGCCCGCCGCCGCCGATGATGACCACGTCGTATTCGGCCTTGGGTGACGGCTCGCGCCAGGCGGGCGTCCAGCCCTTGTTGCCGAAAAGCCCCTCGGTGATGACCCTCAGCCCGGAATAGCGCATCGCTCTGCCTCCTCGTGCACCGGGTATCAAACCGGAACCTCGGGCATATTCAAGCCCGCGCCAGGATTTCCTTGGTCATCCGCGACATCACATGTCGGAGACGGTCTCGGCCCTGTCGCCTTGGCTCAGTCCGACCCGGCCGCCCCCACGCCATAGGCCGCGATCCCGGCCGCCAGATCGACATGCGCCGGGGCATCCAGGAACAGCTTCACCACCTCGCGCTTGCCCAGGGGATCGTCGGCCAGATGGGCCAGCGCGCGCATCCGTCGCCGCTCCATGTCCAGCGTGAACCCGTCGGGCCCGGCCTGAGAGTCCAGCAGATGCGCCTGTCCCCGGTCGTGCAGGAACCGCTTCATGTCCCGGTAGATCGCGGGATCAAAAAGCCTCAGCCGGTCGGTCCATGGCTTGATCGGCCCCGTGAAATGCACCAGCCGCGGCCGCCGCCCCTGCAGCATCAGATAGCTGCTCTGCGAGATCTGCCAGTTCCAGCCGGGCGACAGGCTGTCCCAGTTGCTTGCCACGACCGCGTTCAGCGCCGACTGGTCGCCAAAGCGGCAAAGCCCCGGATTCCGGACGAAGAAATCCAGCGCGGCCGCGGACAGGGCGCGTTCGGCCCAGACCGGCCCGTTTACCACCAGCACGCCAGCGTTGAAATAGTTGGCGCCGATCCCGGGATGCAGGGCGGCGACATAGGCCCGCTGCTGGTGCAGCCGCCCCCGGTCGGCCCAGTGTGACCGGTTGCGTACCGCCGCCAGCGGACGGCCGGTCTCGGGCAGGTCAAGCAGATCGGCCAGCGAGCCCCAGGCCTGATAGACATCGCCGTCCAGATAGATCACCCGGCGATAGTCGCGCGCCAGGTCCTCGAGCGCGAACAGCCGCAGCATCGTCGCGGCGGGCACATGCGCGGTCGCGTCATAGTGGAAGGCGCGCGGATATTCCGCCAGGTGGTGGACCGTAACGCCCTCGGGATAGACCTTCAGAAGCCCCTCGGGCACCTCGCCCACCAGATAGGCATGGTGGTCCAGCCGGCCCGACCGATCCAGCGCCATCGACCGGGCCAGCACATAGGCGCCCTGCCAGGCCCAGGTCGCATCGGAACAGACCACGACGGCCGCCTCGGCCCTTTCCCGCCTGGATGTGTCCTGCACCGAACGATGGTCCCCGAAGCCCCGACTGGCCCGCACTCTTCACGCTGAGGCCGGGCCGTGCAAGCCCAGCCCGTCGCGTCGCGGTTAAAGGCCCTTGGACCGATAGGTCTGCGCCACGCGCCCGATCGACACGATATACGCCGCGACCCGCAGATCCTCGACATCCTGCCGGCTGTGCCAGACCTCGCGCATCGCCTGGTAGGCCGTGCGCATCGTGTCGTCGAGGCCCGAGCGCACCAGCGCCAGCTCGTCCGAGCCGGTCAGGAAGCGTTCCTTGAAATCCTCGGCCAGGGTCCAGCCCAGGCCCTTGTCGGCGCTCAGACGCTCCAGTTCCTCGACGAGCAGACGGCTCCGCGCCTCTTCCGCGCGGCGCTGCATCCGGCCGAAGCGGATGTGGGACAGGTTCTTCACCCATTCGAAATAGGAAACGGTCACGCCGCCCGCATTGGCATACATGTCGGGGATGATGACGCAGCCCTTGCGGCGCAGGATCTCGTCGGCTCCGAACGTCACCGGGCCGTTCGCCGCCTCGACGATCAGCGGCGCCCGGATCCGCTCGGCATTGCCCAGGTTGATGACACCCTCCATCGCCGCCGGGATCAGGATGTCGCAGGCTTCCTCCAGCACCGGCGCGCCATCCGCGACATGGGTCGCGTTCGGATAGCCGGCGAGGCCCCCGTGGCGGTTCATCCACTGTCGGACGTCCTCGATGTTCAGCCCCTTGGGATCCAGCAGCGCCCCGTCGCGCTCGATCACCGCGATGACCTTGCACCCGTCCTCCTCGGACAGGAACTTGGCCGCGTGATATCCCACGTTGCCAAGGCCCTGCACGATCACGCGCTTGCCATCAAGACCGCCGGTCAGCCCGGCCCTGGCCATGTCCTCCTTGTGGCGGAAGAACTCGCGCAGGGCATATTGCACACCCCGGCCCGTCGCCTCGACCCGGCCCTGGATGCCGCCGGCATGCGGGGGTTTGCCCGTCACGCAGGCCTTGGCGTTGATGTCGGTCGTATTCATCCGCGCATACTGGTCGGCGATCCAGGCCATTTCGCGTTCGCCCGTGCCCATGTCGGGGGCCGGCACGTTCTGCGCCGGATGGATCAGGTCTCGCTTGATCAGTTCATAGGCGAAGCGGCGCGTGATCTGTTCCAGCTCGTGCTCGTCCCATTGGCGCGGATCGATGCACAATCCGCCCTTCGAGCCGCCGAACGGCGTCTCCACCAGCGCGCATTTGTAGGTCATCAGTGCCGCCAGCGCCTCGACCTCGTCCTGATGGACCGACAACGCATAGCGGATGCCGCCCTTGACCGGCTCCATGTGTTCGGAATGGACGCTTCTATAGCCGGTGAAGGTCTCGATCTTGCCGCGCAGGCGGACCCCGAACCGCACCGTGTAGGTCGAGTTGCACACCCTGATCTTCTGCTCCAGACCCGGGCTCAGGTCCATCAGCTTTGCCGCCCGGTTGAACATCAGATCAACGGATTCGCGGAAACTCGGCTCTTTCGTCTGCTGCATTCTGCCCCTCCCTGACAGGCCGCGCCTGGGGCGCCGGCGCGGTCAGACTAGTCCCCGACAGGGGGTGTAGGGAACCCCGGAAGCGGATTTTCGCCACAAGCCGCTCCCGGCGGGTTCCAGCCCAACTGCCTGCGAATCGGGCAACCGGCAAAGTCTTTCCAACATGTAAACGGCACGCCAAATTTCCACGCTCAGTCGCCAACCGTATTCTTTGGGGCGAATTGTTTCGGGATTGTGGCGAACACACCCCAGACTCTCAGGATTTGCCTTACTTCTGCCAGAAGTTATGCCTAACTCGAAGCTTGGGGTTCCGTCGGTATTTGGCGGGCAATTGCTGCTTATGGATCGTGCCATGTTTGACAAAGCTGCCAAGCTAACCGTTTCCTCACGCTTCCGTCGCAAGGTCACGGCGTTCCGGACCGACGAATGCGGATCGATCGCGATCTTCGTCCTGATGATCTTCGTGATGATGCTGCTGGTCGGCGGGATCGCCGTGGACGTGATGCGCGCCGAGATGCGCCGCGTCACCTACCAGCAGACCTTCGATCGCGCGGTGCTCGCTGCGGCGAACATCTCGCTGCCGCCGGACCAGACCCCGATCACCGTGGGCCAGAGCTGGTATACTTCGGCCGGCCTCGAAGACGAGTTCATGGTCGATTTCGGCACCCCGACCTTCACCGGCACCTCGACCGCCAGTTCCCGCGAGGCGAAGGCCGTCGGCCAGGTGAGATCCTACAACCATTTCATGCACATGCTGGACATTCCCTACTTCAACATGCCGGTTGAAGCGGCCGCCCAGCAGGGCGTCTCGAAGATCGAGGTGATGATGGCGCTCGACATCACCGGCTCGATGGCCGAAGCGTCCGGGTCCACCACCAAGATCGCCGCGCTGAAACAGGCGGCGTCGAACTTCCTGACCATCCTGAAGTACAGCAAGGATGCCGGTGGCAACTACACGGTGCCGAAGGATCCCAACAACCTGATCTCGATCGGGATGGTGCCCTATTCGTCCAGCGTGAACATCCCCGCGAACCTGCGGGGCCAGTTCGCCGTCTCGCATCTGTCCTCGTGGGATGGCGTGGCGAACCAGGGTGTGCCCAAGACGAACTGCTTCGAGATCCCGGAAAGCACATACGGCACGATGGCGCTGTCGCGTACCGACGCGATTCCGATGCAGGCCGTGGCGCACACCCAGTCCAGCGCACCGGGCGTGGGGACCATCACTCTGCCCGGCGCGAACAACACCAACGGCGCCAACGGCGGCCTTCTCAACCTGGGCTATACCGCCGCGACGGCACCGCAGATCAACAACGGCAGCTACACCTGCCACCACGGCGACAACCCCAGCACCGGCGCGGATGAATGGGCGTCCAATCTGCTTGCCCTGCCGACGACCAACATCGCGGCGCTGAAGACCCAGATCAACTCGTTCCGCCCGCGCGGCACGACCTCGATCGCCGCGGGCATGCGCTGGGCCACCGCGCTGATCGACGAATCCGCGCGCCCGATCTACGACAACATCGTCACCGACCCCGCCATGGCGGGCCGGCCGGCGGCGAACAACGACAACGACACCCGCAAGATCATCGTGCTGATGACCGACGGGACCCACGTCACCAGCAAATACGTCAAGGACGAATACAAGTCCGGCCCTTCGCCCATCTGGCGCGGCGCCGACGGCCGGATGGCGATCGAATACAACGACAGCGGCGTCGGCCTGAACGGCGGGACCCGGCCCGGGATCAACCCGAACGGAAACCCAAAGAACTCCTGCTCGGGCTGGTCTCTGGCAAACACCGTGGTCAACGGCGTTACCGTCAAGCGCAACTTCTTCGTGCCGCACCTGAAGGCCAACGCCGTTCGCAGGACAACCGACCCCACCCGCGCGGAAGGCAACGGCAACACGGGCAGCGACGTCACCGGCGCCTGCGACCCGCGCGCCTGGATCGCCCCGGTGAACGGCGCCCCAGCCTGGAGCGGCAGCGGTGCCGTCCGGCGCCTCGACTGGAGCGAAGTCTGGCGCTACGCCACCGTGGACTGGGTGATCGAGCAGCTCTTCATGCGTTCGAACGTGGTCGGTGCCACCAACTACAACACGGTCTACAACACCATGGTCGGCAACTGGATGAGCGGCACGGCCAACATGGACGCCCTGCTGGCCCAGAACTGCACCGCGGCCAAGAACGCCGGCGTCGAGATCTTCGGCATCGTGCTGGGCGACGACGTGACCCCAGGCCCGATCCAGAACTGCTCGTCCCCCGGGACCGGCTATTTCTACTGGGTCAAGAATGCCGACGACCTGAACGCCGCCTTCGAACAGATCGCCGTGCTGATCTCGGAACTGAGGCTGACGCAATGACCGCGCTCCGTCGCTTCCTGAAGGACGAGTCGGGGACAGCGACGATCGAGTTCCTGTTCGTGTTCCCGATCGTGTTCCTGGTCTTCACCGCTTCGTTCGAAAGCAGCATGTACATGGCACGCTATGTGATGTTCGAACGTGGCGTAGACGAAGTTGTCCGCCAGATCCGGCTGGGCAACCTGCGCAACGTCACGCATCAGAGCCTCAAGGAGCGGATCTGCGAAAGCGGGATCATGGGCGACTCCAAGGCGGCCTGCATGAACCGGATGCGGATCTGGATGCAGCCGGTCAACACCGGCAACTTCGCGATGAACGCGCCACCGGTCACCTGCGTGGACAAGGCAAGCGATGTGAACACTGACGAGCCGCCGGCGAACGAATTCGCCTACGGCACCGACAACGACATCATGCTGTTGCGCATCTGCCTGAAGGAATGGCCGATGTTCCCGACCTCGGCGGTCAGCGTGAAGATGCCGACCCAGCCCGACGGATCGGTCGCGATGATCGTGACCTCCGTCTTCGTGAACGAACCGGGGGCCTGACGTGATGAGTAGCCTCAAGCACCGTTTCCGCAGCTTCCTTCGCGAGGAAGACGGCCTGGTCCTTGCCGAGGGCCTGTTGATGCTGCCGCTCGTGGTCTGGGCGCTGGTGGCGATGTTCATCTACTGGGACGTGTTCCGGACGATCAACGTGACCCAGAAGGCCGCCTACGGCGTCGCAGACCTCCTGTCGCGGCAGCGTGACACGATCTCGACCAACTTCGCCAACGGCCTGCAGAACGTGATGGACTTCCTCACGCCCGGCGGCCACCCGGTGAAGATGCGCATCACCAGCCTCGAATGCCAGGGCGCGAACGGTGGCGGTTGCACGGCGACGAACGGAACCTATCGGCTTCTGTTCTCGTTCTCGCCGGGCGGCAAGGTTCAACCGTTGACCCAGGCCGATATCCAGCTTTGGAAGGGCGTGAAGATCCCGGTGCTGAACAATCTGGAAAGCGTGTACGTTGTCGAGACCTCGGTCGAGTTCAAGGCCCAGTTGCAGACCGCGATCGCTGGCTTCATGGTCGGCGTCGAGGACGCCACCTACGGCCAGTTCATCGTGACCAAGCCGCGCCACCGCCGGCTCTGCCTTCAGGGCACGACGACCTGCAACTGATCGGGGCCACGAACCTGGGACTGCGACAGCGGCTTTCCCCCGGCGGGAAGCCCGGCTAATCTCGCCGGGATTTCATCGGGGTGACAATGCGAACGCCTGTCCTTAGTCTTGCCGTGCTCGGCGCACTTGCCGCCTGTGCCCCCTTCCCCGAGCTTGACGCCATCGGACCCGACACCGGGCCGCCGCCGCAATTGCTGCCGATCGACAGTCTCGTCAGTCAGGCACAGGTCACCACCGACGATCCCGGCCCGGCGCTTTGGGCCCGCGCCGCCCGGCTGAAGGCCCGCGCCGCCGCGATCAAGACCACGCCGCCCGCGTCGTGACGGCGTTGCACCCCGCCCGGCTTCCGGCTAACAGACACCTGCCCCAAACTGCCGAAGGTTCCCCGATGCCTGCTGCCCCCTTGCGCCTTGGCCTTGCCGGTCTCGGAACCGTCGGCATCGGTGTGGTGAAGATCGTGCGGGCCCATGCCGACCTGACCGCCGCCCGCGCTGGCCGCCCGGTCGTCATCACCGCCGTCTCCGCCCGCGACCGCGCGAAGAACCGCGATGCAGACCTGTCCGGCTATGACTGGGAAACCGATCCGGTCGCACTGGCGAAGCGCCCCGACATCGATGTCTTCGTCGAGGTGATGGGCGGCCATGAAGGCCCGGCGAAAGCCGCGACCGAGGCCGCCATCGCCGCCGGCAAGCACATCGTCACCGCCAACAAGGCGCTCCTGGCCCACCACGGCCAGGCCCTTGCCGAGGCTGCCGAGGCCGCCGGCCTCGCCCTGCGGTTCGAGGCCGCCGTCGCGGGCGGCATCCCCGTCATCAAGGCCCTGACCGAAGGGCTCGCCGGCAACCGCATGAAGCGCGTCATGGGCGTGATGAACGGGTCCTGCAACTATATCCTCACCCGGATGCAGGCCGAGAACCTGCCCTACGAGACCGTGTTCGAGGAGGCCCGCCAGCTTGGCTATCTCGAGGCGGACCCGAACCTCGACGTGGGCGGAATCGACGCGGGCCACAAGCTGTCGCTCCTCGCCGCCATCGCCTTCGGCACCCGCGTCGCCTTCGACGCCGTGGAACTGGAAGGCATCGGCAATGTCTCGATCGACGACATCCGGCTGGCCGAGGACATGGGCTACCGCATCAAGCTTCTGGGCGTGGCGCAGATGACGGGCCGGGGGCTGGAACAGCGCATGACCCCCTGCCTCGTCCCCGCCGACAGCCCGCTTGGCCAGTTGCAGGGCGGCACCAACATGGTCGTCCTCGAAGGCGACAGCGTGGGCCAGATCGTCCTGCGCGGCCCCGGCGCCGGAATGGGGCCCACCGCCTCCGCCGTCATGGCCGATGTCATCGACATCGCCCGTGGCTTCCGCCTGCCCACCTTCGGCCAGCCCGCGAGCACCCTGACCGCCGCCCAGCCCGCCCGCGCCGCGACGCCTGCGCCCTACTACCTGCGCATGACACTGCTCGACAAACCCGGCGCCCTGGCCAAGATCGCCACCTGCCTCGGCGATGCCGGCGTCTCCATCGACCAGATGCGCCAGTATGGCCACCAGGGCGCCAACGCCCCGGTCCTGATCGTCACCCACAAGGCCGCCCCCGACGACGTGGCCCACGCCATGACCCGCTTCGCCGCGACCGGCGTGCTGGTCGGCAAGCCCGTCGCCATCCGGATCGAGGAAGTCTGACCTTCGCCTTGACAGGACGCGCCGCCGGCCCCGATGCTTGCACCTGCGCTTGAGCGGTGGGGAGAGAGATCATGCGCGCCGTCCTTCTCTCGCTTATCCTCGCCGCGCCCGCGCAGGCTCAGATGCTGGACGGCGCAGATGATCCGGCCTTCCGGGCCGCGCTGACAAACCTTCTCGCCAAGGACGACCCCGCCGCCGTAGCCGCGCTGCGCGACCTGGCCGAGGCCGGCAATGCCGCCGCCCTCGTCACCCTGCCTCTCGCGCTGACCTGGGTTCCGCCGCAGGGCAACCTCAAGGAAAAGAACGCCCAACGGCAGGTCGCCGGCATCAAGGCCCAGGATGCCGCTGCCGCGGCACATGCCGCAATCGCCCTGTGGAACGGGGGCCGTGTCGAAGACGCGATGACCCTGCCAGACCGCGCGGCCGGCCTTCTGGCGCTGGGAGAGCCCGCGAAGGCCGCCCTGCTGCTTCATGCCTGGGTCAACCAGACGGGTGGAAAGGGCGACCTTCCCGCCGAGATCTTCTCCGACGAAATCCCCGCAATGATTGGCGCCTTTGCGCTGACCGGGCGCCTGACCTCAGCCGTCTACCACGACGGCAACCCGGCAGAGGAGGCCGCCCGCCTGCTGACGCTCATGCGCGAGAATCGCGCTGGCCGCCTGGGTCGCCTATGTCCAGCTGCTGGAAACCGAACCCCGGATCTTCCACATCATCGGCAGTCCCCATGCCGGTACCGGCCTGTCCGCCGCCGATACCAAGGCGCGCATCGCCAATGCCCGCGCCGTCCGGGCCGTCTGGTTCGCATTCGACGCCCCCCACCCCCGCCGCCACCGCCGCCCTCGCGCGCGAAGCGCTGGCGTCACGGGCCGAGCTTCTTCCCCTGACCCGCCTGTGCCAGGCGCATTGCCCCGACAGCATCGCCACTTGCGAAACTGCGGCGCTCGTCTATCCCGGCCAGCCCTTCGGCAGCGTCGAGGCATGGCAACCCTTCACCGATGTCCTGGACCCGGTGGAATTCGCCGCGTCCGATCGCGGCCTTGCCGCCCTGATCCGCCTGCGTCCCGGGCCGCCCCCTAATGGCGACCGCGCCAAGGCCGAAGCCCTCGACGCCTGCTATGCCGGTGTCCTCGCCCGCCGCGACCGGATTTCCTTCGGCCCCTGACGCCCGTTAGCGTCACCATGCTTGCCGTGCCGAAGGCCCCCCGCTACACGGTGGAAAACCGCGACGGCCCGAGGGACCAGATGTCAGAAAAACTGCAATTCCAGGACAGGCTCCTGTCCCTCGGCCTTGGTCGCGTGTCCGAGGCGGCAGCGTTGGCCTCGGCCCGCTACATCGGCCGCGGCGACGAGAAGGCCGCCGACCAGGCCGCCGTCAACGCCATGCGCGACCAGCTGAACCTGCTCGACATCAAGGGCGTCGTCGTCATCGGCGAGGGAGAGCGCGACGAAGCACCGATGCTCTACATCGGCGAGGAGGTAGGCTCGGGCAACGGCCCGGCAGTGGACATCGCGCTCGACCCCCTGGAAGGCACGACGCTCACCGCCAAGGACATGCCGAACGCCCTGACCGTGATCGCCATGGCCCCGCGCGGCACGCTGCTGCACGCCCCCGACGTCTACATGGACAAGCTCGCCATCGGCCCCGGCCACAAGCCCGGCACGGTGACGCTGGCCATGTCGCCCTCCGAACGGGTCTCGGCGCTCGCGGCCGCCAAAGGCTGCTCGACCGAGGACATCACCGTCTGCATCCTCGACCGCCCCCGGCACGAGGACCTGATCGCCGAGGTCCGCTCCACCGGCGCGGCGATCCGGCTGATCACCGACGGCGACGTGGCCGGCGTCATGCACTGCGCCGAGCCCGACATCACCGGCATCGACATGTACATGGGCTCGGGCGGCGCGCCGGAAGGGGTGCTGGCGGCCGCCGCGCTGAAATGCATGGGTGGGCAGTTCTTCGGCAAGCTTCTGTTCCGCAACGACGACGAGAAGGCCCGTGCCAGGAAGGCCGGCATCACCAACTTCGACCGCGTCTATACCCGCGACGACCTGGTGAAATCCGACGTGATCTTCGCGGCAACCGGGGTCACGAACGGCTCGCTCCTCGCCGGCATCAAGCGCGATCCGGGCTGGGTGACGCTGGAGACGATCCTGATGCGCTCCAAGACCGGATCGGTCCGGCGGATGACCTACAAGACCCCGGTCCGGTGACCGGCGGCACGGGTCACTCCGCCTGAAGGTCCGCCTCGGCCTTTGCCCTGGCGGCCAGGAAGGCGACGAAGGTCTTGACCCGCGCCGCGATCAGCCGGTTGTCGGGATAGACGGCATGCAGCGGCACCGGCCTGCCCTGCCAGTCCGGCAGCACCGGCATCAGCCGCCCCTCGCGCAGGTCATGGCCGATGATGAAGGCCGGCAGCTGCACCACGCCCGCCCCCTCCAGCGCCGCGGTGCGCAGCGCCCAGCCGTCCGACAGCTCCAGCCGGGGCGTGACCGGCACGTCCACCCGCTCCGCCTGCCGCAGGAAGGTCCAGCTGCGCCCTTGCCTGAGACCGGAAAAGTGCAGCAGGTCATGGTCCGCAAGATCCATCGGCGCCTGCGGGATCCCGCGCCGCGCCAGGTAATCGGCGCGCGCGCAGGCGATCAGCCGCGACTGGCCGATCGGGCGGGTGATCAGGTTCTCTTCCACGACCAGCGTGCCCCGGATCGCCAGGTCGAACCGGCTTTCGATCAGGTTGCGCGGCGCGTTCGACAGTTCCATCTCGATCGAGATGCCCGGATGACCGGCCAGGAACTCGGCCACCCAGGGCACCAGGAAGCGCATCGCCAGATCGGGCGGCGCGGTCACGCGCAGGCGTCCCTCGGGCACGGTCTGCTCGGCCCGCGCGGCGCGCTCGGCCTCGACCACACGGCCCGGCAGGTCGGCCAGCCGCGCGCGATAGGCCAGACCGGCGGGCGTCAGCCGCAGGCTGCGCGTCGAGCGGTGCAGAAGCCGCACCCCCAGCCGCGCCTCCAGATCCGCGACCTGGGCGCTGACCGTCGCCCGGGTCAGGCCCAGCGCCGCTGCCGCATCGGTAAAGCTTTCATGCTCGGCTACCGCCAGGAAGGCCGCCAGACCGTGCAGGGGATCCACCGTCTTCATTCGTGCGATCATCCAGACAATGCTGCAAGGTCCGGGCGATTTATCCCTGCCCCCGATTGGCCCTATACCGCACCCGCCAAAGCAATTTCGCAACGGTTTTTTCATCAGGAGACAGAAGATGACCGCTTTCGACCAGGCTGCCTTTTCCCTTCCCGGCGCGGGGGCCGAGGCCCTCGCCTTCGGGCGCCACATCATCCGCATTTCCGCGGACCAGACCGGCGGGAACCTCGGGTATTTCGAATCCGAGGTTCCCGCGGGCGAAGGAACGCCCCTGCATGTCCATGAAAAGGAAGACGAATTCTTCCGTGTTCTCGAAGGCCGTTTCGCCTTCTGGTGCAACGGCGCCCGGGTCGAGCTGACCGAGGGCGGGGTGATCTGCGTGCCCCGCGGCGCCGAGCATCGCTTTCAGAACATCGGGGCCTCGCTGGGGCGGCTCATGGTGATCGTGACCCCCGGCGGTTTCGAGGGTTTCTTCCCCGCCGCCGCGCGCGAGCCCGACGCCGACATGGACCGCATCTGTCGGATTGGCGAACAGTTCAACCTGCGCTTCATCCTCGACGCGGCCGTGGCCGCCTGATCCCCCCTTGCTCCCCCGGCGCCCGGCCTTCCTCGGGCGTCCCTTTGCACGGAGACCCGAATGACCCGCCTTTCCCCCCTGATCTTCGCCCTGTTGACCACCCTCGCCCAGGCGCAGGACATCGACCATGGCCGCTATCTCGTGACCATCATGGGCTGCACCGACTGCCACACGCCGGGCCATTTCCTCGGCCAGCCCGACATGGCCCGCTTCCTCGGCGGGTCCGACGTGGGGTTCGAGATCCCCGGCCTCGGCACCTTTCACGGGCCGAACCTGACCCCCGACCCGACCGGCCTCGGCGAGTGGAGCGAGGCCGAGATCGCCACCGCCATCCGCACCGGGGTCCGCCCCGATGGCCGGCAGCTGGCCCCCGCGATGCCCTGGATGAACTATGCAGCGCTGACCGACCGGGACGCCGCCGACATCGCCGCCTTCCTGAAGACCCTGCCGCCCGTTGCGAACGATGTTCCCGGCCCCTTCGCCCCGGGCGAGGCGACGGACAACTTCGTGTTGCGCGTGGTCCCGCCCGCGCCCTGACCGGCGCGGGGTCTCGGGACCGGCGCGGCGATCCTGGTTGCCGGGCGGTAAACGTCCACGGCCAACCACCTGATTTCAAGGGACGCGCCCTGGCTGTCCCGCGTGGACAGCCAAAGCGCCCTTGCGCCGCGCCGCCCTTTCCGGCACCCCTTGCCGCATGACCGCCTTCCTGAACGTCACCGCCTCGCTGACCGGGCGCCGCTGGACCGGCCCCGACCCGGCCGCCGACCGGCTGGCCGAGGCGATGGCCCAGACGACCCGCCTGCCCCTTCCCCTCTGCCGCATCCTCGCCGCCCGGGGCGTCGCGCCCGAGGACGCGCCCGCTTACCTGGCCCCTCTGCTCCGCGACCTCATGCCCGACCCCCTGACACTGAAGGACATGGGCACCGCCGCCGACCGCCTCGTGCGCGCGGTGAGCCGGGGCGACCGGATCGCCGTCTTCGCCGACTACGACGTGGACGGCGGCTCTTCCGCGGCCCTCCTCCTCACCTGGCTCCGCGCCTTCGGGATCGAGGCCACGCTCTACATCCCCGACCGCATCGACGAGGGTTACGGCCCCAACGTCCCCGCCATGACCAGCCTCGCCGCCGCGCACGACCTGATCCTCTGCGTCGATTGCGGCACGCTCAGCCACGAGCCTGTCGCCGCCGCCAAAGGGGCCGACGTGGTGATCCTCGACCACCACCTCGCGCTGGAGACGCTGCCCCCGGCGCTGGCCGTGGTGAACCCCAACCGCCAGGACGAGGACGGCACGCTCGCCCATCTCTGCGCCGCCGGGGTGGTCTTCCTCCTCCTCGTCGAGGCCAATCGCCGCCTGCGTGCCGCGGGCCGGCAGGGCCCCGACCTGATGGCGATGCTCGACCTCGTGGCGCTGGCGACCGTCGCGGACGTGGCGCCCCTGGTCGGCCTCAACCGCGCCTTCGTGCGCCAGGGGCTCAAGGTCATGGCCCGCCGCGACCGCCCCGGCCTGCGCGCGCTGGCCGATGTCGCCCGCATGGACCAGGCTCCCACGCCCTACGCGCTCGGCTTCCTCCTAGGCCCGCGCGTCAACGCCGGCGGGCGGATCGGCCAGGCCGACCTCGGCGCGCGGCTCCTGGCCACCGCCGACGAGATGGAGGCCGCCCGCTTGGCCGCCCTGCTCGACCAGCTGAACACCGACCGCCGCGAGATCACCGAGGCCGTCCGCGCCGAGGCGCTCGCCCAGGCCGAATCGCGCGGGCTCGACGCGCCGCTCGTCTGGGCGGCGGCGGACGGCTGGCACCCCGGCGTCGTCGGCATCGTCGCCGCCCGGCTGAAAGAGGCCGCGAACCGCCCCGCGGTCGTGATCGGCTTCGAGGGCGAAGAGGGCAAGGGCTCGGCCAGGTCCGTCCCCGGCATCGACCTCGGCGCGGCGATCCAGCGGCTCGCGGCCGAAGGCATGATCGTCAAGGGCGGCGGGCACAAGATGGCCGCGGGCCTCTCGCTGACGCGCGCGCAGCTCGAACCTGCCATGGCGCGTCTGTCCGAGCTTCTCGCCCGCCAGGGGGCCGGCGCCGGGGGCCCGCGGGACCTGCGGATCGACAGCCTGTTGATGACCGGCGCCGCCACCGTGGCCCTGGTGGAAGAGATCGAGAACGCCGGCCCCTTCGGCGCCGCCGCCCCCGCTCCGCGCTTTGCCTTCGCCTCGGCCCAGGTCAGCGCCCGCCGGATCGGCGACAGTCACCTGAAGCTCAGCGTCAGCGACGGCTCGGGCCCCGCGCTCGACGCCATCGCCTTCGGTGCCTTCGACGGCCCGCTTGGCCCGGCGCTGGAAAACCCCGGCCACCGCCGCTTTCACCTGGCCGGAAAGCTGGAGCTGAACCACTGGAACGGCCGCACCCGGGTGCAGCTGCGCCTTGACGATGCCGCGCCGGCCTGAGACGGAAACCCCGCAAGATTCCGCTTGCAGAAGCCCCGCGCCCGATTTAGACACCGCCCACCGACAGCGCGGCCCGTTCGTCTATCGGTTAGGACACCAGGTTTTCAACCTGGGAAGAGGGGTTCGACTCCCCTACGGGCTGCCACTTCACCAACATGTCAGACCCTGCGAAATGGCAATCACGCCAGCGTGCTTGATTGTTTCGGCTCGTTGAATAGACTGGCAAAAATTCCCAGGAAAGGTGAATGACGTGAAGCTGTTGCCCTTGACTGCCATTGCGTTGATTGCATTCTCGCTCCCCTTCTCTGCCGAGGCTGCCAGGTGCAGCGATACCGGCGGCCAGTACGAGGCATGGAAGGCCGAAATGGCGGCCGAGGCCAAGGCGGAGGGGGTCGGCAAGCGCGGCATCGACGCCCTGATGGCGACCTCCTATTCCAAGGCCACGATCGGGGCGGACCGCAACCAGAAAAGCTTCAAGTACAGCCTCGACAAGTTCCTGAGCGTCCGCGGCGCCGACACGATCGTCAAGCAGGGCCGCAGCCGCAAGGCCAAGAACGCCGGCTTCTACCAGAGCCTCGAAGCTGCCTACGGCGTGCCCGCCGGGGTGCTGATCGCGATCCACGGGATGGAGACCGGCTTCGGCGGCTTCATGGGCGACACCAATGTCGTCTCGGCCATCGCCACGCTGACCTACGATTGCCGCCGCTCCGATTTCTTCCGCCCGCACCTGATCGGGGCGCTTAAGATGGTGGACAAGGGCATGATCTCGGCCAAGACCATCGGGGCCAAGCACGGCGAGCTGGGCCATACCCAGTTCCTGCCGGGCAATGCCTACAAGTATGGCGTGGACGGCAACGGCGACGGACGGGTGGACCTGTACAACCAGGCCGACGCACTGGCCACCACCGCCAACTACCTGCGCCAGAAGGGCTGGAAACCCGGCCAGGGCTATCAGGAAGGCGAGCCGAACTTTGCCGTGATCAAGGAATGGAACGCCGCCAAGGTCTATCAGCAGGCCATTGCCATCATGGGCGCGCAGATCGACGGCTGACCCCTTGCACTCCCCCGCGCCGGCGGCTATCTGGCGCGCCAGTGGCCCGTTCGTCTATCGGTTAGGACACCAGGTTTTCAACCTGGGAAGAGGGGTTCGACTCCCCTACGGGCTGCCACTTCCGTTACAACCCGCCTACGGCGATGTGACTGGATTTTCCGGCCGGCCCGGCTTTTATGCGTGCGACACCGCAACCCGAGGCCCCCGATGCTGCGCATCCTGACCACCCTTCTTCTGCTCTCGTCCGCCGCCCTGGCCGACACCGCCGATGGCGAGGCGCTGAAGGCCATGTCCTGGGACGAGATCGAGGCCCAGGCCCGCGGCGGCACCGTCAACTGGTTCATGTGGGGCGGGTCGGACCAGATCAACTCCTATGTCTCGGGCCATGTCGCGGACCGGCTGAAGGCCGAACACGACATCACCCTGAACCGCGTGCCGATCACCGACGCGGCCGAGATCGTCAACCTCATCCTCTCCGAGAAGGAGGCCGGCATCACCAATGCGGGCAGCGTCGATCTCATCTGGATCAACGGCGAGAACTTCCGCTCGATGAAGCAGGGGGGCCTCGCCTTCTGCGGCTATACCGAGCTTCTGCCCAACAATGCGCTGGTCGATTGGGACAATCCCGCCATCGCCAATGATTTCGGCGTGCCGGTGGACGGCTGCGAGGTGCCCTGGAACACCGTCCAGTTCGCCTTTGCCCATGACAGCGCCGTGGTGCTCGAACCCCCCGCCGACATGGCCGCGCTTCTCGACTGGATCCGCGCCCATCCCGGCCGCTTCACCTACCCCGCGCCGCCCGACTTCACCGGCTCGGCCTTCCTGCGCCATGTCTTCATCCACGCTGCCGGCGGCCCCGACCGCCTGATCGGCCCGTTCGATCCCGCCACCTTCGACGAGGTCTCGGCCCGGACCTGGGAGATCCTGAACGAAATCGAGCCCTTCCTCTGGCGCGAGGGGCAGACCTATCCGACGACGGTCACCCAGCTGAACGAGCTTTTCGCCAATGGCGAGGTGGATTTCAGCTTCAACTACGATCCCGCGCAGTTCGGCCTGGCGGTGCAGGCGGGCACCTGGCCTCAGACGACGCGCTCCTTCGGGCTGGCCTCGGGGACGATCGGCAACACCAACTACACGCTGATCCCGTTCAACTCGCCGAACAAGGCGGCGGCGATGGTGGTGCAGAACCTGCTTCTGTCCGGCGAGGCGCAGCTGGAAAAGGCCAAGACCGAGGTCTGGGGCGCCGCGCCCGCGATCGTTGTCGCGCGCACCTCGCCCGAGGTGCAGGCCGGTTTCGCCGCGATCAAGGGACATCCTTCGGTCGTGCCGGCCGCCGACCTCGCCAAGGCCGCGCTGCCGGAATTGCAGGCCGACTGGCTCGAGGCGCTGGAGAAGGGCTGGGCGAAGAATGTCGGCAACTGACGGCCGCTCCTCCTGCGCCTCTGGCGCGTCGTCGCCCGCGCGAGGACAAGCCGCAGGCGCAGGACGAGCCGCCCGCTTGCCCGCAGCCCCGCCCTGACGCAAGCTGCCGCGACCCTTCGAAAGGCCCCGCTTGACCGACCGCACCCGCATCGCCCTGCTCCTTCTTCCCGCGCTTCTGGTGCTGGGCGGGCTGTTCCTGACAGGGCTTGGCCTGACGCTCCTGCGTTCCTTCCGCTATCTCCCCGCGTTGGGGATGACCGACTCCGACCTCGCCGCTTATGCCGCGATCCTGGCCTCGCCCGGCTTTCTCGCCTCGCTCGGCCTCTCGCTCTGGATCGCCACCGCTTCGACGTTCCTCTCCGCCCTCCTCGCGCTTGGCGCCGCACTTCTCATGCGGCAGAGCTTCCCCGGCCGCGCCCTCATCAGCTTCCTTGTCCAGCTGAATCTGACCGTCCCGCATGTGGTGGGCGCCATCGGCATCCTCTACCTCCTGTCCCAATCCGGCGCCTTCGCCCGGCTTGCCCATGCCGGCGGGCTGATCGCCGGGCCGGCGGACTTTCCGGCGCTGGTGAACGACCCCTTCGCCATCGGCATCATCCTGCTCTACGTCTGGAAAGAGGTGCCCTTCATCACGCTGATCCTGCTCGCCAACCTGCAAACCCTTGGCGAGGATCACGAATCTGTCGCCCGCTCGCTCGGCGCGACCCGCTGGCAGGCCTTCCGCCACGTCCTCTTGCCGATGCTGGCGCCCGGCCTCGCCGCCGCCTCGGCGCTGGTCTTCGCCTTCGCCTTCGGCGCCTACGAGGTGCCGCTGGTCCTCGGCCAGCACGCGCCCAAGGCGCTGCCCGTGCTCGCCTGGCAAGCCTGGACCGACACCGACCTGACCCTGCGGCCCGAGGCCATGGCCATGGCCATCGTCATCGCGACGATCGGCCTTGCGCTGCTCGCCATCGTCGCGCGCGGCCTGCGGCAGGGGGGGCACGATGCGCGCTGACCGGCTGCGTCTCCTTGCCGGCCTCGCGCTGGCCGGCTTCCTGATCCTGCCGCTGGTGCCGCTCGCGCTCTGGTCGGTGGCGCAGGGCTGGCGCTTTCCCGCGCTTCTGCCGCAGGCCTGGTCGGGCCGGGCCTGGGCGCATGCGCTCGACCCCGCGTCGGGAGTGCTGGCAAGCCTCGCCCTGACCACACTGATCGCGCTGGCCACCACCCTGATCGCCGCGCTCGTCGGCGTGCCGGCGGGCCGGGCGCTGGGGCTCTACCGCTTCCGCGGCAAGGGCATCGTCACGCTGCTCCTCCTCGCCCCCGCCGTCCTGCCCTCCATCGCCGTGGTCTTCGGCCTGCACGGCCTGTTCCTCCGCCTCGGGCTGACCGGCACGGTCGCGGGCGTGATCCTCGCCCACCTGATCCCGGTCCTGCCCTACATGACCCTGGTCATGGCCGCGGTCTTCTCGCGCCTCGACCCCGACCTCGAGGCCCAGGCCCGCACCCTCGGCGCCACGCCCTTCCGCGCGTTCCTTGCCGTGACCCTTCCGGCAATCCTGCCCGGCCTCCTGACCGCCTGCCTCTTCGCCTTCCTCGTCTCCTGGTCGCAATACCTGCTGACGCTCGCCATCGGCGGCGGCAGGGTGCAGACGCTCCCGCTCCTCCTCTTCAGTTTCACCAGCGCCGGACGGAACGACATCGCCGGCGCCATCGCGCTGCTTTACATCCTGCCGGGGGTTCTGGTCCTGATCCTGACCGCCCGCCAGGTGACCGGCCGCGGTGCGGCGCTGACCCAGGGCCTGCGGCCATGACCCGGCTGACCCTCGAAGGGCTGGCGAAGACCTACGCCCGCACCGGCCCGGCCACGCTGCACGGGCTGGACCTGACCGTGGAAAGCGGCAGCCTGACCGCGCTACTCGGCCCGTCCGGGTCGGGCAAGACCACGACGATGAAGCTGATCGCCGGCCTGATCGCCCCCGATGCCGGCGACATCCGGCTGGACGACCGTTCGATCCGTGACCTGCCGCCGGAACAGCGCGGGGTGGCGATGGTGTTCCAGAACCCGCTCCTCTTCCCGCATCTGACGGTGGCGGGAAACGTGGGCTTCGGCCTGAGAATGCGCGGGCTGCCGCCCGACCGGATTTCCGCCGAGGTTGCCGCGATGCTGGCCCGCGTCCGCCTGTCGGACCTCGCCGACCGCAGGCCCGCGCAGCTGTCCGGCGGCCAGGCCCAGCGGGCGGCGCTGGCCCGGGCGCTGGTCCTGCGACCCGCGGTGCTGCTCCTCGACGAACCGCTCTCCAGCCTCGACGCCACCTTGCGCGACGAGATGCGCGGCCTGATCCGCGACCTCCAGCGCGAGACCGGGATCACCACCCTCGTCGTCACCCACGACCAGGCCGAGGCGGTGGCGCTTGCCGACTGCATCGCGCTTCTGCTCGACGGCCGGCTCGCCCAGCACGGACCACCCGAAGCCTTCTACAGCCGCCCTGCCTCCGAGGCGGTGGCGCGCTTCTTCGGCGGCGTGAACTTCCTGCCCGGCACCGCCCGGGGCGGACGGTTCGACGGCCCTCTCGGCCCGCTCGACCTTCTGCCGGACCTCACGGAGGGTCCGGGCCTTCTGACCATCCGGCCCGAGGCCATCCGCCTTGGCCCCGGCCCGAACCGGCGCGACGCGCGGGTGCGGGCGGTGACCTTTCTCGGCACCCAGACCCGGATCGACCTGACCGTGCAGGGCGTGGCGCTACAGGCCTTCGTCGCCCCCGATGCCGGCCGCGCCCTCTCCCCCGGATCAGAGGTGCCGATCTCGTTGCCCCCGGCTGCGCTGTGGGTCGTGCCCCGGGGACGGGCGGCAACCGGCGGGGAGTAACGCCTCAGTCCGCGAGAACAGCCCGCCCCCGGCCAGCGTGTTTCGCCGCATAGAGCGCGCGATCCGCGGCGGCGCTCACCTGTGCGGCTTCGGCGGAGGGACAGTTCACCGACCGGACGATGCCGATACTGGCAGAAACCCGGATGGTCTGACCCGCGAACTCCATCGGTTCGCCCACCCGCGCGATGATCCGGTTGGCAATGGCCACCAGGGTCGCCGCGTCCGAACGCCCCGCGACGATCAGCACGAACTCGTCGCCTCCGATCCGCGCGGCGCAGTCCTCGGACCGCAGCTGGTCGCGCAGGATCCGGCCCACGCGTTCCAGGACGAAATCCCCCGCCGCATGGCCCAGCGTGTCGTTGACTGCCTTGAAGTGGTCAAGGTCCATGTGCATCAGGCCGAAATTCGACCGGGCGGCGCACAGGCGGTCGAGGATCAGATCGACCGCCCGGCGGTTGCGCAGGCCGGTCAGAGGGTCGGTCATCGCCTCTTCCTCGGCCGCGATCCGGGCGCCTTCCAGCCGCAGGGTCAGCCCCTTCAGCTCGCGCGTGACGGCGGAATTGGCCTCGGCCAGGAACAGGACTTCCGTCGCCATGTCGGTTGCCGCGAAATCCGCGTCGGTCAGGCCATGGTCACGCACCGCACCGACCGGATCGATGAAGGTCAGGTTCAACAGGATCCGGCCGTCCCAGGGCAGGCTCTGGCCATGGCCGCGCAGACCGCAGCGGGTTTCCGTCCTGGTCCACAGCCTGAACCGGTGCCCGGCCCGTTCCAGAACCTCGTGCACGGTCACCGCGCCACCGGGCGAGCGCACCTCGAACATCTCCTCGAACGGCGTCCCGAGCCGGGCCTTGTCCTGCAGGACCTGCGCCAGCGTCGGGCCAAAGCTCTGGGCGCAGCCATCCGCCCCCAGCAGCAAATGCATCGGCATGAACCGCGCCAGCGTGATACTGTCGATCTTCAGTCGCGCACCGGTCAGGTCCAGACGCATCGGTCAGCGCCCCGGAAAGGCCAGGTCGAAGGCACGGGCCCGCGAGTGCCGGGAGTCAAGCACCGAGATCCTGACGACCTCGTCCTTCCCCGCCTCGATCAGGCAGAGGGCCCCGTAATCGTCGGCCATCGCCGTCAACATGCCGGCCAGCACCCGGGGCATCCCCTTGAGATGCGACCGGCAACGCAGTTCGAACCGGTCGGGACCAACCTCGCTCAGCAGGATTTCCGGAGGATCCAGATCCGGGAGCGCCAGACGCGCACGGCCCGGCAGTTCCTCCAGCGAATGCAGAAAATCGCCGAACGAAACCCCGCCAAAACGCAGCAGCCGGCGAACCCCTTCATGGTCGGGGCTGGTCACCAGGTAGGTTCCGACGTCCTCCCAGATCGTTTCGACCGGGCGGCCGAGCACCTCTGCTGCAATCTCTGCCATCCGGTCGGCAAGGCCCGGCGCATAGCGCAGCATCGGCTCGAACGTCCGGCCCGGCTGACCGGCAGCATCGCAGATGTCCTGCCATCTGGCCTGGCCGAAAGTCTCCAACACATAGTTCTGCACGGATCGCAGCAAAAGCGCATCCATTCCCGACCTCACCGACGGATTCGCAGCCACTTTAGCGCGCATGTCTTAACGGAATCCCCATCCCTTCCGGGTCACGGCTGGATCATCAACCCTGTCTCGCCGGTACCAAGCTGGTTCAACAGCGCCGGTGTCACGGGCGGAGGACTGTCCTGGTAGGCCCGCATCAGGTCGTCCGCCTCGGAGGCGCTGAAGTAGGCGCCGTCTGGACGAGACACGCCACGTTGCACCACCCTCCCGTCGGGGGCGAGGTAAAGCCCCAGGATCTCGACATAGTCGGCTCCGCGCCGCAGGAACAGCACCGCCTCCTCGCCTGGCAGCACGGGCATCAGGTCCGCAACCACCATCAGGCATCCCGGATGGGCAGGATCTGGGCCTGCGGCACAGACCTGTTTCCAGTCCCGCAGCATGTAGGCTTCGGCCGCGTCCAGCAGAGTGTCCCGGGTGCCCGTGGCCGTGGCCGGCTGCACCGGCAGCGCCGCGGCCACCTCGGCGCGCAGGAGGTCCTGCTCGGCCTCCCCGGGCCCCAGCGTCTCGCCGGTCAAGAGCCGTGCAAGCATCTCCTGCCCCGGTTCCTTCGCCTTCGCTTCCAGCACCGCCACAGCCTCGGCACCCGGCTTGCCCCAGCCGCGCATGGCCTGGACATCCAGCGCCTCGACCGGGGTCCTGCCGTCCTGGAACCGTGCCAACTGGCTTTGCGCCGAGATGCGCTCGGCGTTCAGGATCGGAGTCAGCCACAGCGCCGCCAGCGCGATGACCACCAGCGCCATCCTGATGTTGCCCTGCCGGATCCGCTCCATCCACGGCCCGCCGCGCAGCACGGCCTGGGCATAGACCAGGCCATAGGCAACCCCGAGGCCGGCGACCAGCGCCACCAAGACCCGGTCGGGCGACCAGCCATGCTCTGCCACCCGCAGCCGGATCGCCCACAGTGCAAGGCCGGCCAGGACCGGCAGGATGATCGCCATGGCCTGCGCCGAACGGCGCTGCACCGGGCTTCCGGCCGCCTCCTCGTCCGACTGGTCGACCGCGATCGAGACCAGCGCGATGCCGCCGCCCACCAGCGTCAGGAGCAGCAGCGCCGGAGAGAGATCGCCGGCCAGCCCCGACAGACCCCGGAACGGCAGGGCGACAAGGAAGACCACCATCACCGCCAGCACGACCGGCAGGAACAGCCGGAACAGGCGCAGCACCACATAGGGCGACAACAGGTCGGCAAGATCATGGATCACCGCCATGCCCAGTCCCAGCACCGCGCCGCTCACCACCATGACCACAAGCTCCTGGCGCAGCAGCGAGCCGATAACGTTGATCCCCACGATCCGCAGGACCTCGTTCGACAGGTAGATCACCAGCCAGACCAGCCCGGTGAACGCCACCGCGGCGGCAAAGCGCAACACCACCGACCAGGCTTCCAGGAACAGCGCCGGATAGTCGCGCCAGCCCGTCCTGGCGGCTGCGATCAGGAACGGAACCGGCAGGCCCGCCACCGTCAGTGCCGCCAGCACCGGCAGCCCGCCGCGCAGGAACTCGTCCGGGGTCGCATAGCGCAGCATGCTCAGCGCCAGAAGCCCCGCAAGCACGACCGCCAGCCCCGCAGCGCGCGGCAGGGCCCGTCCCAGGCCAAGCGGCCCGGCCATGCCGAGAAGCGCTGCGAACAGCGTCATCAGGGCGCCGATCAGGATCAGCGCGGGGTAATCCCCGATCCAGCCCCGCTCCGCCGCCTTTGCCGCCGCCCAGAGAAGCGCCCCGCCAAGGGCGCCCGCCACGGCGAGCTGCAACCGCGCCGCAATCTGCCCTGTCATCCGCACCTCCTGCATCCTGCCGCCGGTTATTGGCTCCGGCCTTGGGGCGGCATAGTCAGGATTTCCGCCCTGTTGCCAAGCCCCTTGCGTGGGTGCAGGCTGGCTCTGACCCAATCCGAGGTGTCCCGTGACAACCCGCCACCCCGCCGCGCTGATCCGTCCGCTGCGTTCCAAGGACGAGGCCGACTGGCGCCTGCTCTGGACCGGCTACCTGCGCTTTTACAACGCCGAGGTGCCCGAGACGGTCTACACCTCGACCTTCGCCCGGCTTCTGGGTGACGACCCGCGCGACTTCAACGCCCTGGTGGCCGAGGTGGACGGCAGGCTTGTGGGCCTCGCGCACTATCTCTTCCACCGCCACGCCTGGAAGATCGAGGACGTCTGCTATCTCCAGGACCTCTTCACTGCCCCCGCGGCGCGCGGCCTCGGCATCGGCCGCGCGCTGATCGAGGCGGTCTATGCCCGCGCCGATGCGGCGGGGGCGCCCGCAGTCTACTGGCTGACGCAGGAGTTCAACGCGACTGCGCGCCAGCTTTACGACCGAATCGGCCAGGTCACGCCCTTCATCCGCTACGTCCGCAAGAGCTGACTGAAGCCCGGCCAGGCGCCGAGCCTGTCGTCCTTGCCCCATGCAGATACTCCCGCCGGAGCCATCTGTCCCCGGCCAGCGGCCATACCCCTGCGACGAGGCGGCCCCGCCGCACGAGGAGCTTCTCCCTCAGTCCTGCAAGGTCTTCAGATACTCGGCGATCTGCACCAGCCGCACCGGCGTCGGCGTGGCGATCCCGTCGCCCCCGTCATAGGGCACCAGATCCCCCTGCAACAGCGGCCCGAACTGCGGCATGGGCGAGGCGCCGTTCCGCCCGCCCGTGTAACCCCAGATCTTCGCCATCACCCGGGTGCCCGGAAACTCCCCGCCATTGCGGGCCGCGATCCGCGTCAGGTCCGCCGGCTTGCGGTCCAGCCCCGCGGCCGCCGGCCCGTCTCCCTTGCCGCCCGCCCCATGACAGGCCGCGCAATAGGTCGCGAAATCCTCGGCCCCGGTCGGGGTCCGCTCCTTTTCCACGCAGCCCGCCAGACCCAGGGCCGCCACCAGCAGAACAAGCCGCATCCTTCCCTCCATCGCTTGCCGGCAGCCTTGCAGCGCATGCCCCGGCGTGCCTTGACTCAGGTCACCCGACCGCCCGCCAGCCGCACCACCCGGTCCATCCGCGCGGCAAGTTCCAGGTTGTGCGTGGCGATCAGCGCCGACAGGCCCGTCTGCCGCACCAGATCCATCAAGACCCCGAACACCTGGTCTGAGGTCGCCGGGTCCAGGTTCCCCGTAGGTTCGTCCGCCAGCAACAGTTTCGGCGCATTGGCCAGCGCCCGGCAGAAGGCCACCCGCTGCTGCTCGCCCCCCGACAAGGCCGCCGGCCGGTGGCCGGCCCGCGCCCCCACGCCGACCTTCTCCAGAAGCTCCCGCGCCCGCGCCTCGGCCGCGGCCCTGGCCACCCCGTTCGCCAGCTGCGGGATCACCACGTTCTCCAGCGCCGAAAACTCCGGCAACAGGTGGTGGAACTGGTAGATGAACCCCACCTCGCCCCGCCGCGCCTCGGTCCGCGCCCGGTCCGTCAGGCCCCCCATCTCGCGCCCGTCCAGCCGCACCGTCCCCTCGTCCGGCACGTCCAGCAGTCCCGCGATGTGCAAGAGCGTCGATTTCCCCGCCCCCGAGGGCGCGACCAGCGCCACCACCTCGCCCGGCGCCACTGCCAGGTCCACCCCGCGCAGCACGATGACCTCGGACGGCTTGCCCCGGTTGTAGCCCTTGGTGATCCCCTCCAGCCGCAGCATCTCACTCATAGCGCAGCGCCTCCACCGGGTTCATCCGCGCCGCCCGCCGCGCGGGCAGAAGCGTGACCACGAAGGACAGGCCCAGGGATAGCGCCACCGCCGACAGCACGTCCTTCAGCTGCAACTTCGCCGGCAGCGAATAGATGCCCCGGATCGAGGGGTCCCAGACCTCCGCCCCGTTCAGCCAGTTGATGAAGCTCATGATCTGGTCGATGTTCAGCGCGGTGACGCAGCCCAGCACCACCCCCGCGATGGTCCCGATCACCCCGGTGAAGGCCCCGCAGATGAAGAACACCCGCAGGACCGAACCCTCCGTCAACCCCATGGTGCGCAGGATGCCGATGTCGCGGCCCTTGTTCTTCACCAGCATGATCAGCCCCGACACGATGTTCATCGTGGCGATCAGCACCAGGACCGACAGGATCACGAACATCACGTTGTCCTCGATGTCGAGCGCGCGCAGGAACGCCCCCGAACTGTCCTTCCAGGTCCACAGCATCGCCGCCGGCCCCGCCGCCTCCAGGATCGCCGGGCCATAGCTCTCGATCGCGTCGGGGTTCTCGACCATGACCTCGATCTCGTCCGCGCGTCCCTCCTTGTTGAAGAAGCTCTGCGCCTCGGCGAAGGGCATGTAGATCCGCGTCGTGTCGATGTCATAGCGGCCGGCGGTGAAGATGTAGACGACCTCGTAGGCATTGACCCGCGGCGTCGTCCCCATCGCGGTCCGCACGCCCGAGGGCGAGATCAGCCGCACCCGGTCCCCCACCGTCACGCCCAGCTCGCGCGCGATGCCGGAGCCCATGGCGATGCCCTCGGGATAGCGCGCCAGGTCGCCGATGGCGCCCGAGCCGGCCCCGATGCGCGGGATCGCGGCGAAATCCTCGGGCAGCATGCCATAGACCTCGGCCCCGGTGGTGTTCTCGCCGTCCGAGACCATCAGCTTGCCCTTGATCAGCGGCGCGGCCCGCGTCACCCCAGGCACCTTCGCGATCGCCGCCGCCATCGCGTCGGGCTGGGTAAAGCCGCGGATCAGTTGCCCGTCCTCGCCGACGACGCCCGACGAATAGACCGTGACATGCGCGTTTGCGCCCAGGATCGTATCGACGAACTCCGCCCGGAACCCCGCCCTGACCGCCAGCGTCAGGATCAGCGCAAAGACCGCCAGCGTGATGCCGATCAGGCTGATCCAGGTCATCACGCTGACCCCGCCCTCGGCGCGCCGCGCGCGCAGATAGCGCCAGGCGATCATGAATTCAAAGCCCGAGAAGGGCGCCGTGCTCTTTGCCATCTGCCTTGCCGCCCCGTTCGGGCCCTTGTGAAGTGCCCGGCAACCTGCGGGACAGGGGCGGAAAGGTCAAGGCAGACCCCGCCCCGCCGCCGGTTTCCGGCCGGTCCGCACGGACTGTCCTTTCTCAAAATTCCGTCATGTGAAGGCTTGGTCAAACCAGGCGATCCCCCCCTTGCCCGGCCGGCACAGGGCCAGGCCACGGTCCGGGATCACGCCCGTCGCTTCGCCATCTCGCGGCCCGCGATCAGCCGCGCTCCGAAGATGCCGAAGGATGCCGGCCTGATCGAGGCGCGCATCGCCGGCACTGCCGGCTCCAGACGCCTCAGGCCCGACGCACTCACAGTGCTCCGGCGCTGGGTCGGCAAGTATCGCGCGTTCCGGCAAGACCGGTTCCAGCGCCTCGACAGCCTTCCGCCGCCCGCCGCCATTCCGCGGAAAGGACCACCGACTACCCCCCCCGACACCCGCCTTGCGCTGGAGGGAGAGACCGACATCATCCTCCGCCGCAGCTTCGCGCATCCCCCCGCGACGGTCTGGCGCGCGCTGACGGAACCCGCCCTGATCCGCCGATGGCTCTCGCCCGACCTGGCCGGCTGCCGGATGGACGCCCGACCCGGCGGCAGCTTCCGTTACGACTGGCCCGAATTCTTCTTCTCCTGCCCCATCCTCGAAGCCGACCCGCCGCACCGCATGGTCCATGTCGAACATTTCAACGGCGACACCAGCCGTGGCCCGACCGTCACCACCACCCTTGCGCCCGCAGGCTCCGGTACCAGGATGACCGTCACCCTCCGCTACCCCGACGCCGCCGCCCGGGCCGAGGCCATCGCACAGGGCTTCACCGACGGCCTCGCCGAGGTCCATGCCCGCATCGAGGACCTGACCTTCCCCGCCTGACCGCCAGCCGCCCCCGCCCTTCCGGCGCCCCGGAACGCCCGACCCATCCCTTGCCCTTTTCCCAAATACTCCCGCCGGAGGTACCCAAGCCGGTTGGCCGGAACGGCCAGAGGCGAGACAACAGGCTTGCGCTGCAGGCGCGCCAGTCCGCCGCCGCCTCCCCCGCACCGGACCTCGACAGTCAAGGCGCCTCCCCTCCCCCTTGTGGGGAGGGGATGGGGGTGGGGGGCACCCGGGATGGCCCCGGATCACATGGTTGACAAATCCCTGACGTCCGCGACCAAGTCCTTGTTTCCAATAGACCATCCGCGTTTGTCCACCGTGGACACCTCAGAAGTCGGTGGGCGCGCCCCCCTCCTGCTTCCGCCGGGCGACGAACCGCTGCAACTCCTCCAGCCGGTCCCCCGGCATCTCGGGCGCCTCGAACTCGGCCAGAATCTGCTTGTAGATCCGGTGCGCCCGCTCCACCGTCCAGACCGCCCCATCGGCCTGCCACGCCTCATAGTTCCGCCAGTCCGATACGAAGGGGGCATAGAAGGCGTGCTGATAGCGGTCCTGGGTGTGCTGGATGCCGAAGTAATGCCCGCCCGGCCCGACCTCGCGGATCGCCTCGAAGGCCAGGTCCTCGTCCCGCGTGGCGAAGGTCGCCTCCTCGAAATAGCGCTGGATCATCTGCAGGACCTCGCAGTCCATCACGAACTTCTCCGGGCTCGCGATCAGCCCCCCCTCCAGCCAGCCCGCCGCGTGATAGACCATGTTGGTCCGGCTCTGGACCGCCGACCAAAGGCTGTTCGAGGTCTCCCACATCGCCTGCCCGTCCGGCACGTTCGCCGCACAGACCCCCGAAGCCCGCATCGGCACGCCGTAGAACCGCACCAGCTGCCCCGTCATCTGCGTGGCCCGCATGTATTCCGGCGTGCCAAAGGCCGGCGCGCCCGACTTCATGTCGACGTTCGAGGTGAAGGTCCCGATCGCCACCGGACAGCCGGGAGCGATGTATTCCAAGAGCGCCACCGCCGCCAAAGCCTCGGCGATCGACAGCGCCACCGCGCCGGACATCGTCACCGGCGCCATCGCGCCGGCCAGCGTGAAGGGCGTCACCACCACCGGCTGCCCGCGCCGCGCCAGCCGCATGGCCCCATCCAGCATCGGATAGTCGTGCTTCAGCGGGCTGACCGAGTTGATGTTGGTGTACATTCGCGGCTTCGCCTGGAACTCGCTCTCGCTCAGCCCCCCGGCGATGCGGACCATCTCCATAACGTCCTCGACCCGCTCCGCGCCCAGGGAGTAGGCATGGACGACCTTGTCGGTCAGCGTCAGCTTTTCATACAGACAGTCGAGGTGCCGGACCGAGGCATGGATGTCCACCGGCTCCACCGGATAGCCGCCCGCGATGTGGATGCAGTTGAAATACTGCGTCAGCTTCATGAATTCCTTGAACGTCTCGAAGTCGCCCGACCGCTTGCCCCGCTCCATGTCCCAGGCGTTCGGCGGAGAGCTCACGTTCACGAACAGCATGTGCTTGCCGCCCATGATAAGCTCCCGCTCGGGGTTGCGGGGGGTGATGGTGAAGGTCTCGGGCGCGCGGGCGACCATTTCCATCACGAAATCCTCGTCCATCCGGACGTTCGTCCCGTTCACGATACAGCCCGCCTTCCGCAGGTGCTCCACCGCTTCGGGGTTCAGGAACTCGATCCCGATGTCGCGCAGGATCCGCATCGCGGTCTTGTGGATCCGCTGCACGCCCTCGGGATCCAGGGGCTCGACCGGAGCGTCCGGGTTCACCGGGATCCGCCACGGCATCTGGTCGATCACCGCGGTCCCGGCCCGCACCTTCATCCCGGCCCGGCCCCCGGCACGCTTCCTGCGGACTGGTTCATCGGTCATCGCTCAATCTCCGTAGCACCTGTCCGAAGATGCGGAACGGAACCGCCGTGCGTTACCGCATCCGCGACAAAAACGTGTCGCTTTTTGCTTCCCGCCCTGCTTCGTCAGCGTGAGAGGCCGGAAAGCCAGCCCGGAATCTCGCCGATATCGTCCAGGACCACGTCGGCATGCGGCGCAAGGTCCTCGCGCCGGGCGATGCCGGTCAGGACCGCGACCGTGCGCATCCCGGCCGCGCGGCCCGCCTCGAGGTCGTGCCGGCTGTCGCCAACCATCGCCGCGCGGTCGGGGGAAAGTCCCGTAACCCGCGCGAAGGCCAGGCACATGCCCGGACCAGGCTTGGCGCCATGACCCGAGTCGTAGCCGGCGATGAAGTCGAAACAGTCGGTGATCCCGTGGTTGGCCAGATGCTGCCGGGCCGGCGCCTCGGAATCGTTCGTCGCCACCCCCAGCCGCAGGCCCCGCTCCCGAAGCCCCGCCAGGAGCGGGCGCAGCGGCACCGCCTCGGCCATCGGCGCCTGGGCGGCGCTGGCGTCGATCCGCTCGGTCAGTTCGGCCACCGTCACGCCCGGCAGTTCCGGCGCGAGCGCCGCCGCGATGTCGGCCGCCGTCGCCGCGATCACCGGGCTGTCGGGGGCGAAGCTGACCGTGGCGGGATCGAAACCGATCGCCCGTCCTAGCCGGGCAGCATGACCGGCGTCCCGGGCGATCCGGGACAGGAAGCCCTCTGCCCAGCGGCCCCAGCTGACCCGAAAGTCGAACAGGGTTCCGTCCTTGTCGAACAAGAGACCGTCAATCATCGCGGGCGCATCCAGGATCAAGGGTCAGGTCCAATGCGTCTCGGCCCCGCCCGGCAAGGCCAGGCGCGCAGACAGGGGCGCGCTGTAGGGATGACCGTGACCGTCACAGAAGGCAACCACCCTGGCGTCATCCTGCAAGAGGAAATCCAGCACCGCCCCCTGGAATTCCGGCTCGGCCGCCTGCGCGCGCAGATCGGCCAGCCCGGCGCCGGTCGCGGCCAGAAAGAGGGGAAGGATCTCGTCCTCGGCGACGATCCATGCCAGGGCCTGCAAGGCCAGCACCTCCGCAGTCTCGGGCGTCATCCCTGCCTGGCCCCCATCCAATATGCTTCACGATCATTTCCTGGCGTCCGGCTCCGCCAGGGCAGAACCTTACCGAGCGTGTTAAAGGATTTCTTAACCTTCTTCCACGCAGACTGTCCCGCATCACGGCGATGGACAAGACGGCAAGGAAGATGAGCGCACGGATTCTCATCGTTGACGATGTGGCTTCGAACCGAATCGTCCAGCAGGCTCGGCTCTCCGCCGCCTTCTACGAGGCCACGCTTGCCCAGGACGGGGCGACCTGCCTTGCCATGGTGCAGGACCATCGGCCCGACCTGATCCTTCTCGACCTGGAGCTGCCCGACATCTCGGGGCTGGAGGTGCTGCAACGGCTGCGACGCGACCCGGTCTGCGGCGACATTCCGGTGATCGCCCTGACGGCAACCGGCACGGCGGCGGAGCGTCTGGCGGCCTTCGCGGCCGGGGCCGATGACGTGATGGAACAGCCTGCCAACGAACGGGTGCTTCTGGCGCGGCTGCGCAACCTTCTGCGCCTCAAGGCGGAAAGCGACTTTCCCGCGCCGGACGCCCTGGCGATGGCCGGCCTGGCCGAGGCTTCTGCCGTCTTCGAACCGCAGGCCACGATCGCCCTGGTCACGCCGCAGCACCAGACCGGCGAAACCCTGCGCGAGGCGCTGGCCGGGCGCCTGCGCGACCGGCTGGTGGTGCTCTCGCGCGGCGAGGCCCTGGCCGAGATCGCCCGGCGCGCCGGGCGCGACCCGCTGCCGGAAGTCTATGTCCTGCAGGACGATGGCCGCAATCCGTCGGCAACGCTGCGGCTTCTGTCGGAGCTGAAAAGCCACCAGGCGACGCGCCATGCGGCGGTTTGCGTGGTCGGCCCGGCCGGCGCCGGGGACGAGGCGGCGATGGCCTTCGACCTCGGGGCGGACGACGCCATGGGACCGGGAGTGTCCGCCGAGGAACTGGTGCTGCGCACGCGAGGTCTGTTGCGGCGCAAGCGCCATTCCGACCGGCAGCGCGCCCGGATGCAGGATGGCCTGCGCCTGGCGATGCGCGACCCCCTGACCGGGCTTTACAACCGCCGCTTCGCCGCCCCGCAGCTGACCGCCGTGGCCGAGCGGGCGCGGGCCGAGGGGGCGCCCTTCGCGGTCATGGTGATGGATCTTGATCGCTTCAAGCAGGTCAACGACCTTTACGGCCATGCGGCCGGCGACCAGGTGCTGATCGAGGTCGCGCGCCGCCTGTCCGCCAACCTGCGCGACACCGACGTTCTGGCGCGGATCGGCGGCGAGGAGTTCCTCGCCATCCTGCCCCGCACCGGCATGCCCATGGCGCGCACGGTTGCCGAGCGGCTGTGCCAGGCGATGGACGACGAACCGATCCGCATCGACTCGGGCGAGGCGTTGCGGGTCACCGTCTCGATCGGCGTCGCAGTCGCCGGGACCGCCGGTCCGGACAGTTTCGGGATCGAGGGGCTGGTGGAACAGGCCGACCTCGCGCTTCTGGAATCCAAGGGTGCCGGACGGAACCAGGTGACCTACCGGCTCAGCGCGGCCTGACCGTCGCGGCTCAGGGTTTCGGCAGGCGCTGGATCCCGCGTTCCAGCCGGTCGGCAAAGGCCCGGCGTTCCTCGACCGTCATCTCGACAAGGCGCTTCTCGATCAGGCTGCGGCCCATTTCCAGCCGCTCGGCGTTGCGCCTCTCGATCGCGGCCAGTGCCGCCTTCAGGCCTTCGGCGTCGAAGGGATCGGCCCGCAATGCGGCCAGAAGCCCGGTGAACTCGGCACGCGCCGCCTCGCGCGAGGTGCGGAACTCGCCCAGCCGCCCCATGAGGTCGCGGCGCAGAGCGCGGCGGTCCTTGTCGCTCAGCGCCTCGGTGAAGGGACCGAAGGACAGATCGCGCGGCATGCCCTTGCGCGGCCCGTCGCCCAGCCAGGCGCCCAGAGCCAGCCCCGCCACGGCCAGGTTCAGCGCGACCGAAACGGCCAGTGCCAGCTTCAGCCAGCGCGAGCCGCCGGAGCCGGGCGCCTCGGGCGGCTGCGGCGGCGTCGAAAGCTCTTGGGTCGGGCCTGGTTGCTCGGTCATCGCGGTCAGCCTTCGGACGTCAGGAAATCGGCATCGGGGAAGAATTCCGCCGCATCGACGGTGGATCCTGTCAGGTAATCAAGGGTCGTCGGGCTGAGATAGCCCAGCGCCAGCCCGAATATCGCGGCGCTGCCCAGGCCGGCCAGCACCGGCCCCCCTCCGATCGCGGCGGCGATCCGGGCCAGAAGCCCGGGGCGCGCACGGGCGAGACCGGGCCTCAGCGTGGCAGGTGCCGGCTGCAGCGCCAGCGCATCGGCCAGGACCCGCTCCATCAGCGCGTCCGTGGGCCGGACGGGTGCGGACGCCGCCGCCGAAAGCAGACGGTCCAGATCATCATCCTGCATGTCCGTCATCCTCATAGCCAAGGGCCTCCTTCCGGCCCGATAGTGCCGCCGACAGCGCGCGCTTGCCGCGTGCCGTCAGGCTTTCCACCGCCTCGACCCCGATCTCCATGATCGCCGCGATCTCGGGGTTGGTCATCCCTTCGAGGTGCCGCAGCACCACCGCCTGCCTTTGCCGGTCGGGAAGCCCGGCCAGCGCCGCCTCCAGCGCCTGCATCCGCCCGGCTTCCTGCAAGCGGCCTTCCGCGTTGGGGGAGGCGTCGGCAACCTCGGGTGCATCCTCCAGCGCCGTCTGCCGCCTGCGACCCCGCGCCCTCTGGCGGTCGATGCACAGGTTGGTTGCGACCCGGTAGGCCCAGGTCGTCACCTTCGTCTCGCCCTGCCGCCACTGGGGCGCGACCTTCCACAGGCGCAGCATCGTCTCCTGCGCCACGTCCTCGGCCTCGGCCCGGTCGCCGGACAGAAGCCGGGAGGCATAGGCCAGGACGCGCGGGGTGACGCGCCGGGTCAGCGCCAGCGCGGCCTGACGGTCTCCATTGGCATAGAGCACCATCAGCGCCTCGTCCGAGAGCTCACCGCCTGCATCGAAGGCCATCGTCATCCTGCGTCTGGTCTAACCCGGCACCTGTCGCGGGGAAAGGCGTCAGTTGTCGGTGCCGCCCATCATGTGGCGGCGCCCTTCCCGGCGCTTGCCGACCTTCTCGGCCGCGGCCTGCGCTTCCTGCTTCGAGATCGCGCCGTCATTGTCGGTGTCGATCCGGGCGAAGTTCGCCGACAGCGGACCCTCACGCATCTCGTCGGCCGAGAGCGATCCGTTGCCGTCCGCGTCCATGTTCCCGATCATCCGGGCGGCCCGGCGTGCCATCATCTGTTTGAGCATCTGCGCCTGAAGCTCCTCGGAGCCAAGCTGACCGTCGCCGTTGGTGTCTGCCGCGGCAAACTCGGCCGCCCGATGCGCGGCGATCTCGTCCTGGGTGATCTTGCCGTCCTTGTTCGCGTCAATAGCGTCGAACATCTCCAGCATCATGGCGCCCCGGCCGCCGGATCCACCCATGCCGCCGCTTCCGCCCATTCCGCCCATGCCACGGTCTGCCAGGGCTGCCGATGCCGCCAAGGCACCGGTCAGGGCCAGAAGTGCGAAAGTGGTCTTGCGCGCTGCTTTCATCGGATCATCTCCTGCCTCGGGGCCGCCTGTCGGCCCCTTCTGCACAGTCACACGGCAAGACCCCGCCATTCCGTCGCGGGAATATGCGACACGCGGACACAGGACCGACCTTTCCCCTGTGAAGCATCCGCGCAGGGCGCTATTGTCCACAGCACCCGGCCGCCCCGCCCGGGAGCCGAGGACCGCACCCATGACAATGACCGAAACCAGCACGTCCGAAGACCGCCCGCTGAAACCCGCGCTCCTGCGCGGGTGGCGCCGCCGCTGCCCGAACTGCGGCGCGGGGCCGATGCTGCGCGGCTATCTCAAGGTGCGCGATGCCTGCCCGGTCTGCGGCGAGGAACTGCACCACCACCGCGCCGACGACGGACCGGCCTACCTGACCATCCTGATCGTCGGGCACCTGCTGGCACCGATCCTGCTGTTCACCTATACCAAGTGGCGCCCCGAGCCGCTGGTGCTGGCGGTCGGTTTCACCATCGGCACGGTGGCGCTGTCGCTCTACCTGCTGCCCCGCCTCAAAGGCGCGCTGGTAGCGCTGCAATGGGCCAACCGCATGCACGGCTTCGGCTCGGCCCCGAATGACTGAACCGATCCGCCCGGCCGCCACCGTGGTCCTGTGGCGCGAGGGCGGCACCGGCCCCGAGGTGCTGATGGGCCAGCGCGGCGAAGGCGCCGTGTTCATGCCGTCGAAATTCGTCTTCCCCGGCGGTCGCGTCGATCCCGAGGATCTCCCGTCTGCAGGCCAGGGGTTCCTGTCGCCCGATTGCGTCAGAAGGCTGAGCCAGATGGTTCCCGAGGACGCCCCCATGCCCGGCGCCATCGTCGCGGCCGCGCTGCGCGAGCTGACCGAGGAGACCGGCCTGAACCTTGCCGCGATGGACCGCCCCTCGCTGCGCTTTGTCTTCCGCGCGATCACACCGCCGGGCCGCAGCCGCCGGTTCGACGCGCGCTTCCTTCTGGCCCATGCCGAAGGGCTGGAGGGCGACGGCGACGACTTTTCCGCCGCCTCCGGCGAACTGTCTCACCTGCGCTGGCTGCCCCTGCCGCAGGCGCGCGCGCTGGACCTGCCCTTCATTACCGAGGTCGTGCTGGCCGAGGTCGCGGCGCTAGTGGCGGGCGGTGACCAGCCCGGCGTGCCGTTCTTCGACAATTCCGGCACCACCCCGCAGTTCCGCCGTCTCGTCTGAGCCCATCGCGCCCTTGTAGACCGGCCAGATCGGATGCGGCACCGGGTCCTTGGCGCGCCAGAGGAAGCGCGCGAAGATCTCGGTATAGCTGCGATAGACATAGGCCTCGTTCCGGCGCTGGTAATGCTCTTTCCGCGCGGCATACATCGCAGGCAGCCGATACCACGGCACCGAGGGGTGCATGTGGTGGACGACATGGAAATTGTTGTTCAGGAACAGAAGGCTCAGCGGCCCCCGGCTTTCGATGATGACCGTGCGGGCACGGGCGGCCTCATGCGCCCGGTGTTCCAGGAAGGTGCGGATCTTCAGCAGGCTCAGACCCAGATAGGCCGCGGTCAGATAGGCCCAGGCCGGCATCTGCCCGACGGTCGCGAGCCAGGCCACGACCAGCGCCAGCCCCGGCAGATGCAGCGCCCAGGCCAGGATCACCCTCCGGTCGCCCTGCAGCGCCAGTCGCAGGTCGGTCCTCGCCAGGTTGAGGATCGACACCGCCGGCCCGATCAGCATCCGACCGGCCAGCGTGTTGTTGGCCCGCAGGATCAGCCGCACCGGTCGCGACAGACGCGCCCAGACCGCCGGATCCAGGTAATTGGATTCGGGATCGTCGTAGGGATCGGTCAGCGCCGCGTCGTTGTGGTGCTGCAGATGCGTGTCCTTGAAGCGCAGATAGGGGATGAACAGCCCGACCGCCGGAAAGACCAGCGCCTCGGACAGAAGCTGCGACCGGAAGGGATGCCCATGCAGCACCTCATGGGTCAGCGAGGACAGTTGCGCGATCGTCACCGTCGTGACGAGGATCGCAAGGACCGGCGACAGGGGCCAGAGGACGGCGGTTCCCGCGGCCCAGAGGGCATAGGTCACGGCAAAGACGATGAGGGTCGGCCATTCGGTGGCCCGGGTCGCGGTCGTCAAGATGGTCCCCGGCAGTCTAGCTTTTCTGTATCGCTAGCAAATGCGTCCTATGCGGTGAACTCGGGATATCGTAAACTTCAATCAACGAATGTTTTCTAAGGTCAACACATGATGGACAGGATCGACAAACGCGACCGCGCCGCCCAGTTCCGCGCCCGTCTGGCCGAGGCAATGGCCGCCCGCGCGATGTCCCAGGCCGAACTGGCCCGGCAGACGGGGGTGGACCGGTCCACCATCTCGGCGCTCCTGCAACCGGGCAAGCGGCTGCCCAATGCCCAGCTTGCCGCCGACTGCGCCCGGGCACTCGGGATCAGCGCCGACTGGCTTCTGGGCCTGTCCGGGCGGCCCGAACCGATCGCCGACCTCCTCGCCGCCTCGCTGACCCTGACCGAGGCGCCGCGCGCGCTGATCGACGAACGCATCTTCGCCTGGCACCAGGAGGCGGCTGGATACAAGATCCGCCATGTCCCCGCGACCCTGCCCGACATGCTGAAGACCCGCACCATGGTCGAATGGGAATACGAACCGCAGCTCGGGCGCACGGCGGAACAGGCCATCGGCGCCTTCGAGGACCGTCTGCGCTGGATGCGCGCCTCGGGATCGGATTACGAGATCGCGCTGCCCCTGCACGAGCTGACCGCCTTCGCCACCGCGACGGGCTATTACGAGGGCCTTCCAGCCGAGCATCGGCGGGCGCAGCTTGTCCACCTGATGACGCTGTGCGACCAGCTTTATCCGTCGCTGCGCGTCTGCCTCTTCGATGCGCGCCGGCTTTTCTCGGCACCCGTGACGATCTTCGGGCCGCTGCTGGCGGTGATCTACCTCGGCCGCCATTATCTCGCCTTTCGCGACAGCGCGCGGATCGAGACGATCACCCAGCATTTCGACTTTCTGGTGCGCGAGGCGGCGGTCGGCGCCCGCGACATGGGCGGCCATCTGCGGACACTTCTCGACCGGGTCCGCTGAATGCTCCTCGGCCGATTTCGTCGCCTCGTCGCGGAGGCCCACCCGGCGAGGAGTGGCGAAGGCATCGACGAGCGGTGCCTACAGGGCCGTCAGCGCCGTCGTGCGATAGCCGTTGAAGTCGAAGATCTCGCGCGCGGCCTGAAGGCGGTCGGCCGGAATGGCGCCCCTGTCAAGCAGCATGCCGAACCGCCCCGAGGGCGTGCCGATCGCCAGGGTCCGATAGCCGGTATCCACCCAGAGGATCCACCACTCCTCGCCCCCGACCCGGATCCGGCCCGGCCCGGTGACCGGGGCGAGGCCCGACACCTTCTGCGCCGTCCCGGCCAGGCAAAGCGTCCCGTCCAGGCGCAGGCCGACCGTCTCAGGCGTGATGGTCACCGACCCCGCCCCACAGGCCGATCCCTCGGGCTGGAACGTCGCCACCTGCCGCCAGGTGCCGGCGACCTGGGCGGGCTGGAAGGCCGCCGCGGACCAGATCGGCGCTTCGGCGGCGCGAAAGGCGGTCGGTGCCGGCGCCCTTGCGACACAGGCCGCCAGCACCAGCGCGAAGGCAAGGCTCAATCGAGACACAGGGTCACCCGCGCGCCGTTGTCCTGGAAGATCTCGTTGCAGCCATACATCGGCTTGAACGGCGAACAGGTGCCGGACCTGGCCAGGCAGACCCCCTCACACTGGCTTTCCCGCTCGCAGCGCTTGCCGGAGTCCCTCGTCTGCCGCACGCAGGCGCGTTTTTCGCCCTTGCCCACCTTGTACCAGGTGCCACCCTTCTTCTCGCAGGCGATCTGCGCCTCGGACTTGGCCGGCACCACGGGGGCGACCGGCTCTGGCTTCGCCGCGAGGGCCGGCTCGGCCGGTGCCGCCGGTTCCGCCGCAGGTGCCGGAGCCGCCGCATCAGCCGGGGCGACCGCCGGGCCCGGCGCAGCGGCCTGCGTGCCGGTGCCGGTGGCAGTCGTTGCGGCCGCGCCCCCCGCCGCCGGCGGGGCGTCCAGCGCCTTGGCCTCGATCGGGTCGCCGGTCACGGCATTGGCCGTCACGTCCTGCCCGGCAGCCGCGGGCCCCTTTGCCCCGGTCAGCTGGCACGCGGACAAAAGCGTCGTGGCACAGACCATCAGAACGGCGAGGGACAGTGGACGCGGCATCGGGATCTCCGGTTCGCGGGAAGAAGTGCCCCGAACCGCCCCGCGCCGCAAGTGCCGTCAGTAAGGTGCGGGGTGGGCCCGGTGGGTTTCCGCTATCTCGTCCATCACCTCTCGCGACAATGTGACCGCAGCCGCGCCGATATTGGTGCGCAGCTGGTCCAGCGTCGTCGCCCCGATGATCGGGATCGTGGTGAAGGGCCGCGTCCGGCAGAAGGCGATCGCCATCTGGCAGGGGTCGAGCCCATGCCGCGCCGCGATCCCCAGATAGGCCGCCACCGCGGGAAAGACGCGGGCCGTGATCCGCCCCGACAGGTCCGGGTTCAGGCTGCGGCGCGAGCCATCGGGGATCACGTCCCCTGCATACTTGCCCGACAGTAGCCCCGTGGCCAAGGGCGAGAACGCAAGAAGCGGCATGTCCTCGACGATGGACAGTTCCGCCCAGTCGGTGTCGAACTGCCGGCACAGCAGGGAATATTCGTTCTGCACCGTGGCCATGCGCGGCAGGCCCAGCGTGTCGGCCAGGTGCAGCCAGCGCGCCGCGCCCCAGACGCTTTCGTTCGACAGGCCGAAGGCGCGGACCTTGCCCTCTGCCACCAGCGCCTGCGCCGTGGTCAGGAAATCGGTCATCTGCGCCGTCTCGACAACCTTGTCGATGCCGGTCGGCGCATAGCTCCAGGACTGGCGGAAGTGATAGCTGCCCCGGTTCGGCCAGTGCAGCTGGTAGAGGTCGATGTAATCGGTCTGAAGGCGCCTCAGGCTCGCCTCGCAGGCCGCACGCAGCGTGGCGCCGGTGGTGGGCTCTCCGGGGCGGATGATCTGGCCCTTGCCGGCGACCTTGGTCGCGATCACCAGCCGGTCGCGGCCGCCCCGGCTGGCCAGCCAGCTGCCGATGATCTCCTCGGTTCGGCCCACGGTTTCGGCCCGGACCGGGTTCACCGGATACATCTCGGCCGTGTCCCAGAAGGTCACGCCATGGTCCACCGCCATGTCGGCCTGGGCATGCCCCTCGGCCTCGGTGTTCTGTGTGCCCCAGGTCATGGTGCCGAGGCACAGTTCGGAAACGGTCAGGCCGGTCTTGCCCAGGGTCAGCTTCTGCATCGGGGGATTCCTTTTCGTTGCCACAAGGCTAGGGCGGTTCGGTAACAGGGCAAAGGCCCGGACTTGAGAACATTAAGCGAACACTCTACCTTTTCCGCATGAGTCTGCCCATCCAGCATCAGGCCGCCGATCCGGCCCGCGACCTGCACCCCCTGTTCGGCGCGCTGACCCTGCGCCGGGGCCGGGTGCATGAGCTGTGCGGACCCTCGCGGATCCAGCTGGCCGCGCGGATCATGGGCAAGACCCGGGGTCCCGTGGTCTGGATCCGCCCCGGCTGGCTGCCCGAACGGCTGAACGCGGCCGGGTTGCAGCCGCTGGCCGATCCCGCCCGGCTGATCCTGGTGCAGGCCGACCGGGACGAGGGCCTGCTCTGGGCCGCGGAAGAGGCGCTGCGCTCGGGCGCGGCCCCGCTGGTCGTGGCCGAACTCCTGGCGCCCCCCGCCCTGACGCCCACCCGCCGCCTGCACCTGGCCGCCGGGGCCGGATCCGAGGCCGCCCGGCGCGAAGGGGGGCCGGCACCGCTGGGCCTGATCCTCCTGCCCGGCCGGGGCGGGGCGCAGGGGGTGGAAAGCCGCTGGCACATGGCCCCCGCCCCCAGCCGCGCGCTTTTGTGGTGGGAGGAGGACAGCTTCACCCTCACCCGCCTGCGCGCCCGCCTCCTGCCGCCCGCCAGCTGGTCGCTGCGCCTCGGCCCCGGCAGCGAGACGCTGGAGCCCAGCCCCCTGGCAGAGGTCTGATCCCGGTCCTCTTGGATCCCGCGCCATGCGCGCGCAGGCTTGACACGGATCAGGGACCGACCGGGCCATCCCTGCCATCCTTTCCGAATCCCAGACAGAACGGAGGACCGACCATGGACATCACCTTCCCCGGCAAGACCGCCCTCGTCACCGGCGCTGGCTCGGGCATCGGCGAGGCCATCGCCAGGGGCCTTGCCGCCAGCGGCGCCCGGGTCCTCGTCCAGGACCTGAACCGCGACGCCGCCCAGCGTGTCGCCGAAAGCATCGCACAGGCCGGCGGACAGGCCCGCGCCACCGGGGGCGACGTGGCCGATGCGCCCACCGTCGAAGGCCTTGTCGCCGAAGCCGTCGCCTGGGGCGGCGGCCTGCAGCTTCTGGTCAACAACGCCGGGATCGGCGGCCCGCTCCTGCCCACCGGGGAATACCCCCTCGACGGCTGGCACCGGGTGATGGACGTGAACCTCAACGGCGTCTTCTACGGCATGCGCTACGCCATCCCACGGATGCTCGAAGCCGGCGGCGGGGCCATCGTCAACATCGCCTCGATCCTGGGCTCGGTGGGTTTCGCCAATGCCTCGGCCTACACCGCCGCGAAGCACGCCCTCCTTGGCCTAACCCGCGCCGCAGCGCTTGAATATTCCGCCAAGGGTATCCGTGTGAACGCCATCGGCCCGGCCTTCATCGACACGCCCCTTCTCGGCGCACTGCCCCCCGGAGCGAAAGAGGCGCTGGTCGGCGCCCATCCCATCGGCCGACTTGGCCGCCCGGAAGAGGTCGCGGATCTCACGCAATACCTTTTGTCCGACCGTGCGAGCTTCATCACCGGCAGCTATCATCTGGTGGACGGCGGCTACTGCGCCCAATGACGCCGACAAGGCTGCGCACGACAGGTTGAATAGGCCGATCCCCCCTCCGGTGCTAGCATCGAACCGATCACCGGGGGATATCCATGCGCCGCCTTGCACTCGCCGCCCTCATCGCCCTCGGGCTGGCCCCGGCGCTTCAGGCAGGGACCGTCGCCTACAGGATGGACCCCGCCGCCTCGACCGTCGCCTTCGAGACCGATTTCGGCCCGGACCTGATCACCGGCTCCATCCCGCTCGAAAAGGCCGATCTCAGGCTCGACTTCGCCAATGTGCGCAACTGCAGGGTGGATGTCGCCCTCGACGTGACGGGCGCACAGGCGAGCTTTCCCTTCGCCGCCCAGGCCCTGAAGGGGCCGAAGGTGCTGGACGCGCGGGCGCATCCGCGGATGACCTTCACCTCCACCTCGGTCAAGGGCGCAGGCGACGTGGCCGAGGTCACCGGCGACCTGACCATCCGCGGGGTAACGAAACAGGTCACGCTCCGGGCCCGCCTGTTCCGCCCGAAGGGCAGCGCGCCGGACGAGCTCGACCACCTGACCGTCCTGCTCTCCGGCAAGGTTAACCGCTCCGACTTCGGCGCGACCGGCTGGTCGGACATGGTGGGCGACGAGGTGCGCATCCTCATCACCGCCCGCATCGACGCCCAGGGCTGACATGCTGAAGAACGGGCCCGCCGAATTC
>NZ_JBKBLV010000009.1:0-111963 GCF_046295235.1 Tabrizicola flagellatus
GCCGGTCGCGCAGTGGAGGCGGCGCGAGCCGCCGGGCGGAACGCACCGCGATCAGCTTCGAGACCGCGCGCTTCATCCAGCGCAACATCCCGAACTTCGAGATCCTGAACGAGGAAGCGCTCCAGATCATCGAGCACAATGCCGAGACGGTGCTGGAAGAGATCGGCGTCAACTTTGTGGAAAACCCGGCGGCGTTGCAGCGCTGGCGCGATGCCGGGGCCGACGTACAGGGCGAACGCGTCCACATTCCCCGTGGCCTGGCGCGCAAGCTGATTTCCACCGCGCCCAAGACCTACACCCAGCACGCCCGCAACCCGGAACGCAACGTCGAGGTGGGCGGCCGCAACCTCGTCCTCGCCCCGGTCTATGGCCCGCCCTTCGTCCGCGACATGGAAGGCGGCCGCCGCTATGCGACGCTGGAGGATTTCCGGAACTTCGTGAAGCTCGGCTACATGTCGAAGTGGCTGCACCATTCCGGCGGTACGGTGTGCGAGCCGACCGACGTGCCGGTGAACAAGCGCCATCTCGACATGCTGCTTGCCCACATGACGCTGTCGGACAAGCCCTTCATGGGCTCGGTCACCGAACCCAGCCGCGCGCAGGATTCGGTGGACATGGCCTCGATCCTGTTCGGCAAGGACTTCGTCCAAGAGAACACGGTGATGACCAGCCTCATCAACATCAACTCGCCGATGGTCTTCGACGGGATCATGATGGGCGCGCTCGAGGTTTATGCCGCGAACAACCAGGCCTCGATCGTCTCGCCCTTCATCGTCGGCGGGGCCATGGCGCCGGTGACGGTGGCGGGGACGCTGACGCAGGTGCTGGCGGAAATCCTCGCGGGCGTCAGCTACAGCCAGCTTGTCCGCCCCGGCTCGCCCGTCATCGCGGGGGCCTTCGTGACCTCGATCGACATGAACTCGGGCGCCCCCACGTTCGGGACGCCCGAGGCCGCGCACATCACCTATGGCGCGGGTCAGCTGGTGCGGCGGCTGGGGCTGCCCTACCGTTCGGGCGGGTCGTTCTGCGGGTCCAAGCTGCCGGACGCGCAGGCCGCCTACGAGACCGCGAACAGCCTGAACATGGCGCTTCTGGCGGGCGTGAACTTCATGCTGCACGCCTGCGGCTGGCTGGAAGGGGGCCTCGTGTCCTCCTACGAGAAATTCGTCATGGACGCCGATCAGCTGGGCACGCTGCACCATCTGGCGCAGGGCATCCAGATGGACACCAACGGCCAGGCCATGGACGCGATCCGCGAGGTCGGTCCGGGCGGCCACTACCTCGGCTGCGCCCATACCCAGGCGAACTTCAAGTCGGCCTTCTGGCGGTCGGACCTGTTCGACTACAAGCCCTTCGAGACCTGGGCCGAGGAAGGCAGCCGTGACACGCAGACGCTGGCCAACGAACGGGTGAAGAAGCTTCTGGCCGACTACCAGGCCCCCGAGATCGACCCCGGCATTCGCGAGGCGCTGGAGGCCTACGTCGCCCGCCGCAAGGCCGAGATGCCGGACGCCTTCATCTGAGCGGGCAACGGCCCGAAACCGGAAAGGGCGGCCATTGGCCGCCCTTTGCATGTGCGGGGGCGGTTCAGGCCGTCTCGCCCCGGCGCAGGAACTGGGCTTCGGCCAGAAGGGCGATCAGCACCTCGATGTGACGGGCCACCGAATAGCCGGCGTCACCCGCCTGGCGCGTGGCCTCCAGCCGCGCCTCGACCGACATCAGCGAGCTGACCGTCTCTTCCGGCGAGGCCGCGTGGTCAACATATCGGCGCAGGTCACGCTCGCGCCGGTAGTCGCCCAGGCCGAAACGCGCGGCGCGCATCAAGAGCCGCGGGCGACGCAGGGTGGCAAGCAGAGAGCGGCAGTCGGTCATCGGAATCCTCCTTTGCAGGTCAGACGATCTGGACCGAACCATCCTGACCGAATACAACCTGGCGTTGCGCAAGCCCGCTGATCAGCGCGCGGAGGTTACCGAAGAGTTTAAGCTTTCCATCGAATTGTCGGGATATGACGGAAGTTTAACCAACAGGTAACCAATTCCACCCAAGGTTGTGTGCGTCCAAGGCTGGACATATTGCAGCCCGGGTGTGGACAGATACAGGACGACCGAATTGCCAGAACTGACTGCTGCCAGCCTGCCGGACTGGCTTCCTGCTGCCGTGCGTCACTACCTCGACCATACCGAAGACGGCACATCGCTCAGGGAGCTTGCGCGGCGCGAAGGCCTGCATGCCTCGACCATCCTGCGCCAGGTGCGACGGTTCGAGAACCGCCGCGAGGACCCGCTGATGGACGAGGCCCTGACGGCAATCTCCCGTCTCGTCTCCCGCCAGTCCGATGTCTCAGCCGAAAAGGATGTCCTTCAGATGTCAGTCCACCCGCGCCCCGACCGTTCCGGTGAGCCGCCCGAGATGTTCGACGAACAGGCTCTGCTGCGCGAGGGGATTCGCGTCCTGCGCCGGCTGGCCGAACCCGGCGCGGTGATGGCGATTGCCCCCGACCTCGACAAGGCGGTGGTGCTGCGCGACCTGCCCGACGGGCGCAGCCTGCGCACCGCAGTGCTGGAACGTTCGGTCGCCCATGCCTTCGCGCTGAAGGACTGGGTGACCTGCCGCAAGCCGGGCCGGGTTGCGACCTACGAGATCACCTCGGCCGGTCGTGCGGCGCTGAAACGCATGGTGGACGAGGAGGACCGCCGCCGCCAGGGCATGGCCGAGGCCGCGACGCCATTTGGCGAGCAACACCGGGTCTGGGGCGAGCGCGAGGTGATGGACGACGCGGGCCCCCGCCGGGTGCGCTACAACTTGGCGGAAAGCCCGGTGGCTCTTCTGGGCCGGCGCCGGGACCGGGATGGCAAGCCCTTCCTCGAACCGGAACTGGTGGCCGCCGCCGAACGCCTGCGCGAGGATTTCGAACTGGCCCAGATGGGGCCGCGCGTGGCGCAGAACTGGGACCGGTTCCTCACCGGTGGCGACCGCGGCGCCTTCCAGCCCGACAGCGGGCTCGCCGAAGGCCCGTCCTCGGCACGCGGTCGGGTGGCGGCGGCTTTGCGAGACCTCGGGCCGGGGCTCGGCGACGTGGCGCTGCGCTGCTGCTGTTTCCTCGAAGGGCTGGAGGTGGCCGAAAAGCGCATGGGCTGGGCGGCGCGCTCGGGCAAGATCGTGCTGCGCATCGCGCTGATGCGCCTGCGCCGGCACTACGAGGAAACCTATGGCAAGTCCGGCCCGCTGATCGGCTAGGCCCCGACCCTAGGCACCGACCCCGCGCGCGATCAGCACCAGCGAGATCGCCGCCAGCCAGACCGAGGCCAGCCGCCGCAGCAGGAACAGCGCGCGCGGCTGGCCGCTCCCTTGGCGCAGCATGGCGCCAAGGCCGGCCCAGAGCATCGCCACCAGCACCACCAGCCCCGCAAACAGCGCCAGGTTCGCCCCCAGCCGGTCGGGCGAGGGCAGCAGGACCAGCCCGAACAACAGCGCCTTGGGGTTCAGCGAGGTCGTCACGAACAGCGCGCGCGCGCCTACGGCCTGACCGGCCGCCACCGTCTCGGGCAGACGCCACAGCCGGACCGCGAGCACCGCAACCCAGGTGCCCGCCGCCAGCGTCACCAGGCTGCGCAGGGTCTCGGCACCGTCCAGAAGCGCCGCGCCCGCCAGGGCCAGCGGCAGAACGGTCAGGAAATAGCCCGCAAGCTCGGCCGGGATCAGCCGCAAGGCCCCGCCCCAGCCCCGTTCGGCCCCGGCCAGCAGCATCAGCGAATTGGTCGGCCCCGACGTGAGCAGCAGGAGCAGGACGGCCAGCGCAAGTTCGGTGACGGACATCATGACCCGCCGTTTCTGGGGCCTTCCTGCCCGTTCGGCAAGGGTCCGGCCTTGATCCGCGTCAAGCCGGAAGGGGGGCGTCAGAATGGACGCCCCCCCTCCGCCGGGGTTCCCCGTCCCCGGATCGCGCGGCCAGCCTGCCTGTCAGGCGGCGCGCGTAACTCCAGCCCGGTGCAGGATCCCGGCCAGCGCGCCTCCGGCAAGCGGTGCGGCGATGAATACCCAGAGATCGGCCATCGCCTTGCCGTCGACGAACAGCGCCGGGCCGAAGGACCGCGCCGGGTTCACCGAAACACCGGTCACGTTGATGCCGACCAGATGGATCGCCGCCAGCGTCAGGCCGATGGCCAGGCCCGCCAGTTCCGCCGGCGCACCCTCCTGCGTGGCGCCGAGGATCACGGTGACGAAGAGGAAGGTCATCACCGCCTCGAGGATCAGCGCCGAGGCCAGGCTGTATTCGCCCAGGTAGCCCGCGCCATAGCCGTTCTGCCCCAGTCCGTTGACCGCGATGTCGTAGCCCGCCTTGCCCGAGGCGATCGCATAGAGGATCGCCGCGCCGATCACCGCACCGATCAGTTGCGCCAGAACATAGCTGGCCAGTGCCCCCGCGCTCATCCGTCCTGCGAGAAAGGCGCCCAGGCTGACGGCCGGGTTCAGATGCGCCCCCGAGATCGGGCCGATCCCGTAGGCCGCCGCCACGATGGCCAGGCCAAAGGCCAGGGCGATACCGGTCATCCCGATCTCGGCCCCCATCAGCACCGCGGCGCCGCAGCCGAACAGCACCAGGATCGCCGTTCCGATCACTTCCGCAACAAAGGTCTTTGACATCGCGTGCTCCCTTCCGAGTTGCACCCGCTGCATGGGCGGCGGGCGCCAGACGCGGACTCGTCCGCGTTGCCTTGGGCCGGAAACCGGCTTATCTGGGAAGGAACCATGCGGTCAGGGGGAAATTTCCGTGCGCGACCTCAAGCTTCCCGAAGGACGTCACCCGGAAAAGGCGCATCGGCCCGACAATGCGCAACCGAAAAAGCCCGCATGGATCCGCGTGAAGGCCCCGACCTCGGAAGGCTACAAGCAGACCCGCGACATCCTGCGCGAAAAGAAGCTGGTGACGGTCTGCGAGGAGGCCGGCTGCCCCAATGTGGGCGAATGCTGGTCCCAGGGCCATGCCACCATGATGATCATGGGCGAGATCTGCACCCGCGGCTGCACCTTCTGCAACGTGGCGACCGGCAAGCCGCAGACGCTCGACGCCTTCGAGCCCGGCCGGGTGGCCCATGCGGTGGCCGAACTGGGGTTGAACCATGTCGTCGTCACCAGCGTGGACCGCGACGACCTCGACGACGGCGGGGCCGAGCACTTCGCCCAGACGATCCGCGCAATCCGGCATCGCTCCCCCGGCACGACGATCGAGGTGCTGACCCCCGATTTCCTGAAATGCCCGCCCTCGGCGCTGGAAAAGGTGGTCGAGGCGCGGCCGGACGTGTTCAACCACAATCTCGAAACCGTGCCCGGTCTCTACCACGAGGTCCGACCGGGCGCGCGCTACTTCCATTCGCTGCGCCTGCTGCAACGGGTGAAGGAACTGGACCCGATGATGTTCACCAAGTCCGGCATCATGGTCGGCCTCGGCGAGACGCGGCAGGCCGTGTTGCAGGTGATGGACGACATGCGCTCGGCCGATGTCGATTTCCTGACCATCGGGCAATACCTGCAACCGACGCCCAAGCACCACCGGGTTGATCGTTTCGTCACGCCCGAGGAGTTCAAGGCTTACGAGACCGCGGCGTGGGGCAAGGGGTTCCTCATGGTCTCGGCCACGCCCTTGACCCGATCGTCCTATCACGCGGGCGACGATTTCGCGCGGATGCGCGCGGCGCGGCAGGCGGGGCGGGGCTGAAAACGAAAGGGCCGCCCGAAAGCGGCCCACGGCGTTCCCTGCGCGAGGGTTCAGAACTTGAACCCGACGCCAAAGTCCAAGACTTCGTTGCCGTTCTGGATCTTGGTCCCGCCGCCTTCGACGAACAGGCCGTTCGGCAGGCTGTAGGTCGCCGACAGCGAATAGATGTCGCTTGAATCCTGGATCAGCAGCGCGTCGGCCCGCAGGGCCAGCGCGTCCATCACATCGACACTACCGTGCAGCCGCAGGCTGTGGATGGTGTCCGAGCTGTGCAGTTGCGACAGCGCGAGCCCGAGGTCGAACCGCTCGGCGTCGTAGAGGCCGCCGATCTGCAACAGGGACAGGTTCGGGCCTTCGGCATTTGCGTATTCGCCGGCAATGAACAGCGACATGGCGCCCGACTTGTACTGCATCACGCCCTCGATGATGTCGATGTTGTCGCCGTCGTTCAGGTGGTGGTAACCCCCGCCGTAGGTCAGGCTGCCGGCTGTGTTCGAATAGGTCACGCCCGGGGTGGCCCCGTTGTCCTGCATGCTGAACAGCGAGGTCATGGAACCGGTAAAGAAGCTTGTCTCCAGATCGACCACCCGTGACGACGAGAATTTCGGCATCACGTTCAGGCTGTCCACCAGTGGCCGCGGCGCGCCCAGCGCGAACTCGCCCGCGCCGGTGGACAGGACGAGTGCCGCCCAGTAGTTGGACAGATCGGTTCCGTCGTCCAACCGCGTCGTTTCGATAGAGGTGTCGAATCCCAGAAGCCCGCCAGACCGCCAGTTCGCGCCGACATCGCCGTAGAAGGCCCAGATGCGCGGATTGGCGTCCAGATATTCCAGCTTCACCTCACCGCCGAAACTCAGGCCGTTGCCTGTGGTCTGGGCGGCAGCGGGAAGTGCGACGGTCGCGAAAAGGGTGGCGAGAATGATCCTGTTCATGTCACTGTCCGTTCTGCTCGTTTTTTTGTCATTATGACGCAATCGGCGGCAAAGGGAATGCCCAATTTGTCAAGATCTTGTGTTGGGGAGCCGCGGACCTGGCGCCCTTTCATTGGACGGTCGGCACCGCCAGCAGGTATTCCGCCACCGCCACCCGGTCGCTTTCCGGCAGGCGTGCCATGTTCTCCACCACATGCGCCATGTGGCCGCCCACGCTGTCATAGTCCGGCGTGAAGCCCGTGGTCAGGTATTGCACGATGTCGCTCGCGCTCCACCCCAGCTTGCCCGGCGTGATGTTCGGGATCCGGCCCTGGCCCGAGGGGTTCGGCGCCCCGCCCAGCCAGCGCGCGGTGTCGAGCCCGCCCAGCAGGTTGCGCGGCGTATGGCACTCGCCGCAATGGGCCAGCGCCTCCGCGATGTAGCGGCCGCGCGCGGCGGTGGGGGTCAGGTTGCCCGGCAGCGCCCAGGCCTCGGACAGGAACAGAAGCTTCCAGACCCCGACCGTCTCGCGCAGCGAGAAGGGAAAGGCCAGCTCGTGCGGCTGGCTCGGCGTCGGGTCGGCCGGCAGGGTCTTCAGAAAGGCGTAAAGGTCGGCCACGTCCTGCATCTGCATCTTCGCATAGGACGCATAGGGCAGGGCAGGGTAGTAATGCTCGCCCTCCGGGCTGACCCCGCGCTTCAGCGCATTGGCGAGGTCGAGGAGCGACCAGGTGCCGATCCCGTGTTCGGGGTCCTGACTGATGTTCGGCGCGACGAAGGTGCCGAAATCGGAGGGGAACCGCTGCCCGCCCGACAGGACGAGCTGCGCCTCGCCCTTCGCGCCCTCGGCCATGTGGCACGAGGCGCAGCCGGCGGCCCAGAACACGAGTTCGCCCTTCGCCGCGTCGCCCGTCAGGTTCGCCACCGCCGCCGCCGCCAGCGGCTGCGGCCGGGCCATGACATAGACCCCGCCCGCCGCGATCAGCCCCAGGACCACCAGCCAGCGCAAGATCCGCATCCCGTTCTCCGTCTGCAACCCGGACGCGAGCCTATCCGACCCGTGCCCCGCGTCCAATCACGGATTGCGGCGCAGGCTGTCCACCGCCAGCCAGTCGGGCCAGCCGAAGATGCGCTCCAGCACGACCACGGCGAGGCAAGCCGCGACGACGCCCAGTACCAGCTTCACCCGGGCCGCCGAGGGCGGGTTCTGCACCCAGCGCTTCGCGCGCAGAAGCCACAGAAGCTGGTTCATGCCTCCTCCGTGAACCGCACCTTGCCGATATAGGGCAGGTTCCGGTTCCTTTGCGCGAAGTCGATCCCGTAGCCCACGACGAATTCGTCGGGAATCTCGAACCCCGTCCAGTCGGCCTTGACCGGGACTTCCCGCCGTGAGGGCTTGTCCAGAAGCGCGCAGGTCTTCAGCCGCGCCGGGCCGCGCGCCTGCAACAGGTGCAGCACATGCGAGAGCGTGAAGCCCGTGTCGATGATGTCCTCGACCACCAGCACGTCGCGGCCCGCGATCTCGCCGCGCAGGTCCTTCAGGATGCGCACCTCGCGGCTGGAATGCATCGCGTCGCCGTAGGAGGAGGCTTCCAGGAAATCCACCTCCACCGGCAGGTCGATCTCGCGCACCAGATCGGCGATGAACACGAAGGACCCGCGCAGAAGCCCCACCACCACCAGCTTGTCGGTGCCCTCGAAATAGCGCGTGATCTCGCGTGCCAGCGCCTCGACCCGCGCGGCGATGGACTTCGCGCTGATCATCCGGTCGATGACATATGGGCGTTCGGGCATGGCTCTGTCCTGACTGCTCGCCCCTTCCTAGCGCCAAGAGCCGCCCTTGCCTAGGCCGTGACAGGACGCCCGCTTGATCTTGGCCGCGTCTCGGGCCACATCACGGGCAAGAGAAAGCCGATGCCGACCCATTCCGAGACCAAGCGCCTGCCTTACACCGCCCAGCAGATGTACGATCTGGTGGCCGATGTCGCGTCCTATCCGAAGTTCCTGCCCTGGAACTCGGCCGCCCGCATCCGCTCGCGCCGGCCGATCCCCGGCGGGGGAGAGGTGATGGAGGCCGATCTCGTCATCAGCTTCAAGGTGTTCCGCGAACGCTTCGGCAGCCGGGTGACGCTCTGGCCGGACCAGAAGCGGATCGACACCGAATACATCGACGGACCCTTCCGTTACATGCGCTCGAACTGGGCCTTCCGCGATGCGCCGGGGGGCTGCGAGGTGGATTTCCACGTCGATTTCGAATTCCGCAACGCGATCCTGCAAGGCATCATCGGCGTGGTGTTCAACGATGCCATGCAGCGGGTGGTCCGCGCCTTCGAACGGCGCGCGGCAGAGCTTTACGGGCCGGGCGCGGCCTGACGCGACGGAAATCCCTCACGCCGGCGTGAGTGCCTCACATTCCAACGGAGGTATCCCGTGCGACGCTTTGCCCTTCTCCTTGCCCTGCTTCTCCTTCCCATCGCCGCTGCCGCCGAGACGGTCCGGCTCGGCGAGCGCTGGTATGAAATCTATCTGCCTGCGCGCGCCTCGGGGGCGCCCCTGATCCTGGCCCTGCACGGCGGGGGCGGGGATCCCGACCAGTTCGCCAGTGCGTCGGGCCTGGCCCGGGCGGCGAACCGACAAGGTTTTGCCGTGGCCTTCCCCGCGGGCACCGGGCGGCGGGGCGAACGGCTTCTGACCTGGAACGGCGGCTACTGCTGCGGCTATGCCGCGCGGCAGGGCATCGACGACATCGGCTTTCTCGAACAGGTGATCGCCGACGCCGCAACGCGTTTCGGCGTTGACGGCTCGCGGGTCTACCTGACCGGCATGTCCAATGGCTCGATCATGGCCGAGACCTTCGCCGCGCGGAACCCCGCGCGGGTGCGCGCCGTGGCAGGGGTCGCCGGCACCATGGACACCTCGCGCAACCGGGTGCAGGGCAGGGTGCCGGCGCTTGTCATCCACGGCACCGCCGATCCCATGGTGCCCTACGAGGGCGGGCAGGGCGACTCGAGCCTGACGCGGACCGACTTTTCCTCGGTCGCCTCGGTGGTCCGGGCCTTCAAGGCGCCGTGGGGGGCGCTGAGCGAGTCCAGCCGCCGCATCGACCGCAGGGATGACGGCACGGCGGTCATCGTTACCGACTACAGCAAGGCCGGGCGCGTCGTGGTGCGGCTGATGACCGTCGAGGGCGGGGCGCATCACTGGCCCGGCGGGCGCAAGGCGCGGCTGACCGAGGGCAAGACGCAGGAGATCGACGCCAACACCGAAATCCTGCGCTTCTTCGCTCTGCAACCTTAGGGCGGGGGGGCCAAATCCTTTCGAAAGGATCTGGCCCTACTCCAAGGCCCCGGCCAGCAGGTCCAGCGCGTGCCTTGTCGCAGCCGCCCGCACCTTCGACCGGCCAGGCGCGCCGAATTCCACCGTCTCGACCCGCGTCTCGCGGCCGCGCTGGGCAAGGCCGAAGCAGACCCGACCCTCGGGCTTGAACTCCGACCCGCCGGGGCCGGCGATGCCGGTGATGGCCACCGCCAGCTCTGCCGCCGAGTGGGCCAGTGCGCCCTCGGCCATCTCGCGCGCCACCTCCTCGGATACCGCGCCATGCGCGGCCAGCGTCTCGGGGCGGACGCCCAGAAGCTCGATCTTCGCCGCGTTGGAGTAGGTGACGAAGCCGCGCTCGAACACGTCGGACGACCCGGCGATGTCGGTCAGCGCCGCGGCCACCATGCCGCCGGTGCAGCTTTCCGCCGTGGCGATGCGGATGCCCCAGTAGCGCGCCCGCACCAGAATCTCTGCCACATCTACCGCAGCCATGGCTCCACCACCCCATGATAGAGGCCCGCCAGACCCATCGCGGCGACCCCCGCGAATAGCCCCGCCCAGAGGTCGTCCAGCATCACGCCCGTCGCATCGCCCCTCCGGTCGGCCCGGCCTACCAGCCAGGGCTTCCAGATGTCGAACAGCCGGAACAAGAGGAACGGCGCCACCCAGCCCGGCCAGGCGGCCAGAAGGTCCACGCCGTGGCGCCAGAGCGGTATGATGGTGAAGCACAGCGCCAGCAGCTGCCCCGCCACCTCGTCGATCACCACTTCGGACGGATCCTCTCCGCCCGCCCGCGCCAGATAGCGCGGCACCGCCCAGAAGCCTGCCAGTGTCGCCAGGACAAAGCCCGCCGGCACCGCCAGCGCCCAGCCCGCCTCATAGGCCGCCACCGCCAGCGCCACGGTGATCGCGCTGGCCCAGGTGCCGCTTGCCGGCCGCAGGTGCCCCGCGCCGAAGAAGGTGGCGACGAGCCCGCTCATGCCCGCACCAGCGTCGCGGTGGCCAGCGCCGCGATCCCCTCTTCCCGGCCGGTGAAGCCCAAGCGCTCGGACGTGGTGGCCTTGACCGAGACGCGGTCTGCCGCGACCCCCATGATCCGGGCCAATTCCGATTGCATCTCGATGGCATGCGGGCCGATCTTCGGGCGCTCGCAGACCAGGGTCACGTCGCAGTTTCCGAGCTCATAGCCGCGCGACCGGGCCAGGCCCATAGCATGGGACAGGAAGATATGGCTCGGCGCGCCCTTCCATTGCGGGTCCGAGGGCGGGAAGTGCCGGCCGATGTCGCCCTCGGCCAGCGCGCCATAGATCGCGTCGGTCAGCGCATGCATCCCCACGTCGGCATCCGAATGGCCCAGAAGGCCACGCCCATGCGGCACCTTCACCCCGCACAGCCAGACATGATCGCCCTCGCAGAAGGCATGCACGTCATAGCCGTTGCCCAACCTGACTTGTGGCCGCACATCCATCTCGCGCCCCTTCAGGATCGCCTCGGCCCGGGCGAAGTCGCCGGGAAAGGTCAGCTTCAGATTGGTTTCCTCGCCCTCGACGATCGCCACGTCAAGACCCGCGGCGCGCGCCACCTGCACATCGTCCAGCGACCCCGCGCCATACACCCGATGCGCGGCAAGGATCGGGCCATAGCGGAAAGCCTGCGGCGTCTGCGCCCGGTAGAGACCCGTGCGGTCGACCGTACCCGCGACCAGCCCCTCTGCCCCGCGCCACAGCGCATCCGTCACCCCCACACCCGGCGCGGCACCCTCGTGCCGCTCCAGCGCCGCCAGAAGCCGCCCGATCAGCGCCCGGCTGACCAGCGGCCGCGCGCCGTCGTGGATCAGCACCGCCTCTACCCCCGACCCCTCCAGCGCCTGCAACCCCGCCAGCACCGAGGCATCCCGCGTCGCCCCCCCCTCGACCAGCGGCACACCAAGGGCTTCGGCGCGGGCGCGGTCGTCGGGATGGATCACCACCAGCACCTGCATCCCGGCGAAGGCCGCCAGCGTGTGGGCCAGCACCGGCTTGCCCGCAAGCATCTGCCATTGCTTGGGAACCTCGCCGCCCATGCGGCTGCCGCGACCGGCGGCGACGATGATGACTGCTGTGCGCATGCGGGCTCCTTTGCCTCTGCCTAATCCAGCCCGACCTGCATGACAATCTGGCGCTTGCACCAGCGCATTGCACAAAATTTGTGCATCGCATCTTTTTCAGTCATGATCCCCGATGCGCCGGCTTGGTCGGCATCCCATCCCGGACTAACACCGGATCAATTGCACAAGGAACAGGCTCTTGCCCCTCGCTCTCGGCCCGCTCACGCTCGATCCCCCCGTGTTTCTGGCTCCGCTGGCCGGAATCACCGACCTGCCGTTCCGCCGGCTGGTGGCGCGCTTTGGTGCAGGGCTTGTCGTCAGCGAGATGGTGGCCTCCGCCGAGGTTGTCCGCGCCCATCCCGAAGCCCGTGCCCGGGCGGAACTGGGACTCACTGAACAGGCAACCTCGGTGCAACTCGCAGGCCGCGATCCGCACTGGATGGCCGAAGGCGCGCGCTTCGTCGAAGGGCAGGGCGCGCGGATCATCGACATCAACATGGGTTGCCCGTCCAAGCGGGTGACGACCGGCCTCTGCGGCTCGGCGCTCCTGCGCGACCTCGACCTTGCGCTGAAGCTCATCGAGGCCGTGGTGAAGGCGGTCAAGGTGCCGGTGACGCTCAAGACCCGCCTCGGCTGGGACGACACGCTCCACAATGCCCCCGACCTTGCCCGCCGCGCCGAAGAGGCTGGGGTGCGGATGATCACCATCCACGGCCGCACCCGCTGCCAGTTCTACAAGGGCGCAGCCAACTGGGCCGCGATCCGCGCGGTGAAGGAGGCCGTGTCGATCCCCGTGATCGCCAACGGCGACATTACCGACACCGCCACCGCGCGCGAAGCCCTGCGCCAAAGCGGCGCCGACGGCATCATGATCGGCCGCGGCGCGCAGGGGGCGCCCTGGCGGCTGGCCCAGGTCGCGCATGATCTCTACGGCACGCCAGCGCCCCAGATCCCCGAGGGCGGACGGCTCGGCCGGATGATCCTCGACCATTATGACGACATGCTCACCTTCTACGGCACCGAACTGGGCCTGCGCATGGCGCGGAAACACCTCGGCTGGTATCTGGAGGAAGCCGGCCTGCCCCATGCGCGCGAACCGATCCTGACCTCGACCGACCCGGCCGAGGTGATCCGTCTGGTCGAACTGGCCTTCGCCGATCTGGAGCTGGCCGCATGACCGCCTACCGCGCCCCCTATCCGGTGCCCGGCGTCATCTGGGCCTCGCTGCCCTTCCCGACGCTTCTGATCGACCAGGGGGCGACCATCCTGGAAGTGAACCCGGCGGCCGAGACCTTCCTCAACACCTCGCAGAAGGCGCTGCGCGGCCAGCCGGTGTTCGACCGCCTCGCGATCGACGCGCCCATGGACGAGGCGCTGACGCGGGTCCGCGCCAACCAGTCGCCGCTGAACATCAACGACGTGGACGTGACCTCGGGCGAACGCCCGCCGGTGCAATGCACCGTCCACCTCGCGCCGATGCATGACAACCCCGGCATCGTCATGCTGATCCTCAGCCCCCGGGAACTCGCCGACCGGATGGGCCGGTCGCTCGGCGCCAAGACCGCCGCCCGCTCGGCGATCGGCATGGCCGAGATGCTGGCGCATGAAATCAAGAACCCGCTCGCCGGCATCTCGGGCGCGGCGCAGCTTCTGTCGATGAACCTGACCCCCGAGGATCAGGAACTGACCGACCTGATCGTCGAGGAGACCCGCCGCGTCGTGAAGCTTCTGGAACAGGTCGAACAGTTCGGCAACCTGCGCCCGCCGGACCGCAAGGCGGTGAACATCCACGACGCGCTCGACCGCGCGCGCCGCTCGGCCCTGGTGGGCTTTGCCGCCCACATGACCATCACCGAGGACTACGACCCCTCGTTGCCGCTGACCTATGCCGACAGCGACCAGCTGATGCAGGTGTTCCTCAACCTCATCAAGAACGCGGCCGAGGCCTGCAAGGATGGCGGCACGATCCGGCTGCACACCTTCTACGACCTCTCGCTGCGCCTGCGCCGCAAGGACGGCCCCTCGGCCGCGCTGCCCTTGAACGTCGAGATCATCGACGACGGCCCCGGCATCCCGCCCGAGATCGCCTCGAACATCTTCGAGCCCTTCGTCTCGGGCCGCGAGAACGGCACCGGCCTCGGCCTTGCGCTGGTGTCCAAGATCATCACCGACCACGAGGGCTGGATCACCGTCGATTCGATCCCTGGTCGCACCGTGTTCCGCGTGTCGCTGCCCATGGCGCCACGCGACTTGCAGAAGGAGTCCCCCTGATGGACGGCACGATCCTTGTCGCCGACGACGACCGCACGATCCGCACCGTGCTGACCCAGGCCCTGACCCGCGCGGGTTGCAAGGTCCATGCGACCTCGTCGCTGATGACGCTGATGCGCTGGGTCGAGGAAGGCAAGGGCGACCTCGTGATCTCGGATGTCATCATGCCCGACGGCAACGGTCTGGACGCGCTGCCCCGCATCTCGAAGATGCGCCCCGGCCTGCCGGTCATCGTGATCTCGGCGCAGAACACGATCATGACCGCGATCCAGGCCGCCGAGGCCGAGGCCTTCGACTACCTGCCGAAACCCTTCGACCTGCCCGACCTGATGAAACGCTCGGCCAAGGCGCTGGAGCAGAAGCGCCACGCCGCCCGCGTCGTGGTCCCCGCGCGCGAAGCCGGCGAGGACCTGCCGCTGGTCGGCCGGACGCCCGCGATGCAGGCGCTGTATCGCCTGGTCGCGCGGGTGATGAACACCGAACTTGCCGTGCTGATCACCGGCGAATCCGGCACCGGCAAGTCGCTGATCGCCCGTGCGATCCACGACTTCTCCGATCGCCGTACGCTGCCCTTCGTCGTTGCGCAGGCCGCAGACCTGGCCGGGATCGAAGGCCCCTCGACGCTGCTTGCCCGGGCGCGGGGCGGCTCCATCGTCTTCGACGAGGTGGCCGATTACGACGCCGACACCCAGGCCCGCGTGGTCCGCATGCTGGACATGCTGGGCGACAAGGCCCCGCGCGTGATGGCCACAAGCCAGACCGACCTTGCCGCACGGATGGAGGCGGGCAAGTTCCGTCAGGATCTCTTCTACCGCCTCGGCGGGGTCACCCTGCATGTGCCCGCCTTGCGCGAACGGGTCGAGGACATCCCGCTTCTGGCCGAGTATTTCCTGGCCCGCGGCGAGCGCGATCTCGGAACGGTCCGCCGCCTGTCGCAGCCGGCTGGCGATCTGATCCGCGCCTATTCCTGGCCGGGCAACGTGCGGCAACTGGAAAACACCATCCGGCGCCTTCTCGTGACCTCTCCGGAGACGGAGATTGCCCGCGCCGAGGTGGAACATGTGCTCGGCCAGCAGCCCAGCCCCGAACCCCTGGCCGGGGTGGGCGAAGGCGACAAGCTTTCCGCCTCGGTCGCGCGGCACCTGAAGCGGTATTTCGACCTGCATGGTGGCCAGCTGCCGCCGCCCGGCGTCTACCAGCGGATCCTGCGCGAGGTGGAACTCCCGCTGATCGAGATCGCGCTGGATGCCACAGCCGGCAACCAGGCAAAATGCGCCGACCTCCTGGGAATCAACCGCAACACGCTCCGCAAGAAGATCACGGACCTCGACATCCGTGTGACCCGTCGTCGAAAGTTGATGTAGCGGCGCAACGCCTGTCTGTGTCTTTTCGGTTTCACCCGGTGCGACGGCTAGATATAGTGGTGACTGGTGGGCGAGCCACCGGCTGACGGGCAGGGCAGGGTGCAAGGGGCGGTTCACAGGGATGTCTGGATGCGCTTGTCGCGCCTGCGCCGGCAGCGACGGGTGCAGACGGCGGTTACGCTGGGCCTCGTCTTCCTGGGTCCGGTTCTGGCGGTGGCGACCTTCCTCGCGCTCGGTTCGATCAACACCAGCGCCGCCTCGCCCGTCCTGCGGCTGATCCTGCTGGCAGACCTGATCTATGTCCTGGTGATCGCCGCGCTGGTCCTGGCCCGCGTCGCCCGGCTTATCGCCGACCGCCGCTCGCGTTCGGCCGGATCGCGGCTGCACATGCGGTTGTCCGGCGTCTTCATGCTGATCGCGCTGATCCCGACCGTGCTGGTCGCGGTATTTGCCGTGCTGTCGATCAACATCGGCCTCGAAGGCTGGTTCTCCGACCGGGTCCGCTCGGTTGTCGGCTCCTCGCTCTCGGCCGCCCAGGCCTACGAGGCGGTGCAGCGCGACGATCTGGCCGCCGATGTCGTCACCCTTGCCGGCTATCTCAACGAGGCCAAGCGCAAGGCCACCTTTCTGCGCGACGACCAGTTGCGCCCGCTTCTCTCCCAGGCCCAGGCGGTCGTCCAGCGCGGGCTGAAGGAGGCCTACCTGGTCGATGGCACCGGCAAGCTGATGACACGGGGCGAAAAGTCTTACCTCTTCGACTTCGAACCCCTGACCCCCCAGCAGCTGCGCCTGGCCAGCGAGGGCAAAACCGTCCTGATCCCGGACTGGAAGAACAACGAATTCCGCGCCCTGATCCGGCTGGACGCCTATGCCGACCGCTATCTCTATGTCACGCGCACGGTGGACGGCTCGATCCTGTCGCTGCTCGACGAGACGCAGGAGACGGTCCAGCTCTACAACCAGCTCGAGGCCGAGCGCGGCCGGCTCCTGTTCAACTTCGGGCTGATCTACCTGGGCTTCGCGCTGATCCTGATTCTGGCGGCGGTCTGGCTGGGGCTCTGGTTCGCCGAACGGCTCTCGCGGCCCGTGGGGCGCCTCGCGGGGGCGGCGGAGCGGGTCGGGGGCGGCGATCTCGACGTGCAGGTGGTCGAGGAAGAGGGCGACGACGAGATCGCCTCGCTCGGCCGGCTGTTCAACCAGATGACCCGGCAGTTGAAAGGTCAGCGCGAGGCTCTGGTGCAAAGCCATGCCCAGACCGAGACGCGCCGCCGCCTCTTCGATTCGGTGCTGTCGAACGTCACCGCCGGAGTGATCGGCCTGGATCCCGACGGCGACATCGACTTCGTGAACCGTGCGGCCGAACGCCTGCTCGACCTGTCCGGGCGGCAGGTGGACACCCCTCTTGCCGCCGCCGTGCCGGAATTCGCCGCGCTCTTCGACCGGCTGCGCGAAGGCACCGGCAACGCGGTGCAGGACGAGGTCCGCCTCACCCGTCGCGGCAAGCTGGAAAGCCTTCTGGTCCGCATGTCCACCCGCCGCAGCGAGGCGGGAAATCTGGAAGGCTATGTCGTGGCCTTCGACGACGTGACCGACCTCGTCTCGGCCCAGCGCATGGCCGCCTGGGGCGATGTGGCCCGCCGCATCGCGCACGAGATCAAGAACCCGCTCACCCCCATCCAGCTGTCGGCCGAACGGATCAAGCGCAAGTTCTCGACCCAGGTCCGCGACCATGAGGATCTGGAACAGTACACCGACGTCATCGTGCGGCAGACCAACGACCTGCGCCGGATTGTCGACGAGTTCTCGAAATTCGCCCGAATGCCCGAACCCGACCGCCGCGATTGCGACCTGGTGGAGCTTCTGAAGGGCGCGCTCCTGTTGCAGGAAAACGGCCAACCCGGTGTGCGCTTCGTCAAGGAGATCCCGGAAGAGCCGATCGTGATGGAACTTGACGCCACCATGATCGGCCAGGCTCTGACAAACCTGATCAAGAACGCCGGGGAAGCGATTGAAAGCTTTCAGGAAAAGGGCGCGGCGCCGGGCTTCGTCCCCGAAATCCGTGTGACCATGACTGCCGACGATTCCGAAGTGACGATCCGCATCGCCGACAACGGCACCGGCCTTCCGCCGGACCGCGCGCGACTGTTCGAGCCTTACGTCACCACGCGCGAGAAGGGCACCGGCCTTGGCCTGCCCATCGTCAAGAAGATCATCGAGGAACACGGCGGCACGCTCGCGCTTCTCGATGCGCCCGTGTTCCCGGGCAACGACCATCCGGGCGCCATGGCCGAGATCCGGCTACCCCGAACCCTCCGCAAACGTCCGCGAACGCATATTCCGCTCGGCGCCGCGCCGGGCACAAGGGAGACCCAGGCATGAGCATTCTGATCGTTGACGATGAACAGGACATCCGCGAACTGATCGGCGACATCCTGCGGGACGAGGGCTATGCCACGCGCCTCGCAGCCAATTCCGACGAATGCATGGCCGAGATCAACGCCGATCCCCCGGCGCTCATGATCCTCGACATCTGGCTCAAGGACAGCCGGATGGACGGGATCGACATCCTCAAGACCGTCAAGCGCGACAACCCTGACATCCCCGTGGTCATCATTTCCGGCCACGGAAACATCGAAATCGCCGTGGCCGCGATCAAGCAGGGCGCCTATGACTTCATCGAAAAGCCCTTCAACATCGACCAGCTCATGGTCGTCGTCGCACGCGCCATGGAAACCAGTCGCCTGCGGCGCGAGAACCAGGAGCTCCGCCGCCGCGACGTGACGTCGGCGGAAATGGTCGGCTCCTCGCTCGCCTTCAAGACCCTCAAGGCAAACCTCGACAAGGTTACCAAGTCGAACGCCCGCGTCATGCTTACCGGAGAGCCGGGCACCGGCAAGGAAATGGCGGCGCGCTACATCCACATGCAGTCGAATCGCGCCAGCGCGCCCTTTGTCACCGTCTCTTCGGCCTCTATCGAGCCCGAGCGGATGGAAGAGGTGCTTTTTGGCCGCGAATCCGCCGAACGCGGCGTCGAGCCGGGGCTTCTGGAGCAGGCTCACGGCGGGATCGTCTATCTGGACGAGGTTGCCGACATGCCGCTCGGTACGCAAGGCAAGATCCTGCGCGTTTTGACCGAGCAGCAGTTCACCCGGGTCGGCGGCAATGACAAGGTGCGGGTGGACCTGCGCGTGATCTCCTCGACCTGCCGCGACCTGCGCGCCGAGATCGGAACGGGCCGCTTCCGGCAGGAACTCTACGACCGCCTGAACGTGGTGCCGATCGCGGTGCCGCCGCTGTCCGCGCGCCGCGAGGATGTGCCGGAACTGGCGCGGCATTTCATCGACTGGTTCCACCGCAGCCAGGGCCTGCCGCAGCGCAGCCTGACCGACGAGGCGGAAACCGTCCTCCAGACGCTGCCCTGGCCCGGCAATATCCGACAATTGCGCAACGTGATCGAACGGATCCTGATCCTTGGCGACGGCACCGGGCCGATCGACGCTTCCGAGATCCCCGGCACCGAACCGAAGGTCGAGACCGAGAGCCCTCTGTCGCTGTCCGGGACCATCGCGACCTTGCCGCTGCGCGAGGCCCGCGAGCTGTTCGAGCGGGAATATCTCTTGACCCAGATCAACCGCTTCGGCGGCAACATCAGCCGCACGGCCAGCTTTGTGGGCATGGAACGTTCGGCGCTGCACCGCAAGCTGAAGTCGCTCGGCGTGGTCGGTGCGACCCGCGGCGGCAGGGGCGGCGAGTTCGACGAATGACGCCAACCCCGCCGGGCCGGCCGGATTGACCCCTCCGCCCCGATCTGACATTCAGGGGCCGACGGCGGATCGCGGGGGGTCTGATGAAGGTCATCATCTGCGGGGCGGGTCAGGTCGGCTGGCAGATCGCCCGGCACCTGTCCGGCGAAAAGAACGACGTTACCCTCGTTGACATGAACGCCGATCTCGTCCGGCGCGCGACCGACACGCTGGACGTGCAGGGCGTGGTCGGCTTTGCCAGCCATCCCGACGTGCTGGAAAAGGCCGGCGCACGCGACGCCGACATGCTGATCGCGGCCACCCATTCCGACGAGGTCAACATGGTCACCTGCCAGGTGGCTCATACCGTGTTCGACATCACCCGCAAGATCGCCCGGATCCGGGCGCAGAACTACCTCGATCCGCTCTACGGCAATCTGACCAACCAGGATGGTCTGGCGATCGACGTGGTGATCTCGCCCGAACGCGAGGTGGCCGAAGCCGCGCTGCAACGGCTGGCCGCGCCCGCGACCTTCGACACCGAAAGCTTCATGAACGGCCGCGCGCAGCTTCTTGGCATCCAATTGACCGAGGACTGCCCGGTCCTGAACACGCCGCTCCGCCAGCTGAACGAGCTGTTTCACACCCTCCGCGCCATCGTCGTGGGGATCCGCCGCGAGGACCGGCTCTTCGCGCCCGATCCCGGCGACCAGCTTTATTCCGAGGATCAGATCTACGTCTTCACCCATATCGAGGACGTGAACCGCGCGCTGGAAATCTTTGGAAAGAAGACGAAAAAGCAGGAACGGGTTGTGATCGTCGGCGGCGGCAACGTGGGCCTTGCCGTGGCCCGCGCGCTCGAGGCGCGGACCGACCGCATCCGCGCCAAGATCATCGAGAAGAACCGCGCCACCGCCGAAATCGCCGCCGATGCGCTGGAACGCACCATCGTGCTGCACGGCGACGGCATGGACGCGGACCTGCTGGCCGAGGCCTCGGTGGACCGCGCCGACGCGATGCTGGCCGTCACCGACGATGACAAGACCAATCTGCTCGTCTCGGTCCGCGCCAAGCAGGCGGGTTGCCCGATGACCATCGCCCTGGTGAACGACCCCACGCTGGCACCGCTCATGGCCCCCCTCGACATCGACGCCTACATCAACCCGCGCGCGACCACCGTCTCCTCGATCCTGCGCCACATCCGCCACGGTCGGGTGCGCGCCGTCTATTCCATCGGCGATGCCGAGGCCGAGATGATCGAGGCGCAGGTCCTGTCCACCTCGCCGCTCGCCGGTCGGCTGATCCGCGACATCGAGTTTCCCGAGGGCGTCCTGGTCGGCGCGGTGATGAAGGGCGACAAGGTGCTGAAGCCGACCGGAGACCTGAGGATCGAGGCAGGCGACGTGATCGCGCTCTTTGCCATGGCCAAGGACGTGCCGGAGGTCGAGCGCCTCCTGCAGGTTTCGATCGACTTCTTCTGATGCTGACCCGGCTGGCCGAACTGCCGCTTCTGGTGGTGCTTCTGGGCCTGTGCGGCCTGGCCACCGTCGTGCCCGCGCTCTACGGGCTGGGCGCAGCCGACTACAAGCACGCCCGCGATTTCCTCTACTCCGGTCTGTTCCTTCTGGTCATCACCGTGATGCTGGGGATCGCCACCGCAGCCTATGGCCCACGCGACCTGGCCCGCAGCCATCTCGCCGCGCTGGTGCTGGCCTATGCCCTGCTGCCCTTCGCCCTTGCGCTGCCGCTGGCCGAGGCGCTGCCGGACACGACCCTGGTCAATGCCTGGTTCGAGATGACCTCGGCCTTCACCACCACCGGGGCCACGGTCTATGCCCCCGACCGCCTGGCCAATACCGTGCATCTCTGGCGGGCGACCGTGGGCTGGTTCGGCGGGTTCCTGACGCTCCTGGCCGCCTATGCGATCCTCGCGCCCCTGAACCTCGGCGGGATCGAGGTCATCTCGGGCCGCGCGCCGGGACGGGGGGCGGTCGGCACCGCGCAGGTCACCCGAACAGCGGACCCGACGCAGAGGCTGACCCGCTTTGCCCTGACGCTTTTCCCCGTCTATGCTGCGCTGACCGTGCTTCTTTGGTGCGTCCTGATGATCCTCGGTGAATCCGGCATCACGGCGCTGATCCATGCGATGGGCACGCTGTCCACCTCCGGCATCACCGGGCAGACCGCCTTTCAGTCCTCAGGCGGCGGGATCCCGGGCGAGATGGCGGTTTTCGCCTGCTTCCTCTTCGCCGTGACCCGCCGGGCCCTGCCGGGCGTCCACCTGTCCGAGAACCGCCGCCCGCTGCTGAAGGATCCCGAGCTGCGGCTTGCGGCGCTTCTTCTGGCGATCGTCACGCTTCTGCTTTTCCTGAGGCACTGGTTCGTTGCCAACTGGACCGGTTCGCCAGACGGTGCCGACGCGCCGCATGCCCTTTGGGGCGTGCTGTTCACCGCGGCCTCGTTTCTGACCACGACCGGCTACATCTCGGCCGATTGGCAGACGGCGACGCAATGGTCCGGGATCGGCACGCCGGGGCTGGTGCTTCTCGGCCTCGCGATCATCGGCGGCGGCACGGCGACCACGGCCGGCGGGGTCAAGCTCCTGCGCGTCCACGCGCTTCTGCGCCACGGCGAGCGCGAGCTGGAAAAGATCATCCACCCCAATTCCATCGGCCGCGGCGGGACCGAGGCGCGGCGGCTGCGGCGCGAGGGGGCGCAACTCGCCTGGGTCTTCTTCATGCTCTTCGCCACCTCCATCGCGCTGGTGATGGCCTGCCTGCTCCTCGCCGGGGTCAAGTTCGAGCCCGCCCTGGTCCTGACCATCGGAAGCCTGACCACCACCGGCCAGCTGGCCGAGATCGGCGCGGCCCAGCCGATCCCCTACGCCACGCTGTCCGATCCGGTGAAACTGATCCTCGGCCTGACCATGGTGGTCGGACGGCTTGAAACCCTCGCGCTTCTCGCGCTCGTCCTGCCGGGGACCGACCGGCGCTAGCACCCGGAACCGGACCCGAAGGGCGGCGTTTAAGAGCCTGATTTTTGTGCTGGAAACTCACCCGCCGGCACGACATACTCAACCTGCCGTTCCAGGCGGCAGCGACAGGGCACCAAGAACGACAACGACGCGACAGTGAAGCGATAGAAAAAAACAAGGCACAACAACGATGGCCGCTGACAAGCAAAACCTGCAAGACGCCTTCCTCAACCATGTCCGCAAAGCCAAGGTGCCGGTCACGATCTTCCTGATCAACGGCGTCAAGCTGCAGGGCGTGATCACCTGGTTTGACAACTTCTGCGTGCTCCTGCGCCGCGACGGCCAATCGCAGCTCGTCTACAAGCATGCGATCTCGACCATCATGCCCGGCGCCCCGATCAGCCTCTACGAAGGGGAAGACTGATCGCACACGACCCGCAGGACGAAACCGATCTCCTGTCCGAAAGGGCGGGCAATCGGTTGCGGGACACCGCCGTTGCTGCCACCCGCACCTGGGTGCTGCATCCGGCGTTGAAATCGGCCAATGCGCGGCGCCTGCCTGAACACGGCCTGGCCGAGGCCGTGGCGCTTGCGGCAGCCTTGCCCGAGCTTGAGGTCTGCGGCTCCGAGGTCGTCCGTCTGGCGCGCACCCATCCCGGCACGCTCTTCGGGTCGGGCAAGCTGGCCGAGCTGAAGGCGCGCTTCAAGGCAGACGGCATCGACCTGGTCATCGTCGATGGTCCGGTGTCCCCGGTCCAGCAGCGCAACCTCGAAAAGGAATGGGGGGTAAAGCTGCTCGACCGCACCTCGCTGATCCTGGAAATCTTCGCCGACCGCGCGCGGACGCGCGAGGGCGTGTTGCAGGTGGAACTCGCCGCGCTCAGCTACCAGCGCACGCGCCTGGTCCGCGCCTGGACCCACCTCGAACGCCAGCGGGGCGGCTTCGGCTTCGTCGGCGGCCCGGGCGAGACGCAGATCGAATCCGACCGTCGCGCCATCGACGACCAGGTGGTGCGGCTGCGCCGGCAGCTCGACCAAGTGGTCAAGACGCGGGAACTCCACCGCGCCGCCCGCGCCAAGGTGCCGTTCCCTGTCGTGGCGCTGGTGGGCTACACCAACGCCGGCAAGTCCACTCTGTTCAACCGGATCACCGGGGCCGAGGTCATGGCCAAGGACATGCTCTTCGCCACGCTCGACCCCACGATGCGCGGCGTCGTGCTGCCCTCCGGGGCGAAGGTCATCCTGTCCGACACCGTGGGCTTCATCTCGGACCTGCCGACGCAGCTTGTCGCCGCCTTCCGCGCCACGCTGGAAGAGGTGCTGTCGGCAGACCTGATCCTCCACGTCCGCGACATCAGCCATCCCGAGACGGTGGAACAGGCCGCCGACGTGACCGACATCCTCGCGAGCCTCGGGGTCAAGGAGGAGACGCCGATCATCGAGGTCTGGAACAAGCTCGACCTTGTCGATGCCTCCCAGCGCGAGGCGCTGACAGCGCAGGCGGCGCAGCGGCCGATGGTGCTGCCGGTCTCGGCGCTGACGGGCGAGGGGGTGGAGGCGCTGCTCGCCCTCGTCTCGCGCACGCTGGACGAGGATCGGGCCGAGGCCGTCCTGACCGTCCCCTTCGACCAGGGCCGCCGCCGCGCCTGGCTGCACGAACAGGGCGTAGTGAAAAAGGAAACACAGACCGAGACCGGCTGGCAGATCACCGTCCGCTGGACCGCCCGGCAAGAGGCACGATGGCAGCGGTTGTAAGGGGTCTGGGCCTCTGGGCCCTGGCTGCTCTGGCGCTGTTCCTGCCTGCGCTGGAAGGGATTCCCGGCGACTATCTGGGGCAGGGCTATCCGCTGACGCCCGGGCTGGTGGTGACGGGGCCGGGGCTGCTGCGCGATGCGGCGCTCGCGACCCTGCCCATCGCGCCGGTCGCCGCGCTCGCCGCCTGGGCGGGGACGCGCTGGCGGGGGCTGCCGCTGCTTGCCTCGCCGCTCGTTGCGCTGCTCTGGCTTCTTGCCGCCGCGACCGTGATCGCGCCCTTCGCCGTGGATTTCGGCAACACCTGGTCCGGGATCGAGCCGCTGGCCGAGCTTTTCCTGCACCCGGTCCTCACGCCGCTTGCGCTGGTCTCGCTGCTGGCGGCCACGGTCTTCCTGCTGAGGCCCTCGGACCCCACCGCCGGCTGAGACCGGACGGAAGCGACAGAACCTGTTGACGAAACGTTAATGTGGCCCTGCAAGTCCTTGAAATCGCAAGATCCGCTTGCCTGTCCACGGTGGACGTATCGGCTCAGGCCTGGGCCACGATCCCGCGATCGATCAGCGCGCCGATCTGGCCCGAGCCAAGGCCCAGCACCTCGGCCAGCACGGCCTCGCTGTCCTGGCCAAGGCGCGGCGCGGGGGCGGGCGGGCGGCGCGCGAAGCCGGACCAGGCGACCGGGCTGCCCGGCATCAGGTAGGGTCCGATCCCCGGTTGCTCGACCCGGGCGAACATCGGGTTCTCCTCCGAGAGGTCGGGATCCTCGGCCACCGCGCCGGCAAAGCTGCGGTAGGGGCCCCAGGTCAGCCCGGCGGCATCGAACAGCCGCGCCACCTCGGCGCCGGTCCGGGCGGCGAACCAGGGGGCGAGATGCGCGGTGATCCGGTCGCGGGCATGCCAGCGGTCGCCCTCGCCCCGAAGCTCCAGCCCCTCGGCCTCTAGCGCCGGGCCGATCCCCGTCACCTTCACCAGCCCGCGCCACTGCCGGTCGGTCAACCCGACGACCATGATGCGCTGCCCGTCGGCGCAGAGGAAATCCTGCCCATAGGCGCCGTAAAGCGCGTTGCCATGGCGCGGCCGGTCCACCCCGTTGACCGTGACTTCGCCGATGATCCCCAGATGCCCCAGCATCGCCGCCGCCACGTCCTTCAGTGCCAATTCGGCCAACTGGCCCTCTCCGGTGCGCAGCCGGTGCCGTTCGGCGGCCAGGATCGTGCCGACCAGCATCTGCCCGGTGATGCAGTCCCAGGCCGGCAGCACATGGCCCACCGGCTCGGTCATGCCGGCTGGGCCCGTCGCCAGCGGAAAGCCGAGGCCGGGGTTGATCGTGTAGTCCACCGCCGGCTCGCCGCGCCGGGTCCCGATCACCGAGACCATGATCAGATCCGCGCGCCGGGCCGAGAGGGCGGGATAGTCGAGCGGCCCCTTGCCGCGCAGGTTGGTCAGGAACAGTCCGGCACCGGGGCCGGGAGCGGTGATGAGCGCTGCCATCAGTTCCACCCCCTCGGGCGCGGAAAGGTCGATCGCGACGCTGCGCTTGCCCTTGTTCATGCCGGCCCAGAACAGGCTTGCGCCGCTGTCCGTCACCGGCCAGCGCGCGGCGTCGAGACCGCCCTGCAGCCGGTCCACCCGGATCACCTCGGCCCCCATCTGCGCCAGGGTCATTCCGGCCAGCGGTGCCGCGACGAAGGCCGAGCTTTCGATCACCCGCATTCCGTGAAGCGGCGCGGTCATGGGGTCCATCCGATCTCGGCCTGCATGCAGCAGATGCCCTCGCCGATCACCGTCGCCAGCGCCTGCGTGCCCGCCTCCGCAGGCCAGCCGCGCAGATCGACACGGTCGAAATGGAACATCGGCCGCACGCCGCGAAAGCGGAACCGGACGGGCAGGGCGCCCCCCGCCTCGGCCCGGGCGGCCTGCATCAGGAACATGGCCTGCATCGGCCCATGCACCACGAGACCGGGGTATTTCTCGACCCCGGTCGCATAGGGCAGGTCGAAATGGATCCGGTGCGCGTTGAAGGTCAACGCGGAAAAGCGGAAGAGCCGCACCGTGTCCATCGTCACCGGATGCGACCATGCCGCCCCCTCCGGCGCGGGGACGGGCGGGGGCGGGGTGAAACGGTCGGGCATGGCGACATAGACGATGTCCTGCTCTTCGCGCACCGCGAGGCCCTCGGGCCCCTCGATCTCGTGGCCCACGGTGACGAAGACCATCCGCCCGGTCGATCCGGTCTTTTCCGCCACCTTCAGGATGGTGGAGCGCCGGTGCATCGGCCGGCCGATCCGCAGCGGGGCGAGGAACTCCAGCCGCCCGCCCGCCCACATGCGGCGTTCCAGCGGGACCGGCGGCAGGAACCCGCCCCGCGCCGGGTGGCCGTCCGGGCCGAGGCCGCCCATCGGCGTCTCGGGCAGCCAGCCCATCCAGTGCCAGAGCGGCGGCAGGGGCGCCCCCTCGGCAAGATCGGCCATGGGGCTTTCCAGCGTGGCCGCCATCTGCCGCGCCTGCCGCGCGGTCACCACATCCTCGGCCTCCTCGCGGCGTCCGACCCAATCGGCGAATGCTGACGACATGATCTGTCCCTTGAGACTGCGAATGCGCAATGATGTTGCGCAATGCTCAAAGGTCAAGCGCGGCCTTTGGTCACGCTGCAGGTGCAGAAACGGCGAGAGCCGCTCAGTTCGCCGGGGTCAGCACCATGACCCCCACCGCAGCGGCGCGGGCCAGTTCGGGGTCGAGCGACATCGGAATGTATTCCCCCCGCCGCCACAGCTCGCCCAGGTCGTCATAGTGGCGGCTCAGCGGGTGGCCCGACTGGCCGGTGGCGGTGATGAAGACCGAACTGTCCGGGTCGGCGAAGTCATAGACCCCGCGATAGCCCGCGGCATGGACGTTCTGGTAGGGCTCCGGCCCCTCGCCGCGCGTGACCCCGCGCATCAGCGTGTCGTCCCCGCCGCTGGTCGATTGCCGGATGTTGACGAAATACTTCAGGATCGGCACCTCGCCCAGAACCGGATGGTCGTGCACCGCCTGGTGCGCATCCCCCCAGCGCCAGCTTTCCAGGTTCGGCCCGTAGCGTTCGGTCAACTCGACCAGCGCATCGTCCAGCGCGATCCGCGCGATGTCGGTGCAGCTTTCCACCGCCGCCGACTGGATCACGTCGCACCAGATGCTCGCGCCCCCCACGTTGCGATAGACCCGCTCGATGAAGACCGGCGAGATATGGGTGAAACTGTCCGCCATCGCCCCCAGCTCGTCCTGGATGAGCCGCTTCTGCAAGGCGCGCAGCCAGGCCTCGGCGATCAGCGGCTCGGGCAGATGCTCGTTCATCTCGCCGTTCCATTCCGCCAGAAGGATCAACGCCCGCTGCCGCAGCCGTTCCGGGGTTCCGTCCGGCGCGGCCTCGCCGGTGAACCACAGATCCGCCCCGATCAGCGGCAACAGCGCCCGCGCCGTCGGGTTCACCGTGTCAAGCTGTGCCTCGATGAAACTTTCCCGCGTGTGCACCTCGCGCGCCTTCATCAGCGCCAGCCAGCGCTGGATGCGCTGGGTGTCGCCCCAGTCGAAGCTGACATGGTTCGGGAAGGGCCGATCCACCGTCTTGTTGTTGGTGTTGCCCAGAAGGCCCGAGGCCGGATCGCGGAAACGCGGATTGTCCTCGTAGGGCAGGATGCCCTTGAACCCCACCGCCGGGTCCGACCCCAGTGCCGGCAGCCTGCCTTTCGACGGATGCGCCGCATCGCGTGCCGGGATCGCCCCCATCACCTGCATCGCGATGCCGCTCCCGTCCGCCAGCATCACGTTCTGCGCCGGCGCGATCACCTTCCGCCCCGCCTCCAGCGCCTCGGGGATCGACCTGGCCTTCATCAGCGCCATCGCCCCGCTGACCGAAGTGTCGGCCCCCGAGAGCGCGGTCCAGCTGATCGCCGCCACATGCCCCGCAGGCGTGATCGTGCCCAGGTTGTAATGCCCGCCCGGCAGGATCGGCCCGTTGCGCGACCAGCGCAGGGTCAGCGTCACCGGATCGGCATTCTTGACCCGGATGATCGACTGGCGGCTTTCGAACCGGGCCCAACCGTCCGGGGTCCGGTATTCCTCGGGATTGTCCGGGTTCAGTTCCTCGATCACCACGTCCTGGTCATCGACATAGGCCGTTGTCAGGCCCCAGCCCAGAGCATCCGATCGTCCGACCAGCACCAGGGGCGTGCCGGGGATCGTGCCGCCGATCACGCCGCCCGACTGCAACTCCAGCCGCGCGAGGTACCAGATCGTCGGCGCGGTCAGTCCAAGGTGCGGGTCGTTGGCCAGAAGGCTGCCCCCCGCCGCCGAGCGTCCGGGCATCGCGGCCCAGGCGTTCGACGCGCCCGCCATTCCCGGATCCGCCACGGGCGAGAACGGCCCGCCGGCAAAGTCCATCGGTGCCACCAGCGGCGCCACCCCGGGCACCAGGCTGGCATAATCGGGCAGCGCCGCGACCCCCTGTCCCGGATCGTCGGGCAGGATGTCGGCTAGCCGCTGCGGCGACAGAAGCAGCGAGACGCGCGCGCGCAGCACCTCGGATTGCAGCGCACCTGACAGTTGCAGCGCCATCAGCTTCAGGATCGCAATCGAATCCGCCGGCGCCCAGGCCGAGATTTCCGGCTCGAACAGGAAGAACTCCGGCGCCCCCCGGCCGCGCGCGCCAGCGTTGACCTCGCCGATCCAGGCATTGACCCCGGCGGAATAGGCCTCAAGCGCGCGGCGGGTCGGCTCGTCCTGCGCTTCGACGGATTGCAGGGCCAGACCGTAAAGGTCATAGCGTCGCATCAGCTCGTCCACCTGCACCGTGGCCGGGCCGAACAGTTCCGACAGGCGCCCCTGCACCGTGCGCCGCAGCATGGTCATCTGCCACAGGCGGTCCTGCGCATGGGCAAAGCCAAGGGCAAAGAACACATCCTCGTCCGTCTTGCCGAAGATATGCGGCACGCTGTCGTTGTTGCGCACGATCTCGACCGGCGCCGAAATGCCGCGCAGGGTGAAGTCCTCGTCATAGTCGATCAGGGACCGCGACAGGATATAGTAGACCAGAAGGACCGCGACCACGCCCAGGACGGTCATGCCGGTGGCGATCCGGATCAGCCAGCGGAAGGCGGTCAGCATTTGGGCCTGTTCATGACGGCATGTCCTTGACGGAAGACTGCAGATCGGTCCTAGTCCAAGCGCCGGTCAAGGGCAATGATGAGGGGGAGCCGATGGCGAAAGTGTCATTTCTGGGCCTGGGGGTGATGGGCTTCCCGATGGCGGGACATCTGGCCGCGAAGGGGCATCAGGTGACGGTCTACAACCGCTCGTCCGCCAAGGCCGAGGCATGGGTCGCCCGCCATCCCGGCCGCTCTGCCCCCAGCCCGCGCGAGGCCGCTGAGGGCGCCGAATTCGTCATGGCCTGCGTCGGTAACGATGATGATCTCGTCCAGGTCTGCACCGGCCCCGATGGCGCCTTTTCCGGCATGGCACGGGGGGCGATCTTCGTCGATCACACCACCGTGTCGGCCACCGTGACTCGCAGGCTCGCGGCAAAGGCCGCTGCGCTCGGCCTCGCCTTCGTCGATGCGCCGGTCTCGGGCGGGCAGGCGGGGGCCGAGAACGGGCAGCTCTCCATCATGTGCGGCGGCCGACCCGAGGATTACGCCCGCGCCGAGCCGGTGATGGCGTCCTACGCCCGAATCTGCCGGCGGATCGGCGACAGCGGGGCAGGGCAGCTGGCCAAGATGATGAACCAGATCTGCATTGCCGGGCTGATGCAGGGCCTCTCCGAGGCGCTGGCCTTCGGCGAGAAGGCGGGTCTCGATGGCGAGGCAGTGGTCGAGGTGATCTCGCAGGGCGCGGCGGGATCCTGGCAGATGGTCAACCGCCACAAGACCATGCTGAAGGGCGAGTTCGACTTCGGCTTCGCGGTGGACTGGATGCGCAAGGATCTGGCGATCTGCCTCGATACGGCCGACGAGATCGGCGCGCGCCTGCCCGTCACCGCGCTGGTGGACCAGTTCTACAAGGACGTGCAGCTGATGGGCGGCGGCCGCAACGACACCTCCAGCCTGATCCGCCGCCTGCGCTGAGCCCAGGTTCGAGCCACCGGGCCGCACCCAGGCCCGCCGCGCGCTGCCCGATCGCCCGCGCAAGCCGCTCGCACGGTCATGTGTCTTGCCCTTTTCCCAAATACTCCCGCCGGAGGCATCCGACAGCTGCACCGGGCGCGCCGGCGACAGGACGGGGAAGGCGCGGGATCGGGGTTGACAAAACCCTAACGTCCGCGCGCAACATATTGTTTCTGCGATGAAATCCGGAAATGTCCACCGTGGACGGGCTCAGGGGATGATCCGGGTGTACTTGACCCCGGCCAGCGAGGCCCCGGCGATCAGGCCCTGCTGGCCGAAGACAAGCGCGATCACGTCGTTCAGCTCGGTCGATTCCTTCCCGATCGAGGCGCCCTCCTCGGGGCTGGCATAGCGGATGTCCCCGCTCACCGCCCAGCCCGAGGAGCGGCGGAACTTCTCCAGCGCCTCGGGGGTCATGAAGAACAGGGCATGGGCATACTGCTGTGCCCCGATCTGCAGCCCGAAGGACCCCTTGGCGGCGGAATAGTAGTCCACCGTAACCCCCTGGATCCGCAGCGCACCGCGTCCGAAGGCCCCGCCGAAGCCGGCGCCGACTTCGGTCATCAGGGGCATGTAAAGGACGCCGGCCGCCCGACTGGCCAGGTCGCGCGTCCCCGGATATTGGGAGAACAGGAAGCTTTCGGTCGCCGAAACCCGCGCCTCGATCTGGTTTGCCCCGTTCGATCCGATCCCGTTGTTGCACCCCGAAAGTGCGCCCGTCGCGGCAAGCGCCCCCGCGCCCAGCACAAGCCCGCGCCGCGTCATCCACATGTCGGTCATCTGTTCCGCCCTCTCATGCCTCTTGGGGTCTCAAGGCCCCTTGGCTGCCACCCTAGCCGCTTTCCCGCCGCCTGTCATGCCCGATGCAGCGCACCGGCGGGCGCATGCCTAGCCGGTCAGCGTGGCATAGAGCGCGAAATCCTCGGCCGCGACCTCGCGCAGCAGCGCCGCCGTTGCCGGGGTCAACTCGGTCGTCCCCGCTGGCGAGACGTTCAGGCGGGGCAGGGTGATCTCGCATTCCAGCCGGTCTTCCAGGAACCGGACGAACCCGTCGATCTCTTCATACCTGAACAGTCGGTCCACCCCGACGCCCTGACGCGGCCGCAGGAACTTTGCCTGGCTCCCCACGTCGGCGAAATCCGGTCGTGGGTCGCTGCACCAGGCGCGGACGAATTCGTCGAAGCTCATGCCGCGCGTCGATTTTCCCGCATCCGCCTCGTCGCGCTGGCGGAACCGGTACCACGACCCCAGCCAGTCGGTCGGTTCGCGCATCAGTGCGACCAGCGTGAAGCTGTCCTTCGAGGCCGCCTCGAGATAGGGCCCGATGAACCGGCGGTAGCGGTGGACCGTCGTGTGCTTCAACAACGGCGGGCGCTGGATCGACACGGCGGCCAGCGATTCGAGGGCGGCCGCGATGGCGGTCGAGCCAGTCTTGGGCGTGGCCAGAAACGCGAGCCTCTGTTCCCAGAACACCAGCATCATTGCCCCATTCACTCGATTTCTCGAACGACGCCCGCTTGGGGCGAGCGCGTATCAACACTCCCTTAACCAAAGCCGGGGAAAACTGCCATCACGAGATTTGAGTTGAAATGTTCCCCGTTTGGTCTCATAAGTACAAGAACACTTGGGGAACACCGGCAAGGATTGCCGCCACGATGCGGCTATGAAATAAGGAGAACGACATGGCGGTGGCTAACCTTCTCGACCTCGGGGGCAAGCGGGATATGGACAAGTCGAAGGCGCTGGAATCGGCGCTGGCACAGATCGAGCGGCAGTTCGGCAAGGGCTCGATCATGAAGCTCGGCGCCGACAGCCCGGCGATGGAGATCGAATCGACCTCGACCGGCTCTCTGGGCCTCGATATCGCGCTGGGGATCGGCGGCCTGCCCAAGGGCCGGATCATCGAGATCTACGGGCCGGAATCCTCGGGCAAGACGACGCTGACGCTGCATGTCGTGGCCGAAGAGCAGAAGAAGGGCGGCGTCTGCGCCTTTGTCGATGCGGAACATGCGCTTGACCCGCAATATGCCAAGAAGCTGGGCGTCAACCTCGATGAGCTTCTGATCTCGCAGCCCGACACCGGCGAACAGGCGCTGGAGATCGTGGACACTCTGGTGCGTTCGGGAGCGGTCAGCCTGGTCGTCGTCGACTCTGTCGCGGCTCTGGTGCCCAAGTCGGAAATCGAAGGGGACATGGGCGACATGCAGATGGGCAGCCAAGCCCGCCTGATGTCCCAGGCGATGCGCAAGCTGACGGCCTCGATCGGCCGGTCGAATTGCATGGTCATCTTCATCAACCAGATCCGCCAGAAGATCGGCGTGATGTTCGGCAACCCCGAAACCACCACCGGCGGCAACGCGCTGAAGTTCTATGCCTCGGTCCGGCTGGATATCCGCCGCATCGGCGCGATCAAGGATCGGGAAGAGGTCGTGGGCAATACGACCCGGGTCAAGGTGGTGAAGAACAAGGTCGCCCCGCCCTTCAAGCAGGTCGAGTTCGACATCATGTATGGCGAGGGCATCTCGAAGACCGGCGAACTGATCGACATCGGCGTAAAGGCCGGGGTCGTGGAAAAGTCGGGCGCCTGGTATTCCTTCAAGGACGAACGCATCGGCCAGGGCCGCGAGAATGCCAAGGCCTTCCTGAAGCAGAACCCCTCGGTCGCGCTGGAGATCGAGGACAAGATCCGCGCGGCCAACGGGCTCGATTTCACCATGGCCGGCGACGAGTCCGCCGAAGTGCTGGACGAGTGAGCGATCACGTCACCATTGACGAGCTGATGGCCGCGCTGCCGGGGGTGCTGTCTGCACCCAAAAGCGGCAGCGCGGTCGAACTTTTGTGCCTGCGTCCCGATTTCGGCCAGCGTCGTTTCGTTGATGAGATCATGGTGACCAGGGCGCAGGGCATCCCCGGCGAGCGCTGGGGCAGAACGCCCTGGCTCAAGCTACCCGACGGGAGCGGCCATCCGGGCATCCAGGTCTCGATCCTGCCCCGTCGGGTGCTGGACCTGGTCTGGCGTGACCGCGAGAACGTTGTCCATCCCGGTGACACGTTCGTGTGCGATCTGGACATGTCGGAAGCCAACCTGCCCGCCGGCACCCTGCTGGCGGTGGGTACGGCGGTTCTGCGCGTGTCCAAGGTCTGGAACGACGCCTGTGCCAAGTGGAAGGTGCGGCACGGCGAGGCGGCCTTCACTTGGGTCCGCGCCCACCCGGAGCTGCGGCTGCGTGGCGTCCTCTGCTCGGTCGAACGGGACGGCGTGATCCGCAACGGCGACGTCGTCGAAGTCCTGCGCTGAGCGTCCTTTTTTCCCAAGGCGGCGGCCCGGCTGTGGACAGGCCCCTTGCGGGGGGCTACATGGGGGGCCGACCATACGTTTCCGCCGCAAGGACCGTCCCGACATGGCCTCGTTGAACGACATCCGCTCGACCTTCCTCGACTTCTTCCGCCGCAACGATCACCGGGTGGTGGAAAGCTCGCCCCTGGTGCCGCGGAACGACCCGACGCTGATGTTCACCAACTCGGGCATGGTGCAGTTCAAGAACCTCTTCACCGGAGTCGAGACGCGGGACTACAAGCGCGCGACAACGGCGCAGAAATGCGTGCGGGCAGGGGGCAAGCACAACGACCTAGACAATGTCGGCTATACGGCGCGGCATCATACCTTCTTTGAAATGCTGGGGAATTTCAGCTTCGGCGATTATTTCAAGGAACAGGCCATCGCCTATGCCTGGGAGCTCTTGACCAAGGACTTCGGCCTGCCGAAGGACAAGCTTCTGGTCACGGTCTATCACACCGACGACGAGGCGGCGGAGTATTGGAAGAAGATCTCGGGTCTTTCGGACGACCGCATCATCCGCATCGCCTCGGACGACAACTTCTGGCGCATGGGTCCGACTGGCCCCTGCGGTCCCTGCACGGAAATCTTCTACGACCACGGGCCGCACATCTGGGGCGGTCCTCCGGGCAGCGCCGAGGAGGACGGCGACCGGTTCATCGAAATCTGGAACAACGTCTTCATGCAGAACGAACAGTTCGCCGATGGGCGTCTGGTGCCTCTGGAGATGCAGTCGATCGACACCGGCATGGGGCTGGAGCGGATCGGGGCGCTTCTGCAAGGCAAGCACGACAACTACGACACCGACCTGATGCGCTCGCTGATCGAAGCCAGCGCGAATGTCACCAGCCAGGACCCTGACGGGCCAGGGAAGATCCACCATCGGGTCATCGCCGACCACCTGCGGTCAACGTCCTTCCTGATCGCCGACGGCGTCATGCCCTCGAACGAGGGCCGTGGCTATGTCCTGCGCCGCATCATGCGTCGCGCCATGCGCCATGCGCACATGCTTGGCGCGCAAGATCCGGTGATGCACCGCCTCGTCCCGGCGCTGGTGCGGCAGATGGGCGGCGCCTATCCCGAACTGTCGCGGGCGCAATCGCTGATCGAAGAGACGCTGCGCACCGAAGAAACCAAGTTCAAGCAGACCCTCGACCGCGGGTTGCGGCTCTTGGACGACGAACTTTCCGGCCTTCCCGAAGGCGCGGCGCTTCCGGGTGCGGCGGCCTTCAGGCTGTACGACACCTATGGCTTCCCGCTGGACCTGACGCAGGATGCCCTGCGCGAGAAGGGACGGGAGGTCGATGTCCAGGGCTTTGACGCGGCAATGGCCGAACAGAAGGCGAAAGCCCGAGCCGCCTGGTCGGGAACCGGGGCTTCGGGCGATGCAAAGATCTGGTTTGACCTGGCGGAAGAGCACGGCGTCACCGAGTTCCTGGGATATGAGACCGAAACCGCCGAGGGCGTGATCACCGCGCTGGTGCGGGACGGGGCGGTCGTCGGTCAGGCAGCCATGGGCGAGACAGTGCAGATCGTGGCCAACCAGACGCCATTTTACGCTGAAAGCGGTGGACAGGTGGGCGATGCAGGTCTGATCCGTACCCAGACCGGTACCGCAGAAGTGACCGATGTGAAGAAGGCCGCCGGCATCTTCATCCACATTGCGACAGTGACGGAAGGCACGATCATCAAGGGACAGCCGGCAAAGCTGGAGGTGGCGCATGCGCGCCGCGCTGCGATCCGCGCGAACCACTCTGCCACGCACCTGCTTCATGAGGCCTTGCGCCGGACCTTGGGCGACCATGTCGCGCAGCGGGGATCGCTCAATGCCGCAGACCGCCTTCGGTTCGACTTCAGCCATTCCACGGCGATCCAGGCCTCGGACCTGGCCGCCATCGAGGCCGAGGTCAACGCCTTCATCCGTCAGAATTCGCCCGTCGAGACCCGGATCATGACCCCCGATGATGCCCGCGCCATCGGTGCGCAGGCCCTGTTCGGCGAGAAGTACGGCGATGAAGTCCGCGTCGTTTCGATGGGCAAGCTGGAGGGGTCGGGCAAGGGCAGCGACGGCAAGACCTACAGCCTTGAGCTTTGCGGGGGCACGCATGTGCAGCGCACCGGTGACATCGGCTCGATGGTGATCCTGTCGGAAAGCGCCTCCTCGGCCGGCGTGCGGCGGATCGAGGCCTTGACGGGGCAGGCGGCGCTGGATCACTTGCGCCAGCAGGATGCGCGGCTGAATGATATCGCTGCCATCATCAAGGCCCCGCCGGCCGAGCTCGCAGACCGGATCCGCGCACTCTTCGAGGAACGCAAGGCGCTTGCGAACGAGGTTGCCCAACTGCGCCGCGAGGTGGCGATGGGGGGCAAGGCAGCCGGCCCGGAAGCCAAGGAAATCAACGGCGTGAAGTTCGTTGCTCAAGTGCTGTCGGGCGTGTCCGGCAAGGATCTTCCGGCGCTGATCGACGAGGTTAAGGCCAGGATCGGCTCGGGTGCCGTGCTGCTTATCGCAGACACGGGCGCCAAGCCGGCGGTCGCCGCGGGCGTGACCCAGGACCTGACCGGAAGACTTTCCGCCGTCACCCTTGTGAAGGCCGCGGCCGAGGCCCTTGGCGGCAAGGGCGGGGGCGGCCGTCCCGATCTGGCCCAGGCGGGCGGCGCCGACATCGGTCAGGCCCAGGCTGCGATCAAGGCGGCCGAAGCCGCAATCGGAGGATGACCATGCCCACCGCTCTGTGGATCGCCCACGTTCACGTCACGGATGCAGAAGCCTATGGCCGCTATGCCCGGGAAGCCGGTCCTGCCATCGCGGCCCATGGCGGCGTCTTTCTCGCCCGGGGCGGGCGCTATGTGCAACTGGAGGGCAACGACCGCGCCCGCAATGTCGTCGCCCGGTTTCCGAGCCTGGAAAAGGCGGTGGAGTGCTACAATTCCCCCGCCTATCAGGCTGCCCTCGCCCATGCGAAGGGCGCCAGCGTCCGGGATCTGATGGTTGTCGAGGAGATCGAGTAAGGTTTTCCGCAAATTCAATGCGGTATCTTCCCGGGTCTGGACGATTTCTGCTAGATTGTCGAAAACGTCGAGGTCGGGCTGATGTTCCTGTTCTGTGAGGGCACGTTCTGATGTGCCGCTGGGCCGCCTATACCGGGGCGCCGATCTTCCTGGAGGAGATCATCAGTCGCCCCGGTCACTCACTGATCCACCAAAGCCACTGTGCTACTCAGTGCCACACGGCGATCAACGCTGATGGGTTCGGCATTGCCTGGTATGGCGCCAAGCCGGAGCCAGGGCTGTTCCGCGATGTGCTTCCGGCATGGTCGGACCCGAACCTGAAAAGCCTGACGGCACAGGTCCAGTCGCACCTCTTCCTTGCGCATGTGCGGGCCAGCACCGGAACGGCCACCAGCCGCAACAACTGCCACCCGTTCACCCATGGCCGGTGGAGCTTCATGCACAATGGTCAGGTCGGAGGCTATGACAGCTTCCGTCGCGATGCCGACATGATGATCCCCGAGGCACTGTATCCCCACCGCAAGGGCGCCACCGACAGCGAGGCGCTTTTCCTCGTGGCACTGGCCGAGGGGCTGGATGACGACCCCCGGGGCGCGCTGGAACGGGCGGCGGCGCGGTTCATCCGGCTTGCCCGAGAGAAGGGTGCGGCTCCGCATCTGCGGATGACGGCGGCACTGTCGGACGGAAAAAGGCTGTATGCCGTGCGCTATGCGACGGACGCTGCGGCCCCATCGCTCTACCATCGCTGGTCCGACAGCCGGCAGGGCAGGGCCGTGGTGTCCGAGCCGCTGGAAGCCGAAGAAGGCGGCTGGGAGGAGGTGCCCTCCTACAGCTTCTGCACCTTCGAGGGCGAAACCGCCATGGTCGAGGATTTCATGCCCTGTCGGCTTGCGGCCGTCGCCTGAGCCTGCGGCTCCCGGGGCAGAGGCCCTGCGCGGACCCCGCACCGGATCGCGACATTCCGATGCTGCTGTGCCCGAAAGCCGGACAAGACCTTGCGCCTTTGTCGGTATGCGGCAGCATGCCGATAAAACCATGGATATCCTCGAAAAATCTGGATAAGCGCAAGGCGAGACAATCCGTTCCGGATCACTGATCATGCCGATTTCCGACCACCCGCTGCGCTATGCCACGGTCAACGAGCTGCACGCACGGCCTTTCCCGTCGCTGGAGGTGCCCTCAACGGCCGTCTATGTGGCGATCAAGGAGCCTGTTCAGGCCCAGAACCGCGATCGCGACCGCGACCGTGCGCATCTTGTTGCGCTTCTTGACCGCAACGGCTCGGCGCATCCCCAGCCGGGGGCCACGCATTTCCAGGGGCCGATCGGCCGGGCAGAACTGAAATGGGAAAGCCATACCGAGTTCGTCACCTACACGGCCTTCAGCCGGGGCCTGTCGGCGCGGCCTTTCGATCCGGCCGAGGCGGAGGTGCTGCCCGAAGACTGGCTGGCCGACGCGCCCGGAAAGCGCCTGACATCAGTTCTGATCCGGGTGGAGCCGATGCCGGCCAACGATGCAGAACTGCTGAGGCGGGTGGACGAGTGGTTCGTGCCCGAGAGCCTGGCGGTAAGCCGCGTCGTTGACGGCGCTGCCGTGGTTGCGGGAGATTTCCGGATCGACCCGGCCGGACACATGCGGTTTGCCGTCTTCGTCGCGCCCGGAACCGGCCGGAGGCGCGTGGGGCGGATCGTGCAGCGCCTGTGCGAGATCGAGACCTATCGGGCGATGTCGATGCTGGGGCTGATGCGCTCGCGGGATCTGTCGGCGCGGCTGAATGCCCTTGACCCCAGGCTCTCGGCGCTTGTCTCCGGCCTGGACAACGCGGAACCCGCGCCGGAAGCCGCGCTGCACGACCTTCTGACCATTTCGGCAGAGCTGGAAAGCCTGGCGGTGCAGTTCTCCTTCCGCTTCGGGGCGACAGCGGCCTACGAGGCGATCGTCAACCAGAGGATCGAAGTGCTGCGCGAACAGCGCATCGAGGGGCGGCAGACCTTCGCAGAGTTCATGATGCGCCGCTTCGATCCAGCGATGCGAACGGTCAAGTCGTCGGAGAACCGGCTGGCCGCGATGGCAGAGCGGGCGGAACGGGCGGCAGAACTCTTGCGGACACGGGTGGATGTCGAACGGTCAGCGCAGAACCAGAAGCTTCTGGAAAGCATGGACAAGCGCGCGGACCTGCAATTGCGGCTGCAGCGCACGGTCGAGGGCCTGTCGACGGTCGCGATCAGCTACTATGCCGTGAACCTGGCGGCCTATCTGCTGGAACCCGCAGCACATGCCCTGCACATCAGCCATGGGGCGCTCTTGGCGGGACTGGTGCCCGTGGTGGTGCTGGCGGTCTGGCTCATGGTTCGGCGCATCCGCAAGGTGCTGCACTAGGCGGATGCTCCTCCTGCGCCTTCGGCTGCTCGTCGCGCGCCATGCGAGGAGCACCGAAGTTGACGACGAGCCGTATCCTCACCGGCCGCGGATGCGGGGATCGAGCGCGTCGCGCAGCCCGTCACCGATGTAGTTCACCGACAGGACGGTCAGCGAGATGGCCAGGCCGGGCCAGACCACGCGCTCGGGATAGACCTGCATGTATTGCAGGCCATCGAACAACAGGCGACCCCAGGTCGGGAAGTCGGGCGGAAAGCCGAGGCCAAGGAAGCTGAGCACGCTTTCCGTTATGATCGCCTCGGCCACGCCGAGCGTCGCCGCGACCATGACCGGCGAGACCACGTTCGGCAGGATGTGCCGTAGGATGATCCGGTTCGGCTTCGCCCCGATCGAGCGGGCGGCGAGCACATATTCGCGCTCCTTCAGCGTCAGAACCTCGCCGCGCACGATGCGCGCCGTGGCCATCCAGGACGTGATGCCGATGGCGAACACGATCAGGGTGAAGGCGCCAAGCTCGGGGCCGATCATCCCGGCGATGCGGTCGCGGAACAGCATCACCATGACCAGCAAGAGCGGGATCAGCGGCAAAGCAAGGAACATGTCGGTCAGCCGCATCAACGGCCCGTCGAGGCGGCGGAAATAGCCGGCAAGGATGCCAATGAATGTGCCGAAAACGATGGCGATGACCATGGCGACCAGGCCCACCGCCAGCGAGACCCGACCCGCCAGCAGCATCCGGGACAGCATGTCGCGTCCCAGCTGGTCGGTGCCGAGCGGAAAGCGCAGGGACGGCCCCTGGTTCTTCAGCTTGATCGCCTCGGCCACCGTCAGCTTCTCTGGCACCCAGAGGTATGGTCCGATAAGCACGGCGAGGATGAGGAGTCCCAGGGTGATCAGACCGAACAGGGCGCCCTTGTGCGTGCGGAACTGGTTCCAGATGTCGCGCAGCTGGCTCGACGGTTTCGGCTGGGTGGCGCTGGCGTCAGTCATAGCGGATCCGCGGATCGAGGAGGCCGTAGAGGATGTCGGCGATCAGGTTGAAGAGCACGATCAGGACCGCGAAGATGAAGGCGAGCGTCTGCACCATCGGCAGGTCGTTGGCGTGGATCGCGCCGATCAGGGCCGCACCGATGCCGTTCACGCCGAACAGGTTTTCGGTGATGATCGCCCCGCCGAAGATCGCCGGGATCCCGAGCGCGATCACCGTCACCACCGGGATCAGCGAGTTGCGCAGGACATGCTTCAGCACGACGGTGCGTTCGGACATGCCCTTGGCACGAGCTGTGCGGACATAGTCCATCCCCATGTTGTCCAGCATCGAGGACCGCATGTAGCGGCTGATCGCGGCGGCGTTGGCCAGGCCCAGGGTCATGACCGGCATGGCCATCTGCTTGATCTGCTTGACGAAACTCGCCCAGTCGTTGACGACCAGCTGGGTGTCGTACTTGGTCGGGAACCAGCCCAGCCAGACGGCGAAGACGATGATGAGCAGTGTGCCGGAAAAGAAGGTTGGCACCGAGAAACCGATCATCGCGAACAGGGTACCGGCCTGGTCGAACCAGGAATACTGCCGGTAGGCCGAATAGATACCGATCGGCACGGCAATCAGAATGCCGACCAGATAGGCGGTGCCGATCACGGTCAGTGTCTGGGGCAGGCGCTGGCCGATGATGGTGAAGACGGGGCTGCGCGACTGCCAGGACAGGATGCGCTGTTCACCTTCCGCAAGCGTCGTGCCGAACCAGCCGTCGATCAGGCTGGCGGGCTCGACCCAGAAGAACTGCCGCAGCCACAGGAAATAGCGCACGAAGACCGGCTGATCGGCCCCCAGCGCCTCGATCATCTTCTGCCGCACATCCGGCGGTACGGTCAGCGGGATCTCGGCCATGGGCGAGCCCGGGGCCAGATCGACCAGCAGGAAGATCACCAGGCTGATGACCAGCAGGGTCGGAATGGCCAACAGCAGCCTGCGAAGCGTGAAGGTGAGCATGCAGCTCTCGCATGACGGGAAGGAAGGAAGATGCGGGGCCGGATTGCTCCGGCCCCACCCGGGTCAAGTCACTTGACGCGGAACCAGTCCGCGACGTTCCACATCTCCGAGTCCCAGGCGTTGATCTGAACGCCGCCCAGGGTGTTGGAATGGGCCGACAGGGTGCCGCGGTGGACCAGCGGGATCACGATCATGGAGTCCTTCGTCACCATGTCGTTCAGCTTCTTGGCAATCTCCTGACGGGCCGCGATGTCGGTCGTGGTCGCCATGGTCGCGTAAAGCGCGTCGTATTCCGGGTTGCAGAAGCGGTTGATGTTCTCACCCTGCCACTGGGTTTCCGGGGTCGGCGCGTTCTTGCACTGGTACTGGCCCAGATAGCTTTCCGGGTCCGGGCTTTCCGAGTTGTTGGCATACATCTCGATGTCTGCGTAGAACTTCTGGAAGGTGTCCGGCGAGCCCGGATCGCCGCCGAAGAACACGCCCGGGTCGATGGCCTTCAGTTCCACCTCGACCCCCAGTTCCGTCCACCAGTCCTTTATCAGCGCCTGGAAGTCCTGGCGGATCGGGTTGACGGTGGTCTGGTACAGAAGCTTCAGCTTCTTGCCGTCCTTGTCCCGCACGCCGTCGCCGTCGCTGTCCTTCCAGCCGGCTTCGTCCAAGAGAGCCTTGGCACCTTCCATGTCCTGCGCGATGCAGCCCTCGTTGTCCGAGGCCCAGCCTTCCGGCCCGGGGATCACGTTGCAGGTCGGCTTGCCGCCGGCGCCATAGCCGACTTCGACCAGGATCGAGCGGTCGATGGCCTTGGACAGCGCCGTGCGCACCTTGATGTCCGACAGGATCGGGTGCGGATGCTTGGCGGTGGAACGCTCGCCTTCCGGCAGGGCCGGGTCGGGGTCGGTGGTGTTCGTTTCCAGCCGCTCGACCAGCGTGCCGAAGGCGACGACGAACTGGCCCTTGCCGGCGGCCAGCATCGAGGCCTGGGTGTCCGGTGGGATCTGGGTGTTCCATGCATAGTCGAACTCGCCCGTCTCCATCACGGCGCGGGCCGAGCCTTCCGCATCGCCGCCGCCCTTGATGACGGCGGTCGCGAAGGCCGGCTTGGCCGGATCACGGTAGTTCTCGTTCGCGGCCAAGGTCACCGTGTCGTTCACCGTGAAGCCGGTGACCTTGAACGGCCCGGTGCCGATCGGCATGTTGTTGGCGTCGGTGCAGGTGGGGGCAGCAGCGCCGAGGCAGGCCTCGAACTGCGCCTTCTGCAAGACGGGCGACAGCGCGCTGACGAAGGCGGTATAGGGGTTCGCCTTCGGGCCGTTGAAGGTGACCTTGATGGTCTGGGGATCGACGGCCTCCACCGAAGCGACACCCTCGTATTTCGTGGCCTGGCTGCAACCGCCTTCCGGATGGGTGCAGTATTGCCAGGTGAAAACGGCGTCATCTGCCGTCACCGGGGTGCCATCCGACCATTTCAGATCGGGCAGGAGCTTCCAGGTGATCGAGGTGCGGTCCTCGGAAATGCCGCCGTTTTCCAGCGTCGGGATTTCGGTGACCAGTTTCGGGATCAGCACGCCGTTGGGGTCCAGACCGGCCAGCGGCTCCAGCACCATTGAGGACGCATAGATGTCCTTGGTCCCGCCCGACAGGTAGGGGTTCATGATCGACACGGCCTGCGGGAAGGTGAGTTTCACCTCGCCGTCGGTGCCGCGTTCGGCAAAGGCCGCGGGGGCAATGCCCAGCACGGCAACGGCGCCCATAAGGGCGGCTCTCAGTTTCATCGCGTCTCTCCTTGTTGGTTACGCTCGTTTGCCTCGGGCGCGCCGGTTGATCCGGCGGCGGGTGTATAGAGATGACAGGCGACCATGCGCCCCGGCTCGACTTCGACAAGGTCGGGCTTCACGGTCTTGCAGATGTCCATGACCTTCGGGCAGCGGGTGCAGAAGTTGCAGCCCTTCGGCGGGTTCGCCGGCGAGGGCACGTCGCCCTTCAGGATGATGCGCTTTCGGCGGGCGGCAAGCTCGGGGTCCGGCTCGTTCACGGCAGACAGAAGCGCCTCGGCATAGGGATGCAGGGGGCGGGCGTAGAGATCTTTCGAGGGAGACAACTCTGCGATCCGGCCCAGATACATCACTGCGACCCGCTGCGCGAGGTGGCGGACCATCGACAGGTCGTGGCTGATGAACAGATAGGTCAGCCCCAGTTTTTCCTGCAGATCCTCCAGCAGGTTCACCACCTGGGCCTGGATCGAGACATCCAGTGCCGCGATGGGTTCGTCGCAGACGATGAATTTCGGCTTCAGCGCCAGCGCGCGGGCGATCCCGATCCGCTGGCGCTGCCCGCCGGAAAACTCGTGCGGGAAGCGGTTCACGAAGCGGCGGTTCAGGCCGACCTGATCCATCAGCTCGTAAACCCGCTCCAGCTTCTGCGCCCGCGACCAGTCGGTGTGTTCATCCAGGGGTTCCGAGACGATCTCGGCCAGGGTCATGCGGGGATTGAGGCTGGCCTGCGGATCCTGGAAGACCATCTGCATGGTCGGTCGCTTCTTCCGCAGGGCTTCGGGTGGCAGGCGGGCGACATCGTCGCCATCGATGATGACCTGGCCGGCAGTCGGTTCATAAAGCCGCAGCATGGCCCGACCGACGGTCGACTTGCCGCAGCCGGATTCGCCGACCAGCCCGAGCGTCTGACCCGGAAGGATCTGGAAGGACACGCCATCGACCGCCTTCACGTCCCCGACATGCCTGCGGAAGATCCCGGCGTAGATCGGGAAATGCATCTTCAGGTCGCGGACCTGAACCAGGGGCGCCGGTCCTGCATCAAGCATCGGCTGCCTCCCGTCCTGCGGGCGCATGCCAGTGGCAGGCAACATCGTGGCCCCGTCCGATCGGAAGCCCGTCCACGGCCCGACGCGACGGGTTCATCGCGTCGCAGGCGTCGTGCCGGAACTCGCAGCGGGCACGGAACGGGCAGGCCGTCAGCGGCGCGGTCAGGATCGGCGGCTGGCCCTCGATCACCTTCAGCCGCGCCTCGCGGTCCCCCGTAATGCGGGGAATGGTCTGCAACAGGGCCCGGGTGTAGGGGTGCTGCGGGTTTGCGAACAGTTCGCGCACGGGGGCCTGCTCGACGATCTGGCCGCCATACATCACCATGACCCGGTCTGCGATTCCGGCAATGACCCCAAGGTCATGCGTGATCCAGACGATCGCCATCCCCAGCTTCCGCCTCAGTTCGCGCACCAGTTCGAGGATCTGCGCCTGGATCGTCACGTCCAGCGCCGTGGTTGGTTCGTCGGCGATCAGCACGTCGGGGTCGCAGGCCAGCGCGATGGCGATCATCACCCGCTGGCGCATGCCGCCGGAAAACTGGTGCGGATACTGGTACAGCCGGTTGCGCGCATCCGGGATGCCGACCAGTTCCAGAAGCTCGACGGCCCGCGCCTCGGCCTGGGGCTTCGTCATCTTCATGTGCTTGATCAGCGGCTCCATGATCTGGTTGCCCAGCGTGAAGACCGGATTGAGGCTGGTCATCGGGTCCTGGAACACGAAGCCGACCTTGGCCCCCCGAACCGTGCGCAACTCGTCGTCGCTCATCGACAGGAGGTCGCGCCCGTTCAGAATCGCCTGACCGCCACGGATCTCGGCCGGAGGCATTGGCAGAAGGCGCAGAAGCGACATCATCGTCACCGACTTGCCCGAGCCGCTTTCACCCACGACGCCCAGCAGTTCGCCCCGACGCAGGTGGAAGCTGACATCGTTCACGGCGTGAATTTCGCCACCGCGGGTGCGGAAAACGGTCTTGAGATCCTTGACCTCAAGGACAGACGCGGCCCCATCGGCCATTCAATACTCCCCGCGACGTTCTTAAGTCTTGTTATTATTGGCTGATTTTACAGCCATGCAGCTTGTGGTTGCTGACTTCCCGTCAAGTCTTTCCGATTCTCGGACTTCTATCAATCCCGATTTGACGCGCGATTCCAGACCGTTCATTGGGCAGAATGACCGAACCTTGCGTCACTTTGCCAGATATTGACATGTTTCGGACCGGACGACAGGTTGGCTACCACATCTAGACCCAGCAAGGGAAAACACGATGACACCGCTGACGCCGCGTCAGATTCTGGATCGGCTGGTCAGCTTTCCGACCGTCAGTCGCGAATCAAACCTTGCGCTGGTCGACTGGCTTGAGGGCTACCTGACCGGGCAGGGGGTGAAATGCTTCCGCCACTGGAACGAGGACCGGCAGAAGGCGGCGCTGGTCGCGCATGCCGGGCCCTGGGTCGAGGGGGCGGTGGTGCTGTCGGGCCATTCCGACGTGGTGCCGGTTGACGGTCAGGTGTGGACCTCGGACCCCTGGACGGTCGTGGAACGCGACGGGCGGCTCTACGGGCGCGGGACCTGCGACATGAAGGGCTTCGTCGCGCTGGCGGTCTGGGCGGTGGTCGAGGCGCAGGCGCGGGGTCTTGCACGTCCCCTGCAACTGGCGCTGTCCTATGACGAGGAGGTGGGCTGCACCGGCGCCCCGCCGATGATCGAGACGATGCAGGCCGTGGTGCCGAAGGGCGAGATCGCGCTGATCGGCGAACCCTCGCGGATGAAGGTCATCACCGGGCACAAGGGCGGCACGGGCTACGCGGTGCATGTGAAGGGGTATGAGGTGCATTCCTCGCTTCTGCCCGAGGGGGTGTCCGCGATCATGGAGGGCGCGCGGCTGATCCAGTGGGTGAACGACCGCAATGACGCGATCCAGGCCCGGACCCCGGGGCCGGTCGCCGCGCGGTTCCATCCTCCCTTCACCACGCTGCATGTCGGGCGCATCCAGGGCGGCACGGCGGACAACATCACGGCGGCAGACTGCCGCTTTGCCGTAGAAATGCGCTGCGTGCCGGATGACGACATCGAGGCCCACGCCAGCGCGTTCCGTGACGCTGCGATGGAACTGGACCGGGCGCTGAAGGCCAGGCGGCCCGAGGCGGGGGTGCATCTGTCCAAGTTCTTCGACGTCTCGCCCCTGCGGCCCGAAGTGGACGGGGCGGCGGAGGCTCTGGCCCGCGCGCTGACCGGAGACAATGCGACGGGCGTCGTGTCCTATGGCACCGAGGCCGGGCAGTTCCAGGATGCGGGCTATTCGGCGGTGGTGGCCGGGCCCGGCGACATCGCCCAGGCGCATCAGGCCGACGAATACCTCGAGGTCAGCGAGTTCGAGGCCGGCCAGCGGTTCATGGAACGGCTTCTGGAGCGCTGCGCATGAGCTTTCCGATCTCCGAAGCCTCGCCGGTCCGGTTCAACGCGCCCTTGCCCGCGCGGGCGGATGTGGTCGTGGTGGGGGGCGGCGTCATCGGGGTGATGACAGCCTGGTTCCTCGCCGAACGGGGCCTGTCGGTCGTGGTCTGCGAAAAGGGCCGGATCGCGGGCGAGCAATCGGGCCGCAACTGGGGCTGGGTGCGCCAGCAGGGCAGGGACCCGGGCGAGTTGCCGATCATGGTGGAAAGCCTGTCGATCTGGAAACGGCTTGCGGCCGAGATGGGCGACGGCCTCGGGTTCCGCCAGACCGGTGTCCTGTATCTCGCGAAGACGGAACGCGAGATCGCGGGCTTCGAAGCCTGGACCGAACATTCCCGCGCGCATCAGCTGGACACGCGCCTTCTGACCGCCGCCGAGACGATGGCGATGCTGAAGGGGGCGGTCGCGCCGTGGAAGGGCGCGCTGTGGACGGCCTCGGACGCGCGGGCCGAGCCCTGGGTCGCGGTCCCGGCGCTGGCGGCGGTGGCCGAGGAGAAGGGCGTCGTCATCCGCGAGGCCTGCGCGGTCAGGGGGCTGGAGCTGGCGGCCGGCCGCGTGGCGGGCGTGGTGACGGAAGCGGGCCGCATAGCCTGCGACCATGTCGTCGTGGCCGCCGGGGCCTGGTCGCGGCTGTTCCTCGGGCAGCATGGGATCGCGATTCCGCAGCTGTCGGTGCTGGCCTCGGTCGCGGCGACCGAACCGATGCCGGAGATTTTCCCGGGCAATGCGGCGGACGACGACTTTGCCTTCCGGCGCCGGGCGGACGGGGGCTATTCGATCGCGCCTGGTGCGCGGCACGACTTCTTCATCGGCAGGGACGCCTTCCGCAGCTTCGGCGTCTATCTGCCTGTGCTGAAAAAGGATTTCCGGTCCACGAATTTCCGGCTTGCCGCCCCGAAGGGCTTCCCCGACGCCTGGGGCACGCCGCGACGCTGGGCGATGGACCGGGTAAGCCCCTTCGAACGCCAGCGCATCCTGAACCCCGCGCCGAACATGGGCACCTTGGCCGAGGTGCAGGACAGTTTCGCGAGGGCCTTCCCCTCGCTGGGCCGACCAAAGCTGAAGGCGGCCTGGGCGGGAATGATCGACAGCCTGCCAGACGTGGTGCCCGTTGTGGACCACGCGCCGATCCCGGGCCTGACCATCGCCACGGGGATGAGCGGGCACGGCTTCGGCATCGGGCCGGGCATGGGGCGCGTTGTGGCGGACCTGGTGACGGGGCGGCCCGTGGGCCATGACCTGAATCGCTTCCGCCTGTCGCGGTTCGCGGACGGCAGCCGGATCGAGCCGGGGCCGAGCCTCTAGACGACGGTCGCCGGATAGCCCGCCGCCTCCAGTGCCCTGAGCAGCTCGGCGGTTGGCGCCGGGCCGGAGACATCGACCGTGCGGGTGGCAAGATCGACCTTGACCTCGCCCGCCTGCGGGACTGCGGCCAGGGCGGTCTCGATGGCAGCTTTGCAGTGGCCGCAGCTCATGTCGGGAACGGAAAATGTGGTCATGGACAGGTCCTCTCTGCCTTGCATAGGTGCGCAGCCGGCCCGTCGCGTCAAGGGCCAGAATCGAAGCTGCGACATCCCTGCCGATCTGCCGCGAAATTCGCCGAATCAGGTTTCCAAACCGCTTTAAATCACTTAAATGGGCTTAATGTTTGCGGTAACAGCGCGTTTCGACCCGCCGTCCCCGAATGCCCGCTTGACCGCCGTCCCGCGGCGCTTAGGCTTCCCAGGGAGTAGACCTTGCTGGATAGACCCGTGACCGACCTGAGCGTGACCCCGAACCTCTTGCAGGCCGACATCCTGCGCCACCTGACCTTCACGGTGGGCAAGGATGCCCCGCATGCCAGCGTGCATGACTGGCGCATGGCGCTGAGCCACGCGATCCGCGACCGGATTGTCGAACCCTGGTTCGCCTCGACCCGCCGCACCTGGGCCGAGGACCGCAAGCGCGTCTACTACCTGTCGATGGAATTCCTGATCGGGCGCCTCCTCGAGGACGCGACGATCAACCTTGGCCTTTACGATGCGGCGAACGAGGCGATGGCGGCGGTGGGCGTGGACCTGCGTGCGGTGATCGACGACGAGCCCGACGCGGCGCTGGGGAACGGGGGGCTCGGGCGGCTCGCGGCCTGTTTCATGGAGTCGATGGCGACGCTGGGCTGCCCGGCCTATGGCTACGGCATCCGCTATGAACACGGCCTGTTCCGCCAGCATTTCGACCACGGCCGCCAGATCGAGACGCCGGAGAACTGGCTCGCGCAGGCGCACCCTTGGGAATTCGCCCGGCCGGAAAGCAGTTACACCGTGGGCTTCAAGGGCCATGTCGAAAGCCGCGACGGCCGCGAGATCTGGTATCCGCAGGAAACCGTGACGGCCGAGGCCTTCGATACTCCGGTCATCGGCTGGCAGGGCAAGTGGGCCAACACGCTGCGGCTCTGGGGGGCGAAGGGGACGACGAACTTCGACCTCGAACGCTTCAACCGGGGCGATTACACGGCGGCGGCCGAACCCGAGACGCTGGCGCGGACCCTGTCCCGGGTGCTTTACCCCGACGACACCACCTACCAGGGCAAGGAGTTGCGGCTGAAGCAGGAATTCTTCCTGACCTCTGCCGCGTTGCAGGACATCCTGCGCCGCTATCTCGCCAACCATTCCGACCTGCGCGCCTTGCCGCGGCATGTGGCGATCCAGATGAACGACACGCATCCGGCCATCGCCGGGCCGGAGCTGATCCGGCTTCTGTCGGACGACCACGGGCTGCCCTTCGACGAGGCGCTGACCATCGCGCGGGCCTGCCTCGGCTACACCAACCACACGCTCTTGCCCGAGGCACTGGAACGCTGGGCGACCTACACGTTCGGCACCGTCCTGCCGCGCCACATGCAGATCGTGGAGCGGATCGACAGCTGGCACCGCCGCGCCTATCCGAACCGTCCGCATTATGTGGGCATCGTCAAGCACCAGGAAGTGCGGATGGGCGAGCTTGCCTTCATCATGAGCCATAAGGTCAACGGCGTCTCGGCGCTGCACGCCGAGCTGGTGAAGAAGACCCTGTTCCCGGAACTGAACGGACTGCATCCGGGTCGGATCATCAACCAGACGAACGGCGTCACCCCGCGCCGTTGGCTGCGGATGGCGAACCGGCCCCTGTCGGCGCTGATTACCGAGACGATCGGCGCGGGCTGGGAGGCAGACCTCGACCGCCTGCGCGAACTGGAGCCGCATGTCGCCGACAAGGGCTTCCGCGACCGGTTCGCCGCTGCCAAGCGCCAGAACAAGGTGGCGCTGTCGAACTGGATCGGCCGCGAGATGGGGGTCCAGGTCTCGCCCGACGCGCTCTTCGACGTGCAGGTCAAGCGCATCCACGAATACAAGCGTCAGCTTCTGAACATTCTGGAGACAATCGCGCACTGGCACCGGCTACGCTCGGACCCGAAGGGACCTTGGGTGCCGCGGGTGAAGATCTTCGGCGGCAAGGCCGCGCCCGGCTATGTGGTGGCAAAGGAAATAATCCGCCTTATCAATGACGTGGCCGAGGTTGTTAACAACGACCCGGTGACCGGCGATCTGCTGAAGATCGTCTATCCGCCGAACTACAACGTGACGATGGCCGAACGGGTGATCCCGGCTGCCGACCTGTCCGAGCAGATCTCGACCGCCGGAAAAGAGGCCTCGGGCACCGGCAACATGAAGTTCATGATGAACGGCGCCCCGACCATCGGCACGCTGGACGGGGCGAACGTGGAAATCCTGCAGGAAGTGGGGGCCGAGAACTTCTTCCTCTTCGGGCTGACGGCCGAGGAGGTCCAGAAGCGGCGCGAAGACCCCGAGCATGCGAAGAAGGCGATCGAGGCCAGCCAGCCCCTGATGGATGTCCTCCAGATGATCGCCGAGGGCCGTTTCTCGCCCGACGAACCGGGGCGCTATCACGGCCTGGTCCATGGCATGTGGCATTCGGACTACTTCCTCGTGGCCTCGGATTTCGCGGCCTATCACGCGGCCCAGGGTGAGGTGGACAGGGCCTATCTGGATCCGGACCGTTGGTGGCGGATGGCGGCGCTGAACACGGCGCGGAGCGGGTTCTTCTCCTCTGACCGGACGATCCGCAGCTACATGGCAGAGATCTGGCAGACGACATCGGCGCTTTAGGCGCTCCGGCAGGCTTTCGGGGAGGAGAGCATGGCTGAGACGACACTCGACAGAGGCGCGGCCGAGGCCATTGCCGGGGGCTGGCATGGCGATCCCTTCGGGGTTCTCGGGCCGCACAAGGTGGCGAAGGGCTGGGAGGTCCGAGCCTTCGTGCCGGGGGCGGAGCGGCTGTGGGTTCTGTCCGGTAAGACCGAGGTCGAGGCGGTGCCCTATCCGGGACTGCCGGGGCTGTTCACGCATCAGATGGCGCGGAAGACCAACTACAGGTTCCGCGCGGAAGGCCATGGCAACACATGGGAATTCGAGGACGCCTATCGCTTTGGCCCGGTGCTGGGCGAAATGGACGAATACCTTCTGGGCGAAGGGAGTCACCGGCGGCTCTGGCAGGCGCTCGGCGCGCATGTGATGACGCACGAGGGCGTGGAAGGCGTGCATTTCGCGGTCTGGGCGCCGAATGCGGAACGGGTCTCGGTCGTGGGCGACTTCAACGTCTGGGACGGACGCCGGAACCCGATGCGGCGGCGCGGCGGGACCGGGGTCTGGGAAATCTTCATGCCCGGCCTGACCGAGGGCACCGCCTACAAGTACGAGATCAAGGGGCCGGGCGGCGCGGTGATGCCGCTGAAGGCCGATCCGGTGGGATTCGGGTCTGAACATCCGCCGGCAAATGCCTCTGTCGTCAGGACAATTCGTGGCGACTGGCATGACGGTTCCTGGATGGAAACCCGCGCGGCACGGCACACCATCGATGCGCCGATCATCATTTACGAGGTGCATCTGGGATCCTGGCGCCGCGCGCCCGGCGACCGGATGCTGAGCTACCTCGAACTGGCCGAGCAGCTGGTGGAGTACGCGGCCGACATGGGTTTCACCCATATCGAATGCCTGCCGGTCAGTGAATACCCCTTCGACGGGTCCTGGGGCTATCAGCCGGTGGGCCTGTTCGCTCCGACGATCCGGCATGGCACGCCGTCCGAGTTCCGCGCCTTCGTCGATGCGGCGCATCGCAAGGGGCTGGGGGTCATTCTCGACTGGGTGCCCGGGCATTTCCCGACCGATGCGCATGGCCTTGGCCGCTTCGACGGCACCGCGCTTTACGAACACCAGGACCCGCGCGAGGGGTTCCACCAGGACTGGAACACGCTGATCTACAACTACGGCCGGGTCGAGGTGAAGAACTACCTTGTCTCCAACGCCTTGTACTGGCTGGAGGAGTACCACGTCGACGGGTTGCGGGTCGATGCCGTGGCCTCGATGCTCTACCGCGACTATTCGCGCAAGCACGGCGAGTGGATCCCGAACAAGGACGGTGGTCGCGAGAATTACGAGGCGATCGACGTCCTGCGCAGCATGAACATCACCGCCTACGGGGAATGCCCCGGCATCATGACGGTGGCCGAGGAATCGACGGCCTTTCCCGGCGTGTCACGGCCGGCGAACTGGGGCGGCCTGGGGTTCGGCTTCAAGTGGAACATGGGCTGGATGAACGACACCCTCAGCTACATGCAGAAGGACCCGATCTACCGGAAATACCACCATCACCAGATGACCTTCGGCCTGGTCTATGCCTGGTCGGAAAACTACATCCTGCCGATCTCCCACGACGAGGTGGTGCACGGCAAGGGCAGCATGCTGGCCAAGATGCCGGGCAACGGCTGGGAGAAGTTCGCCAACCTGCGGGCCTATTACGGCTTCATGTGGGCGCATCCGGGCAAGAAGCTTCTGTTCATGGGGCAGGAGTTCGCGCAAGGGGCCGAGTGGAATCACAACCAGAGCCTCGACTGGCATCAGCTTGATATCGCTGAACATCGTGGCATGCAGCGGCTGGTGCGCGACCTGAACCGGATCTACCGCGAGACGCGCGCGCTGCATGTGAACGACACGCGGCCCGAGGGATTCGCGTGGATAGAATCGAACGATGCCGAAGCCGGGGTCTATGCCTGGGTGCGCAAGGGCAACGACGCCGACAAGCCGGTCGTGGCCGTCGTCAACATGACGCCTCTGGAGCGGACCTATCGCCTGGGCCTGCCCGCAGCGGGCAAATGGAACGAGATCCTGAACACCGATGCGGAAATCTACGGCGGGGGCAACCGCGGCAACCTGGGAGGGGTCGCCACGGAAAAGACGCCCTGGCACGGCCAGACGCAGTCGGCGCTTGTCACGCTGCCGCCGTTGTCGGCAGTCTATCTGCAACAGGACTGAAACTCAGGCGGCAAGGACCGCCCATCCGGGGAGGGATGCGATGAAACCGAGACCGAACCAGCGGCTTTCCTCACAGGCGATGGCCTTCGTCCTGGCGGGGGGGCGCGGCAGCCGGCTGAAGGAACTGACCGACCGGCGCGCGAAGCCTGCGGTCTATTTCGGCGGCAAGACCCGGATCATCGACTTCGCGCTGTCGAACGCGCTGAACTCGGGCATCCGCAAGATGGCGATAGCGACGCAGTACAAGGCGCACAGTCTGATCCGGCATTGCCAGCGCGGCTGGAACTTCTTCCGGGCCGAGCGCAACGAATATCTGGACATCCTTCCCGCAAGCCAGCGGATGGATGAGGTGAACTGGTATCGCGGCACGGCGGACGCCATCGCGCAGAACATCGACATCATCGACAGCTACGGCGTGAAGTATGTGATCGTCCTGGCCGGCGACCACATCTACAAGATGGATTACGAGGTGATGCTGCGCCAGCATGTCGAGGCCGGGGCGGATGTGACGATCGGCTGCCTGACCGTGCCGCGCAAGGAGGCCTCGGCCTTCGGGGTGATGCATGTGGACAAGTCCATGCGGATCACCGATTTCCTGGAAAAGCCGAAGGACCCTCCTGCCATCCCGGGCGACCCCGATCATGCTCTTGCCAGCATGGGGATCTACGTCTTCGACTGGGCCTTCCTGCGCGACCTCCTGATCCGCGACATGCAGGACGACAATTCGACACATGACTTCGGCTTCGATCTGATCCCGAACATCGTCAAGAACGGAAAGGCAGTCGCGCACAAGTTCGCGGACAGCTGCGTGACTTCGGGCCTGGAGACCGAACCCTACTGGCGCGACGTGGGAACGATCGACGCCTTCTGGCAGGCCAACATCGACCTGACCGATTTCGTCCCGAAGCTGGACCTTTACGACAACGCCTGGCCGATCTGGACCTATGCCGAGATCGTGCCGCCAGCCAAGTTCATCCATGACGAAGACGGCAGGCGTGGCAGCGCGGTGTCCTCGCTGGTCTCGGGCGATTGCATCGTGTCCGGCTCGGCGGTGTCGAACAGCCTCTTGTTCACCGGCTGCCGGACGCACAGCTATTCGACGCTGGAATATGTCGTCGCCCTGCCGCAGGTGGTGGTCAACCGCAAGGCCCAGCTGAAGAACTGCGTGATCGACCGCGGCGTCGTCATTCCCGAGGGCCTGGTGGTCGGCGAGGATCCCGAGGAGGATGCGAAGTGGTTCCGCCGGTCCGAGGGCGGGATCGTGCTGATTACCCAGGACATGCTGGACGCCCGAGCCAGGGCGCTTGGCTGAAGGCTGGACGCGGCGCACAAGCCCGGTTAACTTCGGTCGGGAAGCTCTTGAAAGGCAAGGGAAATGGGCGGACGTGTCCTGTCGGTGGCCTCGGAATGCGTCCCGCTGGTGAAAACCGGCGGGCTGGCGGACGTGGTGGGTGCCTTGCCATCCGCCCTTGCCGCGACCGGCTGGGAGATGCGGGTGCTGCTGCCCGCTTACCGCGCGCTCCGCGCGAGGGCCGCGGATTGGTCCGTGGTCTGGCAGGAGCCGGATCTCTGGGGCGGCCCCGGTCGTGTCCTGGCCGGAGAGGTGGCGGGCGTGCCGCTGCTGCTTCTCGATGCGCCCCATCTCTATGACCGCGAGGGCGGGCCCTATTCCGCGCCAACAGGCGACCACCCCGACAACGCCGTGCGTTTTGCCGCGCTGTCCTGGGTCGGCGCCCGCATCGCGCGCGAGGGGCTGACAGACTGGAAGCCCGACATCCTGCACGCGCATGACTGGCAGGCCGGTCTCGCGCCCGCCTATCTGGCCTATCACGGCACGGGCGGGGTCAAGTCCGTGATGACCGTGCACAACATCGCCTTTCAGGGCTGGGCTCCGGCGCACATGCTGGGTGTCCTCCGCCTGCCGGGTCATGCCTTCCACCCCGAGGCGCTGGAATACTATGGCGGCATCTCCAGCCTGAAGGCGGGGCTGGTGACGGCGGACTGGATCACCACCGTCTCGCCGACCTATGCGGCAGAACTGATGCGGCCGGAGTTCGGGATGGGCCTGCAGGGCGTGATCGCGGCGCGCGGGCCGGTCGTCTCGGGCATCCTGAACGGGGTCGATACCGCGCTTTGGGATCCCGGCTCCGAGGATCCGCCCTTCGGGCCGAAGGCGATGGCCGGCAAGGCCGCGGCGCGGGCGAAGATCTGCGCTGAATTCGGGCTCGAGGTTCCGGGGCCGCTCGCCATCGTCGTCAGCCGGCTGACCGACCAGAAGGGGATCGACCTTCTGCCCGAGGTCGTGCCGGATTTCGTGCTTGGCGGTGGCGGGCTGATCGTGCTCGGCTCGGGCGATGCGGGACTGGAGGGGGCAATGCGCCATCTGGCCGACCGCTTCCCCGGCCGGGTAGCCACGCGGATCGGCTATGACGAGGCGCTGAGCCATCGTCTGTTCGCGGGGGCGGATGCCGTTCTGGTGCCCTCGCGCTTCGAGCCCTGCGGTCTGACGCAGATGTATGGGTTGCGCTATGGCGCGCTGCCGGTCGTCTCGCTGGTCGGCGGGCTGGCCGATACCGTGATCGGCGCCAGCCCGGCCGCGCTGGCCAAGCCGGTTGCCACCGGGATCACCTTTCATCCCGTCGATGCGCTGGCCTTCGGCCGGGCGCTGGCGCAACTGGTGGAGCTTTACCGCCAGCCGAAGCTGTGGGCAAAGCTGCGGGCCAATGCCATGGCGCAGCCGGTCGGCTGGGAAGCCTCGGCCCGGGCCTATGCCGGGCTATACGAAAGGCTTGCCGCGTGACACCGCAGACCGTCTCGCCGCCCGCGCGGCTTCAGGGGCATGCCGTTGCGCCCGGCCGGCCCTGGCCGATGGGGGCAAGCCTGACGGGCGACGGCGTCAACTTCGCGGTCTTTTCCGCCCATGCCGAGCGGATCGAACTGTGCCTCTTCACCGCCGATGGCCGCAAGGAACTGGCGCGGCTGCCGATCACCGAGCGCGACGGCGACATCTGGCATATCGAGGTCTGCGGGCTGACGGTCGGCGCGGTCTACGGCTTTCGCGCCTACGGGCCTTATGCCCCCGATCAGGGCCACCGCTTCAATCCGCACAAGCTGCTCTTGGACCCCTATGCCCGCGCGTTGGAGGGGCGGCTGAAGTGGTCCGACGCGCTGATGGGCTACAAGATCGGCTCGCCGCGCGGCGACCTCAGCTTCGACACCCGCGACAGCGCCTTTGCCGTGCCCAAGGCCGTGGTGACCGATCCCTCCTTCACCTGGGGCAACGACCAGCCGCCGCGCACGCCGCGCTGCGAGACGCTGATCTACGAGGCGCATGTCAAGTCGATGACCGCGCTGCATCCTGGGGTGGACAAGGGCCTGCGTGGCACCTACTTGGGCCTGTCGTGCGACCCGGTGATCGACCATCTCCAGAAGCTCGGCGTCACCGCGATCGAACTTCTGCCGGTGCAGTCCTTCATCGACGACCGCTTCCTGGTCTCCCGCGGCCTGCGCAACCACTGGGGCTACAACACGCTGTGTTTCTTCGCCCCCGAGCCCCGCTACATGAGCCAGGGCGCGCTGTGGGAAGTGCAGACCATGGTGCGCCGCTTCCACGCGGCAGGGATCGAGGTGATCCTCGACGTGGTCTACAACCATACGGCAGAAGGCGACGAATGGGGCCCGACGCTCAGCTACCGGGGGCTCGACAATGCCAGCTATTATCGCCTGGCCGGTGGCGGGCGGCACTATGTCAACGACGCTGGCACGGGCAACACGCTGAACCTGACCCATCCGATGGTGCTGCGGATGGTGATGGACAGCTTGCGCTACTGGGTCGAGGCCGTGCACGTCGATGGCTTCCGCTTCGACCTTGCCACCACGCTGGGGCGCGAGGCGCATGGTTTTGACCCGAACGGCGGCTTCTTCGACGCGATCCGCCAGGATCCGGTCCTTTCCCGCGTCAAGCTGATCGCCGAGCCCTGGGACCTCGGCCCGGGCGGCTATCAGCTCGGGGCCTATCCGCACCCGTTCCACGAGTGGAACGACCGTTTCCGCGATGGGGTGCGGCGGTTCTGGAAGGGGGATGCGGGGCTGACCCGCGACCTTGCCGCGCGGCTATTGGGCAGCGCCGAACGCTTCGACCACTCGGGGCGCGCGGCCACATCCTCGATCAACTATGTCACCAGCCATGACGGTTTCACGCTGGAGGATCTGGTCAGCTACACCGTCAAGCGCAACTTCGCCAATGGCGAGGACAACCGCGACGGCCACCACGAGAACCATTCCGACAACCTGGGTGTCGAGGGCCCGACGAAAGACGCCAATGTCCTGGCCGCCCGCACCCTGCGCAAACGCAACCTTCTTGCCACGCTGTTCCTGTCGCAGGGTGTGCCGATGCTGCTGGCCGGCGACGAGATCGGCCACAGCCAGGGCGGCAACAACAACGCCTATGCCCAGGACAACGAGATCTCGTGGCTGGACTGGACGAAAGCCGATGCCGACTTTCTGACGTTCGTCCGGCGGCTTTCCGCCCTGCGTCGGGCGCTGCCAGTCCTGCGCCAGCGCCGCTTCCTGCACGCGCGCCCGCGCCTGTCGGACGGGCTGCCGGACGTGATCTGGCGCCGGGCGAACGGCACCGTGCCGCAGTCCGAGGAATGGCATGACCCGGCCTTCCGGTGCCTATGCGTCGAACTGCGGATGCAGGCCGAGGGCGGCGACCCGAACCCCGAGGCGGTCTTTGCCGTGTTCAACACCGGCGCCGCCACCCCCCTGCATCTGCCGGAAACCGCGCACGCCTGGCACCTCCTGCTCGACACCACCCGCCCCGACCTGCCCGAAGAGGGTATTCCGGCCGCCGATTTTGCCGAGGCGCCGGCCCAGTCCGTGCTGCTCTTCCGATCCGTGACCCAGCCTGCCAAGGGATGATCGCCATGACCCAGATCGCAACCGTCGCCACTCAGCCGATCCCGGGGCAGAAGCCCGGCACCAGCGGATTGCGCAAGAAGACCCCGGTCTTCATGGGGCGGCACTACCTGGAAAACTTCGTACAGTCGATCTTCGACGTGGTGGGGGCAGGTGGCAAGACCTTCGTCCTGGGTGGCGACGGGCGCTATTTCAACGACCGCGCGGCGCAGGTGATCCTGCGGATGGCGGCGGCCAATGGCGCGGCGCGGGTGATCGTGGGGCAGGGGGCGATCCTGTCGACTCCGGCCGCCAGCCACCTGATCCGGCTGAACAGGACGGATGGTGGCATCATCATGTCGGCCAGCCACAACCCCGGCGGGCCGAACGAGGATTTCGGCGTGAAATTCAATATGCCGAACGGCGGCCCTGCGCCCGAAGGCGTGACCGAGGTGATGTACAAGCGGACGACCGAGATCACCGAATACAGGGTGCTGGAGGCACAGGACGTCGATCTTTCCCGGGTCGGGCGGCACCGGCTGGGCGAGATGATCGTCGATGTGGTCGATCCCGTGGCCGACTACGCCGCGCTGATGGAGACGCTCTTTGACTTCCCCGCGATCCGCGCCATGTTCGCGGGCGGCTTCCGCATGCGGATGGATTCGATGTGCGCCGTCACCGGCCCCTATGCCGTCGAAATCCTGGAAAACCGCCTCGGCGCGCCGAAGGGGACCTGCGTCAACGCGACCCCTCTGCCGGACTTCGGCGGCATGCACCCCGATCCCAACCCGACCTGGGCCAAGGCGCTGATGGACGAAATGTTCGGCCCCTCGGCGCCCGATTTCGGCGCCGCCTCGGACGGCGACGGGGATCGCAACATGGTGGTGGGGCGCGGTATCTATGTCTCGCCCTCGGACAGCCTCGCGGTGCTGGCCGCGAATGCCCATCTGGCGTCGGGCTATGCAAAGGGCCTTGCGGGCGTGGCGCGGTCGATGCCGACCTCTGCCGCAGCGGACCGGGTGGCCGATGCACTGGGGATCGGGAAGTTCGAGACCCCAACGGGCTGGAAGTTCTTCGGCAACCTGCTGGACGCAGGCCGCGCCACGATCTGCGGGGAAGAAAGCTTCGGCACCGGCTCGGACCATGTGCGGGAAAAGGACGGGCTCTGGGCGATCCTTCTGTGGCTGAACATCCTCGCGGTGCGCAAGCAGTCGGTGGCCGAGATCCTGCGCGAGCACTGGGCGAAATACGGCCGCAACTACTACAGCCGCCACGATTTCGAGGCGATCGAGTCTGCCAAGGCCGATGCGATGATGGCCGCGCTGCGCGGGTCGCTGGCCGGTCTTCCTGGGCGGCAGGTCGAAGGGATGACCATCCGCACCGCAGACGACTTTGCCTATACCGATCCGGTCGATGGCTCGGTCAGCCAGAAGCAGGGCGTCCGGGTGCTGTTCGAGGATGGCAGCCGGATCGTCTACCGGCTATCGGGAACGGGCACCGAGGGCGCGACGCTACGGGTCTATCTGGAGCGCTATGCGGCGGGCCCCGGGGGCCTTGACCTCGACGCGCAAGAGGCGCTCGCCCCTGTGATCCGGGCAGCGCATGCGCTGGCGGGTATCGCGGCCCATACCGGGCGGACGGCCCCTGATGTCGTGACTTGACGAGGCTGCGGCGTTTCCTGACCTTCAGGAGTCGCGGTTTGACCAGACCCCTGGTCGATTTGCGACAAACCTGACACCACTGTCGAGTTTCTGGAGGGGCGGCGATGGGCGAGGTCAGGGTCAGGTCGGGAAGGCAGGCGCGTCAGGCGGAGCGGGCGCACAAGGGGCAGGGGGTGGGCCGGCCCTATATCGTCCGCAACATCCCGACCTATGACGTCTTGTCAGAAGAGAACCTGGTCCGCATCGAGCGTGCCGCCGACCGGGTGCTGGCCGAAACCGGGATCGAGTTCCGCGACGATCCCGTGGCGCTGGACCACTGGCGGCGGGCCGGGGCGAAGGTCGAGGGCGTGCTGGTGAAGTTCGAGCCCGGCATGCTGCGCGAGATCCTGAAATCCGCGCCGGCCGAATTCACCCAGCACGCGCGGAACCCGGCCAATTCGGTGCGGATCGGCGGCAAGAACGTCGTCTTTTCGCCCGCCTACGGCAGCCCCTTCGTGATGGACCTCGACCGCGGTCGCCGCTTCGGGACCATCGAGGACTTCCGCAACTTCATCAAGCTGGCGCAGTCCAGCCCCAACTTCCACCACTCGGGCGGGACGATCTGTGAACCGACCGACGTGGCGGTGAACAAGCGGCATCTCGACATGGTGCTGGCCCATATCGAACTCAGCGACCGGCCCTTCATGGGGTCCGTCACCGCCGAGGAGCGGTCGGAGGACAGCATCGAGATGTGCCGGATCCTGTTCGGCGCCGAATTCGTGGACCGGAACTGCGTGATCCTCGGCAACGTCAACGTGAACTCGCCGCTTGTCTGGGACGGCACGATGACGAAATCGCTGCGGGCCTATGCGCGGGCCAACCAGGCGGCGGTGATCGTGCCGTTCATCCTGGGCGGGGCGATGGGGCCGGTGACGAACGCGGGCGGGATCGTGCAGTCGCTGGCCGAGACCATGGCCGGCTGCGCGTTGACCCAGCTGGAGCGGAAGGGCGCTCCGGTGATCTTCGGGAACTTCCTGTCGTCGATGTCGCTGCGGTCCGGCTCGCCCACCTTCGGCACGCCCGAACCGGCGATCGGGAGCCAGGTGATCGGCCAGCTCGCCCGACGCCTGAACCTGCCGCTGCGCTGTTCGGGGAACTTCACCACCTCCAAGCTGCCGGACGGGCAGGCGATGATGGAAGGGACGATGTCGATGCTGGCGGCGGTCCACTGCGGGGCCAACTTCATCCTGCATTCGGCCGGGTTCCTCGACGGTCTCCTCAGCATGTCCTACGAGAAGTTCATGCTGGATGCCGACCTGTGCGGGGCCTTGCATGCCTATCTGGACGGGATTCGGATCGATGATGAGCAGCTTGCGGTCGAGGCCTTTGCCGAGGTCGGGCCGGGGAACCATTTCTTCGGCTGCTCGCACACGATGCGGCACTATGAGACGGCCTTCTGGGACAGCGAGTTGTCGGACAACGAACCCTTCGAGAAGTGGGAGGCGGCGGGGTCTTCGGATGCGGCGACCCGGGCGAACCGGCTGTGGAAGAACCGGCTGGCGGAGTATGAGGCGCCCGCGCTGGACGTGGGGGTCCGCGACGCCCTGCACGACTTCGTCGCCCGCAAGAAGGCCGCCGTGGCCGATTCCTGGTATTGATGTCCACGGTGGACATTTCCGGATACCGCAGCAATTCCAATCGGTTGCCCGCGGACGTTTACGGATTGTCAACCTCGTTCCAGACCCCGTCCCGGCGGCGGTAGGTCCGGGCGGGGCCGGGCTCGAAGTCGCGTGCCCCGGGCGCGGAGAGCCAGCTTTCCACCCTTGCCTCCCCCGGCGAAAGGCTGAGGAGCGCCAGATCGTTGCTGCCGGTCTTGAGCCGGGTGGACAGGGCGGTGCCGACCTGGAGGAACAGCACCCCGGCCGCCGTGTCGGCAAGGCCCATGTGCGGCATGTGGGTATGGCCCGACAGCACGATCTCGGCTCCGGCGCGGGCGAGGGCGGCGAGCGTCCCGGCGGGATCGGCGATGTCGGCGGGCGTGCCGTCGGCGGCCGGGACCGGGGCATGATGCATCACCGCCACCCGCCAGTGCCCCGCCGGCGCCTCGGAAAAGGCCCGCTCCAGTCGCCGGATCGAGGCGCGTCGGAGGCGGCCGGATTTCCAGACCAGCGGGTTGGCGGTGTCCAGCCCCTGCACCACGGCGTCGGGCAGGATCACCTGCGGCTCGGTCAGCGGCCCGAAGGCGCGGCGGTAGCGGGCCAGCGGCGCCACGAGGCGCAGGGGCAGGTTGTAAAGCGGCATGTCGTGATTGCCGGGCACCAGCAGCACGGGCGCCGGCAGGCGGTCGAGAAAGGCGCGCGCCGCGCGGAACTGGTCGGCCCGCGCGCGCTGGGTCAGATCGCCCGAGACCACGCAGAGATCCGGGGCCAGCCGCCGGGCCAGATCCAGAAGCGGACCCACCAGCCGCGCATCGACCGTGCCGAAATGCAGGTCGGAAAGGTGCAGGATCCGGCTCATCCGGCCAGCTTGTCCGGCGGCAGGATGACCTGCAACAGGTGATCGTTCAGCCGGATTCGCAGGGGCAGGCGCATCTTCAGTTTCTCGCCGTCGAGCGCCACGGCGATGCGCCGCCGCCCGCGCACCGCAATTGCGATCCGTCGCGGGGTGGAGACGATCACGTCGCGCCCGTGGTCCACGCGCCGCCGCACCAGCCGCCACGCCAGCCGCAGGAAGCCCAGCCGCGTCTGCTGATGCGCGAGGAACAGCACGAAACGGTCGTCCGAGATCGCCTCGGACCCTTGCAGACCGAACTGGTCGAGCTGATAGGCCGAGCGGGCGACGAAAACCATGGGCGTGCGGAGGCTGTGCCGGGTGTCGTCCTGGTAGATCTCCATCCGGTAGGGCTTCTGGAAGCGCAGGATGGTGCGCAGCGAGGCCAGATGTGCCAGCAGGCGATAGCGCCCGAAGCGGGCATAGACGGCCTCGCGTTCCTCGAGGATCGCGGGGTAGAGGCCGATGGCGACGTTGTTCAGGAAGACGCGGCCGTTCAGCGTGCCGACGCGGATGTCGTGCGGGGCGCCGTCGAGGATGGCGCGGGCGGCGGCCTCGGGGGCCTCGGGCATCTTCAGGCCGCGGGCGAAGTAGTTGAAGGTGCCCAAGGGCAGGACGGCCAGCGCGACCCCGGTTCCGGCAAGCGCATGGGCAACGCCCGCCACCGTGCCGTCGCCCCCGGCTGCGACCACGATGCGGAAGCCGTCCCGCACCGCGCGCGCGGCCTCGTCCGCCGGATCGCCCGAAAAGGGCCGTAGCTCTGCCCGGGCGCCCAGGACGGCCATGGCCCGGTCAACCGCCCCGGGATTGCGCAGCGAGGTGCCCGATCGCGGGTTCGACAGGACGCAGATATCGGGTCGGTTCTCGGCCATGCGTCCCCCCGGTTGGCCGGAGAGAGCTAGGTGCGCAGACCCGTTTCGTAAAGGAGGCCCATGCGCTTGGCCTCGTAATAATAGCCCTTGGCATACCACATGACCGCCCGGTCCTCGGATCCGCGCGAGACCAGCCAGGCGCCGCGGAGATACTTGCCGGCATAGGTCAGGTTGGTTTCGGCATCCAGCAGGCCTTCGGGCGGGCCGTTGTAGCCCATGGTCCGCGCAGTCTGCGGATGGATCTGCATCAGCCCGTAATAGGGCCCGTTGCGCGCGGCCGGATTGTAGCCGCTTTCGCGCCGGACGACCCGGTGCATCAGGCTGCGCGGGATCTCGTGGAAATCGGCGTAGCGGTCCACCAGCGCCAGCATCTCGGGCGTGGCGCCGGGCGCCATCGGCGCGCGGGTCACGGGCGGCTGTGGTGCGCGACCACAGGCGGCAAGGGCAGCGGCGGCATAGAGCAGCATCAGGCGGCGAGTAAGGGGCATCGGTGGCTCCGCTGTGGATCGCCGTCTGATACCGGCGCGCGGCCGGCAGGCGCAACCCCGACCCGCGCGGATGGGGCCGGATTGCGCGGCAACCGGCCGGCCGAAGGGCGCGGGTCAGGGCCGCGAATGTCACCGTGATGTTACCCGGATCGGGCAGAAGGCCTGCGGAAAACCCGCAGCGACACTCTGGCGCTTGGGGGTTGCCATGGCGGAAACGCCAGATATAGTTTCGGCTGACGGGGCGGGACTCCCCGCCCTGCTGGCCGAACGGTCGACGGGCGAAGCGCGGAGTCTTTGACGGAATGGACGGCGATTTCAGAACCCAGTTCGTGCGCGATCCGGCGGCGCTGAAGCACTATCCGGCGCTGGTGCTGAATGCCGACTATCGCCCGCTCAGCTACTACCCGCTCAGCCTGTGGCCCTGGCAGGAGGCGATCAAGGCGGCCGTCCTGGACAGGGTGCAGATCGTCGCCGAATACGACCACGTCGTCCGAAGCCAGCGGCAGGAATTCAGGATACCCTCGGTGGTCGTCCTGAAGGATTACGTCAAACCCCAGAAGCGCGTGGCCTTCACGCGCTTCAATCTTTTTCTGCGGGACGAATTCTGCTGCCAGTATTGCGGCGCGAAGGGCGATCTGACCTTTGACCATGTGGTGCCGAGGTCGCGCGGCGGGATCACCAGCTGGGAGAACGTCGTCGCGGCCTGTTCCCCCTGCAATCTCCGCAAGGGATCGAAGACGCTGAAGCAGTCGGGCCTCTCCCTGCGCCGCCCGCCGCGCGCGCCCACGGCCGAGGAGATGCAGGCGCACGGCCGCCGCTTTCCGCCGAACCACCTGCACGACAGCTGGATGGATTATCTCTACTGGGATGCCGAACTGGAGGCGTGATGACGCCGCCGGTTGGCCCGGACCTTGCTGACTGCTAGACATGGGGTCGGGCAGGCTGTAGAAGGCGCCCGTTAGCGCTAACAGCCTTCCAAGGAGAAAGCCATGGTCTCGCGCGTCATTCCAGTGGATGTCTTCGATCTGGTGATCTTCGGCGGCACGGGCGATCTGGCGCGCCGCAAGATCCTGCCGGGCCTCTATCGCCGCTTCGTGGCCGGGCAGATGCCGGCGGAGAGCCGGATCATCGGGGCGGCCCGCGCCGATCTGACCGATGAGGGCTTCCGCGACCAGGTGCGGGAGGCGCTGGCCGAGTTCGTGCCCAAGGCGCGGCAGGACAAGGCGGCGATCGAGGCGTTCCTCGCGCGGCTGCACTATGTGGCGATCGACGCGACCGGCACGAACGGCTGGGCGGCGCTGAAGAAGCTGATGCGCGAGAACGTGGTCCGGGCCTTCTATTTCTCGGTCGCGCCGAGCCTCTTCGGCGACATCGCGCAGCGGCTGTCGGAACATGGCATCGCCGATGCCTGGAGCCGGATCGTGGTGGAAAAGCCCTTCGGCCGCGACCTGGCCAGCGCGAAGGCGCTGAACGCGGTGCTGGCGAAGCATTTCAACGAGACGCAGATCTACCGGATCGACCATTATCTCGGAAAGGAAACCGTCCAGAACCTGATGGCGGTGCGCTTTGCCAACATCCTGTTCGAGCCCTTGTGGAAAGCCGAATACATCGACCATGTCCAGATCACGGTGGCGGAAACCGTGGGCGTGGACGGACGCGGCGCCTATTACGACAAGTCGGGCGCCATGCGGGACATGGTGCAGAACCACCTGATGCAGCTTCTGTGCCTGATCGCGATGGAGCCGCCCTATCACTTCGACCCCGACGCGGTGCGGGACGAGAAGCTGAAGGTGATCCGCGCGCTGAAGCCGGTCCCGCCCGAGGATATCGTGCGCGGGCAATACGGGGCAGGGAAGGGCGAGAAGTCCTATCTGGCGCATGCCGAGAATCCCCAGTCGAAGACCGAAAGCTACATCGCGCTGAAGGTCGCGATCAGCAACTGGCGCTGGCAGGGGGTGCCCTTCTACCTGCGCACGGGCAAAAGGCTGCGGGCGCGGGCCAGCGAGATCGCCATCACCTTCAAGCAGCCGCCGCATGCGATCTTCGATGACGCGGCCGGATGGCACGAGAACGTGCTTGTCATCCGGTTGCAGCCGAACGAGGGCATGAACCTGATGGTGATGATCAAGGAACCCGGACCCGGGGGGATGCGGCTGATGCAGGTGCCCTTGGACATGTCCTTCGCCGATGCGCTGGGGGCCGAGGCCGAGGATGTGCCGGACGCCTACGAGCGGCTCATCATGGACGTGATCCGGGGCAACCAGACGCTGTTCATGCGCGGCGACGAGGTCGAGGCGGCATGGGCCTGGACCGACCCGATCATCGAGGGCTGGGAGGCGCGGGGCGACAAGCCGCAGACCTACGACCCCGGATCCTCGGGGCCGGAAGATGCGTTGATGCTGATGCACCGCGACGGGCGGCGCTGGCGGGAGATACGCGAATGAACCTGGAAACCTACCCCGACCGGGATCTGATGATGCTGCGGCTGGCCGACCTGATCGCCGGCCAGCTGGGCGATTTCCTGCGCCGCGAGGGCAGCGCGACCTTCTCGGTGCCGGGCGGCACGACGCCGGGCCCGATCTTCGACACTTTGTCGGGGGTGGATCTGGACTGGGCCAATGTGGCGGTGGTCCTGAACGACGAACGCTGGGTGCCCGAGTCGTCGGACCGGTCGAACACCCGGCTGGTGCGGGAGCGGCTTCTGCGGGGCCGGGCGGCGCAGGCGCGGCTGGTGCCGCTTTATGCGCCCGCCGAGACGCCCGAGGAGATGCTGGAGGCGCTGGCCGACGGGATCCGGCCGCATCTGCCGATCTCGGTCCTCCTGCTGGGCATGGGGGCGGACATGCACACCGCAAGCCTGTTTCCCGGCGCCGACCGGCTGGAGGAGGCGCTGGCCCCCGACGCGCCGATCCTGATGGCGTTGCGCGCCGAGGCGGCGGGCGAGCCGCGCGTCACCCTGACCGCGCCGGTGCTGCGCGAGGCGTTCAACATCCACATCCTGATCACCGGGACGGAAAAGCGCGCGGCGCTGGAGCGCGCGATGACCCTGAGCCCGCAGGAGGCGCCCGTCCGGGCCGTCCTCGACAACGCAACCGTGCACTGGGCGGAATGACATGAGCAAATGGGCTGACCTGCAGCGGCTTCACGATGTGAACAGGGGCCGCCATATCCTTGATCTGTTTGACGAAAGCCGGGCGGTCGATTTCTCGGTGACTGCCGACGGGATGCTGTTCGACTATTCCAAGACCAGCATCGACAGCGCTACCCGTGCCGCCCTGGTGCGACTGGCCGAGGTCTCGGGCGTGGCGGAAAAGCGCGCGGCGATGTTTTCCGGGGAGAAGATCAACGATACCGAAGGCCGCGCCGTGCTGCATGTCGCGCTGCGGGCCGGCGAGGAGGCGGTGATCCGCGTCGATGGGCAGGACGTGCTGCCCGAGGTGCGCCGGATCCGCGCCGCCTGCGCGGCCTTCGCGCGCGACGTGCGCTCGGGGGCGTTCCAGGGACAGGGCGGGCGGATCACCGATGTGGTGAACATCGGGATCGGCGGATCCGACCTTGGCCCGGCGATGGCAACGCTGGCGCTGGCGCCCTACCATGACGGTCCGCGCTGCCACTTCGTCTCGAACGTCGATGGCGCGCATATTCACGACGTGCTGCAAGGCCTTGATCCGACGACGACACTGGTGATCGTGGCGTCCAAGACCTTTACCACGATCGAGACGATGACCAATGCCGATACGGCAAAACGCTGGATGGGGGCGAAGGTGGCCGATCCGGCGGCACAGTTCGCCGCGGTTTCGACCGCGCGTGACAAGACCTCTGCCTATGGCATTGATCCGGCCCGAGTTTTCGGATTCGAGGACTGGGTGGGCGGTCGCTATTCCATGTGGGGGCCGATCGGCCTGGCCCTGATGATCGCCATCGGGCCGGAGCGGTTCGACGAATTCCTGGCCGGCGGCCGGGCAATGGACCAGCACTTCCTGACCGCGCCCTTCGCGGCCAACATGCCGGTCATGCTGGCCTTGGTCGGCATCTGGCACAACCAGATCTGCGGCCATGCCACGCGGGCGGTTCTGCCTTACGATCAAAGGCTTGCGCGGCTTCCTGCCTATTTGCAGCAGCTCGAGATGGAATCGAACGGCAAGCGCGTCGCGATCGACGGGTCGGATCTGGAAACGCATTCCGGTCCCGTGGTCTGGGGCGAGCCGGGCACGAATGGCCAGCACGCCTTCTATCAATTGATCCATCAGGGCACCCGCGTCGTGCCCTGCGAGTTCCTGGTGGCGCGCCGCGGGCATGAGCCGGACCTCGCGCATCAGCACCTGCTTCTGGTGTCGAACTGCCTTGCGCAGGCCGAGGCGCTGTTGCGCGGGAGGTCGCTGGAGGAAGCGCGTGCGATCATGGCAAGGAGGGGGGCGACCGGGGCCGAGCTGGAACGGCAGGCGCGGCACCGGGTGTTCCCGGGCAACCGGCCGTCAACCGTCCTGGCCTATGACCAGCTGACGCCCTTCACCCTGGGCCAGATCATCGCGCTCTACGAACACCGGGTATTCGTCGAGGGCGTGATCCTCGGCATCAATTCCTACGACCAGTGGGGGGTGGAGCTGGGCAAGGAACTGGCGCTGGCCTTGCAGCCCGTCCTCGAAGGGAAGGCCGGAACCGAGGGCAAGGATGGGTCCACCGCGGCTCTGGTGGCCTTCCTGCGCTGAGACAGGGACCGGAGCCTGCGGCATCCGGTCCTGTTTGCAATGACTTGCGGGCCGAAGTTACTTCAGCGCGGCGGTAACGATGATCTCGACCTTGTAGTCGGGGGTGGCAAGCTTCGCCTCGCCGGTGGCGCGGGCGGGCGTGTGGCCCTGCGGCACCCATTTGTCCCAGACCGAGTTCATCTCGGCGAAGGTCGCCATGTCGGCCAGCCAGATCTGGACCGACAGGATGCGCGTCTTGTCGGTGCCGGCCTCGGCAAGGATGCGGTCCACTTCGGCCAGCGCCTGGGCGGTCTGGTCGGCGACCGAGCCGCGCGGTTCGCCGAGCTGCCCCGCGACCCAGAGGATGCCGTTGTAGGCCACGGCCTCGGACATGCGAGGGCCGGTGCCGTAGCGGGTGATGTCGGTGTTCATGTCTGTCTCCCTGTTGGCGTCGGCCGGCTGGTTAGCCGGTTCCGGCGCGGAACGGAAGCACCTAGAGGCGGCGGCAGTTGAACTGGTCGCCGGTCGCGCCCGAGATCCAGGTCAGGCCGGTGTTGGTGACTGCGGCGAGGATGATCATGTAGCCGTCGGCGAAGCGCAGCGTGTAGGTGCGGTCCTGCCGGCTGACCGACTGGATCGGGTAGGTCCGGCTGCCGTTGTTGTAGGTGGTGTTGGTGAAGGTGAAGGTCTGCACCCCGCAATCCCAGCGGCCGACGAAGGGATAGGGTTCGGAGGGGCCGCTGTCCTCGACGCAGGCGGCGAGGGCGAAGCAGAGGGGCAGGGCGAGATGAAGGCGCAGCATGACAGGCTCCGGTGGCTGTGACGCGAAGGTCAACCGGCGCGGATCGCCCGTCAATCGCCGGAGAGAGGGGATGGAGCGGGTGAAGGGAATCGAACCCTCGTCGTAAGCTTGGGAAGCTTCTGCTCTACCATTGAGCTACACCCGCGCAGCGCCCATTTAGCCAGTCCGCGCGGCAAGCGCAAGGCGGCAGATCATGCCGCCCTGCGGGGAGATGGGGGTCAGCTTGCGATCCTGGCGCTGCAGAAGGTGTCGCGCAGTGCCGTGACGATCCTGGCCACCTCTTCCTGCGCCAGGCTGTAGATCACGCTTTTCCCCTCGCGCCGGGTCTGTACGATCCCTTCGGCCCGCAGCCGCATCAGCTGCTGCGAGACCGTGACGGGGCTGGCACGCAGGGCCTCGGCCAGCTGGGTGACGTTCATCTCGCCATCGACAAGCAGGCAGAGGATCTGCAACCGCCCCTCATGCGACAGCGACTTCAGAAGCGCCACGGCGCGGCTGGCCTGATCGGCGGTGCCGCCGAAGCCTTCCAGGATCTCTGCCATCATTTTCTCCTATTCGAAGGCGCAGCCCTTCTTGACCCCGAGCTTGCGGAACACCGCCGCCGCCGGACAGAAGCCGGTGAACGACGACTGGATCAGGTTCAGGCCGATGAAGACGGTGAACCAGACGAAGAGGGGCGAGACATAGACGGTCAGCAGGACGCTGAGCAGCACCATCACGCCGGCAAAGCGCAGAACGGCAGCATCGAGGGTCATGGACTTATCCTTTCGTGGTTTCCTTGAGTTTGTCGATCCCCAGCACTTTCAGTGCGAGGCTTTCGTAGAAGGGTTCAGAGGTGCCTTTCCGCAGCTTGCGGATGAAGTATTTCTCGAAACCGGCCTTGGCCAGATGCACCCATTTGCCCGACGACGACCAGTTGACGTTGCGCGGCGGGATCTGGGGTTGGGCCACGAAGGCGATGCCCCCGTCGCCGAAATCGGCCAGGCAGACGGCGTTCCAGGTGCCGACCGAGTCGGGTTCCTTGCCGCGCACGATGTTGCCGATGTTGTGCGCCGTCGCGGTCACCATCGATTCGATCATGAAGCCGGTCTTCGGCACGCCGCAGGGCACCGGGGTCGGGCCCATCGGCGGGATCGCCACGCAGACGCCCACCGCGAAGATGTTCCGGTATTTCGGGTTCTGCTGGTGCTTGTCCACGATGGTGAAGCCGCGCGGGTTCGAGAGGCCCTCGATCCCCGAGACGGCCTTGATCCCGCGGAAGGCGGGCAGCATCATCGAGAAGGCGAAGGGCAGGTCCTTCTCTGCCTTCACCGTGCCATCGTCGTTGATTTCCTCGACGAACATGTGGCCTTCCTCGACCTTCTTGATCCGGGTGTTGGTCATCCACTTGATGTGCTTCTCGCGCATCTGGCTTTCGAGAAGCCCCTTGGTGTCGCCCACCCCGTCAAGGCCCAGATGCCCGATGTAGGGCTCGGGCGTGACGAAGGTCATCGGCACGCGGTCGCGCACCTTGGCGCGGCGGAGCGCGGTTTCCAGGATGAACAGGAACTCGTAGGCCGGGCCGAAGCAGCTGGCCCCCTGCGCCGCGCCGATGATGACCGGGCCGGGGTTGGCCACCAGCTTCTCGAACACCGATTTCGCCGCCTCGGCATGGTCGATGTGGCAGACCGACTGGGTATAGCCGCCATGCGGGCCGAAGCCCGGTATCTCGTCGAAGGCCAGTTCCGGCCCGGTGGCGATGACGAGGTAGTCGTAGCTGACGGACTTTCCGTCCACCAGCTCGATCCGGTTCTCCTCGGGGTGGAGCTTCTCGGCCGCGACGGGGATGAAGTCGATCCCCTTTTTCTTCATCGTGGGGGCGAGGTCCACCGTGATGTCCTCGCGGTCGCGCCAGCCGACGGCGATCCAGGGGTTCGAGGGCACGAAGTGATACTTCGGGTCCTTGGTGACCACGGTCACCTTGTCCTCGGGACGCAACTGGTCCTTCAGCTCGTAGGCCATGATGGCGCCGCCAAGTCCGGCACCCAGTACAACGACATGTGCCATTTCAGTCTCCTCTTCTGATCAGGCAGTGGTGGCGGGGGCCGTGCTGCCGGATGCCGTCCGGAAGACGCGGTAGATCGCCGGGATGACAAGCACGGTCAGCAGCGTGGAACTGAGCAGACCGAACAAGAGCGAGATGGCGAGGCCCTGGAAGATCGGGTCGGCCAGGATCACCACCGCACCGATCATGGCGGCGATGGCAGTCAGCAGGATCGGCTTGAAGCGGATCGCGCCGGCCTCGATCAGGGTGGCGACGCTGGGCAACTGGCCCTCTGGCGTGGCGTGGCGGATGAAATCGACCAGCAGGATCGAGTTCCGCACGATGATGCCCGCCAGCGCGATGAAACCGATCATCGATGTGGCGCTGAACGGTGCTCCGAACAGCCAGTGGCCGAAGATGATCCCCAGGAAGGTCAGCGGGATCGGTGTCAGGATGACGAGCGGCAGCTTGAACGAACCGAACTGGGCCACAACCAGGATGTAGATGCCCAGGAGTGCCACCCCGAAGGCCGCCCCCATGTCGCGGAAGGTGACGAAGGTCACTTCCCATTCGCCGTCCCACAGAAGCGTGACCTTGCTTTCGTCCTCGGGCTGGCCGTGCAGCGCGATCGTGGGCTTGGTGCCTTCGGGCCAGTCCATCTTCTCGATCTGGTCGGCAACGGCGAGCATGCCGTAGAGCGGCGCTTCGAAATCGCCGGCGAGTTCGGCTGTCACCATCTCGGCATCGCGGCCATTGTGGCGGAAGATCGGGAAGCTCGCCTGATCCTCGGAGACGCGGATCACGTCGCCGAGTTCCACCACCCCGCGCGCGCCGGGCAGGGCGTTGGCCGGAATGGGCGTGGTCAGGAAGCGTTCGTCCATGACCCGGTCGGACTTGTCGCGCCCCACGACCAGCGGGATCGGCAGGCGCCCCTCGCCGCGGTGCGAGTAGCCCACCGTCTGGCCGCCGTTCAGAAGCGCGAGCGTGTCGAACACGTCCTGTTCCTGCACGCCGTAGAAGTCGAGATCGTCGGTCGAGATCGTGGCGCGCAGGCGGCGGGCCTGGGTGCCGAAGCTGTCGTCCACATCGACGATGAAGGGCACGGACTCGAAGGCCTGGCGGATCATCCGGGCGGCTTCGCGCCGGGTTTCGGCATCGGGGCCATAGACCTCGGCCAGCAGGGTCGAGATCACCGGCGGCCCCGGCGGGGGTTCGACGACCTTCAGGCTGGTGCCTGCCGGCACCGGCAGGTCGGCCAGACGCTGGCGGATGTCGAGCGCGATGTCGTGGCTGGCGCGGTCGCGTTCGGTCTTGGGCGTCAGGTTGATCGCCACCTCGCCCAGCTGCGGTTCCTTGCGCAGGTAGTAGTGGCGCACCAGCCCGTTGAAGTTGAAGGGCGCGGCCGTGCCGGCATGGGTCTGGACCGAAGTCACTTCCGGCAGTTGCATCACCACATCGGCCACGTCGCGGGCCACGCGGTCGGTCGCCTCGACCGATGCCCCCTCGGGCAGGTCGATGACCACCGAAAGCTCGGACTTGTTGTCGAAGGGCAAGAGCTTGACCGTCACATCGCGGGTGTAAAGCGCCGCGAGCGAGCCGAAGGACAGGACGGCGGTGACCAGAAGGAAGGTCAGGCTGCGCCCCTTGGTCTTCAGAACGGGCCTGGCGACCGCGGTGTAGGTGCGCTCCAGCCACCCGCCATGATGGCCGCCATGAATGTCGTCATGGGCATGCTCGCTCATGTCACCGCGGCCCGCGATCTTGACCATCAGCCAGGGAGTGATGATGACCGCCACGAAGAAGGAAAAGATCATCGCGGCGCTGGCATTGGCCGGGATGGGCGACATGTAGGGACCCATCAGGCCAGAGACGAACAGCATCGGCAGAAGCGCCGCGACCACGGTCAGCGTGGCGACGATGGTCGGGTTGCCGACCTCGGCCACCGCCTCGATGGCGGCCTGCAGGCGCGGCTTGCGGCGGTCCATGCCCCAATGGCGGTCGATGTTCTCGATCACCACGATGGCGTCGTCCACGAGGATCCCGATCGAGAAGATCAGCGCGAAGAGCGACACCCGGTTCAGCGTGTAGCCCATGATCCAGGCGGCAAAGAGCGTCAGCAGGATCGTCACCGGGATCACGATGGCGACGACCCCGGCCTCACGCCAGCCGATCGCCAGCCAGACCAGCAGGATGATCGACACCGTTGCGAGGCCAAGGTGGAACAGGAGTTCGTTCGCCTTCTCGTTCGCTGTCTCGCCGTAGTCGCGGGTGATGGTGATGTCCACGCCGTCGGGGATCAGCTTGGGCTCCAGCTGATGCACCCGGTGCAGCACCTCTTCGGCCACGACCACCGCGTTCGCACCGGCGCGCTTGGCGATGGCCAGCGTCACCGCCGGACCCGAGACAACCTTGCCGTCCCCGGTCTTGGCCATGTGCGAGACGATGGTGTCGCTGGTGTTTTCGACATAGCGCACGGTGGCCACGTCCGAGACATAGACCGGTCGCCCGTCGCGGGTGGTGAGCAGAAGGTTCGCCACCTCGGCCGGCGCGGTCAGCGTCTCGCCGGCGACGAGGTCCACCATCTGGCCCTGATCGCGCAGCTTGCCCGTGTTCAGCGTGCGGTTGGCCTGGGCGACCTTGCCGGCAAGCTGTTGCAGCGTCAGGCCGTACAGCGCCAGGCGGTCGGGGTCGGGTTCGATGCGGATCGCGTCCTGCGCATCGCCGACGAGGTAGGTGAGGCCCACGTTCTCGGTCTTGGCGACCTCGGTCTGGAGGGTGCGGGCGATGCGGGTCAGGTCGTTCGCGGTGGCGGTTTCCGAGGACAGGGTCAACGTCAGGATAGCCACGTCATCGATGCCGCGGCCGACGATCAGCGGCTCGGGGATGCCGACCGGGATCACGTCGAGATTGGCGCGGATCTTGTCGTGGACGCGCAGAATCGCGTCCTCGGACCTGGTGCCGACCTCGAAGCGCGCGGTCACCATCGCGGCGTCGTCGCGGGTCGAGGAATAGACGTGCTCGACGTTGTTGATGCCCTTGACCAGCACCTCCAGCGGCTCGGTCACGAGCTTGGTCGCATCCACCGCCTTCAGGCCCTGGGCCTGCACATGGATATCAACGAGCGGCACCGAGATCTGCGGCTCTTCCTCGCGCGGGAGCGAGACGAGCGCAACGAGGCCGGCGGCAAGGGCTGCAAGGATGAATAGGGGGGTCAGGGTCGAGTTGATGAAGGCCCTGGTCAGGCCGCCCGCTATCCCCAGCGCGTGTTTGGCTCTGGGCTCACTCATGGCCCACCTCGGCAGCCTGGGTCGCCTCGGAAGCGGGAAGCACGACGTCGCCGGCGACAAGGCCCGTGATGACCTCGACCATCGGCATCCCGTCGATCATCTGGATTTCGCCCGGCACGATGCTGCGCAGGGCCACGCCTTCAGGCGTCTTGACGCCGACGAAATCGAGCCCGGCGCGGGTGACGAGCGTGGTTTCGGGCACCAGAAGGGCCTCGCGTTCGGCGACGGGCAGGCTGACCAGCATGCGCTTGCCGACGAAGTTGTCGGGCAGACCGTCGATCTCGACATCGGCGGTCACGCGGCCGCCCTCGATCAGCGGATAGACGCGGGCGAGGGTGCCCTCGCGGTCCTCGCCGCCTTCGGTAATGCGGATCTTGTCTCCGGCATCAAGTGCGGTCGCATGGCGTTCGGGCACCGCGAGACGCAGAAAGGTGCCGCCGCCGCCGACCACGGCCACGACCTCGCCCGGCATCAGGACCGCGCCCTTGGTGACCGGCACGTCCAGCACCCGGCCCGCGACGGGCGCCAGCACGACGCCCTCCTTCGCCTGCTGGGTGACGACGTCGGCCTGGGCGACCAGCGAGGCGATCTGGCCCTTCAGCACATCGACCTGGGTGCGAAGGGCATCCACGCGCTGCGTCGTGGTCACCCCGTTCTTCAGCAGGTCCTCGCCACGTTTCAGGTCGATCTCGGCATTGGCAAGCTGGGCCGACAGAGCCTCGCGCTGCGCGGCGATCGCGGCAAGCTGGAAGTCCAGCTTGTCATCGACGATCCGGGCGATCTCCTGACCGGCGGTCACCAGGTCGCCTTCGTTCACCGACAGTTCGACCAGCGTTCCGCCGATGCGCGAGCGGGCCGGGATCCGGTCGCGCGCCTCGACGCTGCCGTAGACGGATTTCCAGACCGTGACGGGTTTTGCTGAGACGGTGAACGGCTCGGCCAGGAGCGAACCGGCGGAGAGGACGGCAACAGCCAGCAGGCTAGACAGGAGAAGGGGTCGGGACATCGGATTCGCGCTCGCGTTTGTCTTGTGGAGTTCATATAGTAAATTTCAAAGCTATGACAATACAAAAATGATGTGGCGGAAGCGGTGTTTCCGGCAAGGGCGGGATCGGGCCAGATAACAGCGGTTTTGTGGGAACAGTCTGGACGGGCGGTTCGGTTGCATCAACCGCAAGACTTTCGGTGCGGCCGGATCCGAGGACGAGGGTGCATCCGGGATGGCGCGCGGGGCCGGGGCAGACTGCGGCGGCGGACGTCGGCGAGGCGCGTCTCCTGTCCTCTCTGCCAGCGAAGGAGCGCATGACATGGACAAAACCGGGCGCAGGGAGACGTCGCCCGTTCAATATCCAATTAGATCAGGATTTCTTGGCTCCGGCGGTAGGGATCGAACCTACGACCAATTGATTAACAGTCAACTGCTCTACCGCTGAGCTACGCCGGAACACGGGGCGGTCTATAGCAAGGCCGCTTGGGGGCGGCAAGGGGCAAATCCGGGGAAAATGCGCCGGCGGTCAGGCAAGGCGGAACTCGGCGTCTGGGGCCAGGGAGGGGCGGGCGGTCACGAGCTTTCTGCTTGCCAGATCAACGAGATGCGCAAGGACATTGCGCGCGGCCGCAGGGAGGAGATGTGACGGGGTGCCGGCATATATGCGCGCGGTGAGTTCAGCTATGCGGGCAGGACCTTCGGAGAGCATCGCAAGGATCTGCGTCTCGCGCCCCTGACGATGCGCGATCAGCTCGGCCAGGCGCCGTGCCGGATCCGCGACCGGATCGCCGTGGCCGGGCAGGAAGCGGGACCAGCGCGCCTGGGCCAGCCGGTGCAGCGACGCCATGTAGTCGGTCATGTCGCCATCCGGCGGCGAGACGATCGAGGTGGACCAGCCCATGACATGATCGCCGGAAAACAGGGTGTCGCCGAGAGCGAGGCAAAGGTGCCCGCCCAGGTGCCCCGGCGTGTGCAGCGCGCGCAGGTCCCAGTCCGGGCCGGTCAGCAGATCGGCATCCGCCAGCCGCCGGTCAGGCGTGAAGCGGTGGTCGAGACCCTCGCCCTGGACAGCAAGGCTGTCGGCCAGGCCCTGCATCACGCGGCTGCGTCCTTCAGTGGCGCCGCCGAAGGCATGGACCGGGGCTCCGGTCCGGGCGGCAAGGTGCGGCGCGAGGGCGGAGTGATCGAGGTGGGCATGGGTGACCACGATAAGGTCGATCCGTTGCCCCGGACTGACGACGCCCAGGATCGCAGCCAGATGGGCGGGATCGTCGGGCCCCGGGTCGATCACGACCAGGCTGCTGCCGCCGACGATCCATGTATTGGTCCCGGCCCCGGTCAGCGGAGACGGGTTCGGCGCCACGAGGCCGCGCACCGGCGGGTCGGAGGTCAGGGGGCGCGTCACGGTCTGCCGGCTTTCCAAGCCGCAGGCGCGCGGTTAGGGTCGGGGGGATGTCGATCTTGCAACGTGTTCTTCCCAGAGGGCTCTACGGCCGGGCGGCGCTGATCCTGATCGTGCCGATCCTGGCGATTCAACTGGTGTTCTCGACCGAGTTCATCCAGCGCTTCTATGAAGGCGTAACCGCGCAGATGACGCAAGGTGTCGCGATCGATCTGGACTTCCTGATGGACCGGATCGAGGCGAGCGCGTCGATGGAGGAGGCGCGCGCACAGGTCACGCCGCTGGCCGAGGCACTGGAGATCAGGCTGTCCATTCCGGCCGGGCCGGAGATTCCGGTCGAGGACCGGATGCCCCTCGTCGACCTGTCGGGCGACACGATCATGACCACGCTGCGCGCGCGCCTGCCCGGATTGAGGGCGGTCGACCTGACCGATCCGGCGCGGCGCGTGTTCCTCCGCTTCGACAGCCGTTTCGGGCCGGTCGGGGCCGAGGTCAGCCGGCGGCGGATGTCGGCGACCAACCCGCACCAGCTGATCGTGCTGATGCTGTTCACCTCGGTCCTTTTGACGGTGATCGCCTACTATTTCCTGCGCAGGCAGCTGCGGCCGATCACCAAGCTGGCCGAGGCGGCCGAGGCCTTCGGCAAGGGGCAGACCGTGCGCTACAAGCCGCGCGGGGCGCTGGAGGTGCGGGCGGCGGGCCGCGCCTTCCTGGACATGCGCGCCCGGATCGAGCGCCAGATCGAGCAGCGCACTCTTATGCTGTCCGGCGTCAGCCACGACCTGCGCACGCCGCTGACGCGGATGCGGCTGGCCCTGTCGCTGATGCCGGAGGACCCGGAGGTGGCGGCGTTGCTGGAGGACGTCGCGCAGATGGAAAGGATGGTGGACGAGTTCCTGGCCTTCGTGCGCAGCGACGCGATGGAACAGTCCGAGCTGGTCGATGCGGTCGCCCTGGTGACGGATGTGGTCGAGAAGGCGGGGGCAAGGGTGCGGCTTGCGGGTGTCGAGGGGCGGGCCGAACCGGTGGAGATGCGACCGACGGCCATTCGCCGCGCTGTAGAGAACCTGGTCGGCAATGCCCGGCGCTATGGCCGCCGGGTGGAACTGCGGGTGATCTTCCAGGACCGCAGCCTGCGCATCGTGGTCGAGGACGACGGCCCCGGGATCCCCGAGGACCGCCGCGACGATGCCCTGCGGCCCTTCGCGCGGCTGGATGCCTCGCGCGATCCGAACCAGGGTGGAGGTGTCGGGCTGGGGCTGTCGATCGCCTCGGACATCGCCCGCAGCCACGGCGGTGACCTGCGCCTGTCGCAAAGTGAAACGCTGGGGGGGCTGAAGGCGGAACTGGCGATCGCGCGCTAGGGAGCGGACTCATATCGTTGCAAGCCAGATGCGGATGGCGACGAGTTTGAGTGCTGCGAGGAAGTTGTCTGGGGATTTGTCGTATCGGGTTGCGAGGCCGCGGAACTGTTTGATGCGGTTGAAGAAGCGCTTCACGAGGTTGCGCTGGCGATAGACCCAGGCGCTGAACGCGAAACTGTCCTTGCGGATGACGCGGGGCGGGATGTTGGCCCAGGCCTTGCGGTCGGCGCAGGCGGCTCGGATGGCGTTGGTGTCGTAGGCGCGGTCGGCGATCAGGGTGGCGCCCGGCGCGACGAGAGGGAGCATCTGCTCGGCGGCGGGCGCGTCGCCCGCCTGTCCTGCGGTCAGCGCGATCTTCACGGGGCGACCCTCGGCGTCGACGAGCGCATGGATCTTGGTGGTCAACCCGCCCCGTGAACGTCCCATGCAACGATCTCCGCCGACCTCGGGACCCCCCTTTTGACGGCGGCGCCATGCTGGTGGACGCGCACGCACGAGCTGTCGATCATCACGATGTCGCCGTCGTAAGCCGCGGACACCGCGTCGAGAAGCCGGTCCCACACCCCCGCGGCGCGCCAGCGGACGAAGCGGTTGTAGAGCGTCGTGCGCGGGCCGTAGCGCTCGGGCACGTCGCGCCACGGCGCGCCCGTCCGAAAGCGCCACAGGATGCCGTTGATCACCCGCCGGTCGTCCACCCGCGGCACGCCCCGCGACTTCTGCGGCAGCAGCGGCTGGATGATCGCCCATTCTTCGTCAGACAGTTCATGTCGGCGCATCGAACCCTCCCTCTCTTGGGAGGTTGAATCAGCCAACGCCGCGCCGCGCAAACCCTATCGACGATTTATGGGGCCACGACCTAGGCTATTTCGAGGCGCCGACCACGATGATCCAGTGCAGCTTGTTGTCGGGCGCGGGGCTGAGGGCGATGCCGACCCCGACCTCGCGCGCCTTGCGCAACAGGATGTTGTCCTTGTGCTTGGGCGAGTTCATCCACCACTGCACGGCCCGCGCGCCGCTGGCGAAGCCGCGTCCGGTGTTCTCGGCGGCGGTGCGGAAGGCATAGCCCGCGCGGCGCAGGCGGGTCTTGAGCGTGCCGCCATCCGAGGAGGTGTGGCTGATCGACCTGCGGCTCGCGTTGTCGCAGGCATGGCCCTGGGCGGCCTTGTCGAGCTTGGCCGAGAGGGTCAGCGGCGACAGGCCGCGCGCCTTGCGCTCGGCGTTGAGGTGCGCCAGCAGCTCCTGCTGCATGGCGGGGGAATTGGCGGGAATCGAACATGCCTGGGCGGCAGACCCGAGACAAAGCATGGCCGAGGCGGCAACGACCGCCAGCTGCAGGCGCATCATCATGGCAACTCCCCGTAGAATGGCAGTCTTGGTGATCGTCGACCAGTTGGGCCGGAATCAGGCAGAAAGTGGCGTTATTGGTGAAATTGGCGAAAAACGCCGACGGGTGCACGCAACTTTGGCGTGCGCCCCTGCGCCGGCCGATGCTTTAAGCGGAAATCCGCGGAAAGTTGACTTCCCTGCCGTCCGGCAAGCGGGGATCATGCGGACGAATCGGGAGTGGGCCATGCTGGACGGCTTGATGCGCGGGGTGATTGACGCCCCCCTGAACGAGGGTGGCCGCTGGCTGGCGGCGCGCGGGGCCACGGCCAACGGGGTCACGCTGGCGGGCCTCGTGCTGGGGCTTGCAGCGGCCGGGCTGATCTCGGCCGGCGGGGCGGGGGCCGGGGTGGCGCTGGTGCTCATGGCCAGCCGGTTGGCCGATGGCCTTGACGGCGCGGTTGCCCGGGCGCGCGGCAAGAGCGATTTCGGCGGCTTTCTGGACATAGTGGCCGATTTCGCCTTCTACGGCGCGATCCCGCTGGCCTTCGTCCTGCGCGACCCGGCCGAGAACGGGGTCGCGGGGGCCTTCCTTCTGTTCAGCTTCTATGTCAACGCGGCGACCTTTCTCGGTTATGCGGTGCTGGCCGAGCGGCAGGGCATGCAGACCCGCAGCCGGGGCGAAAAGTCGCTCTATTTCACCGCCGGCCTGATGGAGGGAACCGAGACGATCCTCTGTTTCCTGATCCTCGCGCTCTGGCCCGGCCTGTTCGTGCCCCTCGCCTGGATCTTCGGCGTTCTGTGCCTCGTTACCGCCGGGGCGCGGGTCGCGCTGGCGGCCCGGACGTTCCGCTAGCCCATCACCGCCTCGCGAAAGCGGAAGAACCCGTGCGTGGCCTGCGGCCAGGCGTGCCGGTCGTGAGCGCGCAGCACGCGGGTCAGGCCGATGCCACGCCTTGCCGCCAGAGACGCGAGATCGGACAGGGCCGAGGCCACCGGGCCGGTCGGAGCGTAGGGTGTGACGATCTGCACTGCGCCCGCGCGCTCTGCCAGATCGACCAGCGCGGGCAGGGTTCGGCGATCGAAGCGGGGCGCGTCGGGGTGGCCGAGACGGTCGAGGCTGTCCGCGATCGCCGACCCGGTGAAGCGGTGGACAGGGTCGGCGACGGCCAGAGGCGAGCGCCCGGCAACGTCGCTTAGGGCCGCGACGGCCACGGGGCGCAGACCGAGGTCCAGCAGGAACTCGGGACACAGGTCCTCTTCGGTGACGAGGAGGAGCGAGGCCGCCGTGCAGTCGAGCGGATCGCCCTGCGGGGCGGGGCGGGGCGGCGGCAGGGGCGGCATCGGCAGGGGCGGGGCCTCGGCGGCCAGGCCTTCGGGGCGGAAGCGGCCGTTCGTGTTGCGCGCGATGTTGTCGGCGGTGGCGAGATAGGTCTTGCCGGGTGTGTGCAGGCCGGCCACCCAGCGCCAGGACAGGGTGTTCGAGGCAGGGTCGCCGTCCAGGAGATGACGCAGGAAGAAGTCGGCCCCGAGTTCCCACGGCAGCCGCAGGGTGAAGATCCAGATCGAGGCGAACCACATCCGGGCGTGATTGTGCAGATAGCCGGTCGCCACCACCTCCTGCGCCCAATCGTCGAAGCCGTCGATGCCGGTATCGCCCGTCATTGCCGCCTCGGCCCGCGCCGCGAGGCCCGGTTCCGCCGCGAGACGGTTCAGGCCCGCCGCCAGGCCCTGCCGATAGGCGGCCCAGATCCCCGGCCGCAGCTCCAGCCAGCCCTTCCAGTAGGTGCGCCACCAGACCTCGGCCAGGAACTTCTCGGCCCCCTGCGGGTGGATGCGCAGGGTGGCGTCGATGACTTCCTCCTCGGTCACGAGACGATGGCGCAGCCAGGGCGAGAGGGTGGAGACATGCGGATGCCCGGGCAGGTCGAGGTTGCGCAGCGCCGCATAGTCGCGGCCCGCCCGAGGCAGGAAGGCGTGAAGGCGGTCAAGGCCCGCGGCTCGAGTTGGTTTGAACATGCTCGGGGTCTAGGTCTCGCCGCGCGGCTTTCAAGGCACATCACCCCTGCGGCAAAAGCGTCGGAGGTGCCCTTGCAGCCCCCGTGTCACCCCACTAAGACTCTGGCAATACATTCGACGATATTCCTCGAGCGACTGAAAGAGGCAGGCCCCGATGCGCGATCCCGTTGAGCACTACATGAACACGCTGGTCCCCATGGTCGTCGAACAGACGAGCCGGGGCGAGCGCGCCTATGACATCTTCAGCCGCCTTTTGAAGGAGCGGATCATCTTCCTGGGCGGCCCGGTGCATGACGGCATGTCCAGCCTGATCTGCGCCCAGCTCCTGTTCCTGGAATCGGAAAACCCGTCCAAGGAAATCAGCATGTACATCAACAGCCCCGGCGGCGTGGTGACCGCCGGCCTGTCGATCTACGACACGATGCAGTACATCCGGCCGAAGGTTTCCACGCTGGTGATCGGGCAGGCGGCCTCGATGGGCTCGCTGCTGCTGACGGCCGGCGAAAAGGGCATGCGCTTCAGCCTGCCGAACAGCCGGATCATGGTGCACCAGCCCTCGGGCGGCTACCAGGGCCAGGCGACCGACATCATGATCCACGCGCAGGAAACGCTGAAACTGAAGCGCCGTCTGAACGAGATCTATGTCAAGCACACCGGCAACGACTACGACACGGTCGAGGCGGCGCTGGAGCGCGACAACTTCATGTCGGCCGAGGATGCGAAGGCCTGGGGCCTGATCGACCAGATCCTGGAAAGCCGCGGAAAGGCCGACGATACGTCGAAATGACGCCCACATTCCCGCCGAGTTTCTCGGCGGGTTTTTCGGATTGTGGTGCCATGGGGGTTGGCCTAAACTTCCCCGCAAGGCACCGGCCCGGCGAAGCGGGTCAAAGCTCAGAGGACTGCGGATGGCGAACAACACCGGCGGCGACAGCAAGAACACCCTCTACTGCTCGTTCTGCGGCAAGAGCCAGCATGAGGTGCGCAAGCTGATCGCGGGGCCCACGGTCTTCATCTGCGACGAATGCGTCGAACTGTGCATGGACATCATCCGCGAGGAGACGAAGACCGCGGGTCTGAAATCCTCGGACGGCGTGCCCACCCCGCGCGAGATCTGCAAGGTGCTGGACGACTATGTGATCGGCCAGGTCCACGCCAAGCGCGTGCTGTCGGTGGCGGTCCACAACCACTACAAGCGGCTGAACCATTCCTCGAAGAACGACATCGAACTGTCGAAGTCGAACATCCTGTTGATCGGCCCTACCGGCTGCGGCAAGACGCTACTGGCACAGACGCTGGCCCGCATCCTGGACGTGCCCTTCACCATGGCCGACGCCACCACGCTGACCGAGGCCGGCTATGTCGGCGAGGATGTGGAGAACATCATCCTCAAGCTCTTGCAGGCCAGCGAATACAACGTCGAACGCGCGCAGCGCGGCATCGTCTACATCGACGAGGTCGACAAGATCACCCGCAAGTCCGACAACCCCTCGATCACCCGCGACGTGTCCGGGGAGGGTGTGCAGCAGGCGCTGCTGAAGATCATGGAAGGCACCGTAGCCAGCGTCCCCCCGCAGGGCGGGCGCAAGCATCCGCAGCAGGAGTTCCTGCAGGTGGACACTACGAACATCCTCTTCATCTGCGGTGGCGCCTTCGCGGGTCTGGAAAAGATCATCGCCCAGCGCAACAAGGGGTCGGGCATCGGCTTCGGCGCCGAGGTCAAGAGCCCGGACGAACGCAGCGTCGGCGACCTGTTCAAGGAGCTGGAACCCGAGGATCTGCTCAAGTTCGGCCTGATCCCGGAATTCGTCGGCCGCCTGCCGGTCATCGCCACGCTGACCGACCTCGACGAGGCCGCGCTGGTCACCATCCTGACCGAACCGAAGAACGCGCTGGTCAAGCAGTACCAGCGCCTGTTCGAGATCGAGGGGGTCAAGCTGACCTTCACCCCTGACGCGCTTACCGCCATCGCCAAGCGCGCGATCAAGCGCAAGACCGGGGCGCGTGGCCTGCGCTCGATCATGGAGGACATCCTTCTCGACACCATGTTCGAGCTTCCCGGCATGGACGGGGTCGAGGAAGTGGTGGTGAAGGAAGAGGCGGTGAACGCCGGCGCCAAGCCGATGCTGGTGTACACCGAGGCCAAGAAGAAAGAGCCCGTTAAGGCCTAAGCCAAAGCAAAGTGAGGGCAGCACGTGCGACTGCTGCGAGACATGGCTTTGGGCATTGTGGCTGTGGTTGCGCTGTTTTTCGCTACCTATCGCGTGGGTGTATGGGTTGACAATCGAGGTTATGCGGCGCGCGTATTTGATGAGGTTGTTCGATACAACAACGTCGTCGCGTCGGTGCGTTGGAGCCGCAAGATGTACGGCTCGCATTGCAGTTATGCAGTTGTCGAAATCTCTCCCGACGCCCCCGTCGTCCCGCCCTCCAGGTTGCCAATAGGGAGGGAAGAGATCCATTCGTTCGGGGGACCTTGGGCACCCACTCCCGCTGCAAGATTAGACGGCTGGACGGGGGATGGTCCGTGGACGATTTGCCGTCTGATCATGGGCGACAAACTCTTTGAACGTTTGGATAGGGCATTGCGGTTACCGGATGGCTGGTGGATCGAGCGCGGAAGCGAAGTCCATTTCTACTCGGTTGCAGCCGGCTTGGCCTTTCGTATTCGTGACCTCACCTGAGCGCATTCCGGACCACCATTCGGAACGCTTGTCTGGACCTCGCTCGCACTTTCCGTCATATCAGAGCCAAAGAACCGGAGTCCGCCCATGTACTTCCTCAAGCGCCTTCTGACCTGGTGGAACAGCCAGACCATCGGCACCCAGATTTTCACGAGCCGCAAGGGCGTGAAGGTGGGCGAGGACGAGGCGGGCAACGTCTTCTACCAGACCCGCGACGGCAAGCGGCGCTGGGTGATCTACAATGGCGAGATGGAGGCGAGCCGCATCTCGCCCGACTGGCACGGCTGGCTGCATTACACCTGGGACGAGCCGCCGACCAGGCAGCCCCTGCGCCACAAGCCCTGGGAAAAGCCGCATCAGGAGAACCTGACCGGCACGGATGCCGCCTATGTGCCCCCCGGCTCGATCCGCCGCGCCGCGCCGGTTGCCAGGGCCGACTACGAGGCCTGGCAGCCCGAGTGATGTCCTACGAACGCGCCGAGATCCTCGCCGGAGCCGCCGTGCTGGCTGTCGCCCTGGGCTTTGCCGTTTATGCCGCGCGGGGCGCCGGGGTCGGTGCCGCGCCTGACAGCTATGCCTTGACGGCGAGTTTCCGGTCCGCCGAAGGCGTGCGCGTCGGCACCGACGTTCGGCTTGCCGGCGTCAAGGTCGGGACGGTGACCGACCTGCGGCTCAACCCCGAGACCTATTTCGCCGATGCCACCATCTCGATGCGCAAGGACGTGGCGGTTCCGGTCGATTCGACGATCCTGGTCGCCTCCGAAGGCCTCCTTGGCGGCACCTTCGTCGAAGTCCAGCCCGGCGGCGCGCTGGAGATGCTGGAACCCGGCGGCGAGATCGAGGATACCCAGGGCGCGGTCAGCCTGATCACGCTCCTGATGAAGTTCGCCTCCGGGGGCGGCAGCGGGGACGAGGCCCCGGCAGACGAGGCTCCTGCACCATGAGGGCGCTGCTTGCGGCACTCGTTCTTGTCCTGGCGTTGCCGGTCTTGGCGCAGGAAACCGGACAACCCGCAGGCCCGGAGTTCACCGAGTCCGAAGGGGCGTCGCTGCGGTTCCTGGACAAGCTGACCAGTTCGACCGGCGATGTCACCCTGTCGCGCGGCCAGACCGCCAAGTTCGGCCGGCTGATCGTCCGGCTGGACAGTTGCCGCTATCCGACCGGCAACCCGGCCTCGGAAGCCGAGGCGCACCTGACGATCCTGGAAGAGACGACCGAGACGCCGCTCTTCACCGGCTGGATGCTGGCCTCGTCCCCGGCGCTATCGGCGCTGGACCATCCGCGCTATGACGTCTGGGTGCTGGGCTGCATCCTGCCTGGAGGCTCGGTGCCTGAGATCGCGCCCGAGGCGGATGCAACCTCGGACGGCGAGGGCGAATAGCCCTCGGGCGCGAACACGGCGCGTTGCGCAAGGGCGTCGCTCAGCCGGCGATGATAGTCGGCGCGCGTGATCTCGACCGCGCCGAGGCTTGCCAGGTGCGGCGTCAGGAACTGGGTGTCGAAGAGCCGGAAGCCGCCGGCCCGCAGCCGGTGCACCGCATGGGCCAGCGCCACCTTCGAGGCATCGGTCACGCGCGAGAACATGCTTTCGCCGAAGAAGGCTGCGCCGAGCGTCACGCCATAGACCCCGCCGACCAGCGCCGTGCCCTCGCGCACCTCGATGCTGTGGGCAAAGCCCAGCCTGTGCAGGTCGAGGTACAGGGCCTGGATGCGACGGCTGATCCAGGTTTCGCCTCGCGTGGCGCAGGCCTCGACCACCGCGTCGAAATCCTCGTCCACCGTCACCCGGAACCGGCCAGAGCGGATGCGTTTGGCCAGCGAGCGCGATATATGGAAGCCCTCCAGCGGGATCACACCCCGAAGCCGGGGATCGACCCAGTGGATCTCGGGGTCGTCGCGACCGTCGGACATCGGGAAGATGCCCATCGCATAGGCGCGCAGGAGGATGTCCGGGGTGATCTCGTCGGCGGGCACGGACATCGCAAAATCCTTCGGAGGATTTTGCAAAAGTTTTCGAAAACTTTTGCGGTGAGGCGCCCGTTGCCGGGGCGCCCCGTTCAGGTCAAGAGAACTGCTTTTCCAGCCACTTTTCCAGCCAGTGGATGTTGTATTCGCCGTTCTGGATGTCGGGTTCGGCCAGAAGCATGTGGAAGAGCGGGATCGAGGTGTCGATGCCGTCGATGATCAGTTCTCCCAGCGCGCGGCGGAGGCGGGCCAGCGCCTCGGGCCGGTCGCGGCCATGCACGATCAGCTTGCCGATCAGGCTGTCGTAATAGGGCGGAATCCGGTAGCCGTCGTAGATCGCCGAATCCATCCGTACGCCCAGACCGCCCGGAGCATGGAACTGGGTGATCCGGCCGGGGCAGGGGGAAAAGCCGGGGATCTTCTCGGCATTGATCCGCACCTCGATCGCGTGGCCGTTGATCACGAGGTCCTCCTGCGAGAAGGACAGGCCGAGGCCCGAGGCGACGCGGATCTGTTCGCGCACGAGGTCCACGCCGAAGATCGCCTCGGTCACCGGATGTTCGACCTGAAGCCGGGTGTTCATCTCGATGAAGTAGAACCTGCCGTCCTCGTACAGGAACTCGATCGTCCCCGCGCCGATGTATTTCAGTTTCTGCATCGCATTGGCGCAGATCGTGCCGATCTCCGACCGCAGCTTCGGCGTGATGACGGGGCCGGGGGCCTCTTCGAACACCTTCTGGTGGCGGCGTTGCAGCGAACAGTCGCGTTCGCCCAGATGCACCGCGCCGCCCTTGCCGTCGCCGAAGACCTGGATCTCGATGTGGCGCGGGCGCTGGAGGTATTTCTCCATGTAGACTTCGTCGTTGCCGAAGGCGGCCTTGGCCTCGGACCGCGCGGTGCGGAAGGCGATCTCCAGCTCGGAGGCGTCCTTCGCGACCTTCATGCCGCGACCGCCGCCGCCGGCGGTGGCCTTGATGATGACCGGATAGCCGATCTCGGCAGCGACCTTCTTCGCCGTCTCGAAATCCGGCACGCCGCCGTCCGATCCGGGCACCACGGGGATGCCGAGTTCCTTCGCGGTTTCCTTCGCGGTGATCTTGTCGCCCATGATGCGGATATGTTCCGCGTTCGGGCCGATGAAGGTGATGCCGTGGTCCTCCAGCGCCTGGGCGAAGCTGGCGTTTTCCGAAAGGAACCCGTAGCCCGGATGCACCGCCTGCGCGCCGGTGATCTCGCAGGCCGAGATGATCGCGGCCTTGTTCAGGTAGCTGGCCGAGGACGGCGCCGGCCCGATGCATACGCTTTCATCGGCCATGCGGACATGCATCGCGTCGGTGTCGGCGGTGGAATGGACCGCGACCGACTTGATCCCCATTTCGCGGGCGGCCCGGATCACGCGCAGCGCGATCTCACCCCGGTTGGCGATCAGGATCTTGTCAAACATCGGCCCGCCCTTATTCGATGATCATCAGGGGGGCGCCGTATTCGACCGGGTGGCCATCCTCGACCAGGATGCGCTTCACCGTGCCCGCGCGCGGGGCGGGGATGTGGTTCATCGTCTTCATCGCCTCGATGATGAGGACGGTCTGGCCTTCGGCCACCTGGGCGCCGACGGTCACGAAGGGGGCGGCGCCGGGTTCGGCGGCAAGATAGACCGTGCCGACCATCGGCGAGGTCACGGCGCCCGGATGCTGGGCCGGATCCTCGTTGGCCGGGGCCGCCGCGGGGGCGGCGGGCGCTGCTGCTGCCGCAGGGGCGGGCGCCGCATGGACCACCGGCGCTGGAGCGGCGGTGACCGTTACCACGTTGGCCTGCTTGACGACGCGCACTTCCAGGCTGTCGTCCTCGCCATACTCCCGCTTCACCGACAGTTCGGTCAGATCGTTCTTGTTCAGAAGCTCGGCCAGGGCCGAGATGAATGCGACGTCGGAGTCGGTGTTCTGCTTGCTCATCGGGTCCTCTGTTCTTCTCTGCCCTGGGCGCGTGCGGCTTGGGCCCGAAGCCCGCCGCAGTCTGGTATTCGGCGCTTATACGCGAGCCCATGGGGGCTGAAAAGCCGCGAAAGCGCCCAAGAGACAGGCAATGCCGATCCGACCGGTGTCATCGTGTCGAAAATCGTTCGTTCCGGAAAATTTACCGTTTGATAAAAAAATCGACCTGTGCCAGCCTGAGTCCAATCATAAGCCAGGGAGGCCCCCAGCCCATGTCGAACAGCCCGCTGACGCCCGGCATCGTTCCGGGTCGCCTGCCAGCCGAAGCCTACGCCCGCAACTTCGCCGACCACGAGCCGGCGCTTGACCGGCACGAGGCGCGGGTGGCGGCGGATCGCTGCTATTTCTGCCATGATGCGCCCTGCATCACCGCCTGCCCGACCTCGATCGACATTCCGCTCTTCATCCGCCAGATCGCCACCGGCACGCCCGAGGCGGCGGCCAAGACGATCTGGAGCCAGAACATCCTGGGCGGCATCTGCGCCCGGGTCTGCCCGACCGAGACGCTTTGCGAAGAGGCCTGCGTGCGTGAGGCGGCCGAGGGCAAGCCGGTGGAGATCGGCCGGCTGCAACGCTATGCCACCGATGTGGCGATGGCCAAGGGGTTGCATCCCTTCACCCGTGGTGCGCCCACGGGCAAGCGGGTGGCGGTCGTCGGCGCGGGGCCTGCGGGCCTTGCCTGCGCGCACCGGCTGGCGATGTATGGTCATGACGTGGTCGTCTATGAACGCCGCCCCAAGGCGGGGGGCCTGAACGAATACGGCATCGCCAGCTACAAGGCCACGGGCGGTTTCGCGCAGAAGGAGGTGGACTGGCTTCTGTCCATCGGCGGGATCGAGCTGCGCTGCGGAGTGGAACTGGGCCGCGACGTGACGCTGGCCGAGCTGGAGGCCGGGTATGACGCGGTGTTCCTCGGCATCGGTCTTGCGGGGGTCAATGCGCTCCGCGCGGCCGGCGAGGACAAGGCCGGTGTGCGCGACGCGGTGGATTTCATCGCCGAATTGCGCCAGACCGCCGATCTGTCTACCCTGCCCATCGGTCGCGACGTGGTGGTGATCGGCGGCGGCATGACGGCGGTCGATGCGGCGGTGCAGTCGAAGCTTCTGGGCGCCGAGACCGTGACCATCGTCTACCGTCGCGGGCAGGAGAAGATGTCCGCCTCGGCCTACGAACAGGAACATGCGACCAGCGCCGGCGTGCGGATCATCTGCAACGCGATGCCCGTGGCGATCCACGGCAACGGCGCCGTGCGCGAGGTGGAATTCGCCTATACGCAGGAGACGCCCGAGGGCCTGAAATCCACTGGCGAGACCTTCCGGCTGAAGGCCGACCAGGTGTTCAAGGCCATCGGCCAGACGCTGGCCGGCGCGCCCGAGGGGCTGGCGGTGCATGGCGGCAAGCTTGCCGGGCACCAGGGCAAGGTCTGGGCGGGCGGCGACTGTGCCGCCGGCGGCGAGGACCTGACGGTGACCGCCGTCGCCGAGGGGCGCGATGCCGCCGAGGCGATCCACAAGCACTTGATGGCCTGACCGATGGCAGGCGGTTGCACATTCGCTCTGGCCCGGCTAGGCGGATGGCCTGGCCGGGATGTGGGTGGCGAACGTGGACGGATGGATCGAGGCGACGCTCGCCTTCGTGCGGGAGAACCGGGACTGGGCCTTCTGGATCGCCCTGGTCTTCGCCTTCGGCGAGAGCCTTGCCTTCCTGTCCATCGCCATTCCCTCGACGGCGATCCTTCTGGGGGTTGGCGCCTTCGTGGCCAGCGGAGAGCTGTCGCTGTTCCCGATCTGGGCCGGGGCCTCGATCGGGGCCGTGATCGGTTCGGTCGCCTCCTATGCGATCGGCTGGCATTTCGGCGGGCCGATTCTGTCGCTCTGGCCGTTCCGCAACCATCCCGACGCCGTGGAGAAGGGCAATGCCGCCTTCCGGCGCTGGGGGATCTGGGCGGTCATGATCGGGCACTTCTTCGGCCCGCTGCGCGCGGTCGTCTTCGTGATGGCCGGGATCGCGCGGATGTCGGTGCCGTCCTTCATGGTGGTCAACTTCATCGGCTGTCTCGCCTGGGCCTATGTCACGCCGCTGTTCGGCGAGGTGGCGGGCCACGCCATCGGCTGGATCTGGTCGCTGTTCACCGGCGCCTGAGCCGGACCTTCACAACAACAATCCTCGGTATCGCCCGCCCCATGGCGGCGGCTGCTGCATGTCAGGGAGAGGTGCATCATGGCTAACCTGTCGTCCGATTTCGTCGGCATCAAGTCTCCGAACCCGTTCTGGCTGGCCTCGGCGCCGCCGACGGACAAGCAATACAATGTCGAGCGCGCCTTCGAGGCCGGCTGGGGCGGCGTCGTCTGGAAGACGCTCGGCGCCGAGGGGCCTCCGGTCGTGAACGTCAACGGACCGCGCTATGGCGCGGTCTGGGGCGCGGACCGGCGGCTTCTCGGGCTCAACAACATCGAACTGATCACCGACCGCCCGCTGGAGGTGAACCTGCGCGAGATCAAGGCGGTCAAGCGCAAGTGGCGCGACCGCGCGCTGGTCATCAGCCTGATGGTGCCCTGCGACGAGGAAAGCTGGAAGGACATCCTGAAGCGCATCGAGGATACCGAGGCCGACGGGGTGGAGCTGAACTTCGGCTGCCCGCACGGCATGGCCGAACGCGGCATGGGCTCGGCCGTGGGGCAGGTGCCGGAATACATCGAGATGGTGACGCGCTGGGTCAAGCAACACAGCCGCATGCCCTGCATCGTCAAGCTGACGCCGAACATCACCGACATCCGCAAGCCGGCCGAGGCGGCCAAGCGCGGCGGGGCGGATGCGGTCAGCCTCATCAACACGATCAACTCGATCACTTCCGTCAACCTCGACGATTTCAGCCCGGAACCGATGATCGACGGCAAGGGGACGCACGGCGGCTATTGCGGCCCGGCGGTCAAGCCCATCGCGCTGAACATGGTGGCCGAGATCGCCCGCAACCCGGAAACCCGCGGCCTGCCGATCAGTGGTATCGGCGGCGTCACCACCTGGCGCGACGCGGCCGAGTTCCTGGCCCTGGGCGCGGGCAATGTGCAGGTCTGCACCGCGGCGATGACCTACGGCTTCAAGATCGTGCAGGAGATGATCTCGGGCCTGTCGCAGTACCTGGACGACAAGCAGATCGGCCTTTCCGACCTGGTCGGCCGCGCGGTGCCGAATGTCACCGACTGGCAGTATCTCAACCTGAACTACGTCACCAAGGCGCATATCGATCAGGACGCCTGCATCAAGTGCGGCCGCTGCTATGCCGCCTGCGAGGATACCAGCCACCAGGCCATCGCCATGTCGGCGGACCGGACCTTCACCGTGAAGGACGAGGAATGCGTGGCCTGCAACCTCTGCGTCAACGTCTGCCCGGTGGACAACTGCATCACCATGGTGCCGCTGGCCAAGGGGGCGGTCGATCCGCGAACGGGCGTGAAGGTCGGCGATTACGCGAACTGGACCACGCACCCGAACAACCCGAGCGTGCAGGCCGCCGAATAGGTCCCGGACGACCCAAGAATTCTCGTCGAAAATTCTTGGGTTCCCTGCGGCTCAGCAGAGGATCCGGATCTGATCCTGGTTGCAGATCACGATGTACTGGTCGCCGCATTACACCAGATGGAAGCCGCGATGCCGGACTTCCGCAACAAAGCGCGCGCGGCCGACTTCGCGCTCCACATCCCGGACCGACCGGCGGACGACCCCGCCGGTAGCCGCCGCCTTGGCAGAGAAGACGTGATCGAGCCAGGGCAGGGTGGCAGCGGGGATCGGGGCTTGGAACATGGCCCGAGGTTCGAGCGAGAAGGTCAAGGTCAGGTGAACGGCCTATCGTGGCGCAAGAATTTTCGGAGAAAATTCTTGCGGTCCGGCCGGTCGGCTCAGGGCAGGGGCAGGGGGCTGATACCGGCAGCGATGCTCGCCTTTATGTAGGCGTCCCGCGCGGCCTCTGCGGCGGCGGCAGCAGTGGCTTCGGCCGAAGCCCGGCTCAAGAGCAGCTGCGGGTCGGTGCCCTGTCCTGCCGTGGCCTGGGTCACGGACCCCGCCATCAGCGGCGCCGCGACCGCAGCCGTAAAGTCACCGGGCGCCGACCGGTCGGCGCGCGGCGGGGCGGGGGAATGAAGGGGCGCCTCTGCCACCGGAAGCGGCGCACGGATGCTGGTGATCATGGCCATCGCTCGCCCTCCTTTCGGTCAAAAGAGCAAGCTGATCTTAACCCGAAATCAACACCTTCTCAGCCGGATTGTCCTTAAGACTTTAGGGATCGGGCTTCAGGAGCCGGGTGAAGAGCGTTTCCAGGAACCCGCCCGCCTCGGCAAAGGGATCGTGGCCGGGGCCGAGGACGGCGCGGACCTGCACGTCGAAATCGGCATAGTGCTGGGTCAGGGCCCAGATCGAGAAGATCAGATGCACCGGATCGACCCGGGCGATGCGGCCTTCCTCCATCCAGCGGGTCAGCACGGCGGCCTTGTCGGCGACCAGCGCCCGCAAGTCGCCCTCGATGGCCTCGCGCATGCGGGGGGCGCCTTGCAGGATCTCGCCCGCGAAAAGCCGGCTTTCGCGCGGGTAGTCGCGCGCGAGGTCAAGCTTGCGGCGGACATAGTCCAGGATCTCTGCCAGCGGCTCTCCGGCTGGATCCATGGCGCGCAGCGGATCCAGCCAGGTGTCCAGAAGCCCGGTCAGCAGCGCCTTGTGCACCGCCTCCTTCGAGGGGAAGTAGTACAGCAGGTTGGGCTTCGACAGGCCCGCCACCTCGGCGATCTGGTCCAGCGTCGCCCCCCGGAACCCGTGCGCCGAGAACACCTCCAGCGCGGCGTCGAGGATGACCTCGCGGTTCCTCTGCTGGATGCGGGAGCGGGGGCGTGCGGTGGCGGACATGGGAACCGGAACAAGGGGATTGACACATCGGGAATAGCGCAGCCCGAGGCGAGAGGTCAAACCGGTCGCAACCGGGGGTCAGCGCGTGCCCGCGCCGTCGAGCATCGCGCGCAGGCCGCGGACGACGAGCCGGTGATCCTCGACCTGCGGCAGGCCCGAGACGGTGGCCACCGCCACCACGCCGACCCCGGCAACGCGGATCGGCACCGCGCCGCCCGCCTCGGCATGATCCTCGGCCGATAGCCCGTGCCGGGCCAGCGTCTCGTCCCTGGCCGCCAGCCGGCGCCCGACCAGAAGCGATGGCAGCTGGAACTTCAGCGCCGTGTTCGACTTGCGCCGCGCCCAGAGGTCGTTCAGCGGCGCCGAGCCCGGCAGGGCGGCATGGAAGAGTGTCCGGTCGGCGGTGCGGATGTCGATCACCACCGGCAGATCCTCGGCCAGGGCCAGATCGACGAGGACCTGCCCCAGCCGCAGGGCCGACAACTCGTCGAAAGCGGGCAGGGCGAGCGTCGCGTATTCGGCCTCGAGTTCGGTCTTGTCCATCACGCCCCCTCAGATCGCCCCGATGCCGCGCAGGACCATGTCCTTCACGCAGGCCTTGGCCTCTTTCCACTGCGCCTCACTCAGCGGCCGGCCCCCGTTCAGCGTCTGGATCTGGTGCCCGAAGTCGGCATAGTGCTGCGTCGTGGCCCAGAGCAGGTACAGCAGATGCCGCGGGTTCACCGGCCGCATCTTCCCCTCGTCGATCCAGCGCTGGATGACCGCGATCCGGCCCTCGGTCCAGTCGCGCAGCGTCGTTTCCAGATAGTCCTGGATCACCGGCGCGCCGTGCATCACTTCGCTCGCCCAGACCTTCGACCCATGCGGATGGCGGCGCGAGATGTCCATCTTGGCGTCGATGTAGGCGCCGATCCCTTCCACCGGGCCGGGCGCGTCGTCGAAGCTTGACGCCGCATCCAGCCAGATCTCGAAGATCTGCTGCACCACGCGGCGGTAGAGGTCCTCCTTGGTGGCGAAGTAATAGTGCAGGTTCGCCTTGGGCAGACCCGCCATGTCGGCGATCAGCTGCATGGTGGCCCCCCCGAACCCGGCCTCGGCAAAGACCTTCTCGGCCGCCTCCAGGATAGCGCGTTCGTTCTCGCGCCGGATATCCGTGCGACGTCCCGGTTTGAGGCGTGAAATCTGGGCGTCGCCGCTCATCGCTCTCCGGTTTCTTGTTGACCGAATGGTCAGGTTGTGGTCGCCTTCACCTTGACCATACGGTCAGGAAATGAGTCGCGGCAAGGGGCAGGATGGCCCCCCCGCGCGAACAGGGAGTGTCAGATGCCAGCAACCGGGGACAACCTGCGGATCAATTCCGAGCGGCTGTGGGACAGCCTGATGGAGATGGCCAAGATCGGCCCGGGCGTCGCGGGCGGCAACAACCGCCAGACCCTGACCGATGCCGACAGCGAGGGGCGCCATCTGTTCGCCTCCTGGTGCAAGGCCGCGGGCATGACGATGGGCGTCGACACCATGGGCAACATGTTCGCGACGCGACCGGGGACGGACCCGGATGCGCTGCCGGTCTACATGGGTTCGCACCTCGACACCCAGCCGACGGGGGGCAAGTATGACGGCGTGCTGGGGGTTCTCGGCGCGCTGGAAGTCGTGCGCACGATGAACGACATGGGCGTCAAGACCCGCCGCCCGATCGTGGTGACGAACTGGACGAACGAGGAAGGCACGCGGTTCGCGCCTGCCATGCTGGCTTCGGGCGTCTTTGCGGGGATGCACACGCAGGACTATGCCTATGCGCGCCGCGATGCCGAGGGGAAGGCCTTCGGCGACGAGTTGAAGCGCATCGGCTGGGTCGGCGACGAACCCGTGGGCGCGCGGAAGATGCATGCGATGCTGGAGTTGCACATCGAACAGGGGCCTATTCTGGAGGCCGAGGGCAAGGATGTGGGCGTCGTCACCCATGGCCAGGGCCTCTGGTGGTTGCAGATCACGCTGACGGGGCGGGATGCGCATACCGGAAGCACACCGATGCACATGCGGGTGAATGCGGGGTTGGGCATGGCCCGGATCACCGAGCGCGTGCACCAGATCGCCATGAGCCACCAGCCGAACGCGGTGGGGGCGGTGGGCCAATGCAACGTCTACCCGAACTCGCGCAACGTGATCCCGGGGAAATGCGTGTTCACGGTGGATATCCGGTCCCCCGAACAGGCGAAGCTCGACGCGATGAAGGCCGAGGTGATCCGCGCGGCGCACGCGGTGGCAAAGGAGCTGGGGCTTGGGTGTGAGATCGAGGACGTGGGTCACTTCGACCCGGTCACCTTCGACCCCGGCCTTGTGAAGATCGTCCGCCAATCCGCTGAAAAGCTGGGCTATTCGCATATGGACATCGTGTCGGGGGCCGGCCACGACGCCTGCTGGATCAACCGCGTCGCGCCTACGGTGATGATCATGTGCCCCTGCGTGGATGGGCTTTCGCACAACGAGGCCGAGGAGATCAGCCCGGAATGGGCCGCGGCGGGGACGGATGTGCTCCTCCACGCCTGCCTCGAGGTGGCGGAGGTCGTCTCCTGATGGCAGGCCCCGGGGCGCTGCCCCGGACCCCGGGATATTTTTGGACAGATGAAATCTGGGAGAGGTTCGATGGCTTCGACGGTGATCAAGGGGGGAACGGTCGTAACGGCGGACCTGACCTATCTGGCTGACGTCAAGGTTGAAGGCGGCGTGATCGTCGAGATCGGGCAGGGTCTGACAGGTGACAGGGTGCTGGACGCGACCGGCTGTTATGTCATGCCCGGCGGCATCGACCCGCATACGCATCTGGAGATGCCCTTCATGGGCACCTACTCGGCGGATGATTTCGAGAGCGGCACCCGGGCGGCGCTGTCGGGCGGGACGACGATGGTCGTTGACTTCATCCTGCCGGGCCAGGGCCAGGACCTGATGGATGCGGCCAAGGTCTGGTCGAACAAGTCCACCCGCGCGACCTGCGACTACTCCTATCACATGGCCGTCACCTGGTGGGGCGAGAAGGTCTGGCAGGGGATCGAGGACTCGGCCAAGGCGGGCATCACCAGCTTCAAGCACTTCATGGCCTACAAGGGCGCCTTGATGGTGAACGACGACGAGTTGTTCAACTCTTTCCGCCGGGTGGGCGATGTCGGCGGCCTTGCGATGGTCCATGCCGAGAACGGCGATGTGGTGGCGGAACTGACGGCGAAGCTCTTGAAGGAAGGCAACACCGGCCCCGAGGGCCACGCCTATTCCCGCCCGCCGCAGGTCGAGGGCGAGGCCACCAACCGCGCGATCATGATCGCCGACATGGCGGGTGTGCCGCTCTACGTCGTCCACGTCTCTTGCGAGGACGCGCATGAGGCGATCCGGCGCGCGCGGAGCCAAGGCAAGCGCGTCTGGGGCGAGCCGCTGATCCAACACCTGACGCTGGATGAGTCCGAATACTTCCACCCCGACTGGGACCATGCCGCCCGCCGCGTGATGAGCCCGCCGTTCCGCAACAAGCAGCATCAGGACAGCCTCTGGGCCGGGCTGATGTCGGGCAGCCTGTCGGTGGTGGCGACCGACCATTGCAGCTTTACCACGGAACAGAAGCGCTATGGCCTCGGCGACTTCTCCAAGATCCCGAACGGGACGGGGGGGCTGGAGGACCGGATGCCGATGCTCTGGACCCATGGGGTGAACACCGGGCGGCTGACGCCGAATGAATTTGTCGCCGTAACCTCAACCAATATCGCGAAAATCCTGAACTGCTACCCGAAGAAGGGCGCGGTTCTGGTGGGGGCGGATGCGGACCTGGTGGTCTGGGATCCCGAGAAGACCAAGACGATTGCGGCCGCGAAACAGCAGTCGAAGATCGACTACAACGTGTTCGAGGGCCACACCGTGAAGGGCCTGCCGCGCTTTACCCTGACCCGCGGCCATGTCGCGATCCACGACGGCGAGGTGCGCACGCAGGAGGGTCACGGCAAGTTCGTCGCCCGCGAGGCACGCCCGGCGGTGAACCGCGCGCTGACCCAGTGGAAGGACCTGACCGCGCCCCGGCCCGTGGAGCGGACGGGCGTCCCGGCGACGGGCGTCTAGGGCGCCAGATGCTCCAGCTCGGGCAACAGCACGACGCTTTCCTGCTCGTTCGGATCGGTCCGGGCGATGACGGCCGTGCAGGGCTCGGGGCCGGGGTTGAAGGGCAGGTGCGGCGTGTCGGCGGGGATGTAGATGAGGTCGCCGGCCTCGGTCTCCATCCGGTGCTCCAAGCGGTCGCCCCAGTACATCACCGCCCGGCCGGTCAGCTGGTAGATCGCGGTTTCATGCGTCGCGTGCTTGTGCGCCCTGGCGCGACCCCCCGGCGGGATCGTCAGAAGATGCATGCAAATCGCCGTGGAACACACTGTTTCCGCGGCGATTCCGGCGTCGTAGGTAAAGCCCTGCTTCCCGGCATAGCGGTCGGCGGGGCGGATCTTGCGGCAGTCGGGCATGGGGGGACTCCTTCGCTTGCCGAAGGATACCACGCCTCAGGGCTCGCCCGGCACGGATTCCTCGGCATCCCGGTCGGGGGGCGTGAAGGCCAGGACGGGGGCGTCGAAATAGACCTCCTCCAGGTCCTCCGGCTCGGGCGCGAAGGCGAGGGTCGTCTGCGGGGTGGTGAAAAGCATGGCGGTCCTCCTTTCGACCCCAAGATGGGGACCGGGGCGGAGGGTCGCACCGCGAGGCAACGGGAATGTGAAGGCCCGGGAGCGGATTCGCGACCGATGAGGGAAGGGATGAGGGCGTGAAGGATACTGTCAGCCAATCGGTGATCGAGGCCAAGGGGCTGAACCTTGTCTTCCAGACGGCGGACGGACCGGTCCAGGCGCTGAAGGACGTGAACCTGACGATCAACCAGGGCGATTTCGTCAGCTTCATCGGGCCGTCGGGCTGCGGCAAGACCACCTTCCTGCGCTGCATCGCGGCGCTCGAACATCCCACGGACGGCACGTTGACCGTGAACGGGATGATACCCGACGAGGCACGGCAGAAGCGCGCCTATGGCTATGTGTTCCAGGCGGCGGGGCTTTATCCCTGGCGCACCATCGCCGGCAACATCCGCCTGCCGCTTGAGATCATGGGCTTTCCGAAGGCCGAGCAGGACCAGCGGATCGAACGGGTGCTGGAGCTGGTGGAGCTGAAGGGCTTCGGCAAGAAGTTCCCGTGGCAGCTTTCAGGGGGCATGCAGCAACGGGCGAGCATCGCGCGGGCGCTGGCCTTCGATGCCGACATCCTGCTCATGGACGAACCCTTCGGCGCGCTGGATGAAATCGTCCGCGACCGGCTGAACGAAGAGGTACTGAAGCTCTGGGCGCGCACCGGCAAGACCATCGGCTTCGTCACCCATTCGATCCCCGAGGCGGTCTATCTTTCCACCAAGATCGTGGTGATGTCGCCGCGTCCGGGCCGGATCACCGATGTCATCGACTCGCCCTTGCCGAAGGAGCGTCCGCTCGACATCCGCGACAGTCGCGAGTTCATCGAGATCGCCCACCGCGTGCGCGAGGGGCTTCGGGCCGGTCACCATGATGACTAGGTTCGACAGACCTTTCGCCGACCGGGAGGGCGGGCGATGAGCGGCCTCACCTTCCTCTGGCTCTCGGCGGCGACGGCGGTGTTCGTGGCGGCGAATGGCGTGCTCAAGACCTATGCGGTCAAGGGCGGGCTGCCGGTCCTGCTGGGCGCGCTGGCGCTGTTCTGCCTGGGCAACTGGCTGATGGTCCAGGTCATGCGGCTGAACGGCCTGGGGCTGGCGATTGCCCTGTCGGCGATCTTCCAGTTGGTCGCGATCACCGTCATGGCCATCGTCGTCTTCGGCGAGCGGCCGACGCCGCTGCAGCTGGCCGGTATGGCTTTGGGATGCGTGGCGGTGGCGATGATCGCCTGGCCGACGGGGGGCAGGGCATGAGCCGCGCGCTTCCCGTCCTGACCGTCCTCGCCGGGATCGTCGCGATCTGGTATGCGGCCGCCGTCTGGATGAACTCTACCTGGGTCTTCGACCAGGCCGAGCGGGCCGGGCAGACCGTGACCTGGGCCGAGGTCATCCCGCAGACCATGGATCAGGCGCGGCCGCTCTTGCCGCCGCCGCATCAGGTGGGGGCCGAGCTCTGGAAGGGGCTGTTCGGGCAGGCGGTCACCTCGAAGCGCAGCCTGGTTTATCATGGCTTCGTGACGTTCAAGGGCACGATGATGGGCTTCGGTCTTGGCATCCTGGTCGGCGTCGCCCTGGCCATGGCCATCGTCCGCTTCCGGGTGATGGACATGTCCGTCATGCCCTGGGCGATCATCAGCCAGACCATTCCCATCGTGGCCCTGGCGCCGATGATCATCACCGTCTCGAGCCAGCTTGGCCTGACCGGCCGCGACATTCCGAAGGCGGTCATCGCGGCCTATCTGTCCTTCTTCCCGGTGCTGGTCAGCATGGTGAAGGGCCTGCGCAGCCCTGACCAGATGCAGCTCGACCTGCTGAAGACCTATGGCGCGAGCGATGCGCAGACTTTCCTGAAGCTGCGGCTGCCGGCCTCGATGCCCTATTTCTTTGCCTCGCTGAAAGTGGCCGTCGCGGCCTCGCTGGTGGGGACGATCGTGGGCGAACTGCCGACCGGGGCCATCGAGGGCCTGGGTGCGCGGATGCTGATCGGGTCACAGTTCGGCGAGCCGCTGATCATGTGGGCGAGCCTCTTCGCGGCGGCGATCCTCGCGGGGATGCTGATCCTGGTGGTGGGCCTGATCGAGCGGCTTGCGGGTCGGCGCATGGGGGTGCGGGCATGATGGCGCTGTGGCTGGCCGTCGCGTTCTGGCTCGCCGCCTGGGCGCTGAACGTCCGGCTGGCGGGAAGAGGGATCGCGCGAACGCGGGGCGGCAAGGCCCTGGTTCCGCTGATCTTCGGCGTGACGGTCCTCGTGCTCTGGGAAGGGCTGGTGCGGGGCCTTAACGTGGCTCCGGTGATCCTGCCCGCCCCCAGTGCCATTGCAGCGAAGATCGCGACCTCGCTGCCGGTCCTGTGGCAGGACTTCGCGCAGACGATCCTGAAGGGGGCGATCCCGGGCTTCCTGATCGGCGCCGGCGCGGCCTTCCTGACCGCCATCGCCGTCGATCGCAGCCCCTTCCTGCAGCGCGGCCTGCTGCCGATCGGCAATTTCGTCGCGGCGCTGCCCATCGTCGGCCTCGCGCCGATCCTGGTGATGTGGTTCGGTTTCGACTGGCAGTCGAAGGCGGCGGTCGTTGTGGTCATGGTGTTCTTCCCGTTGCTGGTGAACATCGTCGCGGGCCTGCATGCCTCGGACCGCATGCAGCGCGACCTGATGGCGACCTGGGGCGCCTCCTACTGGCAGAGCCTTCTCAAGCTGCGCCTGCCCGCGGCGATGCCCTTCGTCTTCAACGGGCTGAAAATTGCATCGACTCTCGCGCTGATCGGGGCCATCGTTGCCGAATTCTTCGGCAGTCCGGTCTATGGCATGGGGTTCCGCATCTCGACCGAGGTGGGCCGGCTTGGCCTCGACATGGTCTGGGCCGAGATTGCGGTGGCGGCATTGGCGGGGTCGGTTCTGTATGGGCTGATCTCGCTGATCGAACGGTGGGTGACCTTCTGGCACCCGTCGCAACGGCATTAACAAGGCCCGGAAGGGGCCCAACATGGGAGTGCGATGATGAAGAAGCTACTGATGGCGGCAGCCATGGCAGCGATGGCCTCGGGGGCCAGCGCCGAGGATGTGAAGCTGCAACTCAAATGGGTCACGCAGGCCCAGTTTGCGGGTTACTATGTGGCCAAGGACAAGGGGTTCTACGAGGAAGAGGGCCTGAACGTCACCATCCTGCCGGGCGGCCCGGACATCGCGCCGACGCAGGTCATCGCCGGGGGCGGGGCCGATGTGGTGGTGGAATGGATGCCGGCGGCGCTCGCCGCGCGCGAAAAGGGCCTGCCGCTGGTGAACATCGCCCAGCCCTTCAAGTCCTCGGGCATGATGCTGACCTGCCTGAAGGAGACCGGGATCAAGGAGCCCAAGGATTTCGCCGACAAGACGCTGGGCGTCTGGTTCTTCGGCAACGAATACCCCTTCCTGTCCTGGATGAGCCAGCTCGGCTTCAAGACCGACGGCAGCCCCGGCGGCGTGACGGTGCTGAAGCAGGGTTTCAACGTGGACCCCTTGCTGCAGAAGCAGGCCGCCTGCATCTCGACCATGACCTACAACGAATACTGGCAGGTGATCGACGCCGGGATCAGCCCGGACGACCTGATCACCTTCAAGTATGAGGATCAGGGCGTCGCCACGCTCGAGGACGGCCTCTATGTGCTTGAAGACCGCCTCGCCGATCCCGCCTTCGCCGAGACCATGGTCAAGTTCGTCCGTGCCAGCATGAAGGGCTGGAAATATGCCGAGGAGAACCCGGACGAAGCCGCGATGATCGTGCTGGAGAACGACCAGACCGGCGCCCAGACCGAAGCTCACCAGAAGCGCATGATGGGCGAGGTGGCCAAGCTGACCGCCGGCTCGAACGGCGCGCTCGATCCGGCCGACTATGAACGCACAGTGGCCACGCTGCTGGCCGGCGGGTCCGACCCGGTGATCTCGAAGGCGCCGGAAGGGGCGTGGACCCACGCGATTACCGACAAGGCGCTGGCGAACTGATCCGCCGCGCCCTGCCGCAGACCCTGGCGCCGCCCCTCGGGGCGGCGCCTTCCGTTCCGGCGGGCTTGTAAAGCTTCACAACCCTTGTAAATCTGCGGCCAGGGGGTCCCATGCCGCTTTCCGCCCTGACCGGATCCAAGTTGCGCGACCTGCGCCTAGCCCAGGGCCTGCGCCAGGCCGAAGTGGCGGGGCGCGCGGGGATCTCGGCCAGCTACCTCAACCTCATCGAACACAACCGCCGCAAGGTCACGCCCGAGGTGATGGAGCGGCTGGCCGATGCCTTGCAGATCGACCGCGCGGCGCTGGCCGAGGGGCGCAATGCGGCGCTGGTCGAGGACCTGCGCTCCGCCGCCGCCCGCGGCGGGTCCTTGGCCGAGGTCGAGCGGGTGGAGGAGTTCGTGGACCGCTTTCCCGGCTGGGCCGGGCTTCTGGCCACGCTCGAGGCGCGGGGCCTTGCGCTCGAACGCGCGGTCGAGGCGCTGAACGACCGGATGAGCCACGATCCCCACCTGTCGGCCTCGCTGCACGAGCTCCTGTCCTCGCTGTCCGCGGTCCGGGCCACGGCTGCGATCCTGGCCGAGACGCCGGACCTCGACGCCGACTGGGCCGCCCGGTTCCACCGCAACCTGCACCAGGACAGCGAACGCCTTGCGGCCGGGGCCGAGGCGCTGGTGGGGTTCCTCGACGCCCGGCAGGGGATCGAGGAACAGGGCATCGCCGCCCCGCAGGAAGAGGTCGAGGACTGGCTGCGAAGCCGCGGCTGGCGCCTTGCCGACGCCGAGCTTGCCGCGGGGCTTCAGGCCGAGGTGGCCGGGCTTGCCTCCTCGGCCGCGCGCAGTCTGGCCGGCGAGTTCCTGGCGCGCGCCCGCGCGGATGCCGAGGCCCTGCCAGAGGCCGAGCTTGCCGCGGGGCTGGCGGCGCTCGGCCCCGATCCGCTCCTGCTGTCTGACCGGCTTGGCGTCTCGCCCCTCGTGGTGATGCGCCGGCTGGCCGGGGTGCCCGAAGTGCAGGCCGGCCTCGTCACCTGCGACGGGTCGGGCACGCTGACCTTCCGCAAGCCGACGACCGGATTCCCCTTGCCGCGCTTCGGCGCCGCCTGTCCGCTCTGGCCGCTCTACGCGGCGCTTGGCCGGCCCGGGCAGCCCTTCGAGGCGCGGGTGCAGATGGCCGGACAGGGCGAGCGGCGCCACCGCGTCGTCGCCTGGGCCGAGACGCGCCATCCGAGGGGGCTGCGCGGTCCCGAACTGCGCGAGGCGGCGATGCTGATCCTGCCCGACGAGGGTGAGGGGCCGGTGCTGCCCATCGGGTCGAGCTGCCGGGTCTGCTCGCGCGGCGACTGCCCGGCCCGGCGCGAGCCCTCGATCCTTCCGGTCGAGGGCCTGGCCTGAACCGCTCCTCCTGCGGCGCCGGACGGGCGGGCGGGCTGCGAGGACTGCCGCAGGCATCGACCAGCGTCGCCCTCAGGCTTTGACACGGGCCGCGGTTTGCGCCGATAGTGGGGCAGGGCGGCAGAAGACCGACCGGGGGGAACCATTGGCCGCGCATGTCCTTCTGATCGAGGACGAACCGAACATCGCCGAGGCGATCCGCTTCCTGCTGACCCGCGACGGGTTGCGCGTCAGCCACGCCGGCGAGGGCGCCGCGGCGCTGGAGCTGGCCCGGCAGGACCCGCCCGACCTGGTGATCCTCGACCACATGCTGCCCGGCATGTCGGGGCTCGATGTGCTGGCCAGCCTCCGCGCCGATCCGGCCAGCCGGGCGACCCCGGTGATGATGCTCACCGCCCGCGGCCGTGACCGCGAGGTGGCCGAACAGGCGGGCGCCGACCGTTTCATGACCAAGCCCTTCTCGAACGCCGAGATCCTGGCCGAGGTGCGCGCCATGCTGGCCCAGCCCGGGCGCACCCCGTGACGCGCCGCCCGAAGCAGCCCCTGTTCCTCGCGCGGGCTCCCTACCGCCGCCGCCGCCTGCGCGATGCCGCGCGGCTTCTGCCCGTCCTCGGCCTGTTCCTGCTCCTCTTGCCGCTCCTCTGGGCCCCGGACTCCCGCATGGCGCTGGAATCCGGCGACGTGATCTATTTCTTCGCGGTCTGGCTGGGCCTTGTCCTTCTGGCCGCGGCCTTCGCGCCGGGGCTGCGCGGTGGCGAGGGGGCAGAGGAGGACGAGGACTGAGATGCCCTTCAACCTTCTCGTCCTGTCCTGCCTCCTTTACGTCGTCTTCCTCTTTGCCGTCGCCTTCCTGGTCGAACGGAGGGCTGCGCGAGGGCGGCTCGGCTGGCTGCGCTCGCCGCTGGTCTATACGCTCTCGCTGTCGATCTACTGCACGGCCTGGACCTTCTACGGCGCGGTCGGTTATGCCGCGCGCTCGGGGTTGGAGTTCCTGACGATCTACTTCGGCCCGACGCTCGTGTTCATCGGCTGGTGGTGGCTCCTGCGCAAGCTGGTGCGGATCGGGCGGCAGCACCATGTCACCTCGATCGCCGACCTGATCTCGTCGCGCTACGGCAAGTCGAACGGGCTGGGGGTGATCGTCACGGTCATCATGGTCGTGGCGGCCACGCCCTACATCGCGCTGCAACTGCAGTCGGTGGTGCTTGCCTTCGGCGTCTTTGCCGCCACCGAATCCGGCGGCTCGCGCCCGCTCGACCCCGGGCAGATCGCGGTCTGGGTGGCGGTGGGGCTGGCGCTCTTCACCATCCTCTTCGGCACCCGCAACCTCGATGCGCGCGAACAGCACCACGGCATCGTCACTGCGATCGCAGTCGAGGCGGTGGTCAAGCTGGTGGCGCTGCTGGCGGTGGGCAGTTTCGTCGTCTGGGGCATCGCGGGCGGGATTGCGGACGTGATCGCCCGGATCGACGCCGCCGACCTCGCCGCCTGGCAGGTCCAGCCGGGGCGCTGGACGGGCCTGATCTTCCTCTCCGCCGCCGCCGTCATCTGCCTGCCGCGCATGTTCCAGGTCATGGTGGTGGAAAACGAGGACGAGGGCCACCTCGCCCGCGCCAGCTGGGCCTTCCCTCTGTATCTCATGGCGATGAGCCTGTTCATCGTGCCCATCGCGGTGGTCGGCCTCGAACGCCTGCCCCAGGGTGCGAACCCCGACATGTTCGTCCTGACCCTGCCCCTGGCCGAAGGGCAGGGGGCGCTTGCGATGTTCGCCTTCCTCGGCGGCTTTTCCTCGGCCACCTCGATGGTGATCGTGGAATCCATCGCGCTGGCCACGATGATCTCGAATCACGTCATGATCCCGCTCTGGCTGCGGCTGCGCCCCAGGGCGGGGGCGGGGGACGACCTGCGCCAGGTGGTGCTGATGGCGCGGCGGATCGCCATCGGGGCGGTGCTGGCGCTCGGCTATGCCTATTACCACGTCTCGGGCGGTTCGGCCGCGCTTGCCGCCATCGGGCTGATCGCCTTCCTCGGGGTGGCGCAGGTGCTGCCGGCAATGATCGGCGGAATCTTCTGGCGCGGGGCCACCCGCACCGGGGCCATCCTCGGCCTCGTCACCGGGTTCGTGGTCTGGGCCTATACTTCCTTCCTGCCCTCCTTCGGCCCGGGTGCCGCCCTCTCGGCCCAGGTCTTTGCCGAAGGCGCTTTCGGCCTGTCCTGGCTGCGTCCGCAGGCCCTGTTCGGGACCGAAGCGATGGACCCGATGATCCATGCCCTGTTCTGGTCGCTGACGCTGAACACCATCGCCTTCTGCATCGGTTCGCTTCTCACCTTCCCCGGCCCGGTCGAACGCCTGCAGGGCGCCGCCTTCGTCAACGTCTTCGAGGGATCGGTCGGCCCGCAACGCTGGGCGCGCGGGCAGGTGGAACCCGAGGCGCTCCTGACCATGGCCCAGCGCATCCTGGGCGAGGACGCGGCGCTGGCGCTGTTCCAGGAGGCGGCGCGGGCACAGGGCAAGGATGGCTTCCTGCCGGACCCGACGCCCGTTTTCCTCGATGGCCTGGAATCGCGGCTGTCCGGCTCGGTCGGCGCGGCGACGGCCCATGCGATGATCAGCCAGCTGGTCGGTCGCGCCACGGTGACGGTCGAGGACCTGATGGCGGTGGCCTCGGAATCCGCCCAGCTTCTGGAATATTCCGCCCGGCTCGAGGCGCGCGAGGCGGAACTCACCCGCACCGCCGGCGCCCTGCGCGAGGCGAACGAGAAGCTGACCCAGCTGTCCCTGCAGAAGGACGCCTTCCTCAGCCAGATCAGCCATGAACTGCGCACACCGATGACCTCGATCCGCGCCTTCTCCGAGATCCTGACCGAGGGCGACCTGCCGCCGGAAACCGTGGTGCGCTACGGCCAGATCATCCATGACGAGGCCAAGCGGCTGACGCGGCTGCTGGACGATCTTCTGGACCTGTCGGTGCTGGAGAACGGCTCGGTCCAGCTGAATGTCGGGCTGGCCAGCCTGCAGGGCATGATCGACACCGCGCTGACCGCGGCGCGCGCGACTCGGCCCGAGCGCGAGTTCCTCGTGATCCGCGACCTGCCGTCCGAGGCGATCTACCTCAAGACCGACGCCGACCGGCTGACCCAGGTCTTCATCAACCTGATCTCCAACGCCCGGAAATACTGCGACGCGCCGCGGCCGGAACTGCGGATCGTCGTGCGCCAGAGGGCCGGGCGGGTGACGGTCGATTTCATCGACAACGGAAAGGGCATCCCCAAGGACGCCCAGCGGCTGATCTTCGAGAAGTTCGCCCGGTTGACCGACGCGAACCGCGCCGGCGGGGCGGGCCTTGGCCTTGCGATCTGCCGCGAGATCATGACCAATCTCGGCGGATCGGTCGCCTATCTGCCGGGGCAGGGCGGGGCGGCCTTCCGCGTGACGGTGCCGCTCCGGCTGGAAGCCCAGGCCGCTTAACCTTTCTGCAAGGATGCGCGCGCTAGGGTGGCCTCACGAGGGACAGGCCGCCATGACCGATGTGATCCGCCGCAAGATCGACCGTGCCCGCCCGGCGGTGGCGGAAGGCGCCCCGGGGGCGGACCGGGGCTGGCGGCTGGCCCTTTCCCGCGCCACGCGCGACGCCATGGGGCTGGACCTCGAGGTCAGGTCGCTCTCCGTCGCCCGCTTCTCCCTCGCCGAGATCCTGGAAACCGTGCCCGACCGCGCGCTTCTGTCGCTCCTCGACGGGCCGCAGGGCGGGCTTGGTGTCTTGATGCTGTCGCCGATGGTCACCGCCACGCTGATCGAGATGCAGACCCTGGGCCGCCTGTCGCCGCAGGCCCCGGCCCCCCGGCGCCCCAGCCGGATCGACGCGGCCATGGTGGCCGGTGTCATCGACCGCGCCCTGGTCGGCCTGGACGAGACCCTGGCCGAGGAGGCCGACCTGGCCTGGGCCGGCGGCTTCCGTTATGCCTCCTGGCTTGAGGATGCGCGCCCCCTCGCGCTCATGCTGGAAGAGGATGCCTACCGCGTGCTGACCGCCGAGGTCGGGATGGGCGGCGGCGGGCGCACGGGGCAGGTGATCCTGGTCCTGCCGGCCGAGGGCAGGGGGGACCGTCCGGCCGTCGCGGCCGAGGCCGCCGAAAGCGCCGCGCCACAGTTCACGCAAGAGCTGCAGGCCCAGGTCCTGCAGGCAGATTGCCGGCTGGATGCGGTGATCGGGCGGTTGCGTCTGCCCCTGCACAGGATCATGGCGCTGGCCGCGGGCGAGACGCTGGTCCTGCCCACCGCGACGCTCGAGGATGTCGCGCTGGAAACCCTCGATGGCCGCCGCGTCGCCGGCGCCCGTCTGGGCCAGAACCGCGGCATGCGGGCGCTGAAACTGAACGAGACCCCGGTCTCCGCCCGGATGCCCATGCCGGCAGCCCCGCTCGCGGTCCCGAACCCCGCCCCGAAGACGGCAGCTTCGCAGGGCACGACCGACCCCGGCGAGATACCGGTTGCCACGGACCTGCGCGCGGCAGGCTAGCGGTCGCTTGAGGCGCGTCGCCGGGTCGGTCAGACCCTTCCGTCTAGCCCTTTTCCAGCGCCTCGATCTGCGGCCGCAGGTGATCGAGCTGATAGCCAAAGCGCGCGGGCAGGCCCACCAGTTCGTCCACCGGGCGCTTGCCGGCATTGGCCAGCGCCCAGACGATCGAGGACCGGTTGCCGCTGGCGCAATAGGCGAAGACCGGCCCCGGCGAAGCGGCGATCGCCGCGGCCTGGGCCTTGACGTTGTCCATCGTCAGCGCCCCGCCGATCACCGGGTTCGCCAAGAAGACCAGCCCCAGCGCCTCGGCGGCGCGGCGCATTTCGGCGGTATGGAGGTGCGGCGGGATCTCGCCGTCCGGGCGGTTGTCGATGACGGTCACATAGCCTGCCGCCTTGATGGCCGGCAAGTCCGCCGGTTCGATCTGCGGCGAGACCGCATAGTCGGGGGTGATCGCGCGGATGTCCATGTCTCTCTCCACTCCTCGGTCGGGCAGGCCCCATGGACCATAGCCACCCCCGGCACAAAGCGAAAGCGCCGTTGACCTGGGTCAAGGACATCCGGGCCGGAACGGCCTATCCTTCATCCTGCAAGAAGGAGGATGCGATGCAGGCTCAGGCCCCAAAACCGATTTCCGTCCGCAAGGCCGCGCTCAGGCAACGGCTGGTCGAACTTGGCGCCCGGCTCGAGGCGATCGAGGAAGAGCTTGATTCGCATCACAACCCCGACTGGGAGGATCTGGCCACGGAACGCGAGGGCGACGAGGTGCTGGAAGCCACCGGCCAGGCGGGACTTGCCGAAATCTCTCAGATCCGCGCCGCGCTTCACCGGATCGAGGACGGGAGCTACGGGCTCTGTGCCCGCTGCGGCGAGCCGATCTCCGAGGCGCGGCTCGACGCCCTTCCCTGGACCCCCCTTTGCAGGAGTTGTGCCCAATGAACGCTCGCAAACCCGCCGATCTGATCCGTGACGAAGCAGAGTTCGTGGCCGCTGGCATCGAGTTGCAGCAGCAGGGTCTGGAACTGCTTCTCGCCGAGATGCGTGCCTTGGCAACCCTGATCCCTGGCAAGGACAAGCACCAGCCCACCGATGCCGAGATCGAGGCCGGCTTCGATAACATGCCGGTCTGAGGGCGGGGGCCGTCGTCACGCCCTTCCGGTGGGCCGGGGCTGGCCGCGGTCGTGAAGTGTGGCGCCTCAGCCCAGCAGGATCCCGGCGATCACCGCCGCAAGCCCCAGCGCCGACACACCGACCGCCGCCAGGTTCAGCGTCACTACCCGCTGCAAGGCCGCGCGCATCGCCGCATCGTCCAGCCCCGCCCGGCGCGCCCTGGTCGCGGCCAGGATGCAATAGCCCAGCCCCGCGACCCCCAGAAGTGTCAGCGCCGCCCCTGCCCAGATCAGACCCTGCATGCCTGTCCCCTTCCTTGTATCCGCGCTAGCTAGCCGCATCCCGCCGGTCGCGCAAGCAAGGCGCGCTTCGGCGCCGATCGCGCCTTGAACCCCGGGGCCGGGGCAGGGTAGGAACAGCCGACCCATCCTGACCCATCCCGACCCGGAGACCCCCATGGCCGACGCGACCGACCCCTATGCCGTCACCGCCGACGAGCTGCGCCAGTTCATCGAACGCTACGAACAGCTGGAAGCCGAGAAGAAGGACGTGACCGAGCAGCAGAAGGAGCTGATGGCCGAGGCCAAGGGGCGCGGCTACGACACCAAGGTCATGCGCAAGGTCATCGCGCTGCGCAAGCGCAAGCCGGACGAACTCGCCGAGGAAGAGGCCGTGCTCGAGGTCTACAAATCCGCCCTCGGGATGGTCTGATCAGGCTTCCATGAGCCTGACGCCCGGCATCTGCGCGATGCGCTCGACATCGGTCAGATAGGTCCGGGTCAGTTCCTCCACCAGCTCCTCCGTCCAGCCGGGCAGCGTGATCGGCGTCTCGATCTGATCGCGTCGGCCGAACTTTTCCAGGAAGGCCGTGACGATGCGGCGGCGCTGCGAGACGGATTGCGGCGGATGTTCGCGGCAATAGGCGTGATAGCGCGCCAGACCCGTCTCGCTCAGCAGCAGCGATAGAAGCTCGTCGGTGTCCTCCAGCACCGTTCCCGTCGCATGACCCGAGACCACGGCCAGCACCTCGGGCCAGATCAGCGGCGTGTCCTCGTCACACCAGACCGTCAGCGGCACGCCAGGGTTGTGCTCGAGGATCCCGCGCACCGCTTGCGACCAGCGCAGGGCAAGGGGATCGACGCCGTCGAGAATGTCCTCGTGACCCTTCTGCTGCGCGCGGCTGCGCAGGTCGGGCAGGAAGGTCGCGGGGTTGCGGATCGCCAGGCAGAATTCTGTCTCGATGTCCGGGAAGATCTGGGTAAAGGCGCGCAACCTTTCGCCGCCCTGGGCGTACAGGCCACCCGACAGCGCATAGGCGGGAAAGCTGAGGAAGCTGGTCCAGGACAGGATCAGGCGGTCGGCGGCAGGCTCGTCCATGATCTGGTCGAGGATCATCGCCTCGGTCTCCTCCGAGGCGGCAGCACCCCGAAGCTGTGCCGCCGTGTCCCGCAACAATTTGCGATACCGGGTCGGGGCGGGTACCACGATTCCCTGTTCGGCCAGCTTGGCCCGGTTCTTCAGAAGGCAGCGGACCAGCCGGTCGTCATCGGTGCAATGGGCACCAAGGTGGTAGACAATGCGCATCGGGCCTGACTTTGCGGCGCGGGCTAACCCTCGCCCGACGGCGCGACTATACGGGCTTTTCTGGACAGTTAAACCGCTTTCCTGTAACCGCGACAGCAGGATGTCCGACCGTTTCGCTCAACTTGACTTTCGCCGCTTCCGGCTGGTCCCGGACCGCTGGACGCTGGGCGCGCTTGCCATTGCGACGATCGTGCTGGCGCCGATCCTCTCGATCCTGTGGCTGGCACTGACGGCCACCGGCAACATCTGGCCGCATCTGATGGCGACGGTGCTGCCGCGCTATCTGGGCACGACGCTGTTACTGATGGGGGGAGTGGCCGTCCTGAGCGCCGCGATGGGGACAGGTGCGGCCTGGCTGGTCAGCCAGTACCGCTTTCCAGGCCGCGACTGGCTTGCGCACGCACTGCTGTTTCCCCTCGCCATCCCGGCCTTCGTGGCGGCCTATGCGCTGGTGGACCTGACGGACTATGCCGGCCCGGTCCAGTCCGCCCTGCGCGCGACCTTCGGCTGGACCTCGGCACGCGACTACTGGTTCCCCCAGGTCCGCTCGCTGCCCGGCGCGATCCTCGTCCTGTCCTTTGCGCTGTATCCCTACGTCTATCTTCTCGCCCGCGCGGCCTACCGCGAACAGTCGGGCCGCGCCTACGAGGTTGCGCGCTCACTGGGCTGCGGGCCCTGGGGGCTGTTCCTGCGGCTCGGCTGGCCACTGGCCCGCCCAGCGATCGCGGCGGGGGTGGCGCTGGCGCTGATGGAGACGGTGGCCGACTACGGCACCGTGCTGCATTTCGGCGTGCAGACCCTGACCACGGGGGTGTTCTCGACCTGGCTCAACGGCGGCAATGCCGGGGGGGCGGCGCAGATCGCGCTGGTGATCCTGGCCTTGATCCTGCTTCTGGTCGGACTCGAGCGGGCAGGGCGCGGTGGCGCCCGGTTCCACCGGCTTGGCCGGGCAGCCCAGAGCGTCGAACCCCATCCGATCGCCGGCCGCAAGCGCTGGTACGCGACGATCCTGTGCCTGATCCCCTTCGCCGGAGGCTTCGTGCTGCCCGTCTCGGTGATGCTGGTCCATGCCGCAGCCGCGCCCTCGGGCTGGCTGGCGCCGGGCCTGTTCGAGGCGCTGCGGAACACGCTGGTCGTGGCCGGCCTCGCGGCGCTGGCCACGGTCTCGGCGGCGATCTTCCTCGTCTATGCCTTGCGGATGAAGGGCTCGCGCGGGGCGCAATGGCTCTTGCCCCTGACCTTGATCGGCTATGCCGCGCCGGGGGCGGTGCTTGCGCTGGGGCTGCTGCTGCCGCTGGCTGCACTTGACCACCGGCTGGCGGACGGAATCCTGGCGCTGACCGGCTGGGACCCGGGGCTGATGATCACCGGTACCGCCTTTGCCCTTGGCCTGGCCTACATGGTGCGCTTCTTCGGCATCGCCCAGGGTGCGGTCGATGCGGCCTTCGGGCGCGTCTCGCCAAGCCTTGCCATGGCCGCCCGTTCGCTGGGCCGATCGGCCACCGGGACGCTGGGGGCGGTCTATCTGCCACTGATCCGGGGGTCGGTACTGACGGCGCTTCTGGTCGTCTTCGTCGATTGCGTGAAGGAACTGCCCGCGACACTCCTCTTGCGGCCGTTCAACTACAACACGCTTTCGACCCGCGTCTTCGAGCTTGCCAGCCTGGAACGCCTGTCCGAGGCAGCCCCGGCCGCGCTGTTGGTGATGGCGGTGGGGCTTGTTGCCGTCGCGATCCTGGCACGGGACCAGCGGGACTGAACCCTTGCACAGCCCGGTCAGCGCCTGTATCTGAAGGGCGTGGCCCCTATAGCTCAGCTGGTAGAGCATCTGATTTGTAATCAGAGGGTCGGGGGTTCAAGTCCCTCTGGGGGCACCACACCGTCAGCCAAGCCATTGAATAGCCTCAGCTTTGTCGAAAGATGGAGCTGGCGTAGAACATGGCGAAGAACAAAGCTGCACCGCACTCATTTGTGAAGGAAGGTATCTACTACTTCTGCAGGCGGGTCCCGAACGACCTGCGACACCACTACACGTCCACAAAAATCTCCTACTCGTTGCGGACGAGATCGGTCACCGTGGCCGCATCACGCGCCCAGCCCCGAGAGACGGTGAGGAGGTGGGAGGAGGACAGGTCTGGCAGCCCAGCTGATCCCCTCTGCTCCTCCCGTTGGCTTCCCCTGAGCTACCAGCGAAGGCCTCCACGAG
>NZ_JBKBLV010000010.1:0-106195 GCF_046295235.1 Tabrizicola flagellatus
GACTTCGTGCCGGTGAAGCACGAGGACTATCTGGGCATCATCGCCGCCCGCAAGATGCAGGAAGGCATGTAAGCCACACCCTCGCCGGACCCCGCCGCTCCCCGGGGTCCGGCTTTTTCATTTCCGGATGATCCCATGGTCGATGTTGCCTTCGGCCCGGAGCGCGGTCAGCGCCCGGACCTCTCCGACAATCGCGAAGCCTATCTCGACATGGTCCGCCGCAAGCGGATGTATGGCGGCATCCTGCTGGTCATCTTTGTCGCGCTCATGGCCTCGGGCTGGATGCTGGCCGACCACCGCAACGCCGGCGGGTTCTGGAGCGGGCTGCATCAGGTGTTCGATTTTCCGTCCGAGGTCCTGTCCGAGGCCTGGGAAAAGCGCGCGAATCTGCCTGACCTGTTCTGGGACCATGTCCCGGCCCTGATCGAGACGCTGAACATCGCTGCTGTCGCCACGCTGATCGGCGCGCTGATGGCCATGGGCCTTTCGCTTCTGGCGACGCGAGGTCTGGCACGCTGGCCGCGGCTGATCCCGGTCTTTCGCCGCAGCATGGACGCGCTCCGCGCGATCCCCGAGATCGTCATCGCGCTGGTCCTGATCTTCATCCTTGGCGGCGGCCCGGTGCCGGCCGTCATTGCCATCGCGCTGCACACGGGCGGCGCGCTGGGCAAGCTGTTCTCGGAAGTGGCCGAAAACGCCGACCTGAAGCCGGTCGAGGGCCTGGCCTCGGTCGGGGCCAACTGGTCGCAGCGGATGTGGCTGGGCGTGATCCCGCAGGTCGCGCCGAACTGGCTGAGCTATGCGCTTCTCCGCTTCGAGATCAACGTACGCGCCTCGGCGATCCTCGGCTTCGTGGGCGAGGGCGGCATCGGCCATGACCTGAAGCTGGCGATGCAGTGGGGCCAGGGCCGCTATGACGAGGTCGTGGCGATATTCCTGCTGTTGTTCCTGACCATTGTGGTGATCGACCAGCTGTCCGACCACTACCGGCACAAGCTGGTGAAGGGGCATTGACCGATGCAGTCCTGCCCCTCCAGAGCCCGCCATCCGGCAGGCGCCCCCCACCCCCATCCCCTCCCCACGCGGGGGGAGGGGCGCCGCCCGGCCCATCCCCGGCCCTTCCTTCGCCATCCCACCCCACCCCTCCCCCCGCGTGGGGGAGGGGTGGGGTGGGGGGCCTCCAGCCCGGAGCTTGACGCATGACCGATGCCACCCTTGCCGGCCCCGCGCTGGCCGAGACCGTGACCCGCGCCTTCGACCGCAAGCGGCGGCTCGCATTTGCCATTCCGGCCGCGATCCTTGCCTACCTGATCTATGCCGCGATCAGCTTCGACATTGCGAGCCTGATGGCCCGCGCGCGCTTCGACAATGCGGCGATCCTTCTGTCGGACTTCTGGTCGCACAAGACCCATGTCACCCGCGACAACCGCACCGGCAAGCTGACCGTCGCCATAGAGGGCGAGGCCAAGGGCACCTATCCCGAGGGCCGTCTGCCCGACTGGATCAGCACCAGCGGCGACACGACGACGATCGACCTGGGTCAGGGCAACATCGTCACCTATGACGCCGACGGCGCGCGCTTTGTGGTGCCCGGCTATGGCACCATCGACATCCGCGAGGAGGGGGGCCGACCCGTCCTCACCGCGCCCGAGCCGATCCCCGACTGGATCAGCGTCGGCGAGAACCGCATCGGCGTCACCACGCCGGCGGGCCGGTTCAACTATACCCGCTCCAAGGTCGAGACCTTCAAGTACGAGCCGGGCTGGGAGCTGTGGTTCTTCACCCTCGACAGCCCGCTTTACGGCAAGTCCTTCGGCGAGCTGGCGGCCCTGACCGTGTCGGGCGAAAGGCTGGACCCTGCGCGGTCGAACCTGGCGCTGATGGCGTCGGAGTTCTGGACCAACAAGATGTGGCGCCATGGCGATGTGGCTTGGGCGATCTTCGAGACGATCCTGATGGCCTTCCTCGGCACGATGACGGCCGCGATCATCGCCCTGCCGCTGTCCTTCCTGGCCGCGCGCAATTTCATGTCCTTTGGCCCCCTGCGCTTTGCCGCGCGCCGGGTGTTCGACTTCGTGCGCGGGGTGGACGGGCTGATCTGGACCATCGTGTTGAGCCGCGCCTTCGGACCGGGGCCGATGACCGGGGCCATCGCCATCGCGCTGACCGACTCGGGCAGTTTCGGCAAGATGTTCTCGGAGGCGCTGGAGAACATCGACGAGAAGCAGGTCGAGGGCGTGCGTTCGACCGGCGCGAACGCGGTCCAGCGGGCGCGGTTCGGGGTGATCCCGCAGATCATGCCGGTTTTCCTGGCGCAAGTGCTCTACTACCTGGAATCGAACACCCGCAGCGCCACGGTGATCGGCGCCATCGTTGGCGGCGGGATCGGGCTTCTCCTGACCCAGGCGATCATCACCCAGAAGGACTGGGAGGAAGTGGCCTATTACATGGTCCTGATCGTGCTGATGGTGATGCTGATGGACAGCCTGTCGGGCTGGCTGCGGCGCAAGCTGATCAAGGGCGAATAGGCCGGTCATGCCGAAACTCTCGGCCGAGAGGCCCTTCGTCCATCCCGGCTGCCAGATCGTCAACTCGACCTTCGGCGCCTTCTGCGAGGTGGGCGAGGGGAGCCGCGTGCTCAACTCCGACTTCGGCGATTACGCCTATTGCGACCGGATGGCCGACATCGCCAACACCACGGTGGGCAAGTTCGCCAACATCGCCGCGATGACGCGGATCGGGCCGACCGACCATCCTTACACTCACGCCGCGCAGCATCATTTCCTCTACCGCTCCAGCTATTACTGGGACGACGCCGAGGATGACCCGGTGTTCTTCTCCGCCCGCGCCGTGCGGCGCATCGTGCTGGGGGCGGATTGCTGGATCGGCCATGGCGCGATCGTCAAGCCCGAGGTGACGCTGGGCATCGGGGCCGTGGTCGCAGCCGGAGCCGTGGTGACGAAGGACGTGGACCCCTTCATGATCGTCGCGGGCTGCCCGGCCCGGCCGCTCCGCAGCCGATTCCCGCAAGCCGTGATCGACCGGCTTTTGGCGCTGGCCTGGTGGGACTGGAGCCACGACCGCCTGCGCGCCGCGCTGATGGATTTCCGAGCGCTGAAGGCCGAGGCGTTCCTGGAGAAGTATCAGGGCTGATCGGCCACCGTCAGCGTCACCCGTTCGCCCGCGAACCAGGTCGTCCCGTGTTCCACCGGCCGCCCGGAGGGATCGACGTTGAGCGCGACCGTCCGCAGGACCGGCGCGCCGCTCCGCACCGAGAGCGTGACCGCCAGCACCGGATCGGCCAGTTGCGCGGTGATCCGCGTCTCGGAACGGGTGTAGTCGGCCAGCCCGAGCGCAGCCAGCGCGCGGGTGATTGACTGCGTCTCGCGCAGGGCGGCGGGCAGGCCGGGGAAGGGTGCGGCGGGAAAGACCGAGCGGAAGGCCGCGACCGGCTGGCCATCGGCCAGCGAGACACCCTCGACCACATGCACCGCCTCGTCCGGTTTCAGGCGCAGCGCCCGCGCTTCCTCGGTGTCGCAGGGGCGGGTCTCGACCCGGCTGATCCGGCGCGAGGGCGTCTGGCCCGCGGCCAGAACGTTCTGGTGGAACCGCACCCGGCGTCCCAGCGGATAGTCGGTCGGGCGCTGTGCGACGAAGACCCCCGCGCCGCGCCGGGAATGGACCAGCCCCGCCTCGGCCAGCGATGACAGCGCATGGCGGACCGTGTGGCGGTTCACGCCGAACCGGGCCGAGAGGGCCGCCTCGGTCGGCAGCCGGTCGCCGGGCCGGTAGTGGCCGGCGCCGATCTCGTCCCTCAGGGTGGCGGCAATGGCCGACCAGAGCGTATCCTTCATCAGGGGTTCCGTCACGAAAACTTCACAACTCTGCGGTTGGCCCCAGGGCGCCGGTGGTGTAGAATTTGTATAGTTGTCTAGTCAGATAGACAAGTCAATTCAGTTGTCGAGGTAGCCATGCCCGCACCGGATGCCGAGGCCCGCAAGGCCTGGATCGCCACGCTTGCCAAGGCCCCGCCCGCGCGTCTGGCCGACCTGATGCCCGAGCTTCCGCCGCATGACCTCCTGCGCGCGCCCGAGATCGGCGCGGTGATGGTGCGCGGCCGGACGGGCGGAACCGGGGCGGCCTTCAACCTCGGCGAGATGACAGTCACGCGCTGTTCGGTGCGGCTTGCCGACGGGCCGGTGGGCCATGCCTGGGTGCAGGGCCGCGACAAGGCCCATGCCCGCCGGGCCGCGGTGATCGACGCGCTGATGCAGACCGAGGCCGCGCCGGAGCTGTCGGCCCGCATCCTCGCCCCCCTCCGGGCCGAGGCCGAGGCCCACCGCGCCGCCCGCGCCGCGAGGGCCGCCGGGACGAAGGTCGAATTCTTCACCATGGTCAGGGGAGAGGATCAATGACGGCCCATGCGCTGCAAGGCGGGTTTGCCGAGGCCCCCGTCCAATCCGCCCGCGCCTTCCGCGAGATCCTCGAGGCCATGGCGCGCCCCGGCACGATCCGCCGGGTCGCGGGGGCGGAACCGCCGGCGCCCCTGTCGGTCGCGGCGGGAGTGGCGCTTCTGACGCTCTGCGATCCGACAACGGGGTTGCATCTGGCGGGCGCGGCCGACTGCCCGATGGTGCGCGACTGGGTGGCCTTCCACGTCGGCGCGCCCTTGGTCGCCGCCGAGGCCGCGGATTTCGCGCTGGGCACCTGGGAGGCGTTGCAGCCCGTCACCCGCTTCCGCATCGGGCAGCCGGATTATCCCGATCGGTCGGCCACGCTGATCGTCGAGTGCGAGCGGCTGGTCAACCATGGGCCCGCTCTGACCGGCCCGGGGATCGAGACCGCGACCTGGCTGAACCTGCCCGAGACGGCGGCCTTCCGCGCCAACCGGGCGCTGTTTCCCCTGGGCTTCGACTGCCTGTTCACCGCCGGCGACCGGATCGCCGGCCTGCCCAGGTCCACCCGCGTGGAGAAGATCTGATGTATGTCGCCGTCAAGGGTGGCGAACGCGCCATCGACAATGCGCACCAGTGGCTGGCCGAGGAACGCCGGGGCGACCGCGCAGTACCCGAACTGACCATCCCCCAGATCCGCGAGCAGATGAAACTGGCCGTCAATCGGGTCATGGCCGAGGGCTCGCTCTACGACCCCGACCTGGCCGCGCTGGCGATCAAGCAGGCGCGGGGCGACCTGATCGAGGCGGTGTTCCTGATCCGCGCCTACCGCACCACTCTGCCGCGTCTTGCGGGCTCGCGCCCGGTGGACACGGGCGCGATGGCGGTGGACCGGCGGATCAGCGCGACGTTCAAGGATCTGCCGGGCGGGCAGGTGCTGGGGCCGACCTTCGACTACACGCATCGCCTGCTGGACTTCGCTCTGATGGCAGAGGGTGAGGCGCCCGTGACCGAGCCCCCCACCCCCATCCCCTCCCCACGAGGGGGAGGGGAGGCTCCTGGCGCGGCGGCCAGGCAAGAGGCGCCTCCCTCCCCCCTGGTGGGGGAGGGATGGGGAGGGGGGGCACCCCATATCCCCCATGTCACGGGCTTTCTCAACCGCGACGGGCTGATCGAGGAAGCGCATCCCTCGGATGCGACGCCCCCCGACCTGACGCGCGAGCCGATGGAACTGCCCGCCGACCGGGCGCTGCGGTTGCAGGCGCTGGCGCGCGGGGACGAGGGGTTCGTCCTCGGCATGGCCTATTCCACCCAGCGCGGATATGGCCGGACGCACGCCTTCGTCGGCGAATTGCGCATCGGCCGGGTGGCGGTGGAGGTCGACATCCCGGAACTGGGATTTGCAGTCGAGATCGGCGAGATCGAGCTGACCGAATGCGAGACGGTGAACCAGTTCAAGGGCTCGAAAACCGAGCCGCCGCAGTTCACCCGGGGCTATGGCCTGGTCATGGGCCAGTCGGAACGCAAGGCCATCGCCATGAGCCTCGTGGACCGGGCCCTGCGCTGGAAGGAACTGGGCGAGGACTTCACCGGAGCCCCGGCGCAGGACGAGGAATTCGTGCTGATGCACTGCGACAATATCCAGGCCACGGGGTTCCTCGAACACATCAAGCTGCCGCATTACGTCGATTTTCAGGCCGAGCTGGAGCTGGTCCGCCGACTGCGAGCCGAGGCGCAAACCATGCAGGAGGCCGCGGAATGACCGCGCCCCGACGGATCATCTTCGTCACCCACGCCGAGGTCGAGATCGACCCCCACCGACCGGTGCAGGACTGGCCGCTGAACGCCCTCGGTCGGGAGCGACATGAAACGTTCTCGCACCATGACATCCTGCAGGGAGTCACCGCGATCTATTCCAGCGATGAACGCAAGGCCCGCGACGGTGCCGAGATCCACGCGGCCCATCTGGGTCTGGTGCCAAGGGTCTTGACCATGTTGGGCGAGAATGACCGTTCCGCCACGGGCTATCTGCCCCAGCCCGAATTCGAGGACATGGCCAATACCTTCTTCGCCAACCCCGACTGCCAGGTGCGTGGATGGGAAAGCGCGCGCGCCGCGCAGGCGCGCATCATCTCCGCTGTCCGTACGCTAGCCGAACTGGAGACGAGTCAGGGCGACATCCTGATCGTGTCGCATGGCGCCGTCGGTACTCTGCTGCGCTGCGCCTGCCTTGGCCGGGCGATCAGCCGGTCCGAGGACCAACCAGCGGGCGGTGGCAACTACTTCGTCATTCAGCTGCCGGATTGGATGACGCACCCGGAGTGGAGGACGATCTGATGACCGATCAGGCCTACAATTTCGCCTATCTCGACGAACAGACCAAGCGGATGATCCGCCGCGCGATCCTGAAGGGGATCGCGGTGCCCGGCTACCAGGTCCCCTTCGCCAGCCGCGAGATGCCGATGCCCTATGGCTGGGGTACGGGCGGGGTGCAGGTGACGGCGGCCTGCCTTGTGCCGGAGGACCGGCTGAAGGTCATCGACCAGGGCGCGGACGACACGACGAACGCGGTGTCCATCCGCCGCTTCTTCCAGCGCACCGCAGGCCTCGCCACGACCGAGGCCACCGCCGAGGCGACCGTCATCCAGACCCGCCACCGCATCCCGGAAACCCCGCTGAAGGCCGGTCAGATCCTGGTCTATCAGGTGCCGATCCCCGAACCCCTGCGGTTCCTCGAACCGCGCGAGACCGAGACGCGGAAGATGCACGAGCTTGAGGAATACGGGCTGATGCATGTGAAGCTTTACGAGGACATCGCGCGGCACGGGCAGATCGCGACCTCTTACGCCTATCCGGTCAAGGTCGAGGGGCGCTATGTGATGGACCCCTCGCCGATCCCCAAGTTCGACAACCCCAAGCTGGGCAACAACCCGGCGATCCAGCTGTTCGGGGCTGGGCGCGAGCAGCGGATCTATGCCGTGCCGCCCTGGAGCCGGGTCGAGAGCCTCGATTTCGACGACCACCCGTTCGAGGCCTCGAAGGCCCCGCACCACTGCGATCTCTGCGGGGCAGGGGACAGCTATCTGGACGAGGTGATTACCGATGACGCAGGCGGGCGGATGTTCGTCTGTTCGGATACCGATTTCTGCGCCGGGCGGCGGGCGAAGGGGCACCGCGGGCGGCTTTCCAGCGATGGAGTGGCCCCCCCACCCCATCCCTCCCCCACGAGGGGGGAGGGAGGCGCTTCGCTCGATGCCGTGGTGCATGGGAACGATCCTCTCGCCTCCCCTCCCCCTCGTGGGGAGGGGATGGGGGCGGGGGGCGCCGGGCCGGAGGGCACGGCATGACCCTGATGGAGCGCATGACCATGACCGACCAGCCGCTTCTGCGCGTCGAGGGGCTGACGAAACGCTATGGCCAGAGAATCGGCTGCGCGGATGTGTCCTTCGACCTTTACCCCGGCGAGGTGCTGGGGATCGTCGGCGAAAGCGGCTCGGGGAAATCGACGCTTCTGTCCTGCCTCGCCGGCCACCAGCGCCCGGACCTCGGCCGCATCGCCTATGACGGGCGCGACGTGCTGGCGATGAGTGAAGCCGAGCGTCGCCGGCTTTCCCGCACCGACTGGGCCTATGTCCACCAGAACCCGCGCGACGGGCTTCGGATGGGTGTTTCTGCGGGCGGCAACGTGGGCGAACGCCTGATGGCCGTCGGTGCCCGGCACTACGGAGATATCCGGGGCCAGGCGGCGGACTGGCTGGGCCGGGTCGAGATCGCCGCCGACCGGATCGACGACCGGCCCTCGGCCTTCTCGGGCGGCATGCAACAGCGGTTGCAGATCGCGCGGAACCTGGTGACGGGGCCCAGGCTCGTGTTCATGGACGAGCCGACCGGGGGCCTTGACGTCAGCGTGCAGGCGCGGCTTCTGGACCTGCTGCGCGGGCTGGTGCGCGACCTCGGCCTTTCCGTCATCATCGTGACGCATGACCTTGCGGTGGTGCGGCTGCTGGCGCATCGGCTGATGGTGATGAAATCGGGCCGGGTGGTGGAACAGGGCCTGACCGACCAGGTGCTGGACGACCCGCAGCACGCCTATACGCAACTGCTCGTCTCCTCCGTCCTGCAGGTGTAAGCCCATGATCCGCATCGAGAACCTGTCGAAGTCCTTCACGCTCCACAATCAGGGCGGCGCGGTGATCCCGGTGATGGCCGGCGCGGCCCTGACCGTCGGCCCCGGCGAATGCGTGGGCCTGACCGGCCAGTCGGGCGCGGGCAAGTCCACGCTGATGCGCATGGTTTACGGCAACTACCTGGCCGCCGGGGGCAGGCTGATGGTCGGCGACCTTGACGTGGCGACCGCCGAGCCGCGCCAGATCATCGCGCTGCGCCGCCAGACGCTGGGCTATGTCAGCCAGTTCCTGCGCGTCGTCCCTCGCGTGCCGACGCTGGAGGTGGTGGCCGAGCCGCTTCTGGCGCTGGGCACGCCGGCGGATCAGGCGCGCGAGCGGGCGGCGTCGCTTCTGCGGCGGCTGAACATCCCCGAACGGCTCTGGTCGCTGTCGCCCACCACCTTCTCGGGCGGCGAGCAGCAGCGGGTGAACATCGCGCGCGGCTTTGCCCATGCCTATCCGGCGCTTCTGCTGGACGAGCCGACCGCCAGCCTCGATGCCGCGAACCGCGAGGTCGTGCTGAACCTGATCGAGGAAGCCAAGGCGCGCGGCGCGGCGATCCTGGGCATCTTCCATGATGAGGCGGCCCGCGCGCGCGTCTGCGACCGGCTGGTCGATGTGACCGGGTTCACGCCGAAGGCCGCGGCATGATCTTCGCGGTGGTCGGTCCATCGGGCGCAGGCAAGGACACGCTGATCCTGGGCGCGATCGCCGCGCGGCCCGACCTTCGGCTGGTGCGCCGCGTCATCACCCGGCCCGCCGAGGCGGGAGGCGAGGAATTCGAGGGGGTCTCGGCGCCGGAGTTCGCCCTGCGCCGCGACCGGGGCGAGTTCGCCCTGTGGTGGGAGGCGCATGGCCTGTCCTACGGCATCCCGAAGGCGCAGGTGGAAGGGCCAGGCGACGTGATCTTCAACGGCAGCCGCGCGGCGCTTCCAGAGGCGGTCCGGGTCTTCCCCGACCTGCGGGTGATCCTGGTCACAGCGCCCGATGCGGTGCTGGCCGCCCGTCTGGCCGCCCGAGGGCGCGAGACCGAAGCCGACATCCATGCGCGGCTGGCCCGCGCGGCCTTCACCCTGCCGGAGGGCATCGCTGCCGAGACGGTGGTCAACGATGGCTCGCAGGAGGCCGGCGTGGCCCGGCTGCTGGCCGCGCTTCAGCCGGTCAGGGCATAGCGGTGCAGAAGATGGAACCGGCCCGCAGCATCCTCGCCGAACAGGCACAGGTCCTGAATCTCGAAGGGCCGGGGCAGGACATCGGCGAAATGCGCGCTGAGCGCCGCCATGGCGGGTGCGGGATCGGCCAGCCGGTCGGTCAGCGTCAGGTGGAAGCGGAATTCCTCCATGACGTAAGGATAGCCCCAGCGGTGCAGAAGCTCGCGCTGGCGGGGCGAGAGGGATTCGGGCCGGCGGCGGGCGATCTCGGCCTCGCTGAGCGGGGCGCGCAGGGCGTTCGTGCCCTCGACCACGGCGGCGCCGAGTTCCAGAAGCGCGGCCTCGCAGCCCTGAGGCGTCAGCGCGAGGAAACCGTGCAGGTTTTCGAGGATCAGCCCCTCGCAGGTGACGGGCGCAAGGCGGGTGGCGAGCGCGGCGACCGTGGCGGCGGCGGTCTCGGGCGTCACGCCCTCGACCAGCCGGAAGGGGGCGCGGATGGTGCCGTGAAAGCCGTAGCGGCGGGGATCGGCGGTGATTGCGGCGGGATCGGCGATGCCGGGCACCCCGGGTTGCGGCAGCTCCGCGCCGGTCGCGGGATCCCAGCCGAGCCATTCATTCGCGCGGGTGGCAAAGGCGCCGGGGCGCGGGGCGTAATAGACGGCGAAACGTTTCATCTGGTCCATGGCCGCGGGCGTAACGGGGCTGTGTCACATCCGTGTGACGCATCCGTGTCAGCAGACGCCAGCCGCAAGCGGGCCGCAAGACAAGAGAGTAGAAGATGACGACCGAGACGATCCTGGCCAATGCCACCCTGGTCCTGCAGACCGAGACCCTGCGGGGCCAGGTCCGCATCCGGGACGGCCGCATCGCCGACATCGCCGAAGGGACGACGGTGCCGACGGGGGCGGTGGACTGCGGCGGCGACCTGGTGATGCCGGGGCTGATCGAGCTGCACACCGACAACCTCGAACGCCACATCCAGCCGCGCCCCAAGGTGGACTGGCCGCACGCCGCCGCGATCATCGCCCATGACGCGGAGCTCGCCTCGGTCGGCATCACCACGGTGTTCGATGCGCTGCGGGTGGGGTCGGTCGTGTCGAACGCCAAGATGAACTACGGCGAATATGCCCGGGCGCTGGCGGACGAGATCCTGGGCCTGCGGGCACAGGGTGTCCTGCGGATCAGCCATTTCCTGCACCTGCGCGCCGAGGTCTGTTCCGAAACCCTTATCGAGGAGCTGGACAAGTTCGGCCCCGAGGACCGGATCGGCATCGTCAGCCTTATGGACCACACGCCCGGCGCCCGGCAGTTCCGCGACATCTCGAAACTGAAGGATTACTACGTCGGCAAATACGGGATCTCGGAAACCGAATGGGAGGCCCATGTCGCCACCCAGAAGGCGCTCCGCGACAAGCTGGGCGCGGCGCACGAAGCGGCGGCGGTGGCGGCCGCTCGCCGCTATGGCGCGGTTCTGGCCAGTCATGACGACACCGAGCCCGAACATGTGGTGCAATCCGCCGCCCATGGCGCGCATTTCGCCGAGTTCCCGACCACGGTCGAGGCGGCGCAGGCCTGCCAGGACCATGCGATCAAGGTGATGATGGGCGCGCCGAACCTGATCCGCGGCGGCAGCCATTCCGGCAACGTGGCGGCGCAGGAGCTGGCCGAGGCGGACCTCCTCGACATCGTCTCGTCGGACTATGTGCCCTCGTCGCTTCTGTCGGCGGCGCTGATGCTGGGCGATCTCTGGGGCGACCTTGCACGGGGCGTCGCCACGGTGACGGCGGCCCCGGCGAATGCGGTGGGCCTCGACGACCGCGGGACCATCGCAGAGGGCCATCGGGCCGATCTGGTCCGGGTGACGCGGATCGGCCAGGCCGGCGCGATCCGGGGCGTGTGGGTGCAGGGCAACCGCGTGGGCTAGGCCGGGTGGGCGGCGCGGGGGCTAGTTGCAGACCCGCTGCCAGGACCGGCTGTCGAAATCCCAGCACTGGCCGATGGCTTCCTTCAACTCGTAGATCACGTCCAGCGACTGGCTGGGCGTGCCCGGGTCGCAGGTCAGCCGCGCGACCGTGGCCTCACCCTGCAACACTGTGACACCGCCGCGGAGCCCGGTCGTCGATTCCGGGTCGCGGGTGACGCTGGTCCAGACCTCGTAAGCGTAGCCCTGGTTCTGGAAGGCGACGGTTTCCCAGATGTCGCTGCCGATGCCGGGCCAGGGGGTGAAGGCCAGGGTGTCGAGCGGCTGGGAGAGGGAAAGTTCGGGCCTTTCCGCCGGGCCGTAGCTGTAGGTCAGGCGGCCCATCTCATGGCAAAGCCGCAGTGATTTGCCCTTGATCGTGCAGGAAAAGACCTCGGCGCTGGTCGGGCAGGCGGCCGCGGGGCTCGCGAGGGCGATGAGGAGAAGGGCTGTGCGCATGAGGGGCCTCAGGTCTGGCGCAGAGTGTGTGGCGAGAGGGGGTGGGGGCGCAAGATCAGGAGGGCGGGGCCCTCGGAAGAACGTTCTTGCGCTCAGCTTCCTGCTGCTGCAGCAACTAAATCAATTATGGGTTTCCAGTTTTCGGAATATTTGTCCGCCCATCCCTTACGGTACACAACACCGTTCAACACAATTGTTTTCGGGTTGGGTGCAAATACACGGACCGTGCTGTCCTTGTGAGGTTCGCCCTTCCTTCCTGGCCTCCTCAGCCAATCCTCATGCCCAAGTCGCACATATTCAGAAACGACTTTGCTTGGAATTACGAGTAGTTCGCTTGCCACGCCTTTGTAACTGTCTTCAAAACCGACGAAGACATAGAATAGTTCGGGTGCACTCAATTGTTCTGCAAGTGGCGTGAGCCGCCAAGGTAGTCCTCGACGACCAATCTTCGTCTTTACTTGAAGCGAAGCGAAGGATCGTCCCTCTGAATTTGTGACAACTATGTCGACGCCTTTTGCTCCCTCCGGTGCCGGACATGCCGTAATTCCCATAAGCAGCAGACGGCTCATCACATAGTGCTCACCGGCAGCGCCCAGAAGCTTTGATTGAGCAGAAGTCTCCCTCACTGATCCAGGAAACTCCGCAGCTTCCGGCTCCGGCTCGGGTGCTTCAGCTTCCGCAGCGCCTTTGCCTCGATCTGGCGGATCCTCTCGCGCGTCACGCTGAACTGCTGGCCGACCTCTTCCAGCGTGTGATCGGTGTTCATCCCGATCCCGAAGCGCATCCGCAGGACCCGCTCCTCGCGCGGGGTCAGCGAGGCGAGGACGCGGGTCGTCGTCTCCTTCAGGTTCTCCTGAATGGCGGAATCCAGCGGCAGGATCGCGTTCTTGTCTTCGATGAAGTCGCCAAGCTGGCTGTCCTCCTCGTCGCCGATGGGGGTTTCCAGCGAGATCGGCTCCTTGGCGATCTTCATCACCTTGCGGACCTTTTCCAAGGGCATCTGGAGCTTTTCGGCCAGTTCCTCGGGCGTCGGTTCGCGGCCGATCTCGTGCAGCATCTGGCGCCCCGTCCGGACCAGCTTGTTGATCGTCTCGATCATGTGGACCGGGATGCGGATCGTGCGGGCCTGGTCGGCGATGGAGCGGGTGATCGCCTGGCGGATCCACCAGGTCGCGTAGGTGGAGAACTTGTAGCCCCGGCGGTATTCGAACTTGTCCACCGCCTTCATCAGGCCGATGTTGCCTTCCTGAATGAGATCAAGGAATTGCAGCCCGCGGTTGGTGTATTTCTTCGCAATGGAGATCACCAGCCGCAGGTTCGCCTCGACCATTTCCTTCTTGGCCTGACGCGCTTCCTTCTCGCCCTTCTGGACCTGGTTCACGATCCGGCGGAATTCACTGATGTCCACGCCGACATACTGGCCGACCTGGGCCATCTCGGCGCGCAGTTCCTCGACCTTGTCGCGGCTCCGCTCGATCAGCGCCTGCCAGCCGCGCCCGGACTTCTGGGCCATGCGGTCCAGCCAGGTCGGGTCAAGCTCGTAGCCCTGGTATTCCTGGATGAATTCCTGCCGGTTGATCCGCGCCGCATCGGCCAGCTTCACCATGGCCGAGTTGATGGACATGATCCGCTTGTTGATCCCGTAAAGCTGGTCGATCAGCGCCTCGATCCGGCTGTTGTTCAGGTGCAACTCGTTGACCAGAAGCACGATTTCCGACCGCAGCTTCTGATAGGCGGCCTCGTCGGCGGTGGAAAACCGCTGCGACGACGACAGCGTCGCATTCATCCGGCTTTCCTGCATCTCGGCCAGCTTGTCATAGTCGCGCGCGATCAGGTCGAGCGTTTCCAGCACGCGCGGCTTCAGCGCGGCCTCCATCGCGGCCAAGGACATGTTCGAGGCTTCGTCATCCTCGTCCTCGTCCATCTCGCGCAGGATCGGGTTGCCGTCGGCATCAAGTTCCGGCTCGGCGCTGGAGGCCCGGCGCGGGGCGGCCTCGCCCACGCCCACCTCGTCCAGCGCGGGGCCGTCCATCTCGCCCTCCTCGCCATCGAGACTGCGGCCGAAGGTGGCTTCAAGGTCGATGACGTCGCGAAGGAGGATGTCCTCGTTCAGAAGTTCGTCGCGCCAGATGATGATGGCCTGGAAGGTCAGCGGGCTTTCGCAAAGCCCGGCGATCATCGTGTTGCGCCCGGCCTCGATACGCTTGGCGATGGCGATTTCGCCCTCGCGCGACAGGAGTTCCACCGACCCCATCTCGCGCAGGTACATCCGCACCGGGTCGTCGGTGCGGTCCAGCGTTTCCGTCGTGGTGCCTGCGACCGCGATCTCGCGGCTGGTCGAGGTTTCCACCAGCTCGCCGGCTGGCGCCTCGCCTTCCTCGACTTCTTCGTCCTCGATGATGTTGATGCCCATTTCCGACAGCATCGACATCACGTCCTCGATCTGTTCCGAGGACACCTGTTCCGGCGGCAGGACGGTGTTCAGCTGGTCATAGGTGATGTAGCCGCGCTCCTTCGCGTCGGCGATCATCTTCTTGACCGCCGCCTGGCTCATGTCGAGCGAGACATCCGCGTCGTCGGTTTCCGGCTTGGCGTCGTCGGTGTCCTTGAGGGCCATTGAGTCTCCTATCGGCGCGAATCGGGGCGTGGCTTGGTCGAATCAATAACGCGAATCAGGCTGGGGGAAAGGCCGAATCAGCGGTTTTTCTTGACCCAGACCTGGCTATCGATGAGGGATTGCAGATGTCTTGACAGGGCGGCGCGGTCTTCGCCGAGATCCTGGCTGTCGCTTTGCGCCATCCGTTCCGAGCGGTGGCGGGCCTCGGCCGCCTGGGACAGGCGCCAGGTCAGGCCTTCGTCGGGCAGGCCGTCCATATCCTCCATCGCATCCTCGATCTCGCGGCGCGCGCCCCTTCGGGCTTCCAGCTTGGCCAGTTCCTCGGCCAGACACAGCGCGGCGAGGTCGTCGTCCTGGCGGTTGCGGACCGGGGGGGCGATGGCGACATGGGGACGCGACATGAGCGCGTCAAGGGCTGCGGGCGCGGACTGGGCGATCTTTGCGTGCAGATCGGGCATGTCAGCGCCAGCAAGAATCATCTGGCGCAGGGTGTCGTGGTCCTCGCCCGTCAGGTCCAGCCGTTCCAGCGCGGATTCGAAGCGGTGGATCAGGGCCGGGTGCAGGATCAGGGTCGCCAGGATCACCGCCTCGCGCAGGATTTCGTCGACCGGGCCTTGCGCCTGGGCCAGAAGCGAGGAGCGGGTGCTGGCCAGTGCGCCGCCGGGGGGCGCGAACTTGCGGCCGCGCCAGGGGCCGGGCTGGAAGGGGCGGGCCTGATTGGCACCGAACAGCTCCAGCCGCAGGCGTTTCATCTCCTCGGCGTAATGGGTCCTGATCGAGGGGTCGGTGATCCGGGCGAGGTGGCCGCGCAGGGTCTTGTCCAGCGCAGCCCGGCGTTCCGGGCTGTCGAAGACGCGGCCCTCGGTCTCGCGCTGCCACAGAAGCTGGACCATGGGCTTGGCCTGGTCGAGCACCGCCTGCATCGCGGGCGCGCCCTGGGCCTTCAGAAGGTCGTCCGGGTCCATGCCACCGGGCAGGATCGCGATTCGCAGCGCCTTGCCGGCCTCGAGGAGCGGCAGCGCCAGGTCGATCACCCGCTGCGCGGCCTTGAGCCCCGCGTTGTCGCCGTCCAGCGCCATGATCGGCTCGTCCGCGATGCGCCAGATCATGCGCAACTGGTCCTCGGTGACGGCTGTCCCCAGCGGTGCGACGGCGGCGGTGAAGCCGGCCTCGGACAGGGCAATCACGTCCATGTAGCCTTCGGCCACGATCAAGGGCTTGCCCTTTCCCGCAGCCTCGCGCGCGGGGGCGTGGTTGAAGATGGTGCGGCCCTTGTCGAACAGCTCGGTCTCAGGCCCGTTCAGGTACTTGGCCTGGGCGTTGGGGTCGAGGGAGCGGCCGCCAAGGCTGATCGGGCGGCCGCGCGTGTCCTTGATCGGAAAGATGATGCGCGCGCGGAACCGGTCGTAAAGGCTGCCGTCGTCCGCCCTGGCGATCAGGCCGGAGGCGACCATCAGGTCGGGCGGGATGCCCTTCGCTGCCAGCGCATCCTTCAGCGCGTGACGCGAAGCGGGGGCCCAGCCGATGTCCCAGCGGTCCCAGGCGGCCTCGGTCAGGCGGCGTTTCTGGGAAAGGTAAGTGCGCGCCTCGGCCCCTCCGGCGGTCTTCAGTTGCAGGCGGTAGAAGCTGATCGCCTCGTCCATCACCTGCTGGAGAAGCGTCCGGCGGTCGGCCCGCTCGGCGGCCCTAGGGTCGCGGGCGGGCAGCTGCATCCCGGCCTCGCGGGCGAGGATTTCCACCGCCTCCATGAAGCCGAGGTTCTCGGACTCCTTCACGAAGGTGACCGCATCGCCCTTCGCGTGGCAGCCGAAGCAGTAGTAGAAACCCTTGCGGTCATCGACGTGGAAGCTGGCCGACTTTTCCTGGTGAAAGGGGCAGGGCGCCCAGAAATCGCCCTTGGCCATGTTCGACTTGCGCATGTCCCAAGTGACTTTCCTGCCCACGATGGAGGACAGGGTTACCCTTGTGCGCAGCTCGTCGAGGAATCCGGTCGGCAGGGACATGGGTCCGCTTATACCAGATCGCGCGCCGGGTGCAGCCCCCCGGGGGCGCTTCGCCCCCCGGGGCCTCCCGAGAGTATTTGTGCAAGGGGCAAGTGCATTTGCCCTTTTGCAAATACTCCACGGGGGTGCGGGGGTGTGAAACCCCCGCCGCCGACCGGGGTCAGACGCCCAGCCGGTCTCGCATCGCGTACCAGGTCATGGCGGTAACGAGGAGCGGCCAGCGCAGCAGCGCGCCGCCGGGGAAGCGGTATTGCGGCAGGCTCGCCATCAGGTCGAAGCGTTCCATCTGGCCTGCCGTGGCCTCGGCCATCAGCTTGCCCGCCAGCGTGGCCATGGCGACGCCGTGGCCCGAGTAGCCGGAGGCGGACAGGACGTTCTGGCCGGGCCTCGTGAAACAGGGCATTCGGTTCACGGTGATCGCGAGCGTGCCGCCCCAGGCGTAATCGATCCGGGTCTTGGCCAGTTGCGGATAGACCTTCAGCATGGGTTTCGAGACGGTGCGGATGATGTCGGGGAAGCGGTAGCCGTAGCTTTCTCCACCGCCGAAAAGCAGGCGGTTGTCCTCGCTGAGGCGCCAGTAGTTCACCACGAAGCGGGTGTCGGCGACGGCGACGGGTTCGGACAGAAGGTCCTTGGCCGCTTCACCCAAAGGTTCAGTTGCGACGATGAAGTTGTTGATCGGCATGACTTTTGCCGAAACCCTGGGGCTGAGTTGCCCAAGATAGCCGTTTCCGGCAAGGATCACCGTGGCGCAATCGACCTGGCCCGAGGGCGTGCGGACCACGGGCCGCGCGCCCGGTTCAACGCGGTGAACCTCGCTGAGTTCGTGGATCTGAACGCCCGCCTTCGCCGCCGCCTGCGCCAGGCCGATGGCGTAGTTCAGGGGGTGCAGGTGGCCCGCGTCGCGGTCGATCTCGCCGCCGACATATTCGGTCGAGCCGATGAGGCGGCGGATGCCGGTTCTGTCCAGCGTTTCAAGGTGCTGGTAGCCGTAGTCGCGGTGCAGCTTCTCGGCATAGGCATGGGTGTCGCAGACCTCGGCCTCGGTCCGGCAGGCATGGGCGATGCCGGGGTGGAAGGTGACCGGCATGGCGTGGTCACGCACCAGCGCCTTGACCAGGGCCTTGGCTTCCTCGGCCAGGTCCCAGAGCCGGTGGGCGTTTTCGCGTCCCACGGTCTTTTCCAGCCAGACCTGATCCTGCCGCTGGCCCGACCCGACCTGCCCGCCGTTGCGGCCCGAGGCGCCGAAGCCCACGCGGTGCGCCTCGAGGAGCACCACGTCGAAGCCCTTCTGCGCCAGGTGCAGCGCGGCGGACAGGCCGGTGTAGCCGCCGCCCACGACGCAGACATCTGCCCGGGTTGCGCCCTTCAGGACCGGGAAGCGGTCGATGGGCGCGGCGGTGGCGGCATAGTAGCTTTGCGGCCATTCCCCGCGCCGGTCGTTGATGTGCAAAAGGTTCATCAGACGTTCAGAAGCAGGTGTTCGCGTTCCCAAGGCGAGATGACTTGCAGGAACTCCTTGTATTCGTTGCGCTTCACGCTGTCGTAGACCTTGATGAAGTCCTGCCCCATCACCTCTTTCAGCGCCTCGTCCTCGTCGAGAAGGTCGAGCGCGTCGCCCAGGTTCACCGGGATGTCCTCGCTGTCGATATAGGCCGAGCCGGTGAATTCGGGCCGTGCCTGAACCTTGTTCATCAGGCCCAGGTAGCCGCAGGCCAAGGTGGCAGCGATGCCGAGATAGGGGTTGCAGTCCATCCCCGGCAGGCGGTTTTCCACCCGGCGGGCGGCGGACCCCGAGATCGGGATGCGGAGGCCCGTGGTGCGGTTGTCGCGGCCCCATTCCAGGTTGATGGGCGCGGCGAAGTCGGGGACGTAGCGGCGGTAGCTGTTCACATAGGGCGCGAACAGGGCCACGGCGGCGCCGAGGTGCTTCTGCAAGCCGCCGATGAAGTGGAGGAAGGCTTCCGTCTCCACCCCCTTGGGTCCTGCAAAGATGTTCTTGCCGGTTTTCGTGTCCACGACCGACGTGTGGATGTGCATCGCCGACCCCGGCTCGCCGGCGATGGGTTTGGCCATGAAGGTGGCGAAACAGTCGTGGCGCAGCGCCGCCTCGCGGATCAAGCGCTTGAAGAAGAAGACGTCGTCGGCCAGCCTAACCGGGTCGCCATGGGCGAGGTTCAGCTCGATCTGGCCCGCGCCGCCTTCCTGGAGGATGCCGTCGATCTCCAGCCCCTGTGCCTCGGCATAGTCGTAGATGTCGTCGATGACCTTGCCGTATTCGTCCACTGCCGACATCGAATAGGCCTGTTTCCCTGCCGCGCGGCGGCCGGAGCGGCCCATGGGCGGGATCACCGGCATGTTGGGGTCGATGTTGCGGGCGGTCAGGAAGAATTCCATCTCGGGTGCCACCACGGGCCGCCAGCCCTGCGCGGCGTATAGGTCGACGATGCGACGCAGCACGTTGCGGGGGCTGAAGGGGACGAGGTTCCCCTGCTGGTCCTTGGCGTCGTGGATGACCTGAAGCGTCACGTCCGCCGTCCAGGGCGCGGCGGTGGCGGTGGACCAGTCGGGCTCCAGGATCATGTCGGGTTCGGTGAAGGCGTCGAAGGGGTTGTCGGCCCATTCGCCGGTGATCGTCTGCAGGAAGATCGAGTTCGGCAGGAAGTAGCTGGTCTGCTTGGCGAACTTGTTCGCGGGCATCGCCTTGCCGCGCGCCACGCCGGCGATGTCGCCGATGATGCATTCCACTTCGTCCACCCGGCGGTTGCCGATGTAGTCGCGCGCTGCCTCGGGCAGCTGGTCGGTCCACTTGGACATCTGTCACACATTGGTTGGGGGTGGCCCCCGCGGCCGACAGGGTCAGGCGCGGAGCTTCTCGGCCCCGGTTTTCTTCGCTTGGTGGGTCAGGAAGAAGTCCGCGATCCGGTCGGCCATCGACGGGCTGTCGAGGGTCGTGTCGAGCCGCTTGGTGGCATCGGCAAGAAGCGCGTCGGGGACCAGACCCGGCCCCCGGACCTTGATGAGCCCCTCCATGAACTCCTTGCGGAATTCGGGGTGGGGCTGGACGGTGAACATGCGGTCGTCGTAGAGCAGCGCCGCGTTTTCGCACATCGCGGTCGAGGCGAGGACCTTCGCGGTTTCCGGCTTCTTCACCACCTGGTCCTGGTGCCAGGCGTTGAGCGTGTAGGTGCGGTCGCCGAAGTCGTATTCGGTGGGGCCCACGGTCCAGCCGCCCCCGAATTTCTCGACCTTGCCGCCCATGGCCTGCGCGATGATCTGGTGGCCGAAGCAGATGCCGACCACGGGAACATGGGCGGCATAGGCCGCACGGATGAAATCCTCGAGCGGCGGGATCCAGTCGTGGGGTTCGTAGGCGCCATGGCGCGAGCCGGTGATTAGCCAGCCGTCGCACTCGTGCACCGAAGCCGGGAACTCGTTCCGCAGCACGGCCCAGCGGCGGAAGGTCAGGCCCTTGCCGGCAAGCAGGGTCTCGAAGAAATCCGGGTAGTCGCCCTGGTCGCGCAGCGCGTCGGGGCTTTCGCCGGTCTGGAGGATGCCGATCTGCATGCTTCGTATCCCTTTTTCCTCAAGGTGGGAGCAGAGAGTGGGTCCGGTCAAGGGGGGCTCGTCGTGCGCCTTCGGCTTCTCCTCGCGGATGCTGCGACGAGGGCCGAAGGCGACCGGGGAGCCGTCAGACGGTGTCGAGGTAAAGCTCCACCCGTTCCTCGGGCGAGAGCTCGGCGATGTAATGCAGTTCCTGCCGCTTGGTCTGCACCAGGTTGCGGATCAGTTCCTTCGGCAGGAAACGGTAGAGGATGTCCGAGTTTTCGAAGGCATCGATCGCGGCTTCCCAGGTCGCGGGGATCTGCGGCAGATCCATCGCATAGGCGTTGCCGGTGACGGCGGGCGGGGGTTCGACCTCGTCCTCGATGCCGGTGAGCGCGGCGCCAAGGATCGCGGCCAGCATCAGGTAGGGGTTCACGTCGCCGCCGGCCACGCGATGCTCGATCCGCCGGGCGCTTGGGTTGCCGGCGGGAATGCGGATCGCGGCGGTGCGGTTCTCGTAGCCCCAGGAGATCGCGGTGGGGGCGTGCCGGCCCGGCACCAGGCGTTCGTAGCTGTTCAGATGCGGCGCGAAGAGCAGCGTGGAGTCGTGCATCGCCGCAAGGCAGCCGGCGACGGCATGGCGCAGCTGCGCAGTGCCCTTCGGGCCGCCGGAATCGAAGATGTTGTCGCCCTTTTCGTCGATCACCGAGAAATGCGTGTGCAGGCCCGAGCCGGAATAGTCGGCATAGGGCTTGGCCATGAAGCTGGCGGCAAAGCCGTGGCGGCGGGCAAGGCCCTTGACCAGCATTTTGAACAGCCAGGCATCGTCGGCGGCGCGCAAGGCATCGTCGCAATGCATCAGGTTCACCTCGAACTGCCCCAGCCCGGTTTCCGAGGTGGTGGTGTCGGCCGGGATGTCCATCGCCTCGCAGGCGTCGTAGAGGTCGGTGAAGAAGGTGTCGAAGGCATCCAGCGCGCGGATCGACAGCGTCTCGGCCGCCTTGCGGCGCTTGCCCGAACGCGGCGAGGGCGGGACCTGAAGGGTCTTGCCCGAGTCGTCGATCAGGAAGAATTCCAGTTCCATCGCGCAGACCGGTGTCAGGCCGCGTGCCTTGTAGCGGTCAACCACCGCGCGCAGCGCATGGCGCGGGTCGCCCTCGTAAGGCTGCCCGTTCTCGCGGAACATCCAGATGGGCAAGAGGGCGGTCGGCGCCTCGAGCCAGGGCATCGGCATGAAGCCCCGTTCTGTGGGTTTCAGCACCCCGTCCTGGTCGCCCTGTTCGAAGACCAGCGGGCTGTCGTCGATGTCCTCGCCCCAGATGTCAAGGTTCAGGACCGAGAAGGGGAACCGCGTTCCGTCCTTCACGACCTTTTCGGCAAAGCGGGCGGGCACGCGCTTGCCGCGCGCCTGGCCGTTCAGGTCAGCCGCGGCCACGCGGATGGTGCGCACGTCCGGGTGCTTTCTGAGGTAGTCTTTCATGTTCATGTCGTTGCTAGGTCAAGGCACGATCTGCCCGCGCCCGCAGCCAGCCATGGCTGCCCCTTGCGCAGGATGGGACCATGCCCTTGGCCCTTCCCCTGGTTTCGATCTCCTACCCCCGCGGGCCTTCTTTTCGGCTTTGCCGCAGGGTCCGGACGGGTGCCCGGATAATTTGATCAAAAGTAGCCTACTACCGGATCAGGTTCGGACGCAAGCGGATTCTGCTGCGGGTGTTGGCCGGCAGGTGCCGGTTCAGGCGCCGGTTCACCAGACCATAGAAGTAGGTCACGGCGAGCGTCAGCAGGATGAAATAGAAGGCGACGATCGGATAGGGGATGAAGGGGTTGAAGGTCTTGTCGGCGAAATAGTTGGCGTAGTAGAGCGCGTCGCCCTTCTGCTGGAAGGCCGGGAAGCCCGAGAAGAACACCAGCGTCGTGGCGTGGAACAGGAAGATGGCCTCGTTGGTGTAGGCGGGCCAGCCCAGGCGCAGCATGGTCGGCCATTCGATGCGGATGAACTTCTTCCAGCCGGTCAGGCCGTAAGCCTCGGCGGCCTCGAGGTCGCCCTTCGGGATCGACTTAAGCGCGCCGTGGAAGATCTCGGCGGAATATGCGGCGGTGTTCAGGAACAGGACAAGGAGCGCCCCGGCCCAGGCCCGGGTGGTCCAGGCGGTGTTGAGGTGGATGCCCAGGATGTCCACACCGCCCTTGGGCAGGAGGACCAGCGCCTCATAGGCCAGGAAGAACTGGATGAAGAGCGGAGAGCCGCGGAAGACGAAGACGAACCAATCGGCGGGCTTGCGGATCAGGGGATTGCGGGCGGTCCGGGCCAGTGCGATGGCATTGGCAAGGAAGAAGCCCCCGGCCAGCGCCAGGATGCCGAAATAGAGGTTCCAGATCATCCCCGACCCGATCAGGGTGAACTGCTGGCACAGCGTGAAATCCGACCGGGGCAGAAGGTTTTCGCCGATCCCGATCGAGCGCAGGCCATAGGCCTGGATCGTTTCCCAGCAGGTCATGCTCATGCCCCGGCCCTCCGCAGGGCTTCGCCGCCGGCCGTGGCCTGACCGTGGCTCAAACGGCGTGTCAGACGCGAGATGCCGATTTCCGAGATGCGGGTGAACAGGAGGTAGAAGACCATAAGCGCCAGGAAATACCACAGCCGCCAGTCGCCATGCGGGTATTCGTAGGCCTGCGTCTTGGACCCGCCGAGTTCGCGGGCGTAGTAGACGATGTCCTTGACGCCCAGGAGGAACAAAAGCGGCGTGGCCTTGATGAGGATCATCCACAGGTTCCCCAGCCCCGGCAGCGCGTAGATCCACATTTGCGGGATGAGGATGCGGCGGAAGACCTGGGAACGGCTCATCCCGTAGGCCTCGGCGGTTTCCAGTTGCGCGCGGGGGACGGCGTTCATCGCGCCGTAGATGACGTTGGCCACGAAGGCGCCGAAGACTATGGCGAAGGTGACGACGGCCAGCATGAAGCCGTAGGCCTGGTGCCAGAAGGCCGAGGACCGGGCGAGCGGCACCTTGGCCTCGGGGCAGACGCGGAATTCGAGGCCCTGCCAGGGCCAGGCGTGGTTCTCGCAGACCATCAGGCTCTTGCCGTATTCGATGATCTGGTCCAGCGCGATGACGAAGAAGAGGAAGAAGATGATGTCGGGCACGCCGCGCACCATCCAGATGTAGAGCTTGCCCAGCCAGCTGACCGGCGCGATGTGCGACCGGGCGGCGGTGGCGCCGACGAAGCCCATGGCCAGCGCCGCCGGGGCGGTGATCGCCAGGAGAAAAAGGACGGTCAGGAAGGACCAGTAGAACAGGACATGCTTGGCCGATGTCAGGTAGCAGACGGCCCAGGTCAGGCCCTCGATGGCTTTCGGATCGGCGCAGAATTCGAACATTCGCAGGTCCCGTTTCAAGGGTGGGGCGGGCCCGGAGGCCCGCCCGGTTCAGGCCTCAGCAGCCTTCCTTGCCGGCATCGCCCCAGGTCTTGGCCTCGGGTCCGAAATATTCCGGCTTGACGATCATGGCGTCCAGCGTGCCGTCGCACTTCATCGACTTGATCGCTTCGTCGAACTTGGCCCGCAGCTCCTTGTCGCTTTCGCGGAAGCCGAGGCCCACGCCGCCGCCGATCGACTCTTCCTTCTCCAGCAGCACCAGCGCGCCGCCCGATTCCGCAGCGATCGGCGCCAGGTAGTCCTTGTCGGCCAGCACCGCCACCGCCTCGCCATTCTTCACCGCCGCGACGGTTTCCTCGGGCGTGGCGTATTCGACCAGCTGCATGCCGTTCTCGGCCACGAAGGCAGCCTGGATGGTGGAGGTCTGCGCGGCCACCGGGCCGGACTTCAGGTCCACATCCGCCGAGAGTGCCAGATAGGCCGAGGAGGCCGGCGGCAGGTAGCCCTGGCTGAAGTCGATCACCGCCTCGCGTTCCTCGGTGATGCTCATCCCGGCCATGATCACGTCATAGTTGCCCGACTGCAGGTTCGGAATGATCGAGTCCCAGTCGTTCACCACCCATTCGCAGGTCAGTCCGGCGCGCTTGCACAATTCGTCGCCGAGTTCGCGCTCGAAGCCCGCGACCTCGCCCGCGTCGTTGATGAAGTTGTAGGGCGGGTAGGCGCCTTCGGTGCCCAGACGCACGATGTCCTGCGCCTGGACAGCGCCGCCGATCGCCACGAGGGCGGTTGCGGTCAGTAGTCGTTTCATCCTTGGTCTCCCCTGTTGGATGCTTGCCGTGCCGGTCATTCGAACCAGCGGTTTTCCAGGCTGGCAAGCGTGCCGTCGCGACGCATCGCGTCAAGCGCACCGTTCAGCCGGCCCAGAAGCTCGTCGTTCCCCTTGCAGACGGCCATCGCCACGCCGTCGTCGGGGATCATTTCGGAATAGAGAAACTCCAGCCCTTCGGCGGTAACGAAGGCGTGGATGTCGGCGCGGGACTGGAACGGACCCAACGCGAGGCCGACCTTGCCCGAAGCGACCGCCTCCAGCACCTGCGGCTCGGTCGGGAAGGTGGTATAGCTGTAACCCATCCGGCGCAGATGCGCCTCGTGCACCGTGCCCGACTGCACGCCGATCTCGGCCGTGGCAGGCGGCGGCGCACCCGGCGGGCCGATGTACCATTCCTCGGGGTCGGTGCCGTGGTAGGGTGTGGTGAAATCGACCAGGGCACGGCGGTCGTCCGTGATCGCCATGCCGCCGAGGACCACGTCGAAGCGTCCCGTCATCACCCCCGGGATCAGCTGGTCGAAGTTCGCCAGTTCCCAGGAGCAGGAGAGGGAGGCGCGGGCGCAGACCTCGTCCATCACGTCGCGTTCGAAGCCCGTGATCTGACCGGCTTCGTCCAGGTAGGTATAGGCCGGGAACGGCGCGTCGGTGCCGATCACCACGGGCTCCGAGCCAGCGAGCACGAGCCCGGTCAGGACAAGCGCAATGGTCCCGGCACAGGCCATCGTCAGCCCGCCGTCGCCGAGAGGAACCCGCGCAGCCGCTCGCTTTGCGGGTTGCCGAACAGGTCCGCCGGCGCGCCCTGTTCCTCGATCCGGCCCTTGTGCAGGAAGATGACGTGATCGGAACAGTCCGCCGCCAGCTTCATGTCATGCGTGACCAGAAGCATCGTCCGCCCCTCGTCGGCGAGCGCCTTGATGACCTTGACCACCTCCTGCTCCAGTTCGGGGTCGAGCGCCGAGGTCGGCTCGTCGAACAGAAGCGCGCGCGGCTCCATGCAGAGCGCCCGGGCGATCGCCGCGCGCTGCTGCTGGCCGCCTGACAGTTGCGCCGGCCAGGCGTCGGCCTTGTCGCCGATGCCCACCTTGGCCAGATACTCGCGCGCCGTGACCTCGACCTCCTTCGGGTCGCGCTTGAGCACCGTGACCGGCGCCTCCATCACGTTCTGCAGGATGGTCATGTGGGACCAGAGGTTGAACTGCTGGAACACCATCGACAGGTTGGTGCGGATCCGGGTTACCTGCTCGCGGTCGGCCGGGTGGCGATGCAGCCCCTCGCCCTTCCAGCGCACCGCCTCGCCTTCAAAGCGGATCTCGCCCTGCTGGCTGTCCTCCAGAAGGTTGCAGCAGCGCAAAAGCGTGGACTTCCCGGACCCGGACGAGCCGATCAGCGACACCACATGCCCGCGCGGCGCCACCAGATCGACCCCTTTCAGCACCTCCAGCGGACCATAGCTCTTGTGCAGGTCGCGGATTTCGATGACCGGGGTGTCGGTGGCGTCTGGCATGAGTTCTTCTGTGTCAGGCAGTCTGGCCCGCAAGTAGGGAGCAGATTCCGCGGCATTGCAACGGCGATTTGGCCGTTCGACGGGTCGCGCGACGGCAATTTGATCAGATCAGGGCGGCAATCTGCTCGGGCGGGGGCGGATCGGGCACGGCGAGGTAATCCGCGACCGGCAGACGCAGGAAGCCTTTCAGCCGCAGGGCGGTCCGGTCGTCCGGGGCCAGTGCCGCGACGGCCTCGCTGACGGCATCGAAGATCGGGGCAGGGTCCTGTCCCCGGGCCGTGATGAAGGGCAGGCCGGGGGTCGGGTCGGTCAGCGCGACGATGCGCAGCGCCGCAACTTCGGGGTCGAGGTCGCAGAGGAGTGCATGGGTGACCGCGTCAAGCGCAGCGATGTCTGCGGCGCCCTCGATGACGGCCCGTGCCGACAGGCGATGCCCGCCCGTCTGCACCCCCGGCAAGAGGCTGATGCCCAATTTCGCCGCATGGCTCTGCGGTGCGGCCCAGCCGGATTGCGACAGGGGCTCGTTGTAGGCCAGCCGCGCGCCGTGGAATTCGGACAGGTGGCGGCGCGGGTCGTCCGGTCGGGCGACGAAGACCGAGCGATAGTGGCCCGGCGGGCAGCCCGCGACCCCGTAGTCCGGCGTGCCGACATAGGCCACGCGGTCGTGCAACCGGGCGCGGAACGGATAGCCGCAGGTCTGCGACAGGACGAGGTCGGGCGCGGTCCAGGCATCCCAATAGGCGTGTTCGCCCCGGGTCAGCGTCTCGGGCGCCGCGACGCCCCGCCCGCGCAGCCCGGTGCGGATCAGCGCCCAGAGCCGGTCGTTCGCCCCCTGCGCCGGGCCGAAGTCATACATCCCGAGGCTGGCGATCATTCCCGTTCGGCCTTTTGCCGAGCGAGCGAGGATTCGACATCTGTCAGCCCCAGAAGATTCGCCACCAGCCGCATCAGCCGGTCCTCTTGCGCCTCGCGCAGACCATCCGCCAGCGCCACCGACCAGAGCGCGGTCATCAGGTCCGCCCGGTCCTCCAGCGGCACCGCCTCCTTCAGCGCGCGGGTAAAGCGGACGGTGTCGGGCGCCTCGGCCTCCAGCGCCTCGGCCTCGGTCCGCAGCCGCGCGGTGGCGAAGGGGTCAAGCCCGTAGCGGCGCGCGAGCACGCGGTCGATCCGCTCGACCTCCTCGGCGGCGTAAAGCCCGTCGGTGCGGGCAACGCGGACCAGAAGCGCGGCCAGCGCCAGCTGGGCGTCGGGTTCCGGCAGGCGGGCGGGTTCGGGGGCCAGAAGGCGGCGGAGAAGCTCGATCATGCGCCGAACCTAGGGCTTTGCGGCGGGCTTGGAAAGCCGGGCAAACCGGGACGTGATCCCGGCCAGTTCCCCGGCCAGCCCGTAGGGTGGGTTGACGATGAAGAGGCCCGAGCCTTCCATCCGGTGCCCCTCGCGCGCCGGCGGAAAGCGGACCTCGTGGCGCAGGCCCTCGGGGAAAGCGGCCTCCAGCGCCTTCAGCATCGGGCCATGCGCGCCGCCCTTCAGGATCGGATACCACAGGATGAGGCAGCCCACGTTCCACTTGCGATGGATGTTCGCCATGTGGCGCGGGATCGCCTCGTAATCCGCCTTAACCTCGTAAGACGGGTCGATCAGCATCAGCCCCCGGCGCGGGGTGGGGGGCGTCAGCGCGAGCGCCAGCTCGAACCCGTCGCGCCTGTGGACATGCGCGCCCCAGTCCTTCGCGACCCGGGCCAGCGCGTCGTGTTCCTGCGGATGCAGCTCGGCCAGGTGCAGGCTGTCGCCTTCGCGCAGGCCCAGCGCCGCGATCAGGGGAGAGCCGGGATAGGCCCGAGCGCCATATTGCGCCCGCGCCTCCTCAAGCCGCTGCCGGTAGGGGTGATCGGGCGGAAACAGCCCCTCGGCCAGCGCGATCCCCGCAGCCGCCTCTCCGGTCCTGACCGCCTCGGCGGCGCCGAGGTCATAGACCCCGCGCCCCGCATGGGTCTCGATATAGGTCAGCGGCTTGTCCTTGCGGGTCAGGTAGTCCAGCACCCAGGCCAGTGCCGCGTGCTTGTGGACATCCGCCAGGTTCCCGGCGTGGTAGAGGTGCTGGTAGGAAAGCATGTCCTTGCCCTAGCCGGCTTTCGCCCGCTTGGGAAGCGGAGGCGCGCTTGCAGGCCTTTCCGGAACGGCGTAGGAGCGGCGCGCCGGGGAAGCGGAGGATGCGATGGAAATCTTCACCTATCAGGGGCTGGTCGCCCTGATGCAGGTCATCGGCATTGATCTGGTGCTGGCGGGCGACAATGCCATCGTCATCGGCCTCGCCGCTGCCGGGTTGCCGAAGGACCAGCGCAGGAAGGCAATCCTCGTCGGCATCCTTGCCGCCACGGTCATGCGCATCGGCTTTGCGCTGATTACCACGCAGCTTCTGGAGATCATCGGCCTTCTCCTGGTCGGCGGCCTGCTTCTGCTCTGGGTCTGCTGGAAGATGTGGCGCGAGTTGCAGACCAGCCATGCCGAGGAACACGCCGCCGTCGAGGCGCTGGCCGAGGCCGACCTGAACGCCGACGGCACGGTTGCGGGGGGCGCTCCGCGCAAGACGCTGGCCCAGGCCGTGACCCAGATCGTCATCGCCGACGTGTCGATGAGCCTCGACAACGTTCTGGCCGTGGCCGGGGCCGCGCACGGGCATCCGACCGTGCTGGTGGTCGGTCTGATCCTGTCGATCGCGCTGATGGGGCTTGCGGCCAGCTATATCGCCAATCTCTTGAACCGTTTCCGCTGGATCGCCTACATCGGGTTGCTCATCATCCTCTACGTCGCGCTGAAGATGATGTGGGAAGGCTGGCACCAGGTCGAGCCGGTCGTACTGGGAATGCTGCACTAGGCGCCTCGGTCAGGCGTCATCCTCGTCTGCGGGCAAGTCGGATTGCCGGCCCGAGAGCACGGCCTCGAGTTCGCGCCGCCGCCTCTCTTCCTTCCGGGCGATGGCCTTCAGGATGTCCCGGCGGTCGGGGCAGAAATGCAGCACGTCTGCCCGCCGCTGCCGCATGATCGCCAGGTCCTGCCGCAGCTTGCGCACCCGGTCCTCCTTGGACTGGAACGACAGGCCGATGCTGCGACGATAGCGCAGAAGCCGGTCCTCCAGCCAGGTGACGCTGCCCAGCAGGCGGGCGCGGAACATCAGCACCTGGTCCTCGAAGACCTCGCTTTCGGTGATCGGCCCGAAATGGTCGAACAGATCACGGTGCCACGCGCTGCTGGCGCCGAGGGCATGCGAGACGGCCTTGGCCAGGTCAGGCAGGGATTTCTGCTGCAAGGCCTCGGGGCGTGTCCGGTTGCGCTGCTTGTCCAGCGCCACGCCCGCGGCGTCCATGTCCGTCACGTTGGAATAGACATAGCGCGGATCGTCCCGCGCGATGGCCTCGGCGATCACGCGGGCGCGCCGGGTTTCCGAGATGTCGTCGCCCGCATTGTAGATCAGCCAGTCCGAGGTCGTGAGGTCGAAGAGTCGGTTCACATGGCCGATCAGGCCGAGGTTCTGTGGATTGCGGTTCAGGACGATCCGGTGCGGCCCGGTGTAGGCCGCGGCCATGTCGGACATGATGCGGAAGGTATCGTCGGGCGAACAGTCGTCGGTCAGTACGATTTCCAGATCGGGATGGTCCTGCGCGAAGGCGGCGGCCACGGTGTCGGCGATGAAGGCTTCCTGCCGGTAGGCCATGACGACAAGGGACAGACGCATTCGGGGCTCCTCGGGACGCCGAGACTATGCGGCGCGGTGCGGCCCGGTGCAACCGGGCCCTGCCTGTCGGCCCGGTGGCGCGAAAGTTCCGGTTTGGTGGCCGGCCCCAAGGCAGTAGACTGGAGTCAAGCCACAGGGAGTCCTCGGATGCCGCGTGCCGTTCCCCTTGTCCTAGCCGCTGCGCTGGCCCTCCAGCCCCTTGCCGCGCTTGCCTGCGACCAGCCGCTTCCGCCGGGCTTCGACGGAGACCTGCCCGAGGACGCCTCGCTGTCGGTCGGTCGGCTGACCGACCGCCAGTGGGAGTTGCGGACGATCGACGGAGACCCGATCCCCGACACGGCGGATGTCTGGCTGACCATCACGGCCGAAGGCGCGGTCTCGGGCCGAGCGGGCTGCAACCGGTATGTCGGACGGGCGGACCTGGATGCGGGAGTGCTGGTGTTCGGCCCGCTGGCCACAACGCAGATGGCCTGCGACGAACGCACGATGGAACTGGAGGCCGCCTACCTGAAGGTGCTGGGGGAGGTGCGGGGCTTTGTCGTCTCGCCCGAGGGGCTGTGGCTCACGCGCGAGGACGGGTCGGCGGCGGTTTGCCTTGGATGAGGTGCCGGCCGTGATGTGACGGGCAAGGCTCTGCGCCTTGCCCATGTGGTCGCGCAGGTTGTCTCAGAAGGCCGAGGTCAGCCCGGCATTGATCGCGCTGTGCCGCGGGTTGAAGACCGAATCCGCCACGCTATTCAGCGGCGCTTCCGAACCCTTTCCGCCCAGCGGGACGGTCAGGCCGAACCGCAGCGTGTCGAGATTGCCGTCTCCCAGTCCACCGGCCGAAAGGTCGGTCCGCGCCAGCTCGACCGATGCGGTCGCGTTCATGCCGACCATGTCGGCAAGCGAATAGCCGACGCCGATGCCCATCGTTGTTGCGTCAAGGTCAACAATGTCCAGCGATGTCCGGCTCAGCCCGCCGAAAAGCGAGACCTTGTCGTTGACCGAATAGGTGGTGGCAAGGCCGAGGAAGTCGAGATCGACATCCGTGCCGGGCGTGTCGATCGTGGTGCGCTGGAAGGCGGCTCCGAGGGTCAGGTTCGACATCACCGTGTATTTTGCGCTCAGCCCGGCATCCCGGAAATCGACATCCGGACCCAGCGAGGGGCTGGTCTCCGACGTGCCGACGAAACCGCCCAGGGACAGGTCGCCGCTATCATATCCGGCCGAAACGCCGGTGGATTTCAGTGCGATGTCGATCGGCAGGATATCCGCCCCGAGGGTCAGCCTTTCGTGGTAAAGGCCCACAGACATGCCGCCGCCGAAGGCATAGCTGCCGCGAAGACCGATGAAGTCGGCATTCAGGTCGAAGGGCACGTCATCGATCTTCACGCCCAGGAAGCCCGCATCGACCCCGAGGGCCAGGCCGTTGCCGAAATCCACGCTGGCACGCCCGTCCAGGCTGGTCGTCCGCAGATCCTGCGGAATGTCCGAGACATCGTGAAACCCCAGACCAAGGGTGACGGCACCGGATACGCTTACATCCTGTGCAAGGGCAACCGAAGGCCCGGCAATTGTTACCAGACTGACTGCAAGAGCTATCTTCTTCATGATCACTGCCTCTTTTTGCACCGCCTTGCGGGCGGCTTTCTGAATTGTTTCCAGACTCTGCGCCTGTCGCACGATTGTTGCAATTCTTCGAATACCTGGCTTCGGCAATTACGTTCCGGCTGTGACGTTTCCACATCACGGCAAGGATCCGGTCAGACGACCGACTGCAAGGGAGGTACAGGAGATCAGCGCCCGTCAAACCAGGCGCGAGACCTCGACGGCGGCACGCACGAAATCGGCAAACAGCGGATGGGGCGCGAAGGGTTTCGACTTCAACTCGGGGTGGAACTGCACGCCGATGAACCACGGATGATCCTTGACCTCGACGATCTCGGGCAGCTTGCCGTCGGGCGACATGCCGCTGAAGATCAGGCCGCATTTCTCGAGGTCGTCGCGATACTGGATGTCCACCTCGTAGCGGTGGCGGTGGCGTTCCTCGATCACAGTGGTGCCATAGACCTGCGCCACCTTCGAGCCTTCCTTCAGGTTCGCGGTATAGGCGCCCAGGCGCATGGTCCCGCCCTTGGCATCGTCGGCCTTGCGCCGGACGGTGTGGTTGCCCTGGACCCATTCCTTCAGGTGATAGACCACGGGGGTGAAGCGCCTGGCGCCGGCCTCGTGATCGAACTCCTCGGACCCGGCATTCTTCACGCCGACCAGGTTCCGCGCCGCCTCGATCACCGCCATCTGCATGCCGAGGCAGATGCCGAGATAGGGGATCTTCTTTTCCCGCGCGAAGGTCGCGGCGCGGATCTTGCCTTCGGTCCCGCGTTCGCCAAAGCCGCCGGGGACGAGGATCCCGTGGAAATCCTCCAGCCAGGGGGCGGGGTCCTCGCGCTCGAAGATCTCGGCGTCGATCCACTCGGCGCGGACCCTGGTGCGGTTCGCCATGCCGCCGTGGGTCAGCGCCTCGGCGATGGATTTGTAGGCGTCTTCCAGCTGCGTGTACTTGCCGACGATGGCGATGCGCACCTCGCCTTCGGGATGGGTGATGCGGTCCATCACGTCCTCCCAGCGGGCGAGATTGGGCTTGGGTGCAGGCGTGATGCCGAAGGCGTCGAGCACGGCCTGGTCGAGGCCGGCGCGGTGATAGGCCAGCGGGGCCTCGTAGATCGTCTTCAGGTCGTAGGCCGGGATCACCGCCTCTTTGCGCACGTTGCAGAAGAGGGCAATCTTTTCCCGTTCGCGGTCCGGGATCGGATGCTCGGAACGGCAGACGAGCACGTCGGGAGCAAGGCCGATGGATTGCAGTTCCTTGACGCTGTGCTGGGTGGGCTTGGTCTTGAGCTCCCCCGAGGCCGAAAGATAGGGCAAGAGCGTCAGGTGCATCAGGATCGACTGGCCGCGCGGGCGTTCGTGGATGAACTGGCGGATCGCCTCGAAGAAGGGCAGGCCCTCGATGTCGCCGACCGTGCCGCCGATCTCGCACAGCATGAAATCGACCTCGTCATCGCCGATGCGCAGGAAGTCCTTGATCTCGTTGGTGACGTGGGGAATGACCTGGATGGTTTTGCCCAGGTAATCGCCGCGGCGCTCCTTTTCCAGCACGTTGGAATAGATCCGGCCGGAGGAGATGGAATCCGTCGTCCGCGCATGGACGCCGGTGAAGCGTTCGTAGTGGCCGAGGTCGAGGTCGGTCTCGGCCCCGTCGTCGGTCACGAAGACCTCGCCGTGTTCGAAGGGCGACATCGTGCCGGGATCGACGTTCAGGTAGGGGTCGAGCTTGCGGAGCCGTACGGTGTAGCCGCGGGCCTGCAGAAGCGCGCCGAGCGCGGCGGAGGCAAGGCCCTTGCCGAGAGAGGAGACAACGCCGCCGGTGATGAAGATGTAACGCGCCAAGGCGGACTCCCGTGTTTGTCGGCGATTCGGCAGGGGTGGAATCGCTGCACCACGGGAGTTGACCTATAGCCGCTCCCGCAGAGGTTAGCAACGCCTTGCCCGCTAGATCATGCGGGCAAAGCCAGAAGGAACTGCAATCGGTTGTGGGTCAGTTGCCCGTGGCCGGGGCGACGGGTTCATCCGCGCGCTGCGGCGTGACCGGCGCGTCGCCGGCACCGGTCGTCGTTCCCGGCAGCGTCAGGTCGGTGCCGGCGAGGCCACCGCCGGTTGCCGGGGCCGTGGTCGCGGGCGCGTCCGCCGGCGCGGTCGTCGCCGCGCTGTCCACGACCGAACCGCCCTCGCCGCCGCGGGTGGCCAGGATGGTCAGGGTGATCGAGGTGACGATGAAGGCCGCCGCGAAGATCCAGGTCAACTTGGTCAGCGCCGTCGCCGCGCCCCGGGCCGACATCGTGCCGCCGCCGCCGCCCATGCCGAGCCCGCCGCCTTCGGAGCGCTGCAGCAGCACCACGCCGATGAGAAGGAGCGCGAGGATCAGGTGGATGGTGAGGATGACGTTTTCCATGCGGGTCCCGAAAGCTGACGCGCCTATCTAGGCGGAAGGGGACCGGGGCGCAAGGGTCGGCTTCCGGACGGAGGAGCCGTCCTTGCGGCATCGGGCCGCGCGGACGGCGCTGCCGCGCGCGCTTGGCCGGGCCCGCACGGCTGGCCGGCGCGGGTGCCTCCGGCGGGAGTATTTGGGAAAGGGCAAGGGTTTGGAGCGCAGAGCTCAGCCGTCGACCTCGTCGGTGGTCTGCTGGCCGGACAGGCGCTGGCGCAGGATCGACCAGGACATGCCCACGCCGAGGATCAGCGACAGGACCAGGATGCCGAGCCAGGTGTTCAGCGCCGAATTGTCAAGGCCGAGGAGACCCCAGTCGGTCAGCACCCAGAGGCCGGCGGCGAAGATCGCGGCGATGACGGCGGCGCCGAGGAGGCCGATCGAGCGCATGGTGGCGACCAGGTAGACCATCGCCGCGACGCCAAGGACGAGGCCCGTGAAGGCGATCAGCGGGGTCTGTTCGCCCCAGGCCGACCGTGCCCAGGCGACATAGTTCCAGGACGTCGGGTTGAAGATCGCGGCGAGGAGGAGGAAGGCGCCGAGCCAGCGGAGGAGAAAGCCCATTGTCCAGTCCCGGAGGGTTGCAGTTCCGGCATGCTACCCCGGCGCACGGCGCAGGCAAGTGGTCGAATTGCAGGGTTTCCCCCCCGCCTGCCTGTCGCTATACCCCGCTTGGTTTCGGGACTGACTCGGGGAATGACATGGCCAACGTCGTCGTGGTGGGTGCCCAGTGGGGCGATGAGGGCAAGGGCAAGCTGGTGGACTGGCTGTCCGAACGCGCCGACGTGATCGCGCGGTTCCAGGGCGGGCACAACGCAGGGCACACCCTGGTGATCGGCGAGACGGTTTACAAGCTGTCGCTCCTGCCCTCGGGGATCGTGCGGCCGGGCAAGCTTTCCGTGATCGGCAACGGGGTCGTGGTGGACCCTTGGCACCTGGTGACCGAGATCGAGAAGCTGCGCGGGCAGGGAGTCGAGATCGGCCCCGAGAACCTGATGCTGGCCGAGAACGCCAGCCTGATCCTGCCGATCCATGGCGAGCTGGACCGCGGGCGCGAGGCGCAGACCTCGGTGGCAAGGATCGGCACCACCGGGCGCGGCATCGGTCCGGCCTACGAGGACAAGGTCGGCCGCCGGGCGATCCGGGTCGCCGATCTGTTCGATGCGGCGACGCTGGAGACCCGGATCGGTCGCCTCCTGACCCATCACAACGCGCTGCGGGCAGGCCTCGGTCTGGATCCGGTGGACGCGCAGGCGCTGAAGGCGCAGCTGCTGGATATCGCGCCGAAGCTGAAGCCCTATGCCGGCCCCGTCTGGAAGGTCCTGAACGAGGCGCGGCGGGCAGGCAAGCGGATCCTCTTCGAGGGCGCGCAGGGCTCGCTTCTGGACATCGACTACGGGACCTATCCCTATGTCACCTCTTCGAACACGATCGCCGGACAGGCGGCGACCGGCACCGGGCTGGGGCCGACGGCCATCGACTTCGTGCTGGGGATCGTCAAGGCCTATACCACCCGCGTTGGCGAGGGGCCGTTCCCTGCCGAGTTGCACGACGAGGACGGTCAGCGCCTGGGCGAGCGGGGGCACGAGTTCGGCACGGTGACGGGGCGCAAGCGGCGCTGCGGCTGGTTCGATGCGGTGTTGGTGCGGCAGACCTGCGCGACCTCCGGGGTCTCGGGAATCGCGCTCACCAAGCTCGACGTGCTGGACGGGTTCCGCACGCTGAAGATATGCGTCGGCTACGACCTGGACGGGAAACGGATGGACTACCTGCCGATCGCGGCGGACGAACAGGCCCGCTGCAAGCCGATCTACGAAGAGATGGAAGGCTGGTCGGAAACGACCGCCAGCGCGCGGTCCTGGGCCGATCTGCCGGGTGCTGCCATCAAGTATGTCCGGCGGATCGAGGAGCTGATCCAATGCCCGGTCGCCCTGCTGTCCACCTCGCCCGAAAGGGACGACACGATCCTCGTGACCGACCCCTTTGCCGATTGACGCGGGCGCCTATCTTGCTGTCGTGCCCGCTGATGGCAGGCTGAAGGGGAGGCCCGAGATGTCCTTGAGCTACAAGGCCCGCCGGCGCTGGGCGCTCGTGATCCTGCTGATCGGCTTGCCCGCCTATGTCGTGGCGGCGGTGACGCTGGTGGGCCTGATCGAACGGCCCACGGTCCTGGTCGAGCTGGCGATCTACGTCGGTCTCGGCTTTGCCTGGGCCTTGCCCTTCCGTTTCATCTTCCGCGGCATAGGCCAAGCCGACCCGGATGCGGCCGGCCCCGTCACGGAAAAGACGGACGGGCCGGGCCCATCCGTCTGATCAAGTTCAATTAGCGGAAAAAACCGTCAGCCAAGGCGCCGGGCCTCGGCCAGGTAGGGCGAGGTTTCCGCGAGGCTGTAATGCCCGCGCGTCACCTTCTCGATCCGCCCGGTGCGCAAGAGCGTGCCGAAGCTGCGCAGGCCGTCCTCGCGGCTGACCGGCTTGCCGCCCGCGCTGGCGACCATCCGCCGCATCAGTTGCGGGCGGGTGAACTGCGTCCGCTTCTCGACGCAGGTGGCGTAGGCGGCAGCGGCTTCAAGCAGTTCGGCCATCGACCGTGCGCCCACCGTATCGGCAAAGGCGGCAAGGCCGGCATCGTCGATCTCTGCACTGTCCTCGGCCAGATCCTCATCCTCGGCGGCTTCGGCCGCGGTGCCGTAGGACGGCTTTTCCAGCACGATGCCGCGGGCAGGGGCGGCCGAGGCGGCAACCGCGGCGCCGGCGCCGATGGCGCCCGAGAGTCGGCCGGTGCGCAGGGCCACCATCGGCTGGCCGGCGGGATTGGCCGGTGCGATTCCGGGGGCTGCCGGCGCCAGCGACGGGGCGGGAGCGGCCGGGGCGGGCGCAACAACCGGTGCCACCCGGTCGATGCGCTGTTCCGAAACCAGGACCAGCGGGGGAGGGCTGATCATGCCGGGACGGATGGTGCCGGGACGCGGTTCGTGCGGCCGGATGTTGACGGACTTGCGGCGGGTCGGCTTGACCTCGGGCGGAGCTGGGGGCGCTTCGGCCTCGTCGGGCTGGATCGCTTCGGCCAGATCGTCGCGGTACGGGTCGAGGTTCGTGTCGCCGCGCGGCGCCTCGTAGTCCAGATCGGCGCGGTCCGCCTCGGTCGAGGCGACGGCGGCCTTCAGACGCGACAATGCCTCTTGCCGGCGCTTGTTCGTCTCTTCGGCCATGACCTCTTCGGCCTGTTGCATCAGGCGGGCGATCTGGTCGGACTCGCTTTCCTGCGCCTGGGACCGCATTGCAGAGGGGTCGGCCGCCGAGCCTTCCTCATCCGGGTGCAGCCGCACGACGCGCGAATTCAGCCTGCGCGACCGCCTGGCGGCCTTGGCATCCGGTCCGGCCTCGCTGGCCGCGACCTCGGCGACCGGTTCGGCCGGCGCCTCGGTCGGGGCGGCCGGGCTCGCGTCGGGACGACCCAGGTCCACGACCTCGGCCGGGGTCGGATCGGCGGCATCGTGATGGGCGAAGGCGAAGTCCGCATCCGGCTGCACGTCGTAGAGGGCCGGCGCATCCTCGGGCAGAGGATCCTCGGTCGTCAGCGCGATGGCGTTGGCCGGTCCGATGTCCGCGTCCGGATCAAGGTCCTCGGGCAGGAGATCGTCAGCCATCGCGGTGAAGGTGGTCGCCTCGGGCGCGATATCGGCCGGTGTGTCGCCGTCGAGCGCGGCAAGATCCGCGAGGTCGGCAGGATCGACAGCAGCCTCGCCCTGCGGGTCCGCATAAAGCTCGGTGTCACCGAACGGGTCGTAGGCATCGGCGAAGGATTGGATCGGCCGGGCAGCTTCCGTCCCGTCCGCGACCAGCGCCCCGAGCCGGCTTGCAACGTCGGGAATGTCATCTGCCGCAGCCTCGGCAAGAGACGTGTCGAACGGGTCGAAAGCCTGAACGGTCGGCTCGAGGTCGGTTTCCGACGCTTCGGACCAGGCACGGGACTCGTCGGGAACGGCAGGCGAAGCCAGCACCTGATTGTCCGCCGCGGCGATGTCTCCTGCTATGGCATCCGAGGGGGCGTTGGTCAGTTCGGCTGCGGCCGAAGGCACCGACCGGCGGATCCGTGCCAGCTTGGCCGCCACTCCCTCGGGAATGTCATCCTTGAGCGAGGGTTCGGCCGCGGCGGCATCGTCCTCGACCGGCGCGCCGCCATCCTGCGTCAGCCGGCTGCGACGGCGTTCGGGGGCGACATTGAACTGGATGCGCGGCGAAACGGCGGGTTCGGCAGGCGGTGCATCGACCAGCGCCTCGGCCTTCGGACCGGTGTCGCGCGCGGTGGCGGCGCCGGCAAGGCGCGCAACCTCGCGCTCGGCCAGACGGTGCAGCATGGCGGCATCCGGCGGCGGCGGCTCGGCGCCGAAGTGGCGATCCTGCGCGGCCAAGTCCCGGAAATATTCGGCGATCGCCTTCATGGTATCGAAGGGATTCTCGAACCCTTCCAGCGTGCAGCTGAAAGTCCCGTAGGACACGGTCAGAATCTTGCTTTCACTGGTCATGACTGGACAGCCTTTCGCCTTGGTCGTCGCACGATAGTCTCGGACACCGTCCTATTGCATGGACAGACCGGGGTAATTTGATGGATTGATTGTGGCCGCAGCCCGCGGAATCTGCCTTAATTGGATACAGTCTTACATGAAATCGCCGATTGTCCAGTCAACCCATGGTGTGACACTGGCGGGTGGAGGGCCAATTCCCGCGCGAGATCTTGCGCTTGCGCTGGCCCGCGCGCCGGTCGCGGTTGCGGCGGACGGCGGGGCCGACCGGCTGCTGCAACTCGGCGTCACGCCCGATGCGGTGATCGGAGACATGGACTCGATCTCCGGTGCGGCGAGGCAGGTGATTCCTGCCGAGCGCCAGCATCTGGTGGCCGAACAGGTGACTACGGATTTCGACAAGGCGCTGCGCCTGATCGAGGCGCCTATCGTCCTGGCGCTGGGCTTTGCGGGGGCGCGGCTGGACCATGGCCTTGCGGCCTTTTCCACGCTGATCGCGCGGGCGGACCGGAGGTGCATCCTGCTCGGGCCGAAGGATTTCGCCTTCGCCGCCCCGTCGCGCCTGACGCTGGACCTGCAACCGGGCGAGCCGTTTTCCCTGTTTCCGATGGCGCAGGTGAGTGGTGTCAGCACGGGGCTGGAATGGCCGATCGCCGGCATCCGCTTCGCGCCTGCCGGAATGATCGGCACGTCGAACCGGGTGATTGCCCGGCGCGTCGAGCTGGAGTTCGACCAGCCGGGGATGCTGGTCATCCTGCCGCGGCGGCGGCTCGATGCGGCGATCAGGGCGCTGCGGTCAGCGCCGTAACGGCGGCCTTGTCGCGCGCGGTCTTCCGCTCGCGATGGATGATGTAAAGGCCCGAGGAGACGATGATCGCGATGCCGATCCAGGTCAGGCGGTTCGGGAAGTCGTCGAAGATCAGGTAGCCCAGGATCACGGCGGTCACGATCTCGAAATAGTGCAGCGGGGCGAGCGTCGCCGAGGGCGCGAACTTCAGGGCATAGGTCATGCACATGTGGCTGACCGCGGCCCAGAAGCCGACCCCGAAGAGCCAGAGCCAGTTCCAGCCCTCGGGCCAGATCGGGTCGAGCGCCGCGATCCCCGACCCCTCGGCCAGGATCATCACCGGCAGGCAGAGCAGAAGTCCGGTCCAGGAGGTTTGGAACTGCATCGTCACCGGGTGCATCCAGGCCGAGATGGCGCGGGTGACCAGCATGTAGAAGGCGAAGAGGAAGGCCGTCGCAAGCGGCCAGAGCGCGACAAGACCGAAGGCGGCGAGCGAGGGCTGGATCACGAACATCGCGCCGACGAAGCCCACGGCGCAGGCGGCGATGCGGCGCGGTCCGACCTGGTCGCCGAACAGGAACCGCCCCAGGATCAGGAGGATGAAGGGCTCGACAAAGACGATGGCCAGCGCGTCAGCGATTGGCATGACCTGGATGCCCGAGACGAAGGCGAACGTCGAGACGAGGAGGAAGAGGGCGCGCAGCGCGCTGTAGCCGAGCGCCCGCGCATCCAGCCGCAGCGGCAGGCGCATGACCAGTACGACCGGCAACATCAGCGCGGTCTGCACCACGAAGCGCGCCGCCGTGACCTGCCCCACCGGCACGCCGTTCCCGGCGGCGAGCTTGGCCGCGACATCGAGCAGCGGCGCGATCACGCAGAAGGCGAGCATCAGGAGGACGCCCTGGAGGGTGGTGTCGCGGGTCATCCGACCTGACTACAAGTTGCCGCCCCGCCTCGCCTGCCTGAAAGCGACATCGCCGGTCTTCGGGCGGGTTCCGCAAGGTGCGCTGACGCGCGAGCCCTTCGTCTCGTCGTCGGGCCTTCGCCCTCCTCCTCGGGCGATGGGGGTTCCACCCGTGCCTCCGGTTTCTCGAACCGGTGGCGAAGCCATCGGCACCGCCCGGAGTATTTGCGAAAGGGCAAGCTGATTTGCCCTTTATCCAAATACTCCCGCCGGAGGCTTCCACGGCCTCAGCAGTTCGGGACGTTGACCGCGAGGCCGCCGAGCGAGGTTTCCTTGTACTTCTCGTGCATGTCGCGTCCGGTCTGCCGCATCGTCTCGATGCAGACATCCAGCGAGACGAGATGCTGGCCATCGCCGCGCAGCGAGAGAGAGGCGGCGGAGACGGCCTTGATCGCGCCAAGGCCGTTCCGTTCGATGCAGGGTACCTGCACGAGGCCCTTCACCGGATCACAGGTCATGCCGAGATGATGTTCCAGCGCGATCTCGGCGGCATTTTCCACCTGTTCCGGCGTGCCGCCGAGGACGGCGCAGAGGCCCGCGGCGGCCATGGCGGCGGCGCTGCCGACCTCGGCCTGGCAGCCACATTCGGCGCCCGAGATCGAGGCGTTGTGCTTGCAAAGTCCGCCGATCGCCGCCGCGGTCAGGAGGAAGTCGCCGACCTTGGTGACACTTGCGCCGGGCACATGGTCCAGCCAGTAGCGGATGACGGCGGGGACGACCCCGGCCGCCCCGTTGGTGGGCGCGGTGACGACCTGGCCCCCGGCGGCGTTCTCTTCGTTCACCGCCATGGCGTAAAGCGACATCCAGTCGTTGATCGTGTGGGGCGGCGTCAGGTTCAGCCCGCGTTCGGCCAGAAGGGCGTCATGGATGCCCTTGGCGCGACGGCGGACTTTCAGGCCGCCGGGCAGGATCCCCTCGCCCTTCATCCCGCGCGAGATGCAATCGTCCATCACCTGCCAGATCCGGCTGATCCCGGCGTCCAGCTCGGCGGCAGAGCGGAACTTCAGCTCGTTCGCGCGCTTCATCTGGGCGATGGTCAGGCCGGATTTGCGCGCCATCTCAAGCATCTCAGCGGCCGTCTCGAAGGGGTAGGGCACGTCGGCGCGCGCCTTGGCCATTGCGCCGCCGGCCTCGGCCAGTTCGGCGGCGGTCAGCACGAAGCCGCCGCCGATGGAATAGTAGGTCTCTTCCAGGATCACGTCGCCCTGGGCGTCGGTGGCCTTGAGGATCATGCCGTTCGCATGGCCGGGTAGCGCGGGACCGTAGTCGAAGGTCAGGTCCTTGGCGGGGTCGAAGGCGAGTGTGCCGAGGCCCGGGGCCTCAATCACCTTGGTTTCATTGATCCGGGCCAGCGCGGCCTCGGCCTTGTCGGCGTCGTAGGTGTCGGGCGCGAACCCGGCGAGGCCGAGGATCGTCGCCCGGTCGGTCGCGTGGCCGACCCCGGTGAAGGCGAGCGAGCCGTGCAGCGAGGCGCGCAGGCCCCGGAACTGGAAGGGCGAGGCGCGCATCGCCTCGAGGAAGCGCGCAGCGGCGACCATGGGGCCCATGGTGTGCGAGGAGGAGGGGCCGATCCCCACCTTGAACATGTCGAAGACGGAAAGGAACATCAGGAACCCGGGTTGGTGAAGGGGGTGGGGCCGAGGCCGTCCGAGGCCGCGACTCGGAGGGCCGCAGGGCGCGTCTCGTGCGCGGCGAGGACGGCTTTCAGATGCGGGAAATCGTCGATGCGGATGCCGTAGGGCGCGGGCGGCAACAGGATCAGCCAACGCACGAGGACGCCGATGTAGTAGCCCATCACGCCCGGATGGTCGGGCGACAGCCAGCGGGGTGATTGCGCGGCCAGCATCGCCTCGATCAGGCCCAGCCGCGCCACGATCTGTTCCTGTGCGGCGGCCTGGGCGGCGGCGGAATTCGCCTCGCCGGCTGCCCGGTGCGGGTAGAACATCGCCAGCGCCGCCTGGTGCAGCGCGTTCGAGGTGAAGAAGAGCCAGGACAGGAAGGCCCCCCTGTCCGGTTCGGTCGGCCCCGGCCCCAGTCGACCCGTCCGGTCCACAAGCCACAGCAGGATCGCCGCCGTCTCGAACATAGGGCCGTCGTCGGTTTCCAGCGCGGGGATCAGCCCTACCGGGTTCACCCTGCGGTATTCCGGGCTGGCCAGCGCTCCGCCTTCGATGTCGACGATGGCCAGGGTATGCGGCAGTTCCAGCTCTTCCAGCGCGAAGCGGACGATGGTCGAGGCGAAGTCGGGCGCATGGTGCAAGGTCAGGGTCACAGCACGCTTCCTTCAGGAGGGTTCGGATGTTCGGGCCGGGTGAAGGGATGCGGGCCGAGCCCTTCTGCCCGGGCGACGACCGGTGTCTCTACCCGCGCCTCCTGGGCCTGCGCGAGGTCCGCGAGCGCGGGGAACTCCGACAGCCGGAACCAGCGCGGGCCATCCATCGGATAGAGTGCCGACCAGCGGGTCAGGATGGCGGTGTAGACCCCGAGGGGTTTGCCGGCGGCAAAGAGGCGCGGATGCCGGGCAGCAGCGGTGTCAAGAAGGCCGAAATGCCGCAGCATCCGGGCCGCCATGATCTCGGCATGCGCGGCCCGGGCGTCCGCAGGGACATACTGGTGGGGGTAGAAGATCTGCCGCAGGTCGGCATGGACCGTGTTCGACAGGAAGAACAGCCATTGCAGGAACACCGGCCTGTCGGGATCGCCCGGCACAGGGCCCAGCCGGTGCAGGTCGGCCAGCCACAGGAGGATCGCCCCGGACTCCGCGATCGGGCCCTGTGGCGTCTCCAGGGTCGGGATCAGACCGGTCGGGTTCAGCGCGCGGTAGGCGATGCTGTCCTGCTGCCGGATCGCCCGGTTCACCAGCGCCGTGCGGTAGGGAATGCCGGCCCCGTCCAGAACGAGGCGGACGATCAGCGAGGCATTGTCCGGGGCATAGTGCAGCGTGTACATCGGCGGGCGATTTCCGGGTCCGGCACAGGATCACGCAACTCTGCGCACAAGACTGCGCAAAAAGCGACTCTCCGCGATCCGGGGGCGCACTTCGGAACCCGATCCTGTTCACCTTCCGTCAACCTTGCTCGGCCAATCTTCATGGGAAGTCGGGAGAGAGTCGCATGATCCGGATACTGATGCTGATCCCGGTGGGACTGCTTGCGGCGGCGCGATGCGCCCAGGCCGATGCCGCGTCGCTGGCCGAGGCGATTGCCCGCGCACCGGCACGGGTGGAAACGATGATCGAGGACCTGATCGCCGGCCATGGCGAGGACGGGGTGCTGTCCGCCGAAGGCATCGAGGCGCATGTCGCCCTGACCCGTGCCTCGGCGCGCGCGACGGTGCTTCGGCGCTACCTGGCGCTGGATCTGGACGCGGACGGGTCCATCGACCGGCTGGAACTGGCGACCGCCCGGCGGGCGGCCGCGGCAGGGCAGCGCGGGCGGATGGATCGCGATTTCTTCGCCGCGGATGCGGATGGCGACGGTAGCGTGGATCCTGCGGAACTGGTGGCGGCGGGTCGGGTAGCCGCGCTGCGGGCGCTGGACGAGGACGAAGCAGCGCTTTTGCGTGGACTTCTGGCCTTCGATGCGGACGGCGATGGTGGCGTCACCCGGGAAGAGATCTCGCGCGGGTTGGCGCTGGCCGGGTCAGACACCTGAGAAGTGCCGGGAGCCCGGCCGCCGGCACACAAGACACTCGCCCTGCCGCCGGCTTTGCGGTATGGCGGGGGCAAAGAGGGGAGTGTCACATGGCTGCCGAGATGTCACCGATCGACCAGGCCAAGTTCGTCGCCGCGCGGCGATCGGTGGATTTCGTCGATTCGGGGATGAAGCTGGGCCTCGGCACCGGCTCGACCGCCGCCTGGATGGTTCGCTGCCTGGCCGAACGGGTGCGGGACGACGGGCTGGACGTGACCTGTGTCGCGACCTCGACGCGCACCGCGGATCTTGCCCGGTCCTGCGGGCTCAGGGTTGTCGCCCTGGACGAGGTGAAGTGGCTGGACCTGACGATCGACGGGGCGGACGAATTCGACCAGAACCTCAACCTGATCAAGGGCGGCGGCGCGGCGCTCTTGCAGGAGAAGATCGTGGCGACGGCCAGCGACCGGATGATCGTCATTGCCGATGCGGCAAAGGAAGTGGCCCAGCTTGGCGCCTTTCCGCTGCCGGTCGAGGTGATCCCCTTCGGCTGGCAGACCACCAAGGCGCTGATCGAGGAGACGCTCTACAGCCTCGACGTGATGAACCGCGAGGTCAGCCTGCGCATGGCGGGCGATGTGCCGCTGCGCACCGACGAGGGGCATTTCCTGCTGGACCTGAACCTGAAGCGGATCGGCAACCCGCGGCAGCTGGCGCTGGTGCTGAACCAGATTCCCGGCGTGGTCGAGAACGGGTTGTTCATCGACATCTGCGACGTGGTCGTGATCGGGCAGGGCGACGGTCGGGTGACGGTGCGCGACATCAACTCGGGCCGGGTCGAGAACGGGTCGGTCGATCTGACCGAAAGCCGCAACATCTTTGCCGATCTCGACTGAGCGCGTGACTAGCCGGTAACCGAATTGCGCCAGCGGGGGCTTTCGTTCCGGGACAAGACCGCATAGCTCTGTCGCGCGGCAACGGCAGGGTGGCGGAGATGGCCTTCGACTACGATCTTTTCGTCATTGGGGGCGGGTCCGGCGGTGTCCGGGCGGCGCGTGTCGCTGCGGGCGAGCATGGTGCGCGGGTCGGTCTCGCCGAGGAAAGCCGGATGGGTGGCACCTGCGTCATCCGGGGCTGCGTGCCGAAGAAGCTGATGGTCTTCGCCAGCGCCTATCCCGAAGCCATGGCCGAGGCGCGTGAATACGGTTGGGACGTGACGGCGGGCGGCTTCGACTGGGCGCGCTTTCGCAGCCGGCTGGAGGCCGAGCTCGATCGGCTGGAAGGCGCCTACCGCAACACGCTGAAGAACGCGGGCGTCACCGTCCACGACGCGCGCGCGGTGATCGTGGACCCGCACCGCGTCCGCCTCGCCTCGGGGGAAGAGTTCACCGCGAAACATATCCTGATCGCCACCGGCGGCTGGCCCTTTGTCCCGGACATTCCGGGCCGCGAGCTGGCGGTCACCTCGAACGAGATGTTCCACCTGCCCGCGCTGCCTCGACGCGCTCTGGTGGTGGGCGGTGGCTATATCGCCAGCGAATTCGCATGTATCCTCAATGGTTTGGGAGTCGAGGTCAGCCAGTACTACCGCGGCGCCCAGATCCTGCGCGGCTTTGATGACGAGACGCGCGGCCATGTCGCCAATGCCATGCAGGCTGCGGGCATCGCCATCCATTGCGGCACCGACGTGATGCGGCTGGAAAAGGCGGCCTCCGGCATCCGTGCCGTGGCGACCGACGGCAGCGAGCGGGAGTTCGACCTCGTCCTCTACGCCACCGGGCGTCGCCCGAACACGGCCGGCCTCGGGCTGGAAGGGATCGGGATCACCCTTGGCCGCAATGGCGAGATCCCGGTGGACGCCTACAGCCAGACCGCAGTGCCCTCGGTCTTTGCCGTTGGCGACGTGACCGGCCGCATCAACCTGACCCCAGTCGCGATCCGCGAGGGCCATGCGTTCGCCGACACCGTTTTCGGCGCGAAACCCACGACCTTCGACCACGACCTCGTCGCCTCGGCCGTCTTCACCCAGCCCGAGATGGGCACGGTGGGCCTGTCCGAAGAGGCCGCTCGCGAGCGCGAGCCGATCGAGGTCTATGCCACCGCCTTCCGGCCGATGCGCACTCTGTTCGCAGGAAAGCAGGACCGGGTGATGATGAAGCTGATCGTCAGCCAGGCGACGCGCCGGGTTCTTGGCTGCCACATCGTCGCGCCCGAGGCGGGAGAGATGATCCAGCTTGCGGCGATCGCGATCCGCATGGGCGCGACGAAAGAGGATTTCGATGCCACCTGCGCGGTGCATCCGACCATGGCCGAGGAGCTGGTGACGATGCGAAAACCGGTGCGGACGGGTTGAGAGGCAGCCGGGACGGGTTGATTTCCGGCTGGATATGACCAGCTTAGGGGAAACGGAAAGAAGAGGTTCGGTTCAATGGCAGGAAGTGGCGGTCCCTGGGGCGGCGGTGGCGGCTCGGGTGGGGATGACCGGGGCGGCAGGGGCAACAACGACGACGACGGCGACCGCCGCGGCGGCCGGCCCGGAGCGGGCGGCGGGCAGATCCCCGAGATCGACCAGCTGATGAAGCGCGGCCAGGAACAGCTGCGCGTGCTGATGGGCGGGCGGGGCAACCGTGGAACGGGTGGGCCGGGCGGCGACCCGGAAGGCCCGTTGTTCACCCGGCAAAGCGTCGGCCTCGGCCTTCTGGCGATCGTCGCGGTGTGGTCCTTCATGTCCTTCTACACCGTCCGGCCCGAAGAACGCTCGGTCGAACTGTTCCTCGGTGAAAGCGCGGGGGTCGGCGATCCCGGCCTGAATTTCGCACCCTGGCCGGTCGTGACCTATGAAAAGGTCCAGGTGACGGGCGAGCGGACGACTGACATCGGCACCGGCCCGGGTCGCACCGATTCCGGCCTGATGCTGACGCGCGACCAGAACATCGTGGACATCGGCTTCCAGGTGGTCTGGAACATCTCGGACCCCGAGAAGTACCTCTTCAACCTGGCCGACCCCGAAGTCGCCATCCGCGCGGTCAGCGAAAGCGCGATGCGCGACATCATTGCCCGGTCGGAACTCTCGCCGATCCTGAACCGCGACCGCGGCGTCATCGCCTCGGACCTGCGCAAGGCGGTGCAGGCCACGCTCGACAGCTACAACGCCGGCATCAGCGTGATCCGCGTCAACCTTCAGGTTGCCCAGCCCCCGCGCGAGGTGATCGACGCCTTCCGCGCCGTGCAGGCGGCGCAGCAGGAACGCGACCGGCTGGAAAAAGAGGCCGATGCCTACGCCAACCAGGTGACTGCGGGCGCCCGGGGTGAGGTGGCCCGCCTTCTGGAGGCGGCCGAAGCCTACCGGGCCGAAGCCGTGAACTCGGCCCAGGGTGAGGCGGCGCGCTTCATCTCGGTCTACAACGAATATGTGAAGGCGCCCGACGTGACGCGGCGGCGACTTTATCTGGAAACGATGGAACGGGTGCTTGGCGGCATGAACAAGGTGATCCTCGACGGCGTGGCCGGGGCCGATGGCGGCGGTCAGGGCGTGGTGCCCTTCCTGCCCCTGAACGAGCTTGGTCGTGGGGCCGCGGCGCCCGGGGCCGCAGCTACCGGAGGGTCGAACTGATGCGGGCGATCTATGCTCTTTCCGCCCTCGTGGTGCTGCTGGTGCTGGTCCTGTCCTCGCTCTTCATCGTGGACGAACGCAAGAAGGCACTGGTGTTGCAGTTCGGTCAGGTCGTCCAGGTCAAGGAGGATGCGGGCCTCGGCTTCAAGATCCCGTTCCTTCAGGATGTCGTGCTGTACGAGGACCGCATCCTCGGCCTGCAGACCCAGCCGATCGAGGTCACCCTCCTGTCCGACCGCCGCCTGGTGGTGGACGCCTTCGCACGCTGGCGCATCGTCAATCTGATCGAGTTCCGCCAGTCGGTCGGCACCGGTGGCGAGGACCGGGCGCAGCAACTGCTCGGCAACATCCTCAGCCAGGCGATCCCCGAGGTGCTGGGCAATGCGACCCAGGACCAGGTGCTCAGCCAAGACCGGGCCGGGCTGATGAACCAGATCCTGACCATCGCCAAGCGCGAAGGCGCGGCGCTGGGGATCGACGTGATCGACGTCCGCCTGACGCGGACTGACCTGCCGGAACAGAACCTCGAGGCGACCTTCGCCCGGATGCGGGCCGAACGCGACCGCGAGGCCGCGGACGAACGCGCCCGTGGCGGCGAGGCCGCGCAGCGCGTGCGCGCGGCGGCCGACCGGACGGTGATCGAACTGACCTCGGATGCCCGGCGCCAGGCCGAGGTGATCCGCGGCGAGGCCGATGCCGAACGGAACGGCATCCTCGCGGAAGCCTACGGCCAGGATCCGGAGTTCTTCGCCTTCATCCGCTCGCTGGCGGCCTACGAGGCCAGCCTCAAGGGGGCCAATTCCTCGATCGTGATGCAGCCCGACAGCGAATTCTTCCACTACCTGCGGTCGGATCGGGGTGCGGGCGCGGCACCGGCGGCACCGCCGGTGCCGTGAGCGAGTTCTTCCTGGCACTGGGTCTGGTGCTGGCGGTCGAGGGGCTGGTGCTGGCACTGGCCCCTCGGCGCGTGGAGGATGCTTTGCGCCTGATCGCATTGCTGTCGCCGGATCGCCGGCGGATGGTCGGGCTTGGAGCCCTTGCTATCGGCGTTCTGGTCGTCTGGCTGGCGAAATCGTCCTGACGTGTGTCCGGCCGCGAATATTGTGTTCACATCCCTTTGAAACAGCGCGACGGGGTTTGCATTGCGAACCCCTTTGCCTAACTGTTTTGTCTGCGGCGACGAGCGAGGGCCGGGGTGACCCCTCCCTCCCTTTCGCCAGATCCGAAGAACAGGAGTTCGCATCGTGCCCGACCTCACGCCTTCCATCCGTTCTGCCCTGCGGTCCAGCACGCTTCTGGCGCTGGTGCTGGGCTTTGGACTGAGTGTTGCCCCTGCCAGCGAGGTGCAGGCCTTCGGTGCCCCCGAAAGCTTTGCCGAACTGGCCCAGAAGATCAGCCCCGCCGTGGTGAACATCACCACCAGCGCCATGGTTGCCGGGCCGGCAGACGGGATGCCCATTGTGCCCGAAGGCAGCCCTTTCGAGGATTTCTTCAAGGACTTCGGCGGTCCGGGACCGCGTGGCCCGCAGCGGTCCGAGGCATTGGGTTCCGGCTTCGTCATCAGCGAGGACGGCTATATCGTCACCAACAACCATGTGATCGAGGGCGCTGACGAGATCACCATCGAATTCTTCTCCGGCAACAAGCTGAAGGCGAAGCTGGTCGGCACCGACCCCAAGACCGACATCGCGCTGTTGAAGGTCGAAAGCGACAAGCCGCTGGAATTCGTGAGCTTCGGCAATTCCGACCTGATGCGCGTGGGCGACTGGGTCATGGCGGTGGGCAACCCGCTCGGCCAGGGCTTCTCGGTCAGCGCCGGCATCGTCTCGGCCCGCGGGCGCGAGCTTCAGGGGTCCTACGACGACTACATCCAGACCGACGCGGCGATCAACCGTGGCAACTCGGGCGGGCCGCTGTTCAACATGGACGGGCAGGTGATCGGCGTGAACACCGCGATCCTCTCGCCGAACGGCGGGTCGATCGGCATCGGCTTCTCGATGTCGTCGAATGTGGTCAGCAAGGTGGTCGATCAGCTGAAGCAGTTCGGCGAGACCCGGCGCGGCTGGCTTGGGGTCAAGATCCAGGACATCTCGCCGGAAATCGCGGAATCGATGGGGCTCGATACTGCCGCCGGCGCACTGGTGGCGGATGTCCCGGACGGCCCGGCCAAGGCGGCGGGCATCCGGCCGGGCGACGTCATCACCCGCTTTGCCGGGCAGGAGGTGGCGGATGCCGGCGACCTGACCCGCCGGGTGGCCGACGCGCCGATCGGCGAGGCGGTGCCGGTGATCGTCCTGCGCGATGGCAAGACCGAGACCCTGCAGGTCACGCTCGGCCGTCGCGAAGAGGCGGAAGGCAAGGCGACACCGGCCTCTGCCCCCGCCGATACCGGCCCGAAGGAGATGGAGACGCTTGGCCTGACGCTGGCGCCGCTGGATGACGATACCAGGACCCGGCTTGGACTGGACGCTTCCGCTCAGGGTCTGGTGATCATGAAGGTGGATCCGGCCTCCGAGGCCTATACCAAGGGCCTCGTCGAGGGTGACATCATCGCCGAGGTGGGGCAGCAGAAGGTCACGCGCCTGCAGGATCTTGAGGACCGGATCAAGGAGGCGAAGGACGGCGGACGGAAGTCGGTCCTCCTGCTGGTCCGTCGCGGGGGCGACCCGCGCTTCGTGGCGCTGTCGATCGAATAGGTTCTGCCGCAGGCGGCTCATGGCCGGTGGGAGGCATCCCGCCGGCCGTCCGCCGGGGGCAAGAGCGGGACGGCAGGGGGAGGCGGCCGGGCAAGCGGCAAGGTCCCTGGCCCGATCTGATGTCGGCAAGCGGGTTACGGCTGGTCGCCCGCCCGTACCCCGTCGGGCCGGAAGCCGGGGTCAAGCAGCCGGTCGAGCAGGCCCGACAGGTCCTCGATCACATCGGCCACCACATGCACCACACCGGCCTCGCGTTGCAGCCGGCCCGTGACCCGCAAGAGCCGCCCCGCGATGACCGCCCGGCGGAATCGTTCATAGACCTGCGCCCAGACGACCACGTTTGCCGTGCCCGTCTCGTCCTCCAGCGTGACGAAGATCACCCCCTTCGCCGTGCCCGGCCGCTGTCGCACCAGCACCAGCCCCGCCACCGTCACCCGCGCCCCCGCCGGAGGCTCGCCCAGCCGGGCGGCCGGCAGCGCCTTGGGCGGGCGCGGCCATGAGCTGCCGCGTGGGGCAGGGGAAAGCACCAGGGTCATGCGAACAATACTAGAACATGCGCGGCGCAAGGCAAGCCCGCCGCCCCTCTGGCAAATCGCTCCGGACTGGCCTATGTCACGTCAGACGATCCCGGGAGAGCACGAGTCATGGCTAAGATCACCTATGTCGAACACAATGGCCGCGAACATGTGGTCGAAGTCCCGAACGGCCTGACCGTGATGGAAGGTGCCCGCGACAACGGCATCCCGGGGATCGAGGCCGATTGCGGCGGCGCCTGCGCCTGTTCGACCTGCCATGTCTATGTCGATCCCGCCTGGGTGGACCGCCTGCCGCCCAAGGACCACATGGAATCCGACATGCTGGACTTCGCCTGGCATCCCGATCCGGTCCGCTCGCGCCTGACCTGCCAGCTGAAGGTCACCGACGCGCTGGACGGGTTGCGAGTGCAGATGCCCGAAAAGCAGATCTGATCTGCCGCTCCTCGTTCGACTTCGTCTCCTCGTCGCACGATCCCGACGAGGAGATGAAGTCGAACGAGGAGGAGCTACTCCGCCTTGCCCAGCCGGTCCGCCTTGCGCTTCACCAGCATCGAGCGCAGGTCGTGCATCGCCAGCAACAGCGCATCCGTCACCGCCTCGAGCTGCGCATCCGTGGCCCGCGACTGCGCCCATTGTGTCGTCAGGTTCAGGTGATCGACCGTGCGCAGGATGTCGTCCACCTCGCGCGCGGCAAGCTGCGCCTGGCGCGCGGCCAGCCATTCCCCGATCGCGGCCCGGTCCGCCCCGGTCAGTTCCACCTCGCCATGCGGCTTGATGTTGCCGTTCTTCACGTTGACCGTGGCGATCTCGTCCATCTCGATCCGGCGCTGCCGATTCTCGGTTCCGACGCGGAACACGACCGCTCCGTTTTCGCGCACCCGGAAATAGTAGTCGGGAAGGTCAGCGGTCATGCTTGAAACTATGCCCTGCCAAATGAACCCGGACAACCCCGGCGTGCATGCCCATTCCTTCCCGAGCCGCGCCGACTCGTCAAGCCCGGGTCAGACCAGGCTTGCGCAGAAACTCTGGATGCGGGCACAGGCCTCGCGCAGCACTTCGTCGCTGGTGGCATAGCTGATCCGGAAATTGGGCGAGACACCGAAGGCCGCACCGAACACCACAGCCACCCCGGTTTCCTCCAGCAGCGCGGTCGCGAAGACCTCGTCGTTGCTGATGACGGTGCCCGCCGGCGTCGCCTTGCCGATCAGAGCCGAGATGTCGGGATAGACATAGAAGGCGCCCTCGGGCTTCGGGCAGCGGATGCCCTTCGCCTGGTTCAGCATCGACACCACCAGGTCGCGCCGGCCCTGGAACACCTTCCGCCAGTCGGCCAGAAAATCCTGCGGCCCCGACAGCGCCTCCAGCGCGGCCCACTGGCTGACCGAACAGGGGTTCGAGGTCGATTGCGACTGGATCGTCCCCATTGCCTTGATCAGCGACACCGGCCCACCGGCATAGCCGATCCGCCAGCCGGTCATCGCATAGGCCTTGGACACGCCGTTGCAGGTGAGCGTGCGGTCGTAGAGGCCGGGCTCGACCTCGGCCGGGGTGCAGAACTCGAAATCATCAAAGACGAGGTGTTCGTACATGTCGTCCGACATCACCCAGACATGGGGGTGCCGCATCAGCACATCGGTCAGCGCCTTCAGCTCGGCCCGCGTATAACCCGCGCCCGTGGGGTTCGAAGGGCTGTTGAAGATGAACCACTTGGTGCGGGGCGTGATCGCGGCCTCAAGCTGTTCCGGCGTCAGCTTGAAGGCGGTCTCGATGCCGGCGACCACCGGCACTGGCGTGCCGCCGGCCAGCAGCACCATGTCGGGGTAGCTGACCCAGTAGGGCGCGGGGATGATGACCTCGTCGCCGGGGTTCAGCGTCGCCATCAGCGCATTGAAGAGGATCTGCTTGCCCCCCGTCCCGACCGAGATCTGCTGCGGCGTGTAGGTCAGCCCGTTCTCGCGCAGGAACTTGGAACAGATCGCTGCCTTCAGCTCCGGGATGCCGTCCACCGCCGTGTAGCGCGTCTTGCCGGCGTCGATCGCCCGCTTCGCGGCCTCGCGGATGTGCTCGGGTGTGTCGAAATCGGGTTCGCCCGCGCCAAGGCCGATCACGTCGCGCCCCTCGGCCTTCAGCTGCGCCGCCTTGGTGGTGACGGCGATGGTGGGCGAGGGTTTCACGCGCGCCAGCGTGTCGGAGAGGAAGGCCATTGCCGCGCCTTTCGGTGGTGGAGTTTCGGTCCGGCCTGACTTAGGCTGCGGCCTGACGGGGATCAAGCAGGAACGGACGGCAGATGGACGAGACGGCCGAAGCGCGCCTGAAGCGGATGAAGATGCGGTCCTGGCGGCGCGGCACCAAGGAGATGGACCTGGTGCTCGGCCCCTTCGCGGACGCACGTCTGGCGGCGCTGACTCCGGATGAACTCGACCTGTACGACGCGCTTCTGGCCGAGAGCGACCAGGACCTGATGGCCTGGATCCTGGGCCAGGCCGCGCCGCCTGCAGCCTTCTCCGGGCTTCTGGACCGGATCGCTGCCTTCGCCGAAGCCCGGTTGAGGGCGGGAAACTAACGGACGTTCCGCGCAAGTTTACGGAATGTTTTCTGTTTGTGCCGATTCTGTCGCCGTGAGAACGGTGGAGAAACGGAATGACAATCTATGCCCCGGTGCTGGATGGGTCGCAGAAGGCCTTCCTGTCCTGCTACCTTGACAACCTGGCCCTGGTCGAGCGCCTGCACCGGCTGCTTCTGGACGTGATCAAGGACGAATTCGAACGGCTTGGGATGCTGGAGATCAACTCGGTCCAGGCGCTTTTGCTGTTCAACATCGGCGAGAACGAGGTGACGGCGGGTGAACTGAAGTCGCGCGGCTACTACCAGGGCTCGAACGTCAGCTACAATCTGAAGAAGCTGGTCGAACTCGGCTACATGCACCACCAGCGGTCCGAGATCGACCGCCGCTCGGTGCGGGTCCGGCTGACCGAGAAGGGGCGGCAGGTGCGGGGGGTGCTGTCCGACCTCTTCGCCCGCCACGCCGAAGGGATCGAGCGACGCGCGCTGATCGACGCCTCGGGGATGGACGAGATCAACATGGCACTGAAGCGGATGGAGCGGTTCTGGACCGAACAGATCCGCTACATCTACTAGGCCGGCACCGGCAAGACACGCTCATCGGCGAGAACAGGCGGGCCGGACAGAAGGGGTCTTTTGGGCGAAGAAGGTTGCTGGACGGTAAATGCCCACAGTCAAGCCGTTGAATTCCTTTCGGCCCTTCGTCTGCCCTGCGTGGACAGGGCCTGGTCAGTTCACCTTGCGGGACGGCAGGAAGGGCAGGGGGGCGACCGGCAGCCCCTCCTCGATCATCGCCCGCGCCTCCTCCGGCCGGGCCTCGCCATGGATCGCCCGGCCCGGGGCTTCGCCGGCGTGGATGCGGCGGGCCTCGGTCGCGAAGTTCATGCCGACATATTCCGAGTTCTCCTCGATCTGCCGCCGCAGGGCGGCAATCTGCGCCTCCAGTTCCGAAGCGGGGGCGCTCAGATCCGGGCGGTCGTCATCGCCATGCTGCGGACGGGACGCCGACTTTCGCGCGGGTCGCACCGCCGGCGCCATCAGGTCCTTGCGCACCTCGGTCGAGCCGCAAACCGGACAGGCAACCTGACCAGCCGATTGCAGCGCGGCAAAGGCATCGGCCCCCTTGAACCAGCTGTCAAAGCCGTGGTCATTTCCGCAACGAAGACTGTATCGGATCATTCCGTGCCCGCCCGTTTCTGGCGACACCACTAGCTAATCAGTCGCGGAGAAAGTTCAATGCCCCCGGCTCTTGTCCCGCTTGCTCCGCTGAGGCGGGGGGTCCCCGGTCTCACCTTCCTCCGCCGCGATTGGCGAAGGACGTCCATACTCTGGCGGGGTGAACCCCGCGATTATCCGACCCAGATCGGGTTCGTTGACCAAACCGGCCGCAACGGGCAGAGAAAACCACTTCCTGCGCCGCTCCTTTGCCTCGGGATACGTATCGGACAGCCCGGACACCTTCAGCCCGTAGACGGCGACCGCACAGGGAACTGCAACGTCCGCGCCGAGCACTTTCTGATAGCCGTAGCGCCCGACGCAGACCGGGCTGACCAGACCGCCGCTGACCCCGGCTTCCTCCCAGGCTTCCTGTGCCGCGGCAGCTTCCGGCGCCAGGCCCGGCATCGGCCAGCCCTTCGGTATCACCCAGCGCCCGGTGTTGCGGCTGGTGATGAGCAGCACTTCCATTCCTTCGCTGCCCTCACGCCAGCATAGGGCGCCGTATTGCACCCTTGCCTGTCCCGATCCGGCGCCCTGCGCCACGAACTTGTCTTGCCAACTCATCTTACGCCCACTTGGCCGCCCGTTTCCCGGCGCTGGCCACTGCTCGACCCGTACGTGTTGAATATGGCACGGCTGCGGACGAAATCACAGCTTTTTCGGGAAAATTTGACGTAAAGAGCACCCGACTTATCTGATCTAGAGCAACATGCTGCAAACGGAGGCACCATGATTCGGCTTATCGCCGGCCTGCTGGTCTGGATCACCTTGTCGCCGGCTTTTGCGGGCGACAGGCAGCGTTTCGTGTCGATCGACGGAGGGGTAATCGACCTCGAGGACTGGCGGGGCAAGCCGGTTCTGGTGGTCAACACCGCATCGCTTTGCGGCTTTGCCGGACAGTTCGACGGCTTGCAGGCTCTGCATGACCGGTTCGGCAACAAGGCCCTGATCCTCGCGGTACCGTCAGACGACTTCAATCAGGAGCTTGCCGACGAATCCGCGGTCAAGGAATATTGCGCCACGAACTTCGACCTGACCCTGCCGATGACCGAGATCACCCATGTGAAGGGCCCGAAGGCGCATCCGTTCTATGCCTGGCTGCGCGACGAGACGGGCTTCGTGCCCGGGTGGAACTTCAACAAGGTGCTGATCGGCCCGGATGGCAAGGTCGTTGCCACCTTCGGCGCGCCGGTTGCGCCGCAAAGCCGCGCCATAGCCGGAAGGATCGAGGCCCTGACGAAATGATGCTGTCGCCGCCTCCAGCCCCCGCCGGGCTGGCGGCTGCCCCGCTTCTCGTCGCATCCGAGATCTATCGCAGGTCGTCCTACGGTCTGCACCACCCGCTGCGGATACCGCGCGTTTCCACGGTCATGGACCTCACGCGCGTCCTGGGCTGGTTGCCCAACGACCGTTTCCGCTCCAGTCCGCGCGCCAAGCCGGCGGCGCTGACGCTCTGGCACGAGCCGGCCTATGTCGCGGCCTTGCAGGAGGCCGAGACCCTTGGCGCGGTGCCACCCGAGATCCGCGAACGCTTTCACCTCGGCACCCTGTCGAACCCGGTCTTCCCGGAGGTCTATCGCCGGCCGGCCACCGGGGCAGGGGGCACGATGCTGGCGGCCGAGCTTCTGTCGCGCAGCCCCGGGGTGATCCATGTGCCGGGCGGGGGCACGCATCATGGCCTTCCGGGGCGGGCGAACGGGTTCTGCTATCTCAACGACGTGGTGCTGGGGATCAAGGTGCTGCAACGCTCCGGCCTGACGCGCATCGCCTATGTCGATCTGGATGCGCATCACAGCGACGGGGTGGAACTGGCCTTCGCCGGCGATCCGGGGGTGCGGATGATCTCGGTCCACGAAGAGGGGCGCTGGCCCTTCACCGGCGCGCTCGAGGATACGGGCGGCGGCAGCGCCTTCAATCTGCCGGTCCCGAGGGGCTATAACGACAGCGAGGCGCGGGCGGTTCTGCATGGCCTCATCCTGCCCCGGGTCGAGGAATTCCGGCCCGAGGCGCTGGTCCTGCAATGCGGGGCGGACAGTCTGCTGGAAGATCCCCTGTCGCGCCTGGCGCTGTCGAACCGTGCCTATCTGGAGGCGCTGTCGGCGCTGCTGCCCCTTGCCCCGCGGGTTCTGGTGCTGGGCGGGGGCGGCTACAATCCCTGGTCGGTGGGGCGGCTGTGGACGGCGATCTGGGGCATACTGGCGGGGCAAGAGCTACCAGACTTTCTGCCCGAGGCGGCCCGGGCGGTGCTTGAAGGGCTAAGCTGGGGCGGGGGCGGGCGGCCGGCTCCCGAACCCGCCATGCTGACCACGCTCATCGATCCCCCGCGCGAAGGCCCGGTCCGGCCCGAGATCCGTGACCGCCTGGCAAGGCTCGCCCGGAGATGATCCGGGCCTTTCTGGGCATCGACCTGCCGCAGGCGGTGCGTGGGGCCTGCCAGGTGCAGCAGTTCCTCTTGCCCCTGACGCGCCGGGTGGAGCCCGAAAACCTGCATCTGACCCTGGTCTTTCTGGGCCATTGCCCGGAACCGGCGCTGGAAGCCGCGCATGAAGGGTTCGAGGCCCTGAGGTTCGAGCGGTTTTCCCTGTCTCTGCAAGGCCTTGGTCTCTTCGGCAAAGACCGGCCGCACACGGTCTGGGTCGGGGTGGCGCCTTCACCCCCGCTGATCCGGCTGCAAGCCAAGGCCGAGACCATCGCCCGCCGCGCCGGCTGTCCGATCGACGCGCGGAACTTCGTGCCGCATGTCACGCTGGGCCGGTTCCCGCCCCCCGATCCACCCGACATCGCGCGGCTGGATCGCGCCGTGGCCATGGGCGCGGGCTTCCGCACCGAGCCCTGGGAGGTGAGGGAACTGACGCTCTGGCAAAGCCATCTCGGCAAGTCCGTGCTCTACGAGGTGCTGGCGCGCTACCCCCTCGCTTGACAGGGGCGGCGGGCTGGCGCACCACGGGCGTCAACGACGGAGACCCCCATGAAGATCGCCCACCGCGAGATCGGCCCCGGCCATCCCCCCCTTGTCATCGCCGAGATCGGCATCAACCACGGCGGCGATCTGGCCGTGGCCAAGGAGATGGTGCGCCTGGCGGCCGGGGCGGGCTGCGAGATGATCAAGCACCAGACCCACATCATCGAGGACGAGATGACGGAGGAGGCGAAGTCGATCTTCCCGCCGAACGCCGATGTCTCGATCTGGCATGTGATGGAACGCTGCGCCCTGTCGCGGGAGGAAGAGGCGGAGCTGAAGCGTTACACCGAAAGCCTGGGGATGATCTGGATCTCCACGCCCTTCAGCCGGGCGGCGGCGGATTTCCTGGAAACGCTGGACGTGCCGGCCTACAAGATCGGCTCGGGCGAGGCCGACAATCTGCCGCTGATCCGCCACATCGCGCGGAAGGGCAAGCCGGTGATCCTGTCCACGGGCATGCAGACGATCGAGACGATCCGCGCCAGCGTGGACATCCTCGACCAAGCCGGGGTGGATTATGCGCTGCTGGAATGCACGAACCTCTACCCCAGCCCGGCCGAGATCGTCAGCCTGCGCGGGGTGAAGGAACTGCGTGAGGCCTTCCCGAAGGCGGTGGTGGGCTTTTCCGACCATTCCATCGGGCCGGAGATGGCGCTGGCCTCGGTGGCGCTGGGCGCCTGCATCCTGGAACGGCATTACACCGACACGCGCTATCGCAAGGGGCCGGACATCATCAACTCGATGGACCCGGCGGAGCTGCGCTTCCTGATCGACCGGTCGAAGGAGATCTGGATCGCCGCGAACAATCCAAAGCAGCGGTCGGCACCCGAGGAGGACGTGTATCGCTTTGCCCGCGGCTCGGTCGTGGCCGACCGCGACCTGCCAGAAGGCCATGTGATCGCCGAGGCCGATATCTGGGCGCGCCGTCCGGGCTCGGGCGAGATCGCGGCTTATGATTTCGACAAGGTGGTGGGCAAGCAGTTGAAGCGGGCGGTGACGCGGAACACGCAGCTGAAGTGGGAGGATCTGGGATGATCCCGGCCTGGAAGCTCCGCCGCGAGCTTGTCCGGGTGGTCAAGCAGATCCGCAGTCTTCCGCGGCGCGCAATCGAGCCTGCGCTGCGCTGGAACCATGACCGGACGCGCTGGACCCGCATCCGGGTCGAGGGCAATGGTCCCCCCAGGACCGACAAGATCTGCGTCCTTCTGGTATATCAGCCGTCGGGCGTGCCCGCTTCGATCCTCACGACCTGCTCCTACCTGTCGGACAAGGGTTACTCGGTTCTGCTGGTTGCCAATGGCGGGCTTCGGCCGCAGGACCGCGCCGTCGTCGCGCCCCTGGTCTGGCGTTTGATGGAAAGGCCGAACTTCGGGTATGACTTCGGCGGCTATCGTGATGCCATTCATCATCTGATGCGGGATGGGCAAAGCCCCCGGTTCCTGATCCTGATGAACGACAGTATCTGGTTTCCGATGCACACCGGTCAGCCGGTGATCGAAAGGCTGGAGGCTTCGGAATTCGATGTGACTGGCCTGTTCCTGCATGTGCCGGCCCGAAATGCGGTCGAGAAGGAGATGCCTCGCCGCCCGCGAAGGAGGAAACGTGCCGAGCACATCGAATCCTATGTAACGATTGTTCCCAGGCATGTGTTCCTTTCCGACCCGTTTGTCGCCTTCTGGCAGGGCTACAAGCAGACAAGCTCGAAAACCCTGACGATCAAGAGGGGAGAGATCGGTTTTTCCAAGGCGCTTTCCGCGGCCGGAATGACGATTGGCGCCCTGTCGCGTCGCAGCCTCTTTCTTCAGGCAATCGTCGAAAAGAGTGACGAATTCCTGGAAAAGTCGCTTCGCTATGCTGCCTACTCCGATGCCGAATTCAGCCGTGAGGGAAAAGAACTCCTCGAATCCAGAAACGACCCGGACTGGCGTCAGCGGGCATTGAAGCACATATCGACCGTCGTCGCGCGTCGTCGGTTCAATGCGTCATTCTGCTGGGCCACCGAGCAGATCTTTGCCACCAGCTTTGTCAAGAAGCACCCGGACATGCTCTTTCAGTTGAACCGAATGCGTTTCCTTGAAGCCATGGATAACGGCGATCTGGAATGCAACAACGCCGCGGCCATTGATGAAATGCGTGCCCGTGCGGAACGTGACCGGGCAGCCATGAACAAAGATCAGCCGCGATGAAGGATCGAACTCGTTTCAGCCGGCGCGTTCGTGGCCATTGGCTTCGTCAAGGGTTGCCCACCGAAATGCATGTGCCCCGGAAAGGCAGTGACGTCATCGCCTCCAGTACGACCGCCCCGGTGCGGCTGCGTCTTGCGGGGTTTCAGCCTGGCGCACGCGGCGTCGTCGCAGAAGGTTGCTTTCCTGCCCCCGGGGCCATTCTCTCCGCCGCTCTGCTGCCGATGCCGCGGGATCGGGACGAGACGATACCTGCATGTGAACAGGTCCTTGCACAGTGACCCGCCGCATTCTCTTCCTCACCGGCACGCGCGCCGATTTCGGCAAGCTTGAACCGCTGGCCCTCGCCGCCCGCGATGCCGGGCATCTTGTGACCTTCTTCGTTACCGGCATGCACCTGCTTGAACGTTACGGGCTTACTGTGAACGAGGTGCGGCGACTGGACGGGGTCACGGTGCACGAATTCCTCAACCAGCGCCCCGGCGATCCGCAGGACGTGGTCCTGGCCAAGACCGTCATGGGCTTTTCCGACTATGTCACCGAAAACCGCCCGGACCTGATCGTGATCCATGGCGACCGGATCGAGGCGCTGGCGGCTTCGCTTGTGGCCGCAACCAACTATATTCGCTCGGCCCATGTCGAGGGAGGCGAGGTCTCGGGCACCATCGACGAGATGTTCCGCCACTGCAATTCCAAGCTGTGCGCCAGCCATTTCGTGTCCTCCGAAGCCGCCGCACGGCGCGTCATGGCGCTGGGAGAGCCGGAGGAGACGATCCACGTCATAGGTTCCCCGGAACTCGACTTCCACGCCCGCCCCTCGGGGGTGACCCTGGACGAGGTGCGGGTGCATTATGCAATTCCGTTCGCGGACTACGGCATCGCGGTCTTCCACCCCGTGACCTCGGAGCAGGACACGATCGGTGCGCAGGCGGCGGACCTGTTCGGCGCGCTTCGGGCCTCGGGGCGCAGCTTCGTGGTGATCGCGCCGAACAACGACCCCGGGTCCGAGGCGATCTTTGCCGTACTCGACCGCCTGCCAAAGGACCGCTTCCGTGTGCTGCCCTCGATGCGGTTCGCACATTTCTCCGAGCTGATGAAGAATGCGGCCTGCATGGTGGGCAATTCCTCGGCCGGCGTGCGCGAGGCGCCCTTCCTCGGTCTGCCCTCGCTGGATGTCGGCAGCCGCCAGACCAACCGGGCCGAGGCGCCCTCGGTCGTCAGCTGCGCCGCGGGCGACCGGGCGACGATCCTCGATTTCCTCGCGACCCGCTGGGGCAAGCGGGCCGAGCCGCATCAGGGCTTCGGCCAGGGCTCGGCGGCGGACCGTTTCGTCGCGGTTCTTGCGCGGCCCGAGTTCTGGCAGCGCAGCCTGCAGAAGGCCTTCCGTGACTGATCCGACCGGCCCCGGCCTGCGCCTTTACCTTGCCGCAAGCCATGCCATTCCGCTGGCCGCGCCCGCGCTTCTGCGCCGCAGGCTGGCGCGAGGCAAGGAACTGCCCGACCGCTGGCGCGAGAAGCTGGGTCAGCCCAGCCTGACGCGCCCCGACGGTCCGCTCGTCTGGCTGCATGCCGTGGGACTGGGCGAGACGCTGGCGCTGCGCGGCATGATCGCGGCCATGGCGGCACAGGCGCCTGAGGCCGAGTTCCTCGTCACCTCGACCACGCGCGGATCGGCCGAGGTCATGGCCACGAACCTGCCGCCCCGCACCAGGCACCAGTTCCTGCCGCTGGATGCGCCCGCCTACCTGCGGCGCTTCCTCGACCACTGGCAGCCTGCGCTCTCGGTCTGGGCCGAACAGGACCTCTGGCCCGGCGCGGTGGCCGCCACGGCCGCGCGCGGCATCCCGCTGGCTCTGGTGAACGCCCGGATGAACGCCGAAGCCTATGCCCGTCGGCACCGGTTCCGGGGGCTGTTTGCAGATCTTCTCGCCCGCTTCCGCCTGATCGCCGCGCAGGACGAGACGACGGCCGGACACCTGCAACGGCTCGGGGCTGCCGGAGTCCGCATAACCGGTTCGCTAAAGGCCGCCGCCCCGCCACTGTCCGCCGATCCCACGGCGCTTGAGGCGCTGCGTCAGGCGCTGGCCGGGCGACGGCTTGTGCTGCTCGCGTCCTCGCATCCCGAGGACGAGGCGGTGGCACTGTCCGCCCTGCGCGACTTGCCCGACCGTCCGCTCCTGATCATCGCCCCCCGTGATCCCGCGCGGGGGGACGAGATTGCCGGCGCCGCAGCCCGCCACGGACTGCGCGCGACCCGCCGCAGCGCGGGGCAGGGGCCTGCGGGCGAGGTCTGGATCGCCGATACCCTGGGCGAGATGGGCCTCTGGTATCGCCTTTGCCCCGTGACCCTGATCGGCGGCACCTTCGGCGCGACCGAGGGCCATAATCCGTGGGAACCGGCGGCGCTCGGCTCGGCCGTCCTGCATGGGCCACGGGTGGCGAACTTCGCCGCCGATTTCGCCCGCCTGCATCAGGCCGACGCCGCGCTGGAGGTCGGGGCCGCGACGCTCGGCCCGGCCATTCTGGCCGACCAGTCCGATCGTGCTGCCAAGGCGCGGGCGTTGTCCGCAGCCGCCCGCGACAGCATCGAGCCCCTGGCCCGCGATCTGCTCGCACTCGGGGGGCTGGCATGAGGCTCTGGCTTTTCCTGCGGATATGGTCGGCGCTCTGGCATCTCGGCCTGCCCGTCGTTGTGGCCTATCTCTGGTGGCGCGGGAGGAAGGATCCGCTCTACGCCCGCCACCTTGGCGAACGCTTCGGCCGCCACGCCCCGGCCGACCCCGGCGCGGTCTGGGTCCATGCCGTCAGCCTGGGCGAGCTGCGTTCCGCCGTCCCCCTGATCCACGCGCTGCTCGACCGGGGCGAGCGGATCGTGACCTCCCATTTCACCCCCGCCGGCCGGCGCGAGGCAGAGCGGGTATTCGCCGCCGAGATCGCGACCGGCCGCGTAAGGCCTGTCTGGGTTCCGCTTGAAACTTCATGGGCTTACGCGCGGTTCTTCCGGGCCTTCCGCCCGAAGCTGGGCCTCGTGATGGAAATCGAGATCTGGCCGCGCATGATCCTTGCCGCGCGCAAGGCCGGCGTGCCTCTCTACCTCTGCAACGCGCAATACCCGTCCGATTCCATGGCCCGCGATGCCCGGCTGGGCATCCGCCCGGCGCTGATGCGGCTCTGCGCCGGGGCGCTGGTGAAGTCCGACCTGCAGGCGCAGCGCTTTGCATCGGTGGGCGTCACGACCATCCATGTCACCGGCGAGTTGCGCTTTGACCAGCCGATCCCGCAGGACCACCTGGCCGCCGCAGGGCGCCTGCGCCCCGGCCTCGGCCCACGCCGGGTGATCGCCTTCGCCTCGGTGACCGAACCCGAGGAAGAGCTGTTCATCGCCGCCGCGCAAGAGCTTCTGTCCGTCCGCACGCCGCCCGTGATCCTGTTCATCCCCCGCGCGCCCGAACGCTTTGACGCCGTGGCGCAAAGGCTGGCCGCAAAGGGCGTCCTGTTCGACCGCCGCAGCACGCGCTTCGACCGCAGCTTTGCTCAGAGGTCCGAGGCGCCGATGGATGTGCTCCTGGGCGATTCGCTCGGCGAGATGTATTTCTATCTGGCCATGGCCGACCGGGTCGTCGTGGGGGGCGGGTTCCAGCCCAAGGGGTCGCACAACATCATCGAGCCGCTGGCCCTGAAGAAGCCGGTGCTCGTCGGCCCGCAGATCCAGACCATCGAGTATCCGGCAGCCGAGGCCATCGCGGCCGGCGTCTGCCGGCAGACCAGCGCCGAAAGGCTGGTCGCCGATGTGCTGGGCTGGCCCGACCCGGCGCCCGAGGCGATCACGGCCTTCACCGCCGCCCATTCGGGCGCGACCACGCGGACGCTGCGGGCGCTGGAGCCGCTGCTTACCAGCCGCTGAACCCGCCATCCACGTTGATGATCTGCCCGGTGATGTAACCGGCCTGCGCGCTGCACAGGAACAGCATGGCATCGGCGATCTCGTCCGGCCGGGCCATGCGATCCAGCATGATCAGCTCGCCCACCCGGCGCTGGAACTCCTCGGAATGGCCGTTGAACACCGCGCCGGGGGCGATGGTGTTCACCGTGGCCCCCCGCGGCGCCCAGTAGCCCGCCAGCCAGACCGTGAGCCCGTGGATGCCGGCCTTCGTCACCCCGTAGGCCGAGAAATTCTTGAACGGCATCCCCTCGTAGATCCGGTGATGCGCGCCGTTCAGGGCATACATGCTGGCCACGTTGACCAGCGTGCAGGGCCATTTGCCCACGATGTCGCGATCCATCTGCCGCGCGATCATGAAGGGCCCGGTCAGGTTCGTGCGCAGGGTCTTTTCCCAGTCGCTGACCTTCAGATCGGCGAAATCGGGGAAGGGCTGTCCCGCGCCCATCAACAGTTCCCCGGTAATGGCCGCATTGTTCAGCACAACGTTCGGCTCCCAGCCATCTGCCAGGATGCGCCGGAAGATTTCGGTCACCTCGTCCTCGTTCGCCACGTCCAGCGGGTAGAAGCGGAAGTTCGGGTTTGCACCATGCGCCTCCATCAGAGCCTCGGCCCGCCGGCCCGGCAGGTCCGAGCCGATCACCCGCGCTCCGGCCGCCAGCATCCGCCGCACATAGGTGCTGCCCAGAACGCCGCCCGACCCGGTGATGAACACCGTCCGTCCGGCCAGCTGGCCCGCAAGTTGTTCAGCCATGACCGGCCTCCTTCATCAGAAATTCCACAAGGCGGAAATCGAACGGGCTGTCGATGTCCACGCAGCGTTCGGGCGGCATCAGGTAAGGGATGACCCGCCCCTCCCACAGCCCCTTGGACCGCTTCAGGTAAGCCGGCGACACCACATAGGTGCTCGCGGCATGTTCATAGACCACCGGCGCCTGCTGCCGCGCCACCACGCCGCCCGGCAGGGGTTTCGAGACATGCAGCGCGCCCGTGGCATCCGGCTCGACAAGGTTGAAATAGGGGTTCTTGCGTGCCTCGCAGCAACTCATCACCAGGTCGGGATGCTCGGCGTCGTAGAGGTCCAGCGCGCCGGTGATATCCTCGGGCAACCGCAACGGCGAGGTGCAGTCGAGGTCGAGGAAGGCCTCGACCGGGCCGACCAGCGCCTCGGACGCCTCGAGCGCGTGCTGCCAGACGCCCCATTTCCCCGCCGTGTCGGTGGCCAGATGCGCGGGCCGCAGGCCGATCTCCAGCGCGCCCTTTGCGACGGAATGGGCGTAGATTTCCTCGTCGTCGGTGCTGACGACGACCGCCTCCACCCGGGGATGGGCGAAAAGCTGGTCCAGCGACCAGTCGATCAGCGGCTTGCCGCAGATGGGACGGAAGTTCTTGCGCGGCACGCCCTTGCTGCCCTTGCGCGCGCCGATATGGCCCAGCACCTTCACCATTCAGGGGATCTCCTTGGCAATCTCGCCGATGAACCGCCGCGCGGCCCAGGCCCGGGCGACCAGCCGCGCCGAAGGCAGGCAGAGGTTCAGCCGCGGCAGAAGCGGGTTGTCCGACACCTTGCCCCCGAAGGCGAGCGCAAGGAAATCCCGCATCGCGGCCAGGAACATCGCGTTGCGCTCCAAGGGCAGGTCAAGCTGGCGCGTGCCGCCGGGTTCGGTCACCCGATAGACCTGTGCGGCCAGGTCGAAATCCTGCATCCGTTCGCTGCCGCGAAGATGGGCGCGACGATGCAGACCCGGCGTCAGGTAGTCCATCGAAACGTCCCCCACCAGACCGCCCCGGCGCAGCGAGATCCGGCTCGCGAAATCCACCCCCGGAAAGGCCGGGTGACCCAGGCTTTCCACCGAAAGGATCTCCAGACCCGGGAAGAGCGTCAGCGCGATGTCCAGCTCGTGGCAGAGGTCCAGAAGCACCCCGCCCCCCTCGGCCCGCGCGGCATAGCTTTCCGAAAAGCGCCAGTTCTGCCGCCACTGCGTCACGTCGTGGCCGATGGTCAGGGCGAACTGGAAGACGTCGTCCAGACCGTCCGCCGCCAGGGCCTGCACGGCCGGATGGTAGCGCATCATGTAGCCCAGCATCGAGCGCGTGGCGACCGGCGCCGCCGCCTCGGCAATCGCCTCCACCTCGTCCGGCCGGAAGGCCAGCGGCTTTTCCACATAAAACGGCAGGTCGCGCGCCGCTGCCGCCGCGATCAGCGGCAGGCGAATGTCGGTCGCCGTCGCCACCACGACGGCGTCGGCCTGATCCATCGCCGCCTCGGCCGCCACCAGCCCTCCCGCGCGCCAGGACAGGAGGCGCGGGATCGCCCCCAACGCCGCCAGATTGTCGTGGTGCCGCTGTCCGATCGACCCGGCGCCGATCACCAGAACCCGCATGATGCCCGTCTCCTGGAGCAAGCCCTAGCGCGAAACGGCGGGCCCTGCCAGAGGCGGCCGGCGCGCGGGCCAGTCCGTCGCCCGGTGCCAGGCCTGTCCGATCGACAGCACCCCCATGTCGTCGCCGTGCCGTCCGATGATCTGCATCCCCATTGGCAGGCCCTCGGCTCCGAAGCCGATCGGCACCGACAGGGCCGGCAGGCCGATCAGGCTGGCCGGGACCACCACCTCCATCCAGCGGTGATAGGTATCCATCGGGCGCCCGGCGATCTCTTGCGGCCAGCGCCAGTCGGCCGGGAAGGGCCAGACCTGGGCCGAGGGCAGCACGACCGCGTCTAACCTGTCGAAGAGCCGCGCCGCAAGGGCGTGCCAGCGGCTGCGGACGACGCTGGCCTCGTAAACCGCCTGCGCCGAAAGGCCGAGGCCCTGCTCGATTTCCCACAGCGTCTCGGGCTTGGTCAGCGCGCGCTTGACCGGGTCCTCGGCCAGCCCCCGCTTGGCCCCCGCGTTCAGCATGGCCCGCAAGGTCACCCAGGCGGACCAGAGACGCTCGGCGGGAAAGGGCGGGGGCAAAGGCTCGACCACTGCGCCCATCGCCTCCATCTGGCGCAGGGCCGCCTCGCAGAGCTCCAGGATCCCCGGCTCCATCGCATAGGCCCCGCCCCAGTCGCCCAGCCAGCCGATGCGGACCCCGGTCATGTCACGGTCCAGCGCAAGGTCGGGGACCGGCCGGGGAAAGGGCACTTCGGGATTGTCGCCCGCCAGCACCAGAAGCAGGCGCGCCACGTCCTCCACCGTGCGACCCATCGGGCCTTCGGTGGAAAGAGTGGAAAGATAGGTGTCCCCCTCGGCATCCTGCGGCACGACGCCCCAGGTCGGGCGGAAGCCGTAGATGTTGCAGAAGGCAGCCGGGTTGCGCAGGGACCCCATCATGTCCGACCCGTCCGCCACCCAGGCCATCCGCGCCGCAAGCGCCGCCGCCGCGCCCCCGGAAGACCCGCCCGCGCTGCGGGTCAGGTCATAGGGGTTGCGCGTGACGCCAAAGACCGGGTTGAAGCTGTGCGATCCCTGGCCCCATTCCGGCACGTTGGTCTTGGCCGCGATCACCGCGCCCGCAGCCCGCAGCCGCGCGGCCACCAGATCGTCCTTTGTCGGCACATGGTCGGCAAAGAGCGGCGAGCCCCAGGTCGTCTGCAGCCCCTTCGTCGCCACAAGATCCTTGACCGCGAAGGGGATGCCGTGCAGCCAGCCGCGTGGCTCGGCATCGTCTAGCGCCCGGGCCTCGGCCAGAAGCGCATCTCGATCGCGCAGCGAGACGATGGCATTGACGGGCCCGTTCACCGCGTGGACCTGCACAAGCCACTCTGCCATCACCTCGGACGGGGAAACCCTGCGCCCATGGATCGCCGCCGACAGCTCCGTAGCCGACCACTCCAGCATGGGCTTGCCCTTTCGGAAATACTCCACGGGGGGTGCGGGGGGTGTGAAACCCCCCCGCTGCGACGCCAGCCCGCTGGCGCCTACTTCTGCAATTCGGTCCAGATCGCGGTGATGTATTCCAGCGCCTTGCCGGTGCAGGTCGGCAGGAAGGTGCCCGCGGCCTTGAACTCCTCGGGGATCACCACTTCGGGCGCGGTCTTCATGTCCTCGGGCATGAACTCTTCCGACCCCGAGATACCGTTGGCATAGCGCGCAAAGGCCGAGATCATCGCGGCGTTCTCCGGCACCATGATGAAGTCGAGGAACTTGTAGGCCTCCTCCACGTTCTTCGCATCCGACAGCAGCGCGACCGAATCCATGAACAGCGGATAGCCTTCGCGCGGATAGCCGTACTGCACGTCGCCGTTGGTGTTGATCCGGACCCGCATGGTCGATCCGTTCCAGTTCACGCTCGCCGCCCAGTCGCCGTTCGACAGCCGCTCGGTCGCGCCATAGTCCATGCTGATCCAGTTCGGCTTGGCCGCCAGAAGGACATCCCGCGCCTTCTTCATCACCTCGGGATCCTCGCTGCACGGCTTGCCGCCGACATACATCGTGGCCAGGCTTACGATGTCGTTCATCTCGGGCACGACGTTGATCTTGCCCACCAGTTCCGGCGGGACGTCCAGGAACACGGCCGAGGTGTTGATGTCGCCGGAATAGACCTTGGTGTTCACCGCGATGCCGGTCGAACCCCACTGCCACGGGATGGTGAACTTGCGACCCGGATCCCAGTCCACGTTCTGCCATTCCGGCGCGATGTTCTTGTGGTTCGGCAGCTTGGACAGGTCGAGTTCCTGGATCAGGCCCTTCTCGATCCAGATCGGCACATAGTTGGCCGAGGGCACCACGAGGTCGAAGCCCGACCCGCCGGCCTCGACCTTGGCAAGCGCCACGTCGTTCGAATCGTAGTCGGTGACGGTGACCTTGATCCCGGTCTCCTTTTCGAACTTGGCCAGGAGTTCCGGGCTGGTGTAGTTGCCCCAGTTGTAAAGTTGCAGCACGCCTTCGGCCGAGGCGAGCCCGGTCGAGGCCATAAGCAGCGCGGTTGCGGACAGAAGTCTTTTCATTCTCGTGTCTCCCGGTTGGTTGTCAGTCTTTCTTGCGCGTCAGAAGGAAGAAGGCGGTCAACAGGACCACCGTCACCCCCAGAAGCATGGTCGAGATCGCGTTGACCTCGGGCGTGAAGGCGCGGCGCAGCTGGCCCAGCATGTAGGTGGGCAGCGTGTCCTGGCCGCCGGACTTCACGAACTCGGTAATCACCACGTCATCCAGGCTGATGACGAAGGACAGCATCGCCCCGGCCATGATCCCCGGCGCAAGAAGCGGCAGGGTGACGCGGCGGAAGGTGGCCCAGGGGGTCGCGTAAAGGTCGGCCGCGGCGGTTTCGAGCGCCAGGTCCATGCTCTCCAGGCGCGCCCGGATCGGCAGATAGGCGAAGGGGATGCAGAAGGCGGTATGCGCCGCGATCAGATAGCCAAGCCCCTGATAGCCGGTGGCCACCTTGATGATGCCGAAGAAGATCATCAGCGCGACCGCCGTCACCACCTCGGGCACCATCAGCGGCTGGTTGATCATCACATAGATCAGCGTCTGCCCCCTGTAGGCCCGCCGCCGGGTCGTTCCCAGCGCGGCCAGGGTGGCCAGCGTCGTTGACAGGACCGAGGCCGAAACCCCGATGACCAGCGACCGCACTGTCGCATCCTTCACCGCCTGGTTCGCCCAGGCGTCGCCATACCAGTGCAGCGAGAACCCGCCCCAGACCGCCACCGAGTTCGAGGCGTTGAATGAGAAGATCACGAGGGTCACGATCGGAAGATAGAGGATGACGAAGGCCGCGATGGCCACGGTGGCAAAGCCCGGCAGGCGGCTGATCTCGAACCCGCGCTCAGCCATGGCCCTGGCTCCGGTCCCGGTTGGCGACCTTGACATAGACCAGGAGTGCAGCCGTCACGACGATCAGAAGCAGCACGGACAGCGCAGCACCCAGGGGCCAGTTCCGGCCTTGCAGGAACTGAAGCTCGATGAAGTTGCCGATCATCATCTTCTTCCCGCCGCCAAGGATTCGGGGCGTCACATAGGCGCCAAGCGAGGGCACGAAGACCAGGATCGAGCCCGCGATGATCCCCGGCTTGACGATGGGCAGGATCACGCGGCGGAGCGTCGTCCAGCGACTGGCGTAAAGGTCGTAGGAGGCTTCCAGCAGCCGCATGTCGAAGCGTTCGATGGTGGCGTAGAGCGGCAGCACCATCAGCGGCAGGTAGACATAGGTCATCCCGATCAGGACGGCCGTTTCGGTATAGACGATGCGCAGCGGCTGGTCGATCACGCCCAGCCAGAGCAGCAACGTGTTCAGGATGCCCTCGTTGCGGATGACCTCGTTGATCGCGAAGGTGCGGATCAGGAGGTTGGTCCAGAACGGGATCGTGATCAGGAACAGCCACATCGCGCGCTGCCGGGCGGGCCGGGTGGCGATGAACCAGGCGGTCGGGAAGCCGATGACGAAGGTCAGCGCGGTGGTCGCCAGCGACAGCCAGACCGAGCGCCAGAAGATCGTCAGATGCGCGTCCGCCAGCGTGTAGCGGTCCTCGAAGATGTCGTAGCTCAGGAAGATGGCCCGCCAGCCTTCGGTGGAGAACTGCCGGATCACGCCCCCGGTGTCGTTCGCGGTCAGGAAGGAATAGTAGACCACGATCAAGAGCGGCCCCGAGGCCGCCAGCGCCAGCACCACCAGCGCCGGCAGCGACAGAAGCCAGCCGTTCCGGGCCGAGCTGCGGATGGCGTTTTCCTCGGCGGGGCTCATCTAGTCCTCAACCCGTTGCACGGCGCCTTCGGCAAAGCGGATGCCGACCGCCTGTCCTTCCGAAAGTCCCGCCTCGCCCGTCGCCGGACTTTGCAGCCGCGCGACGACCTCGGTCCCGTCGGCAAGGGCCAGGTGGCAATGCGTGTCGGTGCCGAAATAGACCAGCGCCTTCACGCTGGCTTTCAACCCGTCCGAGGGCAGCCCGAGCCGCACCTGTTCCGGCCGGACGCTGACGGTCGCCTCGCCGCCGGCGGGAAGACCCGGGACCTCGATGCGCTCTCCGGTAGCGAGCCGCAGGGCGCCGGCCTCGGCGGTCCCTTGCAGGAAATTCGTCTCGCCGATGAAACTGGCGACAAAGCGGTTCTTCGGATGGATGTAGATGTCCTTGGCCGTGCCGACCTGCTGGATCTTGCCCGCACTCATCACCGCGATGCGGTCGGACATGGTCAGGGCTTCTTCCTGGTCGTGGGTCACGAAGATGAAGGTGATTCCCGTCTCAAGCTGCAACCGCTTCAGCTCGATCTGCATTTCCTTGCGCAGCTTCAGGTCCAGCGCGGAAAGGGGCTCGTCCAGAAGCAGCACCTTCGGCTGCGGCGCAAGCGCGCGGGCCAGTGCCACCCGCTGCTGCTGCCCGCCCGACAGCTGGCTGGTCTTGCGCCCGGCCATGGCCTCGAGCTTCACCAGCGCCAGCATCTGCGCCGTCCGCGCCTTGACATCGGCGGCGGGTTTCCCAAGCATTTCAAGGCCGAAGGAAATGTTCTGCGCCACCGTCAGATGCGGGAACAGCGCATAGCTCTGGAACACCGTATTCACCGGGCGGCGGTTCGGCGGCAGGGTGGTGATGTCGGTCCCGTCCAGAAGGATCGTGCCATCCGTCGGCATCTCGAACCCGGCGATCAGGCGCAGAAGCGTGGTCTTGCCGCAGCCCGAGGGCCCCAGAAGCGTGAAGAACTCCCCCCGCCGGATATCCACCGACACATCATCCAGCGCCCGCACGATACCGGCACCCTGCCCGAAGGCCTTGACGACGTTCCGGGCCGAGATTGTCACTGCATCGGCCAAGGAATCCCCCATGTTTCCCCAAGTTTGATCATATTGTTCGGAAACTTTCTTTACCGACAAGCGATTCCTTGCCCTTACCCTGCCATCGCGGCTCTTTTCCCGGCCCAGGGAGCGGCACGCTCGATTTCTGCGCAGAGGCTGATCAGAAGCTCGTCCTGCCCGAAGGCCGCCGCAAGATGCACCCCGATCGGCAGCCCCTGCGACGACCAGCCCAGCGGCAGGCTGGCCGCGGGCTGGCCGCTGGCGTTGAAGATGGCGCAGAAGGGAGAATAGGCGAAGATCCCGTTCGGCCCGGTGCGGTAGGCCAAATAGTCCTCGGTGTCGTGGTTGAACCGCCCGACCCTTGCCGGGGGTTCGGCCAGGGTCGCGGACAGAAGCACGTCGGGACCGCCGTCGAAGAACCCGGCCATCTGCCGGCCGAAGGCATGGATCTCGCCCACCGCTTCAAGATAGCGGGTCGGGTGCAGCCTCTGCGCATGGGCCCAGGCGCCGCGCCCGACACCCTCCACCTCGTCCGGCCGTGGCGCCCGCTCGCCCAGCCTGGACCGGATCGACAACGCCGTGCCGATGCCCACGATGTCGGTCCAGGCCCGCATCATCATCGCCACGTCCGCGCGGGGCCGCGCCGGTTCGACGACATGCCCGAGGCTTTCCAGCAGCCGCCCAGCCGAGCGCACTGTTTCGGCGACCTCAGGGTGGATGGGCTCTCCGGTGAAGGTGGTGTCGCAGATCCCGATGCGCAGCCGGCGCGGCGGGCGGCTGATCGCCGCCGCATGGCCCCGGTCCAGTGGCGGCGCGACATAGGGCGCGCCGAGATCCGGTCCCTCGCAGGCGTCCAGCATCACGGCGGTATCGCGGACCGATCGCGTCAGGAACCCGTCGATCGCCATGCCGGCCCAGCCTTCGCCGGCGTAGGGACCGTCAGGCAGCCGCGCCCGGGTCGGCTTGAACCCGAAAAGCCCGCAGCTGGAGGCGGGAATCCGCACCGATCCGCCCCCGTCCGAGCCATGTGCGAAGGCGACGATCCCCGCCGCGACCGCTGCCCCAGCCCCGCCCGACGATCCACCCGGCGTGTGGTCGGTGTTCCACGGGTTTCGCGTCGGCCCACCATAGACGGCAGCCTCGGTCGCCGCCCCGATACCGCCCTCGGGGCTGGTGGTGCGCCCGAAGGTCACCACTCCGGTCGCCCGGATGCGCTGAAAGATGTTGGAATCGCCGGGATAGACCGTGTTCGCGAACAGGCGCGAGCCGTTGTGCGATGGGAAATCCTTCGCCTCGATCCCCAGATCCTTGATCAGGAAGGGCACCCCGCGGAACGGCCCCGGAGGCAAGCCCTCGGTGATAGCCCTGCGCGCCACACCTTCCCGGATCAGAACCACCGCGTTCAGCGCCGGATTTCGCGCCTCGACGGCTGCCAGGGCGGCGTCCAGAAGCTCGGACGGCGTCACCTCGCCCGAGGCCACGAGCGCGGCCAGCGCCGTTGCGTCCGGGGCGCCAAGATCTCCGATCATGAGGGGTCTCCCATCCTGCTGTCCGGTCAGCCTGCGCCGGGGCGGCGGGCGGCGTCATGTCCGAACCCGACATTGCTTGCCGGTATCGGACAGAACGTCCGCGTCAGCGTCCGGGCATCACACGGGCCAGGACCTCGCGCAGGGCTTCCGGCAGGATCGGCTTGGGCAGGAACCCGTCCAGGGCAGCACGCAGCGCCTCGTCCTCGCGCACGGCCAGGATGTCGGCGGTCATTGCGATCACCGGCACCCGCTGGCCGTGGCGCGCCCGGATGTGCCGCAGCGTCTCGGCCCCGTCCATGCCGGGCATCATCAGGTCCAGAAGCACCGCATCCACGCCGCCCTGCTCCAGCCGCTGCAAGGCCTCGGGGCCGCTGGCCGCCTCGATGAAGCGCGCGCCTATGGCCGTCAGCAACTGGCCAGCGACCAGACGGTTGGTGGCGATGTCGTCCACAACCAGGACGGTGCAATCCCGAAGGTCGGAAACCCGGGGTTGCTGCGGTACGGCCTCGGCCTCGGGGGCAAGCACCGTGAGGCGCATCGTGGTGCCCTGCGCCGTGGGAAGGATCACCAGATCCCCCGACATCTGCCGCGCGACCGCACGGCTGATCGCCAGGCCTAGCCCCACACCCGGCGTTTCGCTGGATCCGCGGTAGAAGGGCTCGAACACCTTTTCGTGCAACGCCTCGGGGATGCCCCGGCCCTGGTCGGCCACGTCGATCACCAGCCGCGAGCGAACATATCGCACCGTGACCGAGACCGGGCCGCGCGAGGAATGTTTCAACGCGTTGCCGACCAGATTGCCCAGGCATTGCCGGACCCTTTGGCTGTCGATCAGCAGGTAGGTCGGAACATCGCGTTCGACCGTCACCACAAGCTCGCGTCCCTGGTTGCGCGCCTGCAACTCGAACACCAGCAGGTTGGCCGACAGTTCCGCCCTGACCGCAACGGGGCGCGGGGTGATCGCTACCCGCCCCTCGGTCAGGGCCGAATAGTCAACGGCATCGTCCAGCATCACCGCCAGGTCGCGCGCCGAGGTGACGATGGTGCGCAGCCGCTGCCGCGAGGCGCCGCCGGCCGCCGCCGCCTCGATCTCGCCCAGGCCGATGACGGCGTTCAGCGGCGTGCGCAGCTCGTGGCTGATCTGCGCCAGAAAGCGCCCCTTGGCTACATTGGCCGCCCGCGCGGCCGCAGCCGCCTCGACACCGGCGCGATGCAGGCGGTTGTTCGACACCATGGCGGTCAGGGCATAGCCGAAGGCAAAGACCACCGTGACCGTGGACGCGACAAGGCCGATCCAGCTGCCCAGCGTCAGCCAGTGCCAGGTGTTGAAGATCAGGACGACCGCAGCAGCCGTGGCGAGGCCGACAATCCCCAGCCGCAGATGGATCGAGCGCACCGAGGTCAGATGCAGGAGCGATCCCATCACGATGCCGACCGCGATTGCCTTGGCGTAGGGGTCGTCCTGCAACCAGACCATCCCCGCGGCCGAGATGATGGCGGCTTCCATCGGCACAAGCGAGAACAGATAGCCCAGATAGCGGCGCGGCTGCCGGTTCGGGTCAAGACCGCGCAATAGGTGCTGGGACACCAGTTCGCCGCCGATCTCGACGCAGAAGAGCGCGGTCGCGAGGACGGGCGAGATGTAGATGGAGCAAAGGAGGTAGGCCAGCGCGACCAGGATCAGCCTGGGCACGAATTCGCCGCGCAGGATCCGGTATTGCCTTGCCAGCTCGTCGCGCACCCGCTCCCCTTCCGCCTTCGAGAAACTTGGGGACAGGGGCATCGGTCGGGGTGCACCAGGAAATTGCGGGGATGGCTTCGACTGTAGCCCCAACGTTGTGCGGCTGGTCAAGGCCCGGTTTCGGGAACAATCTGCATCTCTTGTCGCAGGGTCCCGCTCTTGCCGTAGATGAGGATGCGGTCGTCGGTGGTCACGATCGCCGTCCAGCCGGTGCCGAAGGTGATGGCGGCCGGTCGGGTGCCCACGGGCAGTTGCAGTCCCTCGGGCAGGGCAGGGGTCGAGGCGGCAAGGGTCTCGGGCATCCGGGTGACAAGCAGCCCGACCACGGTTATGACACCCCCGATCATCGTCAGCGTCAGCAGGACGACCAGCCACTTCAGAAGCCGCAGGCTGGGCGGCAGGGCCGCATCGGGGGCGTCGGGCGTGACTGGATCGGGCATTGGGGACGAGGGCATGGAGGGGCCTTTCGAGGACGACGAGGGCGGGACGCTCTCGGTCACCATCGGTGCGGATGCCCCCGCCCGCCTTGATAAGGCGCTTGCCGCCGCCGTGCCAGAGGAAGCCGCACTGTCGCGGTCGCGGCTGATACGGATGATCGCCGAGGGGGATGTCAGCCGCGACGGACAGGCGGTGACGGACCCCAGGGCGAAGGTGGCAGAGGGGGAGGTCTACACGCTCCGCCTCGCCCCTGCGATCGCGGTCGAGACCCGGCCCGAAGCGATCCCGCTGGCGGTGGTCTGGGAGGATGCCGACCTGGTCGTCATCGACAAGCCGGCCGGGATGGTCGTCCACCCCGCGCCGGGATCGCCCTCGGGCACGCTGGTCAATGCCCTGCTTCATCACTGCGGCGACAGCCTGTCGGGGATCGGGGGCGAGCGGCGGCCGGGGATCGTGCACCGGATCGACAAGGATACCTCGGGGCTTCTGGTGGTGGCCAAGTCCGACCGGGCGCATCACGGGCTGGCGCGGCAGTTCGAGGACCATTCGGTTGCCCGGCATTACCTGGCGGTGGTCCACGGCGTGCCCTCCGGCGCCGATCCCCGCCTGCGGGGCCTGCGCGGGGTCGGGTTCGAGCCGGGCGGCATCCTGCGGATCGCGACCAACCTCGCCCGGCACCGGACCGACCGGCAGCGGCAGGCGGTGGTCTGGGACGAGGGCCGCCACGCCATCACCCGCGCCCGGGTGGTGGAGGACTTCGCGGGGCAGGCCGCGCTGATGGACTGCTGGCTGGAGACGGGGCGGACGCATCAGATCCGGGTCCATCTGGCCTATGCCGGGCACGCGCTGGTGGGCGACCAGACCTATGGCGGCCGCCGGAAACTGCCCGGTTCGCTGGGGCAGGGGGCGGAGATCGGGAACGCCTTCCCCCGGCAGGCCCTGCACGCCGCGACCCTGGGGTTCGACCATCCGGTGACGGGAGAAAGGATGGAGTTCTCCTCGCCTCTGCCAGAGGACATGGAAGCCCTGATCGGGGCGCTGCGGGGGGCATGAGCCGGAAAGTGTCCACGGTGGACAAAACCGGATACCTTCATTTTATCAATGCCTTGATCGTGGGCGTTAGGGATCTGGAAAGGATCTCCCGGCGCGGACCCTCTTGACCAGATCTCTTCGGCAGGAAGTCTGCCAGCCCCCCCTTTCTCGATTGATTTTTGTCCGCTACACTCGGCCTTGCACGGGACAAGACCGTCCAGAGGAGTGCGCTGCATGCCGGAGACTGTGGCAGCCTGCTGACGTCATTCCGCCCCTGACCGGGGGAGGTGGATGACCTGAACGACCCGACGAAGCGCGTCTGCCTTCGTCCGGTTCGGCATGGCACCAGATTTCGGACTTCCTTAAATGAACATCTCACGGACCGAGCAGCGGGTGCTGCACGTCCTCGCCCTGGGTGGGCGGATCGACCATGTGCGGAATGGCAAGCGGATCGACGAGATCCTGTGCGTCACGCGCGACGGGCTGATCCTGGCCGACTGCACGCTGGACGTGTTCCAGCGTTTGCGCAGGAAAGGCCTGATCGCATCGCAGGGCGGCGGACCCTACTGTATCTCGCGGCTGGGGCGGCTCAGCGTGCGGGCTCAGGCGGACAACCAGGGCTGATCCGCCCCATCCCCGACCCGCGCCCGGTGGCTGGTGGGCCTCCGGCGGGAGTATCCGGGAAAAGGGCAAATCAGGGGGGGCGCAGGTGCGGGCCCCCCGCCTTCTGGCCGTCAGTTGCTGACCCAGACCGGCAGGCTTTCCAGCACCTGTTCCACCTTGCAGCCCTTGCCACCCTGGCTCTTACAGACCCGGATCGCCTTTTTCCGCGCCGTTGCCGCGTCGGGTCCCTGATCGGAATGAAGGCTGCCGGAGTTGTCCACCGTGACGGCGATGGCACCATTGACGACCCAGGTCGCGGCCCGGCAGTTCAGGAAGCCGCGGTTGCTGCATTCCCCGAGGGCGCCGCTTTCGGCGGCGGCCTGGCTGTCGGCGCCGACCGTCCAGGTGTAGGTCGGCGTTCCGTTCGCATCGTTCCCCCAGGCCAGAACGGCATACTGGTCAACCCAGTATCCGCCCGCCTGATCCTCGGGGGGGCCGACATATTCGCACAGGGGCACGTCGTAGCCGGCGCTCTTGTCTATCCCGATCAGCACCTCGTCCGGGCCCGGCCCGTTGCAGGGATAATAGGCGAGAGCCTGCGTCGGCAGCAGGGCGAGAAGGCCGGCGGTGGCCAGACGGATCAGGCGGGGAAGGCGGAGCATGTTCGTCCTGCGAAATGAGTTCGATGCACGATGGTCTAGCGCCTGCCGGGCAGACTGTCGGGTCGGAGCCGCGCATCCTTGCCGCGACCGAGGCGCTGATCGCGAGCGACCCGGACCTTGCCGCGGAGTTCGAGGCAAGGCGGGAGGGTGCAGACAGGCAAAGGCGCGTGGATCACCTTCTGTGGTTGCCGCCCGAGATGCAAGGAGGATTTTGAACAACTGGGGAGGTGATCGAGCGCGGTCTTCTGTCAGGCCTCATCTCAGCGGCTTTTCAGTCCGCCGCGGGCCGGTATGGTGATCAGCGGACAGGGTCCAAATCTGGCCTAAGAACTCAAGAGGTTCTCAGCGGATCGCTGGTTTTCCCCACCCAGATCTCATCGATCGTTTTGCCCATTCTGGTCGTCGCCTTCTCGCACCTCCCTGACACCGATACCGTTTCGCTGATCGCCTGATGAATTCAGGTGGCAGCGACTGGCAGCGGATCCCTGTAATCTTCATTGCGGTTCAGCATGGCCCAGATCGCGCGGGCCATCTTGTTCGCAAGCGCGATGGCCACCAGCATCTTTGGCTTGCGTTCAAGCATACGCGCCAGCCACGATCCCTCGCGGATCGACTTTCGACCGACCCATGTCAGACGGGACATCGCACCGACGATGAGCAGGCGCCGGATGTCGGCCTGACCAGCCTTGGTCACACGCCCGAGGCGCTGTTTGCCCCCCGTCGAGCTCTGGCGAGGGACGAGCCCGAGCCAGGCGGCAAAGTCGCGCCCGCACCGGAAGGTCTCCAGCGGTGGCGCGAAGGCTTCAATGGCCAGACTGGTAACGGGGCCGACACCGGGCATGGTCTGGAGCCGCCGTGCCGTTTCGGTGTCTTCTGCCGTGGACTTGATGCGCTTCATCAGCGCGTCGATCCGCAGCGTCTTCTCCGCGATCTGCTGGCGCAGGTCGCGACAGATTTCGCGGACGATGTCAGGGAGATCAGCGTCCAGGTCTTCGACGATCACCTCGATGCGCCGGAGACTGGCGATACCGATCGGCAGGGCGTGGCCGAACTCATAGAGGTACGACCGCAGGGCATTGACCAGTTCGGTGCGCTGATGGACCAATTGTTCCCTGGTGCGGAAGAGAAGCGCCCTGGCTTGCTGCTCGGTGCCCTTTGGCTCGACGAAGCGCATTTCCGGGCGCTGTGCCGCCTCGACAATGGCTTCAGCGTCGGCCACGTCATTCTTCTGCCGCTTCACGAAGGGCTTGACGTAGATCGGCGCGATCAGCTTGACCTCATGGCCAAGCGCCAGCAACTCGCGCGCCCAGTGATGAGCACCGGCACAGGCTTCCATCACCACGATGGCCGGGGGCTGCGCGGCCATGAAGGCAAGAAACTGCGTGCGCGACAGTTTCCGGCGGAACTTCACATGACCGCCCATTGTCGCGCCGTGGACCTGAAACGAGTTCTTTGCCAGATCCACCCCGATCATTGTATCTTTTGCCATGGTTGCCGTCCTTTCTACTCAGTGGCTGTGAACACCACCACTTTGGCACATTGCGATGCCGTCAGGTCAGGGCGGCAACCACCCCATCTGGCCTGACGGCACCTGACTGGCCCCGCGGGTCCGGTCGCCGGTCCTTTCGCATCCGCAGCATTGTCAGGGGAGCGATATCGGCGTATATCTTTTGGCTAGGCCGACGTCCTTGAGTCGGTATCGGCATCGGAGCCATCGCGCACCCCTCCTGCCAGGGGGGACCCGGACCCGCCCCTTCGCTCATCGGCAAGCCGGTGGCTGCCGGACCCGCATCCAGACCCCAGACCAGCCACAGAGCAACACCCGAGGGTGAGCCATGATCCACGACCCGATTCCGCGGGGCGTCCAGACCGCATTGCCGCGTTTCGACGAAGACGCCCTGGACATCGCCGATTACCTGAAGGCCGAAGCCGGCCCGGACGACATCCACACCGACGCGACCCGCAGACAGGGGCTTGCGGCGCTGACGCTCGGGGCGGTCGGGGTGGTTTACGGCGACATCGGGACCTCGCCGATCTACGCCTTCCGCGAGGCGATCCGGGCGACCGGGGTGCGCGACCCGGGCGCGGAAGAGGTGCTGGGCATCCTGTCGCTCTTGTTCTGGACGCTGATCCTGATCGTCACCGTGAAATATGTCTTTGTCCTGCTGCGCGCCGACAACCGGGGCGAGGGAGGCATCCTGTCGCTGTACACGCTGGTCCGGCTCGCGGCGGGCAGGCGGTCGGTGCCGGTCCTGGTGCTGGCGCTGACGGGGGCGGCGCTGTTTGCGGGCGATGCGGCGATCACGCCGGCGATCTCGGTCCTGTCGGCGGTCGAGGGGCTGGGGCTGGTCCTGCCGGCGCTGTCGGCCTATGTGCTGCCGGTCACGCTGGGCATCCTGGTCGCGCTGTTCATGGTGCAGCGGCGCGGGACGGCCAGCGTGGCGCGGCTCTTCGGGCCGATCTGCGTGGTCTGGTTCCTGACGCTTGCGGGCCTGGGTCTGTGGCACATCGCCGAGGAACCCGGGGTTCTGGCCGCTTTCAACCCCCTCTGGGGCCTGGGCTTCCTTTGGCAGAATACCGGAGTGGCCTTCGTCGTCCTGGGTGCCGTCTTTCTGGCGGTGACCGGGGGCGAGGCGCTTTATGCCGACCTTGGCCATTTCGGGCGGCGGCCGATCATGCTGGCCTGGTTCGGGCTGGTGCTGCCCGCGCTGATGCTGAACTACCTGGGCCAGGGCGCCATGGTGCTGGCGAACCCGGACCTTGCCGCGGAGAGCTTCTTTGCCATGGCGCCCGAGGCGCTGTTGCCGGCCCTGGTCGTCCTGGCCACCGCTGCAACGGTCATCGCCAGCCAGGCGGTGATCACCGGGGCCTTTTCCATGGCGCGGGGCGCGATCCAGCTGGGCTTCCTGCCCCGCCTGCGCATCCAGCACACCGCCGAGGGCCAGAGCGGGCAGATCTACATCGACGCGGTGAACTGGCTGCTCTTGTGGGGGGTGCTGTGGCTGGTCCTGTCCTTCGGGTCGTCCTCGGCGCTGGCATCGGCCTACGGGATCGCGGTGACGGGCACGATGGTGCTGACCTCGGTCCTGGGGGTGCTGTACCTGGTGCGTTCGGGCCGGATGCGGGCGCCGCTGGCGGCCCTGGCGGCCGCGCCGGTCCTGGGGGTGGAACTGGTGTTCCTCGCCTCGAACGCGGTGAAGATCGCCGACGGCGGCTATGTGCCGGTGGCGGTGGCAGCGGTGGTCGGCATGCTGATGTGGGCCTGGTGGCGCGGCACGCAGGCCGTGCGGACGCGGGTGGCCAAGCTGGCGATCCGGGTGGACAGTTTCGTGCGGATGATGCGGGGGTCCAGCGTCAACGTGATTCCCGGCACGGCCTTCTTCCTGACCGGCGATCCTGCGATCGTGCCCTCGGCGCTGCTGCACAACATCAAGCACAACCGGGTCCTGCACGAGCAGACGGTGTTCTTGACGGTGGAGACGCTGCGCGTGCCCTATGCAACCGCCGAGGAGCGTGCGACGGTGGAACCGCTGGGTGGCTGCTTTGTGCGGGTGATCCTGCGCTTTGGCTTCATGGAGACGCCGAACGTCAGCCGCGCCATGGCCCACGCGCGGGCGGCGGGGCTGAAGTTCGACGTGATGGCCTCGACATTCTTCCTGGGGCGCAGGCGCGCGGTGGCGACCGGGGCGGGGTGGGAACTCATGATGGACCGGCTTTATGTGGCCCTGTCCCGCATGGCGGCGGACCCGACCGATTTCTACCACCTGCCGCGCGACCGGGTGGTGGAACTGGGCGAACGGGTGGCAATCTGACGAAATCGGTCGGTTTTTCTGACATTCGCGTGAGACCTCTGTCACAATGCTTCGCGGGCGACGGCGGGAACCACACTTCACGTTAAACATTGTGTGCGAGACGACCCTTGCGCAGGAGTGGTGGTTACCTTAGGTTATCGCCGTCCCGGGGGCGCTGACGCACCGGGATGAAGAGGGGGCAAGATGAGCACCTATACGAACCTACCCGCACCGAGCCCGGAACAGGGCTTGAACCGGTATCTGCAGGAGATCCGCAAGTTTCCCCTGCTGGAGCCGGAAGAGGAATACATGCTGGCCAAGCGCTGGGTCGATCACCAGGACGCCGAGGCCGCGCACAAGATGGTGACTTCGCACCTGCGGCTCGCGGCCAAGATCGCCATGGGCTATCGCGGCTATGGCCTGCCGCAGGCCGAGGTCATCTCGGAGGCGAACGTGGGCCTGATGCAGGCGGTCAAGCGGTTTGACCCGGAAAAGGGCTTCCGCCTTGCGACCTATGCGATGTGGTGGATCCGCGCCTCGATCCAGGAATACATCCTGCGCTCCTGGAGCCTGGTGAAGCTGGGCACGACGAGCGCGCAGAAGAAGCTGTTCTTCAACCTGCGCAAGGCCAAGGCCAAGGTCGGCGCGCTCGAGGAGGGCGACCTGCGGCCCGAGAACGTGGCCCAGATCGCCAAGGATCTGAGCGTGACCGAGGACGAAGTCATCGACATGAACCGGCGCCTGTCGGGGTCGGATGCGAGCCTGAACGCCACGGTCGGCTCGGACGGCGACAGCGCGACCCAGTGGCAGGACTGGCTGGAGGACGAGGACAGCGACCAGGCCGAGGCCTACGAGGAGAAGGACGAGCTGGATGCCCGCCGCGCCCTCCTGGTGCAGGCGATGGCGGTCCTGAACGACCGCGAGAAGGACGTGCTGATGCAGCGCCGCCTGGCAGACGAGCCGGTGACGCTGGAGGAACTGTCGGAAAGCTATGGCGTGAGCCGCGAGCGCATCCGCCAGATCGAGGTGCGCGCCTTCGAGAAGCTGCAGGCCAGGATGCGCGAACTGGCCAAGGGCAAGGGGATGCTGGTTCCGGCCTGACCGGCCCCTAGCCCACAGTCCCGAGGAACGCGGCGATCCGGTCCATGATCGCCGCGTCGCGCCCGACCCAGACATGGCCTCCGGAAGGCAGCATCATCAGCTCGGCGCCCGGAACCGACCGCGCGATGTGGCGCGCCGCGGCGGCAGTGCCGAAGCGGTCGTCCTCGGCCGAGATCGCCAGCGTGGGCGCGGCGATCGCGGCCAGGGGAAAGTCCGGCGGCGCGGCGGCCCAGCGGGCGTCGTTCAGGAGGCCCTGATATTTCAGGCTGACCGGCAGGATCCCGTGCAGGATGGCGCGGACCCGGGCCTGTTCGTCGGGCGCTGCGGCATCGACGAGTTGCGGGTCGGTGGCCAGAAGCGTGGCGATCATCCGTCTCTCGGCGGCGCGGATCCCGGCCCAGACCAGCACATCCGAGCGTAGGCCGTGCGCGATGATCCAGCCGGCGACCGGACCCTGCGGGGGCGGGGCCGGGCGGCCGGGAACGTAGGTCGCAGGCACCAGCGGCACCAGCGCGCGGACGCGGGCCGGGTGGCGCAGCGCCAGGGCCAGCGCCGGGATCGCGCCGGCCGAGCCGCCGATGACCGCAACCGAGGGCAGGTCGAGCGCGTCGAGCAGGTCGGCCAGGGCATCGGCCTGCGCTTCTGGCCCCGGGTCGGCCGGAAACGGCGTTCCGAGATAGCCGAAGCGCGAGGGCGCGATGATGCGGAACCCGCCGGCGATCAGGCGATGGGCGAAGAGAAGCCCCTGGTCGTAGCCGCCGCCCGTGCCGTGGATCACCAGGACCGGCGGCCCCTGTCCGGCTTCGGCATATTCCTGCGGCCCGAAGCGGCTGGACGCCTGGCGCGGCGGTCCCGCTGCCGCGATGGCGGTGCGGGCGGCATCCAGCATCTGGCGGTAATCCCGCACCGCAATCCCGGCCCCCGCGGCGACCAGCGCCGTCGCGCCGAAGCCCAGCATCGTCCTGCGCCGCATCCCCGCCTCTCCCCTTGGCCGATGACCGACCCTGGGACATGCCGGACCAGCCGTCATTGACCGGCGTCAAATCCGCTTGACCCGCGCCGGTGCGGCAGGTTTAGGAATTGCGCCTTCCGGCCCTTGGGGTTAGGTGCGTGCAGCAACGGAGGACGCGCATGCGGATGATCGACACCTTCCTCAAGCCGATGCACCCCGAGGGGTGGAAATTCGTTCCCGTCTTCGCGGCCGTCACGCTGGTCCTGTTCTGGATCTGGGAGCCGCTGGGCTGGCTGGGGCTGGGCCTGACCGTCTGGTGCTACTACTTCTTCCGCGACCCCAAGCGCGCCGTGCCCGAGAACGCGGGTCTGATGGTCAGCCCCGCCGACGGCGTCGTCAGCCTGATCGAGCGCGCCGTGCCCCCGGCCGAGCTGGGCATGGGGCCGGAGCCCCTGACCCGGGTCAGCGTTTTCATGTCGGTGTTCAACTGCCATGTGAACCGCGCGCCCATTGCCGGCCGGGTGACGGCGGTCGCCTACCGGCCGGGCAAGTTCTTCAACGCCTCGCTGGACAAGGCTTCCGAGGAGAACGAGCGCAACGCGCTGGCCATCGAGATGGCGGACGGGCGCAAGATCGCGGTGGTGCAGATCGCGGGCCTCGTCGCGCGGCGCATCATGTGCTGGAAGACGGAAGGCGAGCGGGTGCGCACCGGCGAGCGGTTCGGCCTGATCCGGTTCGGCAGCCGGCTGGACGTCTATCTGCCCGAGGGGGTGCAGCCGCAGGTCGCGCTGGGCCAGACCATGATCGCGGGCGAGACAGTGATCGCGCTGATCGGGCAGGACGCCCCGGCCCGCGCAGCCCGGATGGAATAGGCCATGGCTGCCCCCGCCGAACCGCCGCGGCAGCTGTTGCTCTTGAAGCTCCTGCCGAATCTGGTGTCGATCCTGGCGCTGTGTGCGGGACTGACCGCGATCCGCTATGCGATCGCGGGCAATTTCACGCTGGCGGTGCTGCTGATCGGGGTGGCGGCGGCGCTGGATGGCCTCGATGGGCGGCTGGCGCGGATGCTGAAGTCGGAAAGCGCGATCGGGGCGGAACTGGACAGCCTGTGCGACTTCGTCAATTTCGGAGTGACGCCGGCCCTTGTGCTGTATCTCTGGGGCCTGCGGCCCGAGACGAGCCTCGGCTGGATCGCGGTGCTGGTCTATGTGGTCTGCTGCATGCTGCGGCTGGCGCGGTTCAACGTGGGCAGCCGCGCGCCCGCGGGCGAGGCGGCCGAAAAGACCTCGTTCATCGGGGTGCCGTCGCCGGCCGGGGCGATGCTGGTGCTGTCGCCGCTTTACCTGGCCTTCGCCACCGACCGGGTCCTGACCCTGCCGGCGGTGGTGGTGGCGGCCTGGATGGTGGGGATCGGGGCGCTGATGATCAGCCGGGTCCGCACACCATCGCTGAAGCGCATCACCATCTCCGCCGAACATGCCCGCTATGCCCTTGTCGGCGCGGTCGTGGTGGTGGCGGCGCTGCTGACCTATCCCTGGGTCACGCTTCTTACCCTGTGCCTCGTCTACCTCGCGGGGGTCCTGTGGCTGGCCATGCAGAGCTTCCGGAAGCCGAATTCCACCTGAGCGTGTGATTTACCGCTCCTTCCGCTTGCATTTCCCGGATTGCGGGTCACAGTCCGTTCGGCGCAAAAGGCAGGGGAATAATGCCGATGCAGGAAGAAGCGATCCGTAAATCCTATCGGCGCTGGGCGCCGGTCTATGATCTTACCTTCGGCCGGATCACCCAGGGCGGGCGCATCCTCGCCGCGCACCATGTCAACCTGCAAGGCGGCTCGGTGCTCGAGGTCGGCATCGGCACCGGCCTCGCGCTGGAGTTCTACGGCCCCCATGTCCGGGTCACGGGGATCGACCTGTCCGAGGACATGCTGCGCGAGGCAGAGGCGCGCGTGCGCCGCAAGGGTCTGCGCAACGTGGACGGCCTCTACCCGATGGACGCGCGAGCGATCGCCTTTCCCGATGCCAGCTTCGACCATGTCGCCGCCATGCACATCATGTCGGTCGTCCCCGAACCCGAAAGGGTGCTGGACGAGATGGTGCGCGTCGTCCGCCCCGGCGGCTCGGTCCTCATCGCCAACCATTTCGCCGGCCGCGCCGAGGGCTGGTCCTTAGCCGAGCGCCTCGCCGCGCCGCTGGCCGACTGGCTGGGCTGGCACGCCGATTTCCCGATCGAGCGGGTGCTGGGCCATCCCGGCCTGCGGCTGGAGGAAAGCCGTCAGGTCCGCCCCTTCGGCCTGATGACCTTCCTGCGCTTTCGCCGGGTTGAAACGGGCGGCAAAACCTGACCTAGTGTCGGCCGCAACGGCAGGGGAGGATCAGGATGAAACCGGTCAGATGGGGGGTTCTGGGCGCGGCCCGCTTCGCCCGCGAGCAGATGGCTCCGGCGATCCATGCCGCCGAGGGGGCGGAACTGGCGGCGCTGGCGACCTCGGACCCCGCGAAGGCCGAGGGCTTCCGCGCCTTTTGCCCGTCGCTGACGGTGCACGGCAGCTATGACGCTCTGCTGGCCGATCCGGGGATCGACGCGGTCTACATCCCGCTGCCCAATCACCTGCATGTGGAGTGGACCCTGAAGGCGCTGGCGGCGGGCAAGCATGTGCTGACCGAAAAGCCCATCGCGCTGCGCGCCGAAGAGATCGACCGGATCATCGCCGCGCGCGACGCTTCGGGCCTGCTGGCGGCGGAAGCCTACATGATCGTCCACCATCCTCAGTGGCAGCGCGCGAAGGAATGGTTCGAGGCGGGCGAGATCGGCGATCTGGTCCATGCCGATGTGGCCTTCAGCTTCAACCTGACCGACATGGGCAACATCCGCATGAAGCCGGAGACCGGCGGCGGCAGTTTGCGCGACATCGGGGTCTACACCTTCGGCTCGATGCGTTTCGTCACCGGGGCCGAGCCGGTGGACATCTCGGCCCGCATCCACCGCGACAACGGGGTGGACACCTTCGCCCAGGTCGCGGCGGTTATGGAGGGGCCGCGCGGACGGTTCACCTATGGCTCGATGACCTCGATGCGGATGTACAACCGGCAGGTGGCGACCTTCCAGGGCACGAAGGGGATGATCCGGCTGGAGGGCGGGCCGTTCAACGCCAACGTGAACGATCTGGCCGAGGTGGAACTGCACCAGGACGGCAACCGGGTGATCGTGGAACGCTTTCCGACGGCCAACCACTACAAGCTTCAGGTCGAGGCCTTCAGCCGGTCGGTGCGGACGGGCGCGGCCTATCCCTGCCCGCTGGAATTCGTGCGGGGCACGCAGGCGATGATGGACCGGGTCTACGACGTGGCGGTCGAGATCTGAGGCGCCGCTCGTCGATGACTTCGTCACTCCTCGCTCGGGGTGTGGCGCATCACGACGAGGAGACGAAGTCGAACGAGGAGGGGTCGGGGGCTTTTCCCGGACCTCTGCCTGGCCTAGATCACAGTGACAGTATCCCCGGAGGACCCGATGACCCTTGACCTGCCGCAGCCCGTTTACGACGCCAATGCCTCGGGGGGCGGGTTCGGGGATCTGCCGGACTGGGACCTGACCGATCTCTACCCCTCGGCCGACAGCCCGGAGTTCGCTGCCGACATGGCGGAACTGGAACGCGCCTGCGCGGCCTTCGCGCAGACCTATGAAGGCCGCCTCGGACGGCAGGACGCCGCGGGCCTTCTGGCCTGCGTCCGGGAATACGAGCGGATCGAGGTGATCGCCGGCCGCCTGATGTCCTATGCCGGGCTGCGCTATTACCAGAACACCATCGACCCGGAACGCGCGCAGTTCATGGGCAACGCCCAGGACAAGGTGACGACGGCCACCACGCCGCTGGTCTTCTTCAGCCTGGAGTTCAACCGGCTGGACGACGACCACCTGGCCCGGCTTCTGGCCGAGAACGCGGATCTTGCCCGCTACAAGCCCGTTTTCGACCGGATGCGCGCAATGCGGCCGCACCAGCTGTCGGACGAGCTGGAACGCTTCCTGCACGACGAAAGCGTGGTGGGGGCCAGTGCCTGGAACAAGCTGTTCGACGAGACGATGGCAGGGCTGATGTTCGCGGTCGAGGGCGAGCCGGAAGAGCTGAACCTGGAAGCCACGCTGAACCTCTTGACCGACCCCGCGCGCAACCGGCGCGAGGCTGCGGCGCATGCGCTGGCCGAGGTGTTCCAAAAGAACATCAAGCTGTTCGCCCGCATCCACAACACGCTGGCCAAGGAAAAGGAAATCCACGACCGCTGGCGCAAGATGCCCACGCCGCAACATTCCCGGCATCTGTCGAACCACGTCGAGCCCGAGGTGGTCGAGGCGCTGCGCAATGCCGTCGTCGCGGCCTATCCCAAGCTCAGCCACCGCTACTATCGGCTCAAGGCGAAATGGATGGGCCTCGACAAGCTTCAGGTATGGGACCGCAACGCGCCCCTGCCCACCGAAACCCCGCGCACGGTCGGCTGGGACGAGGCGCGCAAGACCGTGACCGAAGCCTATGCCGCCTTCGACCCGCGCATGGCCGATCTGGCGAAACCCTTCTTCGACAAGGGCTGGATCGACGCGGGCGTCAAGCCCGGCAAGGCGCCGGGGGCCTTTGCCCACCCGACCGTAACCACGGTGCATCCCTACGTCATGCTGAACTACCTCGGCAAGCCGCGCGACGTGATGACGCTGGCGCACGAACTGGGCCATGGCGTGCATCAGGTGCTGGCGGCGGGGCAGGGGGAGCTTCTGTCCTCGACCCCCCTGACGCTGGCCGAGACGGCAAGCGTCTTCGGCGAGATGCTGACCTTCCGCAGGCTGCTCGACCAGGCGAAGACCCCGGCCGAGAAGAAGACGCTGCTCGCCGGCAAGGTCGAGGACATGATCAACACGGTTGTCCGCCAGATCGCCTTCTACGATTTCGAATGCAAGCTGCACGCCGCCCGCGCGCAAGGGGAACTGACACCCGAGGACATCAACGCGCTGTGGATGTCCGTCCAGGCGCAGTCCCTTGGTGATGCCTTCGAGTTCATGGACGGGTACGAGACCTTCTGGTCCTACATACCCCACTTCGTCCATTCGCCGTTCTACGTCTATGCCTATGCCTTCGGCGATGGCCTGGTGAACGCGCTTTACGCGGCCTATGCGGGGGGGCTCCCGGATTTCCAGGAGAAGTATTTCGCCATGCTGAAGGCGGGCGGGTCGATGCACCACAAGGACTTGCTCGCGCCCTTCGGCCTGGACGCGAGCGATCCGAAGTTCTGGGACAAGGGCCTTTCGATGATTGCGGGCTTCATCGACGAGCTGGAAGCCCTGGAAGGCTGATCAGCCCAGCTTTGCCAGATGCTCGGCAAGGGCGTGATCGGGCACATCCGACAGGTCCTTGTCGTGTTCCCGGACAACGGACTGCGCAAGATCCTTCGGCATGGCCTTGCGCAGCTCTCCCAGCATCTTCGGGGCGGCGACCACCACGATGCGGTCGGCGCCGCCCTTCTTCCATTCGGCCTGCATCGCCGCGACGATGTGCTTTGCAAGCCGCGGGCGTTCCACCTCGATCGCGGCACCGGTTTCGTGGGTAAAGCTGACCCCGACCGCCCGATTGCGGCCAGGCTCGGTCAGCGCCTTCGAGACATCGGGGAAATCCGCCGCATCGGCCGCCTGCACGGCCTGCATCCGGCCGGGACCGCCACGCAACAGCCGAAAGCTGTGGTCGTCGGCAATGCAGAACAAGGTATCGGCAACTTTCATGTCAGGTCCTCCTGGATCGACGGTCCAATGTCATGTCTAACAATATGGTGCCGACAGAGGCCGAACAAAATGATCTGCATCAGGCAGCCACTTTTCTGTTCACCAGTCGACCTGCCCCTGCGGCGGAATCGCGCAACGGGTGACGCGGGGCTTGGCAAGTCGGCTTACCGTGCCTAACCTCGTAGCATCGCAGGAGGTTGCCATGCCCAAGCTCGTCCGCCTTTATATCCAGAGCGTTGCCCTTGGCTTCGCGATCTCGGCAGGGTTCACCGCTGGCCTTCTGTGGCTGGACGTTGCCGGACTGGGACATCTGGTCAAGGCCTCCAGCATGGGCTGGGTCGCGGTGGCCATGTTGGTCGTCTTCAACGGGATCGTTTTTTCGGCCGTCCAGTTTGCCTTCCGGGTCATGGGGATGGCCGAGGCCGAGGACGGCCCGGGCGGCGGTCGCGGGGTTCGTGAGCCTGTCGCCGTGCCAGTGCAAGTGCCGGTGCCGGTCGCGGCCCGTCGCACGGGGCGCTGATCCCCGACATCTCACGATTTGCTTCGGCAGGTTTCGTCCGTTTGTCCGGGCGTGATCCGACTTGAGGGAATTGGGCAGGGAGCCCGGGACCGCAAGCTTCGGGGCTTGGCTTTCGCGAAAAATGATGCAGCTGTCCCGGCACGTGTCGTCTGGGAGTGCGTTTTCGTGGACCTGCAACTGATAAAGACCTTCCTCGAAGTCGCGGCCACCGGATCCTTCGGTGCCGCCGCCGGCCGGCTGTTCGTGACGCAATCTGCCGTGTCGCTGCGCATCCAGCGGCTGGAGGACCAGCTGGGCCGTCCCCTCTTCGAACGGACGAAGGCGGGCGTGGTTCTGACGGCGGCGGGGCGCGAGTTCCGCGGGTTCGCCACCATGATCCTGCGCAACTGGGAACAGGCACGACAGCGGGTCAGCACGCTGGACGAACGCGCGCGGACGCTGGCGATCGGGGCGGAAAGCACGCTCTGGCCGCGGTTCGGCTTCCGCTGGATCGACCGGCTGCGCGAGGGCCATCCCGAGCTGGAGATTCGCGCCGTGCTGGCCGAACCCGACGGGCTGGTGCAGATGGCGCTGTCGGGCGAGGTGCAGGCCATGCTGACCCACGGGCCGCTGGACCGGCCGGGCCTGCATTCCGAACGGCTGATCGAGGAACAGCTGGTCATGGTCTGCCCCTGGCCCGAGGCGACGGTGGAAAGCGTCGCCGCCGCCTATACGCTGGTGGACTGGGGGCCGGAGTTCCTGCGGTTTCACGAAGCCGCCCTGCCGGGCCTGGCCAACCCGCGCCTGACGCTGAGCGACGGGGCCATGGCTGCCTGGTTCCTGCGCTCGCGCCCCTGCGCGGCCTATATCCCGACGCGGCTGGCCCATGCCTCGCTGGAGACGGGGCAGCTGTTCGCGGTGCAGGACGCGCCCGGATTCTCGCTGGTGTCCTGGGCCGTCTGGCGCGAGGACACCGACGAAGAGTTGCGCAGTGTTGCGGCAAGGGCACTGGCCGAGACGCTGGCACTGGTGCGCGAGGACGCCAGCGAGGTGATGGAGCAGCTTTAGGCCAGAAGGGGCGGGCCGGGCATCGCGCTGATTTCCGGGCGTTTTCCCGGCACCGCCCCGGTCCCTAAGCGGCCGGTGCCCGTGTTCAAGGCTTGCAGCACACGAGAAATTCTTGAGACCCCCTCAAGTATTCCAAATTTTTCTTAGCGTTATCAGCGGCTTATCTCTGCCTCACCGAAGCGCGACCATCCCGGTCCCGCTTGCAGAGAATGAGGTTTGACGATGAAAAAGCATCTGTTCCTGACCGTCCCCGCCCTGGCCGTGCTGGCCGTCATGCCGGCCCTGGCGCAGGATATCACCGGCATCCAGAACCTGGACGACCGCATCACCGACATCGAAGAGGACGTGGCCGAGGACATGGCGCGGTCGAACGACGCGGCGCGGTTCGGCTTCCCCGAGTTCAAGCCCGGCTTCAGCGGCAGCGCCTCGCTGGGCTATGTCGCCCGCACCGGCAACACCGAAAGCCAGGAGTTCAACCTCGGTGCCCGCCTGCGCTATGCGGAAGGCAACTGGGTGCAAACCTTCGGTGTCGCCGCCGACTTCGCCGAGGACGCCGGGGTCAAGACCAAGGAGGACCTCTTCGCGGTTTATGACGCGAACTACTATCTGAACGACCGCTTCTACCTGTTCGGTCTGGGCCGCGTGCAGCGCGATGGCCTCGCCTCGACCGCCGACGAGATCGCCCGCGACGGCTTCATCGGCTTCGGTCCGGGCTACCGGGTGGTGAACACCCCCGACATGGCCTGGCGTGTGCAGGCCGGTATCGGCGTGAGCTACCTGAAGGACGGGCTTGGCAATTCCGAGACCGAGACCGGCTACCTGGCCGCCTCGCGGTTCTACTACCAGATCTCGGACGCGGTCTTCCTGACCAACGACACCGACATCCTGTCCTCGGACACCGCGCTGCGGGCCAACAACGACTTCGGCGTGAACTTCAAGATGTCGGACACGCTGTCCACCCGGGTCAGCTATCTGACCGACTACAACGATGCCCGCGGCATCAAGACCGACAACCGTCTTGGTGTCTCGCTGGTGATCGGGTTCTGATTTCCCTCGCCTGATCGCGGCGGGGACGGGGCAGGGCGACCTGCCCCGTTTTCCTTTGCGGGTGGCGGGCCCGCAGCAACCGTGAGGACCGGGGTTTTCCCGAGAGCCAGAGGTCTCAGGTGGGCGCCAGATACCTGGACCAGGATCCAGGCAGAGCCAGCCCCCGTTCGCTTGCTTATCGGCCACTGGAAAATTGGCCCCGCACGCGAGGAGCAGAACCCGCCACCCCGGAACATAGGGCGCGCGCGGCGGAGCTGCAAGCCAAGGGCGGGCCCAAGAACTTTCGGCGAAAATTCTTGGGGTGACCGGCCGCTGGACAGATGTTCACCTTTGGTTCATGATTGGCACATGGACATGCCGGTCGATAGTCCCGAGATCCTGCCCGCCCTTCCGGGCCAGCGCCTGCAAAGGGGCGTCTGCCGTGGCCTGCGCGCGCTGGATTTCGTCTGCGTCGAGGAACTGATCCCCGCCCCCGGCCTGCGGGTGGACGTGATGGCGCTGGGGCCGAAGGGCGAGGTCTGGGTGGTGGAGTGCAAGTCGGGCCGGGCCGATTTCCGCGCCGACCGCAAGTGGCAGGGCTATCTTGACTGGTGCGACCGGTTCTTCTGGGCGGTGGACGCCGATTTCCCGGTCGAGCTTCTGCCCGAGGGCACCGGCCTGATCCTGGCCGATGCCTATGACGCCGAGGTGGTGCGGATGGCGCCCGAGACCCCGCTGGCGGGGGCGCGGCGCAAGCTGGTGCTGCGCACCTTCGCCCGCGCCGCGGCAGGGCGGTTGCAGATGCTGCGCGACCCGGGCGCGGGGGTCTGAGCGGGGCCAAATCTGTCCGAAGAGATTTGCAAATTCCTTAGAGGGAATTTGGCGCTATTGCGCAGCGTCCGCCACGGCGCTGCCGGCATCGTCATCCTTGACCGGGATCAGCCGGGGCGCATCCTTGGCGCCCGCCGTGCCCCGCCCCGAGAGCGAGGGGTTTTCCATGAAGAACTGGTGGCAGTTGAACAGCTTTGCCCCTTCGCCGCCCAGGTCGCGGGCATAGGTGCCGTCCGGCGCGAGGATCCAGCTTTGCGCCTCGTCCTGCAGGTTGGCGGCCATGATCTGCGACAGGATCTGGCTTTTTACCGTGGGGTTCAGCGCCTCGACCAGGGTTTCCACCCGGCGGGTGAGATTGCGGCCCATCCAGTCGGCCGAGGAGAAGAACACCCGCGCCTTCTTGGCAGGCAGGCCGTGACCGTTGCCGAAACAGACGATCCGGGAATGTTCGAGGAAACGCCCGACGATCGACTTGACGCGGATGTTTTCCGACAGGCCCTTGATCCCCGGCCGCAGCCCGCAGATGCCGCGGATAACCAGGCTGATCTTCACCCCTGCCTGGCTGGCGGCATAGAGCGCGTCGATCACGTCGGGTTCGATCAGGCTGTTCATCTTGGCCCAGATCTCGGCCGGGCGGCCGGCGCGGGCGTGGTCGGCCTCGGCCGCGATCAGCTCCAGGAGCCGCGGCTTCAGCGTGATGGGCGAGATGGCCAGGTTCTCCAGCCCCTGCGGCTGCACATAGCCCGAGAGGTAGTTGAAAACCTTGGTCGCGTCGCGGCCGAGCGCGGGGTCGCAGGTGAAGAAAGACAGGTCGGTGTAGATCCGCGCGGTGATCGGATGGTAGTTGCCGGTGCCGTAATGGGTATAGGTCACCAGGTGGTCGCCCTCGCGCCGGACGACCGTGCTGATCTTGGCGTGGGTCTTGTAGTTGACGAAGCCATAGACGACATGGGCGCCCGCGCGTTCCAGCCGGCGCGACTGGCGGATGTTCGCGGCCTCATCGAAGCGGGCCTTCAGTTCCACCAGCGCGGTGACCGACTTGCCCGATTCCGCCGCCTCGCAGAGCGCCGAGACGATCGGGCTGTCCCAGGAGGTGCGGTAGAGCGTCTGCTTGATCGCCAGCACGTTCGGGTCGCGCGCCGCCTGTTCCAGGAAGCGGATGACCATGTCGAAGGTCTCGTAGGGGTGATGCAGCAGCATGTCCTTCTGCCGGATCGCGGCGAACATGTCGCCGTCGTGATCCGTCACCCGTTCCGGCACGCGCGGCGTGAAGGGAGGCCACATCAGGTCCTTGCGGCTGGGCAGGATCAGTTCCTTCAGGTCCGCGACACCCAGGAGGCCCTTGACCTCGACCACCTCGTCCTCGGTGACGGCGAGTTCCTCCATGATCAGCGCGCGCAGTTCCTCGGGTGCGCCTGCAGACAGCTTCAACCGGATGACCTCGCCCCGGCGGCGGCGTTTCAGCGCGGTCTCGAATTCGCGGACCAGATCCTCGGCCTCGTCCTCGACCTCGAGGTCGCTGTCGCGCAGCACGCGGAAGGTGCAATGGCCCCGGTCGGTATAGCCGGGGAACAGCATGTCGAGGTGCAGGAGCAAGAGCTCTTCCAGCGGCAGAAAGCGGTATTCGCCCTCTTTCCCCGGCAGGGGGACGAAGCGGGCGATCTGCTGGGGCACGGGCAGGAGCGCCTTCAGCTGGCGGTGGTCCGTTACCCGTTCCAGTTCCAGCGCCAGGCTGAAGCCGGTGTTCGGTATGAAGGGGAACGGGTGCGCGGGGTCGATGGCCAGCGGCGACAGCACCGGAAAGACGTTCGACAGGAAATGCGACTCGAGGTGCTTCAGGTCGCGCGCGTTCAGCCTGGAGCGCGACACGATGCTGATGCCCTCGGTCTCCATCTCCTTGCGCAGACGGTTGAAGGTGGTCTGCTGGGTCTGCATCAGCCGCCGCGCGTCGGCATTGATCAGGTGCAGCTGCTCGGCCGGGCTGCGGCCGTCCTCGGACAGGGTGGCATTTCCGGTGCGCACCAGAGCGCGCAGGCCGGCCACGCGGACGGTGTAGAACTCGTCCAGGTTGGTGGCCGAGATCGACAGGAAGCGCAGCCGTTCCAGAAGCGGCACCGCCGGGTTAGCGGCCTCTTCCAGGACGCGCCAGTTGAAGGCCAGCCAGGACAGTTCGCGGTTGAAGAAGCGGCCCGGGCCGGCGGTTTCCGCGAAGGGAAGCTCGACGGGGGCGGGGAAGGCGGAGTGGAGGAAATCGGCCTGGGTCATGACGGGCATATGCCGTGCGGTTCGTGAAGCTATCGTGACAGTCTTTCACTCCTGCTCGGCCCTGTCCAGAAAGGCTGCGGCCAGCGCACGGGTGATCGGCCGACCCTCGGCCAGGGCACGGGCGTCGAGCGCGGCCACCAGCGCCCGCGCGGCGCCGATCGACCGGGGCATCCGGCTGACCAGGTAGGGGATCAGGTTGCCGGGCACCGCGACCTGCCGGTCGGCGAACAGCTTGACCAGCACGGCGGACAAGAGCGCGTCGTCGGGCGCCTCCAGCCGGGCGATCTGGGTGGCCTGCATCCGGCTGAGCAGGTCGGGCAGGCCGAGGCCCCAGTCGCGCGGTGGCCTGCGCGCGGTCATGAGCAGGGCCGCGCCCGAGGTGGCCAGGTTATGCAGGTGGAAGAGGCGGGTCTCGGCCGGTCCGACGCGGTCTGCGTCCTCGACCACCACGGGGCGGCCGGACAGGGCGGCAAGGTCGGTTTCGGCCAGCGCCTCGGCCGCCAGGATCTCGGCCCCGGCCAGCGCGGCCCAGACATGGGCGAGATGGGTCTTGCCCGACCCCTCGGGGCCGAGGATCAGCAGCTTCCGGCCTGGCCAGTCCTGCCAGTGTTCGACGATCTGCAAGGCAAGCGCGTTCGACGGCGCGACGAAGAACGCATCGCGGGTCATCGCCTCGGCGGCCGGCAGGTCGAAGGCCAGCTGGCGGATCACGCGCCGGGGCCCGGTCCGGCGGTGTCGGGGCGCGCGGCATCCGCGCCGGCAGATCCCGCCTTCTGCTTGCGGCGACGCTTCGGAGCCTCGGCCGCGACGGTGAAGCTTGGGCCTTGCGCCGCGAGCCCGGCCCGGCCCTGATAGAGCAGGCTCGCCCGGTATTGCTCGATCGCAAAGCGGGTCAGAACCCCGATCGAGGCGGCGACCGGCACCGCGACCAGCATGCCGACGAAGCCGAAGATGGTTCCGAAGGCCGACAGAGCGAACAGGAGCCAGACCGGGTGCAAGCCGACCGACTTTCCCACGAGACGCGGAGTCAGGATGTTGCCCTCGACGAACTGGCCGATGGCGAAGATCGCCGCGATCAGTCCGATCTGCAACCAGTCGCCCCAGAACTGGAACAGCGCCAGCCCGATGGCCAGGACCCCGCCGACGATCGAGCCGACATAGGGAATGAAGGTGATGGCCCCGGCAATCGCGCCGACGATGACGCCGAATTGCAGGCCGGCCGCCATCAGGGCTATCGCGTAGAAGGTGCCCAGCGTGATGCAGACCGAGACCTGGCCGCGCACGAAGCCCGCCAGCACCGCGTCGATCTCGCGCGCGAGGCGGCGGATCGTGGGGGCGTGGTCCAGCGGCAGCATCGAATCGATCCGGGCCACCATCTTGTCCCAGTCGAGCAACAGGTAGAAGGCCACCACCGGCACGACGACGACGAACAGGACGACCGAGATCACCCCCAGCGCCGAGGACAGGATGCCCTGTGCCAGCTCGGCTCCCCGGGCCTGGATGGCCAGGCCGATCTCGGACAGCGTCTGCCGGATGGTCGAGGTGGAATCGGCCAGGTCGGGGAACCGTTGCAGCAGGAAGTCCTGCAACTGGCGGCTGATGTCGGGCGCGGCGTTGACCAGGGCCTTCAGCTGGTTCACCAGCGTCGGGATTACGGCCAGGACCATGAGCACGACCAGCAGCAGCGCCAAAAGCGAGATGACCGAGGTTGCGGCGACCCGGCTGAGGCCCATCCGCTCCAGCCGGTCGGCGACGGGATCGAGGAAATAGGCGATGGCCCCGCCGACGATGAAGGGCAGAAGCACGTTGCCGAGAAGCCAGAGCAGCACCAGGAACACCGCCGCGGCGATTGCCCAGTAACGGATCTGGTCTTTCGTGGCCAATGCCATGCGGGCGGTCCTTCTGGCGTGTCCCCTCATATCGCCGGTGGCGGGCAGGCGCGCAAGGGGAGGGCCGGCGGAAAGCCGCTGTCAGCCGGCGCTTAGGACACACGGGGTAAGCGGCCCCGGGATGGCCGCGCCGTGCCGTCCGGGTCAGGAAGCGGCATCCGGGACGCGGTGTCCCGGGTCCGGCCTGCCGAAGCGGGCAGGCCCAACCGAAAGGCAAGACGATGAAGAACAGGTTCCTCTCGATGATCGTTTTCGCGGCCCTGCCGCTGGCCGCACCGGTTGCCGCGCTGGCTATGCCTGCCGTCGGCGACATGATCGGCACGGATGCCGAAACCGCCAAGGCGGCCCTGGAAAAGGCCGGCTGCCCGGTGAAAAGCTTTGAGGCCGAGGGCGGCAAGGTCGAAGCCCAGTGCACGGACGCCGCCACCGGCAAGCTGATGGAGGTCTATATCGACCCGGCGTCGGGCAAGGTCACCGAGATCAAGGAAAAGGACTGACATGGCCTCCCCCCGGATCCTGGCCGGAACGGCCGCCGAGACCCCGCCCACGCTGTGGGATCCCGTCGTGCGCGTCACGCATTGGGGCATTGCCGCTTCCGTGCTGCTGAACGCGCTGCTCGATGAAGGCGGAAGCGTGTTGCACGTCACGGTCGGCTGGATCGTCATGGCGCTTCTGCTCCTGCGGATGGTCTGGGGGGTGCTCGGCCCGGTCGAGGCCCGCTTCTCGGCCTTTCCGCCGAACCCGCTGGCGGCCCTGCGCCATCTGCGCCAGCTGGCCGCCGGTCGGGTGCGGCACTACCCCTCGCACAACCCGGCCGGGGCCCTGATGGCCTATGCATTCTGGGCCACGCTGGCGGTCGTCACGATCACCGGGCTGGTCATGACCGGCGGTGCGACACCGATGCAGGTCGCCGCGGACAAGGCGGCAGTTGCATCCGGCGACTGGTCTGCTTTGATCCGTGAAGGGGAAGGCGCGTCCGACGAGGACGAATCCCTCGGAAAGGCAGCCAAGGAGGTGCACGACGTGGCAGCGAACCTGTTGCTGATCCTGGCGGCCCTGCATGTCGCCGGGGTGGCCCTGGAAAGCCGCGCTAAGCGGCGGAACCTTGTGGCCGCGATGCTGATCGGCAAGCGGCAGCGATGAGCTTCGGCCCGGACATCCTGGTCTCGGGGCGCCGCCAGATCGTGGCGCTCTCGATCTTCCTCGTGATCCAGACGCTCGGCACGGTGTTCTACGTCGGCGACGTGATCGCCGATCTGCGGGAAGCCCCGGCCTCGGCGCATTTCATCTTCGAGGCCATCGTCACCGCCGCACTGGTGCTGGGGGTGATCCTCGGCACCTTCGCGCTGCGCCGGACGATCGAGCTTCTGCGCTCGCAGGAGCAGGCGCTGGCCGTGGCGCGCGGGGCCCTGTCAGAAGTGATCGAGGGCCAGTTCGACGCCTGGGCGCTGACGCCGGCCGAACGCGATGTCGGCCTTCTGGCACTGAAGGGGCTTGACGTGGCCGAGATCGCCGAGCTGCGCGGCGCGGCTCAGGGAACGGTGCGGGCGCAGCTGACGCGGATCTACTCCAAGGCGGGCGTCTCGGGCCGCGCGCAGTTTGCAGCCATTTTCGTCGAGGACCTGCTGGGCGGCGGGCTGAAGGCGGCATGACCCGGAATTCTTCGCCGAAGAATTCCGGGTCATGCCCGCAGCGTGAAGCCGCGTGCGAGGTGACGGCGGACGAACCAGATCATCGCCACGCCCGGCACCAGCGACAGGCAGGTCATCGCCATCACCTTGCCGATGTCGATCTGAAAGCCGAACATCGCCTGGATCGCCATGGTGATCGGCTTGCCCCCCGTGACTGTCAGGATGCGGGCGAAGACCACCTCGACCCAGGAGAAGATGAAGCAGAAGAAGGCCGCGACGCCGATGCCCGGCGCGATCTGCGGGATCAGGTGGCGGAAGAAGAAGGAAGGGCCGGAATGGCCGTCGAGCCAGGCGGTCTCGTCGAACTCCCTCGGGACGGCGCGGATGAAGCTTTCCAGGATCCAGATGGCGACGGGCAGGTTGAAGAGGCAATGCACCAGCGCGATCCCGACGGGAGAGTTCACCAGGCCGAAGCGGCTGAACAGGATGAAGATCGGCAGCGACAGCACCACCGGCGGGGTGACGCGGAAGACGAGGATCGCCATGAGGAAATGCCGGTCGCCCGTGAAGCGGAAGCGGGCGAGCGCATAGGCCGCGGGCAGGGCGATGGCAAGGCAGAGCGCCACGTTCAGCACGACATAGACGAAGGAATTGACCATCGCCGCGCGGAGTTCCGGCGTGGCCAGCACGTTGCGATAGTTCATCAGGCCCAGGCTGCCCTCGGCCACCGTCCCGGTCGGCAGGGTGGCGGTCAGGCTCAGGATCACCGCCTGGGCGAGGGGCAGGAGGATGAAGCCGGCGAGTGCCAGAAGGGCGAGCGCGCGAATCATGCCTCGCGCCTGCGGGTGGCGGCGACGAAGGCCCAGACCACGGCCAGCACGATCAGGAAGTAGAGCGTCGCGCGCGCGGCGGCCTGGCCATAGGAGAAGCCCTTGATTTCCTCGCCGAGCTCGATCGACAGGAAGCGGGTCGCGTCCTGCGGGCCGCCGGCGTTGATCGCGAAGGCCTCGGTGTAGATCATGAAGCTGTCCACGAAGCGCAGGAGGAACACGATGGCCAGCGCGCCGCCGAGCCGCGGCAGTTCGATGTGCCGGAACACCGACCAGCGCGAGGCGCCGTCGATGGCCGCGGCCTGGCGGAAGGCGGGTGGGATGGCGAAAAGGCCGGCATAGGCCAGGACCACGACCAGGCCCAGCCAGTGCCAGGTGTCCATCGTCAGGATCAGTGCCCAGCTGTGCGAGCCGGTGAACTTCCAGTCGAAGCCCAGCGCAGCGAGCCCCGGCCCGATCAGCCCGGTCTGGGGCTGCACCAGCCCGAGCCAGAGCATGGGGATCATGTTCCAGGGCACGACCAGCGGCAGCGCGACCAGCATCAGCCCCCAGACCGCGTGCCGCCCGTAGCCCATGAGCAGCAGCGCCACCGCGATCCCCAACGGCACCTGGATCGCCAGCGCGAGGGCGGAGAAGAGGAGGCTCCGCCCCAGCGAGGCGAGAAAGCGGTCCGATCCCAGGATGTCGGCGAACCACTGCACCCCCACCCAGTGCACGTCCGACAGGGTGAAGATGTCGTGGAAGCCGTAGTTGACGACCGCGAGCAAGGGCAGCCCTCCGACCAGCGCCAGAAGCAGGCAGGCCGGGGCGATCAGGAACCAGGCGCGGTTGTCATGGGGGCGCATCGCGGGCCAGAGCATCGCGAGGGCCGGGGGATGTCAACCCCGCACGGACGGTCCGCCTTCAGGCGACGGCGACGGCGATGGCGGCGAAATGCAGCGCGGCGGCCACGGCGACGAAAAGGTGCCAGATCGCGTTCTGGAAGCGCAGCCGTTCCCAGACATAGAAGGCCACGCCTGACACATAAGTCACCCCGCCCGCCACCAGCAGCCAGAGCGAGGCGGTGGGCAGCGCCGCGATCACCGGGCCGGCGGCGATCACCCCCACCCAGCCCAGGAGCACATAGGCCAGGATCGACAGCCTGTCATAGCGGCCGGGCAGGGCGACCTTGACGACGATCCCCAGTGCCGCCCCGGTCCAGACCACGGCGCCCAGCGTCCAGGCCCAGGCGGGGCTGTCCAGATGCGGGATGACGGCGGTGTAGGTGCCGGCGATCATGACGTAGATCATCGAATGGTCGAACCGCCGCAGAAGCCACTTCAGCGCCGAGGGCGGCGTCATGTTGTAGGCCAGCGAAAAGCCCCACATCAGGAAGAACCCCGCCGCATAGACCGTCAGCGCCGCAAAGGTGCCCGGCCCCGCGTTCTGAAGCCCATGGAAGAGAAGCAGCGGAAAGGCGATCAGCCCGGCCAGAAGCGCCAGCGCATGCACGATGCCGTCGGCCAGCAGTTCGGCCAGCGACAGATCGCGTTTGGTCATGCGGTGATGATCGGCGGGCAGGGTCATGGCACCAGTCTTGCAGGCAAATGTTGCCAAAGCATGACCGGGACAAGGCGCAAGGCCAAGTCACCTTCGCCTGATGTGACGTAATGTCAGCCCCGCCGCGCCGCCCAGAGCAGGCCGCGCCGCATCAGCTCGGCCGCCGGGCCATGGTCGATGACATTCTTCTGGTGGCCGAGCGCGTTGTAATAGACCCGCCCCGCGCCATAGCCCTTGGTGAAGACGACCGGCATCGCGACGGGTCCGTTCACCGCATGCGGCCCGTCCACCACCGGGAAGTCGCAGACCGCATGGACCTTCACCACGGGATCGACATGCAGGTAATACTGTTCGGTCTTCACCGTGAAATCGCCCACCCCCGCCACCAGCGGGTCGTCCGAGACGATGCGGACGCCGTATTCCACACCGTCGTTCCCCGGATGCGCTACCCATTGCGCGCCGGTCAGGAACTGCCAGTCCACATTCTCGCGGAAGGCATCGCACATGCCGCCGTGGCAACCCGCGATCCCGGTGCCCGCCGCAACGGCGGCGCAGACGTTCAGCGCCTGTTCCTTGGCGATCTTCGACATGGTCCAGACCGGCACGATCAGGTCATACCCCCTGACCGCTTCGGCATCGTCAAAGCAGGCGAGGCTGTCGGTGAGCGTGACCTCCATCCCCGCCGTGCGCAGCCAGTCGGCAAACATCGGGCCGACCTTCTCGGGCTCGTGCCCCTCCCATCCGCCCCAGGTGACCAGTGCCCGTGCCATGCCGCCTCCGCTTGTCTGCGCCGCAGGCTAGGCAGAGCGCGGGGCGGGGTCAATCCGTGACGGCAGGTATGGAAAGCCTGACACAATGTAAAATAATCTTTACTCCATGTCTGCCCTGGCATACCAAGCCGACAAGAATGGAGGCCCCGATGTCCTATGGCGAGCGCGAAGCCCTGTCCGGTCTGGTCACCAGCCTGATCGTGATCGTCCTGTTCCTGTGGCAGCTGTCCGGCCAGACGGCCGCCGGGGCCTTCGACGGGCCCGAGGGGCTGAGGCTCTGGGCGCGGTCGGTTCTGCTGCTGATCGGCTGGTCGATCGGCATCGCGATCGCGGTGGCCATCCTGTCCGCCGTCCTGCACGGCATCCTGACCGGCGAAAAGCCCGACGACCGCCGCGACGAGCGCGACCGCGACATCGACCGCCGCGCGCTGACCTGGGCCTGGTATCTGTTGTCCTTCGGGCTTCTGGGAATCATCGTGGGCCTCGCCCTTGGCGATACCGCGTTCAAGGCGATGAACACGGTCCTGGCGCTGTGCCTTCTGTCCGAGGCCTTCAAGGACGCGGCCAAGGTGATGCTCTACCGGCGCGGGGCCTGAGATGGCCCGTCCCGCCGGCCGCATCGAGAACCGCATCCGCCGCCTGCGCTTCGACGCCGGGGAAATGACGCAGAAGGACCTTGCCGACCGGGTGGGAGTCACCCGGCAGACCATCCTCGCCATCGAGAACGGCAAGTATTTCCCGACGCTCGAACTTGCCTTCCGCATCGCCCGCACCTTCGGGGTCGGGCTGGAGGACGTCTTCACCTTCCACGACGACTGACCCGATTCTTCCAGGAGACCGCCATGATCCGCCTGTTTCAGCGGCCGAACCCGCTTGCCTTCGGCCTTGCCGTCTTCAGCGCCGTCCCGGTGCTGATCGCGCTGGTCGAGGTCGTCCAGATCCCCACCGGCACCTATCCCGAGGACAGCGCGCGCCTGGCCGTCGCCCCGGTCGCCTGGTTCGCCCATGTCCTGACGGCGGTGGCCTTCGGCGTCACCGGACCGCTGCAATTTGTCCGGGCGTTGCGCCACCGCTTCGGGGCGCTGCACCGGCTGGCGGGCCGGATCTTCGTGATTTCCGGTGCGGTTCTGGGCCTGTCGGGCCTGGCGCTTCTGGCGCAGGTGGCGCATGTGCGGACGCCGCTGGCCGAAGGTGCGCGCGGCCTGTTCGGTCTGGCGCTGCTGGCCGCGCTTGCCTGCGCGATGGCGGCGATCCGGGATGGTGACATCCCGCGCCATCGCGCCTGGATCATCCGTGCCTATGCGATCGGCATGGGGTCGGGGGCCATCGCGCTGGTGTTCTTCCCGATCTACGTCCTTGCGGGACGGGCGCCGGATGGGATCGCCGCCGACATCCTGTTCATCGGTGCCTGGGCCATGACCATCGGCATCGCCGAACTGATCCTGCGCCGGCCTTCTCGCCCTCTGTCGCGGAGGCCGGCATGAGGGTCGCCAGTTACACCGCCTATGGCGGGCCGGAAACCATCGTCATCCGCGAGGCCGCGGTCCCGGTCCCCGCGGCCGGAGAGGTGCTGGTCCGCGTCCACGCCGCCCCGGTCACGGCCGGCGACGCCCGTCTGCGCTCTGGCCGCGTGCCACGCGGGCTGGGGCCGATGCTGCGGCTTGCGATCGGCCTGACCCGCCCGCGTGTCGCCCCTGGCTGGGCCTTCTCGGGCGAGGTTGCGGCCCTTGGCCCCGGTGTCGCCGGTTTCACGCCGGGGCAGAGGGTCTTCGGCCTGACCGGCTTCAAGGGCGGAGCGCACCGCGACCATCTGGTGATCCGCGCCGATGGCCGGATCCTGCCCCTGCCCGAGACGCTGAACCACCTGACCGGCGCGGCCTTCTTCTTCGGCGGGCTGACCGCAGCCGAGTTCCTGATCGACCGGGCGAAGCTTGCGCCGGGAGAGCGACTTCTGGTCTGCGGTGCCACGGGCGCGGTCGGCGGGGCGGCGGTGCAGATCGGGCGGCACCTAGGGGCAGAGGTCAGTGCGACGGCCTCGCATGTCAACCATCCTCTGGCCCGCGATCTGGGGGCAGAGGCGGTGACCGATTACCGCGATGCCCCGCCGCCGGGGCCATTCGACGTGATCCTCGACGTGATGGGCCGGCTTGGTAGGGCGGGCGCGTGGCCGCTGCTCGCCCCCGGCGGCCGCTATGTGCAGATCACCGCCAGCCTGGCCGAGTTCTTGGGGGCGAGCCTGCGGCCGGTCCGGGAGGGGCGCCGGATCATCACCGGTTCCAACAAGGACGACCTGCCGTCGATGCGTCGCCTGGTCGCGCTGCATCGTGCCGGGGGCTACACGCCTGCGCTTGGACCTGTCCTGCCTTTCGAACGGCTGGCCGAAGCCCATGCCATCGCCGAGAGCTTTCACAAGCCCGGCAATTTGGTCGTGACGATGGACTGACCACCGGCGCGACATCGGCGCGCCGTTCGCGGCCCGGGGCGTTGAGACGACTAAAGCGGCGGTAGGGTCAGCGTGGCCAGCAGGAACCACAGTGCCGTTGCATACAGGAACACCCGCTCCGCCAGCCCGAACCAGGGGCGAAGGCCGGGCGAGGTGGTCAGGACCACGGCCAGGAAGGCCGCGCTGATGACCAGTTTCAGGACCTCGTCGCCCACCGACCGCCAGCCCTCGTGCAGGGCCACCAGATGCGGCGTCGCCTCGACCACCGCCATGTAGGCCGCGGTGAAGGCCAGCAGCGTCGCGGCCCGGTGCAGGTTCCCCCGCCGGGTGCGGCGGGTGCCGTGCGGGTCGTTCTGCCAGATCGCGATCCCCAGCCGCCCCAGCGCGACGAGCGCAAGGTAGACCGTGACGGCCAGCGGAAAGTCCGGCTCGCCAGAGACATGGACCTGCCAGGCCAGGATCGGTGGCGCGATGCAGCCCGCGACCAGGTAGATACGGAACAGCCGCGCCGTGCGGCCAAGGCCGTATTCGCTGACGGGCTTGGCAAAGGGCCGCTGGTCCCGGTTCAGCACCTGGAACGACAGAAGGAACATAAGGTCGAGGCCGTACAGCGCGGCCGCGACCCGTTCCATCAGCGCCCGGCGTAGATCTGCGCGATCCGGTCGACGGCGGCCTCCGGGGAGACCTCCTCGGATTCGCCTGTGCGGCGGCAGGTCAGTTCCACCACCCCGTTCGCCAGGCCCCGCGGCCCGACGGTGATCCGCCAGGGCAGGCCGATCAGGTCCATCGTGGCGAACTTCGCCCCCGCCCGTTCGTCGCGGTCGTCATACAGCGCCTCAAGCCCCTTGGCGGCGAGGGCCTTGTAAAGCCCTTCGCAGGCCGCATCGGCCGCGCTGTCGCCCTGCTTGAGGTTCACGATCCCGACCGGGAAAGGCGTCACGCCTTCCGGCCAGATGATGCCCTTGTCGTCGTGGCTTGCCTCGATGATCGCGCCCAGGAGGCGGCTGACGCCGATCCCGTGGCTGCCCATCTCGACCGGGACCTTGGTGCCCTCGGCGGTCGTCACCTCGGCCCCCATCGCGGCGGAATACTTGGTGCCGAAGTAGAAGATCTGCCCGACCTCAATGCCGCGGCCGACCTTGCGGTGGGCTTCGGGCACCTGGGCGAAGATCGCCTCGTCATGGGTTTCGTCGGTGCGGGCGTAGAGGGTGGTGAACTCCTCGCAGACTTTCGCCACCTGGGCGCGGTCGTCGTAGTCGATGTCCCGCTGGCCCAGTTTCAGCTGCGTCACGCGGTCGTCGTAGAAGACCTCGGACTCGCCGGTCTGCGCCAGCACCAGGAATTCATGCGTGTTGTCGCCGCCGATCGGGCCCGAAGCCGCGCGCATCGGGATCGCGGTCAGGCCCATGCGTTCGTAGGTGCGCAGATAGCTGACCATGTGGCGGTTGTAGGCATGCAGCGCCGCTTCCTTGTCCACGTCGAAGTTGTAGCCGTCCTTCATCAGGAACTCGCGCCCGCGCATCACGCCGAAGCGCGGCCGCATCTCGTCGCGGAACTTCCACTGGATGTGGTAGAGCGTCAGCGGCAGGTCCTTGTAGCTGTTCACATGGGACCGGAAGATGTCGGTGATCATCTCCTCGTTCGTGGGGCCGTAGAGAAGCTCGCGCTTCTGGCGGTCGGTGATGCGCAGCATCTCCTCGCCGTAGTCGCCATACCGGCCCGACTCGCGCCAGAGGTCGGCGGGCTGGATCGTCGGCATGAGAAGCGGGATGTGCCCGGCGCGGATCTGTTCCTGGTGGACGATCTCCTCGATCCGACGCAGGACCCGGTAGCCGAGCGGCAGCCAGGAATAGATGCCGGCGGCCTGCTGCTTGATCATGCCGGCCCGCAGCATGTAGCGGTGGCTGACGATCTGCGCCTCGGCGGGGTTTTCCTTGAGGACGGGGAGGAAGTAGCGGGACAGACGCATCTTCGGGCCTTTGCCAATGGGGTCCCGGGTTTCCTAGCGGGTCGGGCGCGGGCAGGCAAGTGTCCACGGTGGACATTTCCGGATTGTTGTTTGATCGCAATGGGTTGGTCGTGGGAGTTTACCGGGCGGCAAGGATGATTTCGGGGGTGACATTGGGGAAGTGTGACGCCGGGTTGCCCCCCACCCCCATCCCCTCCCCACGAGGGGGAGGGGAGGCGCGTCGGGACGCCGGGGTGCAAGGCTGACCGCGACCGGCATGCGGGGGGTGAGACGCGGCCCCGGCTTGCCGGGGCGAAAACGGTCCAGTGGACCGTTTTCAGCGTCGAACGCCCGAGGCCGCTGCCGAGGGCCGGGAGGGAGGGCGCGGTGAGATTTGCTTTGGGCAAAGCTGACGGTGTGGAATCGTGCATTTGCTTCCATGCATTTCGACACTTTCGTCAAATATTGCCGGCCAAGTCGTGCAGATATTCGATAAACTCATACTCTGAAGTGTGGACTTGGCCATCGGCATCAACAACACTACGCGCGGCTTTCAAAAAGCGCTCGAGCTGCCTACCATAAAGACGGCGGTTCCCAATACTTTGGAGTAACTCAAACAACCCATCTTCTAGGGTCAGGACCCATTGATCATCCGCTCGCGGCGTGATTCAGCCTCCGCAGGGAGACTGGATCATGAGCAACCTTTTCTGGCTGACCGATGCGCAGATGGCCCGTTTGCAGCCCTTC